>NZ_JALDSX010000024.1 GCF_022748595.1 Brevibacterium sp. ZH18 | reverse complement strand
GCCCACGATCGTTGTCGATCGTGGGCACACTGTTTTTCTGCTGGTGGATCGTTGCGGCCGACATCTCACTCCGGCCGACGTCACACTCCGCCCTACGTCTCGGTCCTGGCTAATGTCTCGGTCCTGCCCGGTGACTCACTCCGGCTTGGTGGCCAACCGTCCGAGGCTGGCCTTCACAAGAGCCGAATCCGTGGTCGGCCACATGTTCGGCATGGAGTTCACGAGGTACCCGGCATAACGAGCCGAGCGCAGCCGGGAGTCGAGCACGGCAACGACTCCCCTATCCGACGTTGTTCGAATCAGGCGACCGGCTCCCTGCGCCAACCGCAGCGCGGCGTGTGTGGCACTCACGGCCATGAATCCATTGACACCCCGGTTGTCGGCGTCGCGTGACCGAGCCTGCATCAGAGGATCATCGGGACGCGGGAACGGGAGTCTGTCGATGATGACGAGGCGATTCGTCCTTCCCGGCACGTCGACTCCCTGCCACAACGACATGGTTCCGAACAGGCATGCTTCGTCATCGGCGGTGAACTGAGAGACCAGGGACGGCAGTCCGTCATCTCCCTGCAGGAGGATCGGAAGGTTGAGTTTCGTGCGCAGATGCTCGGCCGCTGCAGTCGCGGCAGCACGGGAGGAGAACAGTCCGAGTGCTCCCCCGCCGGAGGCTGTGACCAGCTCCACGAGTTCGTCGAGGGCCTGTTCGCTCAAACCGCTGCGACCGGGCCGCGGCAGGTGGGCTGCCACGTAGAGAATGCCCTGCTTGCCGTAATCGAACGGCGATCCGACATCGAGGCTGTCCCATTTCGGCGCATCGGGTCCGAAGAGTCCCAGCGAAGCGGCGACAGCGTCGAAGTTTCCGCCCAACGACAGCGTCGCCGAGGTGGCCACGACTGTCGACTCCACGAAGATACCCGAACGCATTGTCCCGGCCACGCTCAAGGGAGCGACGACGAGGTTCGTCGTCTCCTTCTCCCGAAACGTATTCCGGCTCACCCAGATGACGTCGTTCTTGCCCGGATCACAGAACCGCTCGGCGAGTTCGAAGATCTCCTGACAGCGAGCCTTCGCCATCTGTCGCCCGGCGTCCGAGTCCTCAGTCTTGCCGCCGATGTCGTTGATGATCTGCCGGGACGAGTCACGGATCTGTGCCACAGCCAGCCCCAGTGTCTCGCTCATCGTCAGGATGAGACCCTCACTGATGCCGCTGAGCGCGCGCTCCAGTGCGGCGCCGGCGGAATCGAGGAGCGCAACGACACCGTCTTGGACGATCGTGTGTTTGCGCACCGAGCTGGTGGCCGCAGACAGCATGCTGGTGTTGAGCTGGCCCGACAGCGCACTCGTGACTCTGTCCTTGAGCTCGTGGGCCTCGTCGATGATGATGACGTCGTGTTCGGGCAGCACGTTGCTCTCCCCGAAGGCGTCGATGGCCAGGAGCGCGTGGTTGGTCACGACGATGTCGGCCTCGGCCGCGTTGTTGCGCGCCAACTCTGCGAAGCATTCGGTGTAGAGCGGACAGTTCGATCCCAGGCAGTCGAAGGAGTTCACTGAGACGTGCGACCAGGCTCGGTCGCTGACACCGGGCAGCAAGTCATCGCGGTCGCCGGTCTCCGTCGTCTTCTCCCACGTGCGGATTCGTTGGATCTCATCGCCCAGCCCCGAGCGGTCAGTGGGCTTTCGTCCCGCTTCCGCATCGGCCCCGAGGTCGAAGAGCATGCCCTCCCCCTCGTCGGGATACCCGCCGGAGAGCTTGTGCTTGCAGACATAGTTGCGTCGCCCCTTGAGCAGAGCGGCACGTGGAAGTGGATCCAGGGTCTTCTTCACGGCTTTGAACAGGCGTGGAAGGTCTCGATGGATGATCTGCGTCTGCAGTGCCAAGGTGGCTGTCGAGACGATCACCCGCCCGCCGGTACGGCTGGCGTACTCGGCGGCCGGGACCAGGTAGGCCAACGACTTTCCGGTGCCCGTTCCCGCCTGGACGAGCAGATGGATCTTCTTGTCCACCGCCGAGGCGACCGCTTGGGCCATGTCCGACTGACCTTGTCTGGTCGAACCGCCGATGGCACCGACGGCGGATTCGAGCAGGTCTTCGACCGAGCTCACTCGTCGAAAACCAGGTCCGGACGTCGGAATTCCTCAAGTTCTGCCGCCAGGTCCGCTGGGACCTTCGCCTGCATACCTGTGCCACCGAGGCTGTGCTCTTCGTGTTCGACCGTGCCCAGGGCATAGATCTTCGACACCAGGTCGCCGCGTTCGTAGGGAACGAGCACCGTGATCTCGATATTCGGCGACGGGAGCATGTCTTCGATGGTCTCGACGAGACCGGTGATGCCGTCCTTGGTGTACGCCGAGACGAACGCCGCATGGGGGTACTCGGCGCGCAGACCGGTGACCACAGCTTCCTCGGCGATGTCCGTCTTGTTGAAGACGAGCAGCTCGGGGATATCTCCGGTCTCGACCTCTTTGAGCACTTCCCTGACCGCAGCGATCTGTCCGTGCGGATCGGGGTGAGAGGCATCGACGACGTGGAGAAGCAGATCCGAATCCGAGGCCTCTTCCAAGGTCGAACGGAAGGCTTCGACCAGCTGGTGCGGAAGGTTGCGCACGAAACCGACGGTGTCGGTATAGGTGAAGGTGATGCCGTCAGCGGTCCGGGACTGCCTGACCGTGGGGTCAAGGGTCGCGAACAGCGCATTCTGAACCATCACCTCGGCGTCGGTGAGCCGGTTGAGGAGGGAGGACTTGCCCGCGTTCGTGTACCCGACGATCGCCACCGACGGGATGTGGTTGCGGGCGCGGTTCTTCCGTTTCGTCGTGCGCGAGGGTGCCATCGCGGTGATCTGCTTGCGCAGCTTCGACATTCTCGCGCGGATTCGCCGCCGATCGAGTTCGATCTTCGTCTCGCCTGGACCGCGTGAGCCGATTCCGGCACCGCCGGCGACGCGGCCGCCAGCCTGACGGGACAACGATTCGCCCCAGCCGCGCAGGCGCGGGAGCAGATATTCGAGCTGGGCCAGCTCGACCTGAGCTTTGCCCTCTCGTGACTTCGCATGCTGGGCGAAGATATCAAGGATGAGCGCCACGCGATCGACGACCTTGACCTTGATGACGTCCTCGAGCCCGCGTCGCTGGCTGGGCGCGAGTTCGGAGTCGATGATCACGGTGTCCGCGCCGACGGACGCGACGATCTCAGCAAGCTCTGCCGCTTTGCCCTTGCCCAGGTACGTTCCGGGGTCCGGGTTCTCGCGACGTTGCACGATGGCGTCGAGGACCTCAGAGCCGGCGGTCTCAGCGAGTGCCGCGAGCTCCCTGATCGAGTTCTCGGCTTCAGCCAAAGTGGTGTTCCACAGACCGGCGAGGACGACTCTCTCGAGCCTGATCTGGCGGTATTCGACCTCGGTGACATCTTCGAGCTCAGTGGACAGACCGGCGACTCGAGTGAGAGCCGCTCGCTCTGCCAGATCGAACTGTGAGTCGTCATCGACTTGTGAATCGTTGGTACCCAAGGCCTGGGCACCTCGTGCGAGGACGCGGTCGAGCATTGCGTCCCGACGCTCTTTATCAGTGGACGTCATTCATTCCTTTGTTCGCTTTCACCCGCCGCGGCATTCCTGTCAAGCGGCGAGTTTCCGCTCAGATTTGAGCGGTGTCCATCAATTCTCCCACAGCCGTCTAAACTGTAACGGTGTCAGAGCACTATTTCACCGAATCCCCGACCAGCGACGCGAAGACCCGTGAACTCTCACTCGAGCTCGCCGGCCATCAGGTCACCGTCGAAACCGCGTCGGGCACGTTTTCGCCCACTCGCCTGGACCTGGGAACCGCGGTCCTCCTGCGACATCTGCCAGCTCCCGAGCCCGGCGATCTCCTCGATCTGGGGTGCGGCTGGGGTCCGATCGCTTTGGACGCTGCACTCGAGGCCAAGGACACCGAGGTGGATGTGCGGGTCTGGGCACTCGACGTCAACTCCCGGTCCCTGGACACCACCCGTAAGAATGCCCAGCGACTGGGTCTGTCGTCGATTAGCCCAGTCACCGCGGCAGAGATTCCTGCTGACCTCGAATTCCAAACGATTCGTTCGAACCCGCCGATCCGCGTGGGCAAAGAAGCCCTCCACGACCTGCTGACCACCTGGATTCCCCGGCTGGCTCCTGGAGGCCGAGCCGATCTGGTGGTATCGAAGAACCTCGGCGCCGATTCGCTGCACACGTGGCTGATCGACACCCTCGGCGAGGGCTTCGACGTGGTCCGCACCGGATCGTCGAAGGGCTACCGAGTACTCACCGTCCACCGCGACTGACGACTGAGTCGGGCAGCTCAGCTGATCGTGCGCGAGAGCCCGCTTAGCTGATTGTGCCGGCAGCGACAAGCACGGCTGGACCCGACAGCGTGACGTTGCCGTGGGTGCCGTCCTCATCCGGGGTGATTCCGATCCGCAGCTGACCGCCTGGGACGTCGACTCGCCACTGCAGAGGCGACTGGGGCCCTGCCCAATGGTGCGCAGCGATGGCGGCTGCGCAGGCGCCTGTGCCGCAGGAGCGAGTCTCTCCGACGCCGCGTTCGAACACACGCATACGCAGGGCGCCCTCTCCCCCGGACACATCGCTGCGAGCCGGTTCCATGACGATGTATTCGACGTTGGCACCGTGGGCGGGTACTGGGTCGAGGACCGGTGCGTCTCGTAGTTCGGCTGCTTCGAGCTCACCGACTTCGGCAAGGGCGACGACCGTGTGCGGGTTGCCCGTGTCGACGTTGAGGCCGGGTCGTGCCACCTCGATGCCCGAGGTGGTGACGAGGACCGCGTCACCGTCGTCCAGCGCCCACCGGCCCATATCGACCGTGTACCAGGCGTCGGCGGCAGAGCCAGGGCCTGTTCGTCCGCTTGCGACACCGTCGCCGGTCTGCACTCCGAGTGCCGGGTTGAGAGTCGTGCGGACGACTTTGATTCCGTCTCGAGTGCCGACTCTGATCTCGCCGGCGTCGGCGGGCACGCGCCCGGTCTCCACCAGCGCATGGGCGAAGACGCGAACGCCGTTGCCGCACATCTCTGACAGGCTGCCGTCGTTGTTGTAGTAGTCCATGAACCACTCTGCACCGGCTTCTGCCTGCTCGAGTGCGCCGGGGATTCCGCTGGCCGCCGAGCGCACGATCCGGATGATGCCGTCGCCGCCGAGGCCGGTGCGACGATCGGCCAGGAGTGCGACGGTTTCAGGGTGCATCTCCAACGCACTGTCATCGTCGCTCAGCAGCACGAAGTCGTTCTGTGTGCCGTGCCCTTTGAAGAAGGCGGTGTCGGCAATGGCTGCGAATGGAGATTCGGAAGTGCTCATGAAACTATCCTATCGGCCGTCGATGATGGTGAACGCATGGACGAAGTTCGACTCGGGGTCGCCAGCACTGGCATCGATCCAGGCGATGCGCGGGTCACGGCGGAACCAGGTGTCCTGCCGCCTCGCGAACTGACGCGTCCTGATGATCGTCTGTTCCTGCGCAGATTCCTGATCGACCTTGCCTGCCAGGAAGTCCTGGATCTGGGCGTATCCGATCGCCCGCGATGCTGTCCGACCGTGGGCGAGGCCTCTGTCGAGGAGTCTGATGACTTCATCGACCCACCCTTGGCGCCACATCGTGTGGACCCGGTCGGCCACCCGAGCATGCAGCGTCGCGCGGTCGACGCTGAGTCCGAGGTGGATCGTGGGCTCGATCTCCTGATAGTCGGGCAGCTGAGCACTGAAGGGCCTGCCGGTGATCTCGATGACCTCAAGCGCCCTGACGATGCGGCGCTGATCGTTCGGCGTGATCTTCTCTGCGGCTGCAGGGTCGAGGTCCTGCAGGCGGCGATGCTGAGCCCAGCGGTCTGCCTCAACCTCCCCTTCGAGGCGTGCACGCACCTGCGCATCGGTGCCGGGGAACTCCATGTGATCGGTCGCGGCCCGCGCGTAGAGGCCCGAACCGCCCACGAGGATCGGACGACGTCCACGGGATCGGATGTCCACGATCGCCTCCCGCGCCTGAGTCTGAAAGGTCTGGACATTCGCGTCATCGGTCACGTCGAGGATGTCGATGAGGTGATGCGGAATGCCGCGGCGCTCGGAGAGCGGCAGCTTGGCAGTCCCAATGTCCATGCCTCGATAGAACTGCATCGAATCCGTGTTGATGATCTCCCCGCCGAGGCGCTCGGCTAGGTCGAGGGCAAGCTCGGATTTGCCGGTCGCAGTCGACCCGACAATGGTGATGACCGGTTCGTTCGCGCTCATCGGATGCCCCTTTCAGTACGTTCCGGCTGCGCACAGCGAGCGAACTTCATGCAGATCTACGTCAAAGACGACGTCGAAACCGCCGAAGTCGGTGTCCGACTCCAGAAGCTGTCGGGCTGCGGATTCGAGGAGTGTGAGATCAGCGTGGACCTCGTGACCGGTTGCCGCTGCCTGGAGCACGCCGCGCGGGTCGCCGGCCCTCAGCGCCGCGATGAGCTTCTCCTCGGCCTCAGCCGCGCCGGGCACAGGAGCCAGCGGCGCATCCTCGGAGGCTGCCACGGAGAGGTCGATCGGGATCAGCAGGTTCTCACTGCTGCCCAGGGGCCCAAGCCGTACTCCGGCGGCATCGGCATGCAGATATGCCACAGCCACGCCCGGATGGGCCTTTTCGCTGGTCTCACGATCAGCAGCGCTGAGGGCATTCACGGCCTCCACCCATGCCTGACCATCGAGCCGTAGCCCAGTGCGAGCCTCGATGCCGCGGTCGATGCCCAGGCCGCCCAGACCAGCAACTGGAGGAAGTGCTTCGATGGGCAGAGCCCAATCCGGGCGCCGACGGAGAACATCCTCGATCGCCGAGCGCAGTTCAGCGGTCCTGGACGTCTCACTGCGGTCGATGTCGTGCAGCAGAACGGGAGCCGCAGGGATGATGGCAAATGATCCCATCTCAGCCGCGGGGGCGGAGCGTCGGCATTCCCAGGTTCGTGGAACCGCCTGCGCTCTGACCCGGGGCAGGGATGCCGCAGCTGTCGGCCTGTGCCCTGTCATATGCGTCGCCGGCACGCGATCGACGGAGCGCGAATCCGGAATCGGCGAGGAGGAAGTAGGGCTTGGCCTCGGTCACAGTGGCGGTGACGAAATCGCCGGGGCGTGGGAGCGACTCTCCTTCGGGGATGCCGACGTGGACGAGCCTGTTGTCGGCCGAGCGGCCGGTGAGCCGAGGCGAGTCGTCGTGGGGCAGAGTCGTGACGAGCACTTCAACCTCACGGCCGATCTGCGCGGTGTTCTCCTCCCAGGCGATCTCGTCCTGGAGGGCGGTGAGCCGTTCGAATCGCTCCTGCACGACCTCTTTGGGGATCTGATCGTCCATCGTCGCCGCCGGAGTGCCCGGGCGGATCGAGTACTGGAAGGTGAATGCTTGGGAGAACCGGGCGCGACGGACGATGTCCATCGTGCCTTGGAAGTCCTCTTCGGTCTCACCGGGGAAGCCGACGATGATGTCGGTGGTGATGGCGGCGTTGGGGATGCGCTCACGGACGTTGTCGAGGATGCGCATGAAACGGCTCGTGCGGTAGGAGCGGCGCATGGCCTTGAGGATGGAGTCCGAGCCAGACTGCAGCGGCATGTGCAGCTGCGGCATCACTGTCGGCGTCTCAGCCATCGCGTCGATGACGTCGTTGGAGAACGAAGCCGGGTGCGGGCTCGTGAAGCGGACGCGTTCGATTCCCTCCACTTTTCCCACGGCACGCAGGAGCTTGGCGAATGCGCCTTTGTCTCTGAATTCCGCACCGTAGGAGTTGACGTTCTGACCCAGCAGCGTGACTTCGACGACGCCGTCGGCCACCAGTGCTTCGACCTCGGCAAGTATGTCGCCGGGCCTGCGGTCCTTCTCCTTGCCGCGGAGACTGGGCACGATGCAGAACGTGCAAGAGTTATTGCATCCGACAGAGATCGAGACCCAGCCGGAGTGCTGTGATTCGCGTCGACTCGGCAGGGTCGAGGGGAACACGTCGAGGCTTTCGAGGATCTCGACTTGGGCCTCCTGGTTGTGCCGGGCCCGTTCGAGCAGCGCCGGCAGGGAACCCATGTTGTGTGTGCCGAAGACGACATCGACCCATGGAGCCTTCTTGACGATCGTGTCGCGGTCCTTCTGCGCCATGCATCCGCCGACAGCGATCTGGAAGTTGGGATTGCGCTCCTTGACGTGGGCGAGCTGACCCAGGTTGCCGTAGAGGCGGTTGTCCGCGTTCTCTCGCACGGCACACGTGTTGAACACGACGACATCGGCCTGGTCGTCGCTGGCAGCGGGCACGTAGCCCGCATCGTCGAGGAGTCCGGATAGACGTTCGGAGTCGTGCACGTTCATCTGGCAGCCGTAGGTCTTGACCTCGTAGCTGCGCTGCGTGTTCTCGGTCGAGGTCGGTGAGTCAATCAGTTCAGTCATGGCGCCATCATTCTATCCGCTCAGCGGAGTTTCGAGGCCTCAGTCCTCGGCGAGTACTTCGCGGGTGACCTTGATACAGATCGAGGAGGAGAAACCGCGGCGGGCGAGCATACCGAGGATGCGGCGTTCGCGCACCTCATAATCGAGCTGCCGGGTCGAGGCGGCCTTCTTCTCTGCAACCTGACGGGCCAGGTCTTCCTCACCGTCGACCTCGTCGACGGCGTCAGAGATGAGTTCTGGCGAAATGCCCCTCTTCTTCAGCTCACGTTTGAGCACGGAGCGGGAGAGTTTGCGCCGCTCGCGGTGAGCGCGGACATACCGGTGAGCGAACTCTTCGTCATTGAGCAGTTTGGACTTCTGCAGCTTCGCGATGAGATCGTCGACAGCATCGGAAAGGTAGTCGCGCTTGATCAGTTTCTCGCGCAGTTCTGCACTCGCATGGTCACGCATGGCCAGCATGTTCATGGCCGTCTTCTTCGCCTTCGCATACGACGTGTCGTAGTCGGGCTCTTCGTCATCGCCGTCAGTGTCGAACGACAGTGCATCCGCGAATGACGGCACGTCATCGGACAGTGTCTCGTTACCGGACGACGTATCGCCGGCTGCATCCGCAGTTGAGGCTGACAACCGCCTCGAACGAGAACGTGCGCCGGAACCCGAGTCGGAGCCCGAGCCGGAATCGAGGTCGGGATCCGACTGGAGGCTGAAGAAGCCGGATTCCCCGTCCGCGTGCCGTTGATCGATCTCGTCGATGGCCTGACGGAGTTCGGTGAGTTGGTCTGCCTGCGCAGGCGGACCCGCCGAGTCGCGATTCACGGGCATCGACTCGACGGGTCCACTCTCACAGTCCTGGCGGTCAGGAGACTTCGACGTCATTCGACTGTGGTGTCTCGGCGGTTGCGTCCCCTGCTGCCTCAGCGTCGGCTTCGGGCTCGTCGACCTTGATCAGGCCCATCTTGTGCTTGATCTTGAGCTCGATCTCCTCAGCCAGGCCTGGGTTGTCGCAGAGGAAGGTTCGCACCTTCTCCTTGCCCTGTCCGAGCTGGTCCCCGTCGTAGGTGAACCATGAGCCGGATTTGCGAATGATCCCGTTGTCAACGCCCATATCGATGAGGCTGCCTTCGCGGGAGATTCCGTGGCCGTAGAGAATATCGAACTCGGCCTGCTTGAACGGTGGCGCGATCTTATTCTTGACGATCTTGGCGCGAGTCCTGTTGCCGACCGCGTCCTGACCCTCTTTCAGGGTCTCGATGCGACGGACGTCGATGCGCACCGAGGCGTAGAACTTCAGGGCCTTGCCGCCCGAGGTCGTCTCGGGTGATCCGAAGAAGACGCCGACCTTCTCACGCAGCTGGTTGATGAAAATCGCGGTGGTCTTAGACTGCGCCAGAGCACCTGTGATCTTGCGCAGCGCCTGCGACATCAGTCGAGCCTGGAGGCCGACGTGGCTGTCGCCCATCTCGCCTTCGATTTCGGCCTTCGGCACGAGCGCCGCGACCGAGTCGATGACGATGACATCGAGTGCGCCTGAGCGGATGAGCATGTCGGCGATCTCGAGGGCCTGCTCACCGGTGTCCGGCTGTGACACGAGCAGCTGGTCGGTGTCGACTCCCAGCTTCGCCGCGTAGTCGGGATCGAGAGCGTGCTCAGCATCGATGAAGGCTGCGATTCCGCCGGCTTTCTGCGCGTTCGCGACAGCGTGCAGGGCAACCGTCGTCTTACCGGATGATTCCGGTCCGTAGATCTCAACGACGCGACCGCGCGGCAGACCGCCGATGCCCAAAGCGATGTCGAGGGCGATCGAACCGGTCGGAATGCAGGCGATCGGCTCGCGGATTCCGTCGCCAAGGCGCATGATCGCGCCCTTGCCGTAGTTGCGGTCGATCTGCCCCAGCGCGGCGTCGAGCGCCTTCGAGCGGTCGCCGCCGGTTGGGATCTGCAGGTTCTTGGGTGTACGAGCCATGATCTCTCCTAAAGTGTCGTTTTCCTTTGAGACCAAGGCTAGAAGATGGCACTGACATAACGACAGAGGAACGCATTCCCCCGTGGATAACCAGCCACTCATGATCACAGGTCCCGTGAATCATTACCAGCATAACCGACATGGGAACAAGTGTTCTATATATCGGCGCGTGTCGCGTCCTCGGCCACGCCTGAGGCGATGAAGCCGCCAGTCAGCCCGGAGCTAAAACAGCCTGGAGCTAGAACGGTCTGGAGCGCGGCTTCTCTTTGCCGAGGCGGCGTGACTCGGGCACTCCGCTCGCGTCGCAGACGGCAGTCCAGATGTCGCGAGGTTCGATACCTGCTGCGAAGGCCTCTTCGGCGGTGCGCGAACCCAGGCTGCTCAGAGCCAGGTCGGTATGCAGGGATGCTGCTCGAGCCTCGCCGAATTCCTCGTTCATGAGGATCCAGTAAAGAGTGTGGCGCATCAGGGTTTGGCGGCCAGGCGCGGTGCGGAATATCCGCCACGGCGACCCAAGATCTTATCCGAGAGCTCCTGCGGGATGGTATCCGGAATCTGGACACCCTCTTCGAGCGCGAAGCGGTCGGAGACTGCGGTCAGCAGAGACGACAGCGGCAGATCGAGCGCTTCGCAGATGGCCGAGAGCAGCTCTGAGGAAGCTTCCTTCTGTCCGCGTTCGATCTCGCTGAGGTACCCCAACGAGACGCTGGCTCCCATGGAGACATCGCGGAGCGTGCGGCCCTGGCGGCGGCGGGCGGAACGAAGTGCGTCACCGATTTCTACTCTCAGTAACATGATGTGTCCCTCCCTTTGTCTGCGCGAACCGTCTTGATCGTTGCCTCAACTTTACAGCCCGGTCGCGACCGAGCGCCAACCTGGGTGCCTTGCCTGTCGGTTTTGCCAGTCCATTCGAAGGAACTGGTCCGTGTTCGTCCAAGTGTCATCACTCGGTCAACCGCCCCAGCATCGAACTTATTCCGTCGGGGCTCCCGCGGCGTCGGCGTCTCCACCAGCACCGAACGTCAGATGGGTGACGAATTCGTCGAGGTTCGTCAACATCGCGGACACGGTGGCGCTGCGGATTGCTTCTCTGTCGCCGGAGAACCGATGCTCGAAGACCTTGGCCTTCCCGGCAAAGGCGATGGCGGTGTAGACGAGACCGACGTCCTTGCCGTCCTGGGGATCGGGTCCTGCCACACCGGTGCAGGAGACGCCGATGTCCGCAACGCACTTCCGCGCAGCTCCGGCCGCCATCTGTGCGGCGACGACCGGATCGACCGGGCCGGTCTCCTCAAGATGATCGGCATCGACACCGGCGAGGCTGGACTTGAGGTCGGTCGCGTACGTGACCAGTCCACCGCGCACGACTGCTGAAGCTCCTGGGACGTCGACGAGGCTGGCGACGAATCGTCCTCCGGTCAGCGATTCCGCCGAGGCGAGAGAGAGGCCCATCCGAGTGCAGGTGCTGATGACGTGCTGGCTGAGCGTGAAGAGTTCGGGATCACTCATCGGCTCACCGAGTGTGCGGATCGACCGGACCGCTGCCACCGACCGGACCGCTGCCTGCCTGGCCGTCAGCCGGGCCATTGCGATTCCCGGAGGACTCCCCCGCGTGTGAGTCCTTGGCGAGCTTCGCCGCCTGGAGACAGTAGTCGATGCCGGTCACGACGGTGATGACGATCGCGGCGGCCATGATCAGCCACGCGAGGATGAGGACGACGAAGGTCACTGCCTCGGGGACGATGTGGGCCAGCGGACGCAGGAGCAGGAACAGACCGATCGCCACGGTCTGCACGACGGTCTTGATCTTGCCGCCGCGCGAGGCGGGCATCACGGCGATGCGGATCATGAAGAATCGCAGCACCGTGATGCCGAGCTCGCGAACAAGGATGATGACGGGGACCCACCAGGGGATCTCCGCAATGATGGCCAGGCCGATGAGCGCGGCGGCCATGAGCGATTTGTCCGCGATCGGGTCGGCGATCTTGCCGAAGTTCGTCACGAGATTGTATTTGCGGGCAAGATCCCCATCGAGCTTGTCCGTGGCCATGGCGAGCAGGAAGACGCCCAGCGCCCACCACCTCGTGGTCATGTCCTGTCCCCCATCGGCCAGGAGCAGGATGAGGAAGACAGGCACGAGCAGAATGCGCACGACTGTCAGGGCGTTGGGAAGGTTCCAGGGACTCGGCTCGGCCGCGACCTGTCCTGTAGGGCTGTTGTCTGCTCGATCACTCACCACTCAAGCCTATCCGAGTGACATGTGAAAGGCGGCATGAGAAAGGCGTGGAGCCGACCTGCCGTCTCCAGCAGTCGACTCCACGCCTCACGCATGTCCGGCGCTGACGCCGGCTCGTCTGCACTCAGTGTCCGGTGAGCTCCCAGGCATCCTCGCCGCTGGCCTCGACGACCTCGAGTCCTGTCTCCGGGTCGACGCCTCCGACGTCGAGGTCAGCGGCATGGCCGACCCCGGTGGCATAGCGGTCCGTATACCCGGACTGCGAACCCGCAGCCTGTTGTCCGGAGGCCTGCGGAACAGGCGTTGCGCTCGATGCGCCGAAGTCTTCGAACTCCTCGTCGAAGTCACCGGCAGCGGAGACCGCATAGCCGTCGGTCCTGCCCTGACGTCCGGAGCCATCCGCCTGACCAGCGCCGCCCGGAGTCGGTGCCTGGTCCGGCGAGTCGTCCGGAGGCGTCTCGCCCTTGATGATGGCGAGTGTTCCGGGAAGGTCTTCCGGACGGACCAGGACGTCGCGGGCCTTCGAACCCTCGGAGGGTCCGACGATTCCGCGCGATTCCATGAGGTCCATGAGTCGACCGGCCTTGGCGAATCCGACGCGCAGCTTGCGCTGGAGCATCGAGGTCGACCCGAACTGTGTGGTGACCACCTGCTCGGCGGCCTGAAGCAGCAGCTCGAGGTCGTCGCCGATCTCCTCGTCGATCTGCTTCGTCGGCTTCTCGACCGCGACGTCTTCGCGGTAGTTCGGCTTGAGCTGACCTTTGACGTGGTCGACGACCTTCTCGATCTCGGACTCGTTGACCCAGGCACCCTGGACGCGCATCGGCTTCGCCGCCCCCATGGGCAGGAACAGGGCGTCACCCTGACCGATGAGCTTCTCAGCACCAGGCTGGTCGAGCACGACTCGCGAGTCGGCCAGCGATGAGGTCGCGAACGCCAGGCGCGAGGGCACGTTGGCCTTGATCAGACCGGTGACGACGTCGACGCTGGGGCGCTGTGTGGCGAGCACCAGGTGGATACCGGCCGCACGGGCCAGCTGGGTGATGCGCTGGATCGACGCCTCGACGTCGCGCGGGGCGACCATCATCAGGTCGGCGAGCTCGTCGACGACGACCAGCAGGTACGGGTAGGGCTGGAGCACGCGCTCCGATCCCGCCGGAACCTGGACGCGTCCCTCGCGGACGGCCTTGTTGAATTCCTTGATGTGCTTGAACCCGAAGTTCGCGAGGTCGTCGTAGCGGGCGTCCATCTCACGCACGACCCATTCGAGCGCCTCGGCGGCTTTCTTCGGGTTCGTGATGATCGGGGTGATCAGGTGCGGGATGCCTTCATAGATCGTCAGCTCCACGCGCTTGGGGTCGACGAGGATCATGCGCACCTCGTCGGGCGTGGCACGCATCATGATCGAGGTGATCATGGAGTTCACGAAGCTCGACTTACCGGCACCGGTGGCACCGGCGACCAGGAGGTGAGGCATCTTCGACAGGTCAGCGACGACGAATCCGCCCTCGACGTCCTTGCCCACACCCATGACCATCGGGTGCTCGGTTTTGCGCGCGGCCTTCGACCGCAGCACATCGCCGAGGGCAACGTTCTCACGGTCGGAGTTCGGAATCTCGATGCCGATGGCCTTCTTGCCGGGGATCGGCGAGAGGATGCGGACATCGGCGCTGGCCACCGCGTAGGCAATGTTCTTGGACAGCGCCGTGACTTTCTCGACCTTCGTGCCGGCGCCCAGCTCCACCTCGTAGCGGGTGACCGTTGGTCCCCGCGAGAAGCCGGTGACCTGGGCGTCGATCTTGAACTGGTCGAGCACGTCGCGCAGGGCCTCGACGACCCTGTCGTTGGCCTCGGAGCGCTCCTTCGCAGGAGGACCGGGCAGAAGGTTGTCCGAGGCGGGCAGCGTGTAGGTGACGTCCCCGGCCAAGGTCAGCTGCTCCACGCGTTCGGGCAGCTGCTCGGTCGGTGGGGGCGCCGGGTTGCTCGTCGCGGGAACAGGCGCCGAGGCGGCACCCGGCTTGGGCTTGTGCGCCACCGTGGCGGCGTCGTCGTCCATCCCGATGGTCTTCTTCAGCGCTGCGGTCTCCCGCTCGGCCTTGGTCGGGCGACGTTCGCCGGGCTTGAACTTCGGCTCGGTTTCGATGACCGTCGTGTCGGCCTCTTCGTCGCTGACGTCGTTCTCGTGGATGTAGGCCTTGTCGTAGGCCTTGTCCGCGATATCGTCGTCAACCGATGATGGGGAGTCGACCCCGGGGATCTCGGTCTTCTTCTTCCGGCTCCGACGCTTGCTGCCCATTACGGGTTTGAGGCTCGAGGTCCGAGCGTTGTCGGCGACGAGATCGGTCGGGTTGCCGTCGGCATCCACCTCGCCGGTCTTCTCCGGGCGGGCTCCCCCGGTCAGGCGCAGGTAGAGGTCCGTCAGTCTCTGGGGAATCGCCCGTACGGGTGTCGCGGTGATGACCAGCAGGGAGAAGAGGCCGAGCAGGACCAGGAGCGGGACTGCCACGTAGATCGTGGTCGCTGTGACCAAGGGTGAGGAGATGACGAAGCCGAGGGCTCCGCCGCCGTTGGCCATGGCCTCTCGCGAATTCACGAAGCTGGGATTGCCGGCGGCGATGTGCGCCAGGCCGGAGGCCGCGAGGAGGGCGAAGATGAGACCGATGAGGATCCGGTTGTTGCCCCGGTTGTCGTCTCCGCGCAGGAACAGGCGGATCGCGTATCCGGTGAAGATCGCCGGCAGTGCCAGGGCCACGCGGCCGAAGGTGCCTTCGACGATATTGCGGACGATGTCGCTGATCGCGCCCGGGATGTTCCACCATTCGAATGCCGCGATGATGATCGAGAGCCCGATCAGGAAGAACGCAGACCCGTCCCTCTTCGTCGGTGAATCGGTCGGTTCGTCACTGAGTGTCTTTCGCGCACGGTTTCCGGCCATGTGGGCCACTCCCCTCCACGCACCGGTGACAACGTTTGTCCCGGGGTCTTCTGTCCCCGCTTGTCCGGTGCGACCAGCATTTTTGCGCGCTGGGCGTTTCCCGGTACCAGAAGCGGGGGAAGTCGTTCTGGTCGCCATGGTTCTCATCTTAGGGCGATTATGCGGTCCTGCCCAGTAAATCCGCAGGGTTCGGCGCGCCGAAACCTCGCCCCAAGAGGCCGATATCTCACCGCGAGAGCAGGTCAGAGGCTCCGGCTCCGGTCAGCGAGGCGTCGAGGAGTTCGATCGTGTGAGCGGTCGGCAGGGTGTCCTCTCCACGCCTGCGCAAAGCGTCGGTGACCTGGAGCAGACAACCCGGGTTGCCGGTGACGACGAGGTCGGCTTTGGTAGCAGCGATGTTCGTCGCCTTCTTGTCGCCGAGTTCACGGGCCGCCTCTGGCCGCACGAGGTTGTAGATGCCCGCCGATCCGCAGCACGTGTCCGCATCCCGGATCGGTGCGATCTCGAGTCCTGGGATCTGCCCGAGCAGCTCGCGCGGCGGATTGCGCACACCCTGGGCATGCGAGAGGTGGCAGGCGTCGTGATAGGCCACCCGCAGGTCACCGTTGGTGCCAGCAGCGTCGGCCACGGGATGGCGCGGGGCTTCGGGTCCGAGTTCGACGAGGATCTCGGTCACGTCCCGCACTTTGCCGGCAAGCACCTCGGCGCGGTCGGCATAAAGGGGATCATTAGCGAGGATGTCCGCATACTCCTTCATCGTCGACCCGCATCCTGCGGAGTTGACGACGAGGTAGTCGACCTCGGCCGACTCGAACGTGTCGACGATCCGGCGGGCGAAGTCCTCCCCCTCCTCGGCACGACCGGCGTGGACCGACAGGGCCCCGCAGCATCCTTGGGACTTCGGGACGACGACCTCGCAACCCTCCATGTTGAGCACACGCGCGGTTGCGGCATTGACCTGCGGATAGAAGGTGCGCTGGACGCAGCCCAGCAGCATCCCCACACGAGACCGGACGGGCAGGGCCTGGCCCTCGGCGGTCCGCGGAAGACTGACCTCGGGGATCGTGACGTTTCTGGTCACCGGCGGGGCGATGGCCTCCATCGTCGCCAAGGTGGGTGAGAGCCGCTCGAGGATCTTCGACTTCCGCACCAGCGAGGACAGACCGGTGCGCTGGTAGAGCTTGAGCGGGCCCAGCAGCGCCTTGAGCCTGTCCGGGTAGGGAAAGAGCTGGAAGATCGCTTCGCGCAGGCCATTCTCTGCACGGCTGCGGTGGTGCTTGCCGTTGCGTTCGACCTGACCGCGCGTGGCCTCGATGAGCTTGTCGTACTGGACGCCGGACGGGCAGGCGGTCACACAGGCCATGCAGCCCAGGCACGCATCGAAGTGCTCGACCATCGCAGCGTTCATCGGCCCGTTCTCCAGACCCTCCTGCATCAGGTAGATGCGTCCGCGCGGAGAATCCTCCTCCCGGCCCCACAACTGATAGGTGGGGCAGGCAGGAAGGCAGAATCCGCAGTGGACACAGTCGGAGATAAGACTCGGGTCCGGCGGGTTGAACACGTCGAAGGCCGAGTGGTCGATGGCAGGCGGTGCCATCTGCATGGTCGCCTGGCCGGCCGAAGCCATCGTGACTTCGGCCGGTGTCGGTCCGGTCGTTTCACTGGGCGCTGCGCCACCTTGGCAGCCGCCTGCACCACCGCACTCACATGACATCACAATCCTCCAGTTCCGCGTCCGGGTGAAAGCAGACCGTCCGGGTCGAACTGGTCCTTGATCGTGCGCATCAGCCCGAACCCGGGGATGTCGCCCCAGACATCGACCTCATCCCACACCGCAGGAGGTGCGCACAGCACAGTCGCAATCAGCTGCTTCCGGTCCCAGGTCCGCAGATGTTCGAGAACCACGCGAGTCGCGATCGCAGGGTCCGTGTCGGGGGCGCCGACACCGAGATCGAAGACTCCCATGGCGGACCCCCGCAGCTGGATCGGATAGCCGATGGCGTCCTCGAGCCGGGCGATCTGCGCCACCAGCTCCGGCACCAGCGCAGGTGAGACCGAGGCCCGTATCGTCACAGGTGCCTGAGCCCGCCGTGCCCACCAGCTCGGTTCGAAGCCCGACTTCGCGCCGGGGTTGGCCTCGATGATCTGCCGGGTTCGGGACTCGACGGACTCAGGGAGGCCTTCGACCATGACGACGGTCGTTGCCTGGGCACCCGGGGACCGGTCGATTTCGACTGCCGCCGGCGCCACCTGGGAGCCGAGGACTCCGAGCGCAGCCTCGGCGCCGGGAATCTCAACGAAACCCTGGGCCTGGGCCTTCGGATACAGCCGGATCGCGGCACTCGCGATGATCCCCAGCGTGCCCCAGGACCCGGTCATGAGCTTCGACAGATCGTAGCCGGCCACGTTCTTCACAACCTTGCCCCCGGCCTTCGCGATGGTGCCGTCGGCGAGGACGACGGTGATGCCGAGGACGACCTCGCGCAGTGGCAGGCGGCCGATTCGTCGTGGCCCCACGGCCCGGGTGGCGATGGCGCCGCCCAACGTCGACCCGGAATCGACCCGATCCGCGGGAAAGTCCGAGAGGAGTTCCTGGTCCCCGGTTTCAGCGACGTCCTTAAGGTCGGCGATCCTCGCCCCCGCCTCGGCGACCATGATGAGGTCCCCCGGCGAATGCTCGATCACTCGGTTGAGTCCGCTCATGTCGATCAGGAGGCTCGGGGTGTCACCCGGCGGATGGTCGTCGAGGGCGCTCCCGCCGCCGTAGACCGCGACGGTCCTGCCGTCGGCGTGGGCCTGGGAGACGAGTTCGGAGAGTTCGCCAATGCTCTCGGGGCGAACGAGCCTGGGCAGCGTCTGAGTCAAAACAGCTCCGCCTTTCCTGCCGCCTGCAGGGGGTGCTCCCCCGATGTCCGCCGAGGCGGTTCGCCACAGAGTCGGGGCGTCGGGAAGATCTTGCCGGGGTTCGACAGGTGGTCCGGGTCGAAAGCACAGCGCAGGATCTGCATCGTGTCGAGGTCCTCGTTCGTGAACATTCGGGGCATGAATTTCGCTTTGTCCGACCCCACGCCGTGCTCGCCGGTGATCGACCCGCCTTCGCTCAGGCACAGGTCGAGGATGCGCCCCGAGGCGGTCTCTGCCAGTTCGGTCTGTCCCTCTTTCGAGCCGTCGAAGAGGACCAGCGGGTGAAGGTTTCCGTCGCCGGCGTGGAAGACGTTGGCGACCCTGACGCCGCACTCCTCGGCGATTCGGGAGATCGAGGACAGCACCGGGCCCAGCCTGGACCGCGGAATCACACCGTCCTGGACGATGTAATCGGGGCTGATGCGTCCGACCGCTGCGAAGGCGGACTTGCGGCCCTTCCAGATCAGACCGCGCTCGGCATCGTCGACGGCGACCCTGACCTCTCCGGCACCGTGATCGCGGGCACGGGCGATGACCGTCTCCCGTTCGAGTTCGACGTCGATGGCCGGTCCGTCGAGCTCGACGACGAGGACAGCTCCGGCTCCTTGCGGATAGTTGCAGGCCACCGCCTTCTCCGCGGCCTCGATGGCCAGTGCGTCCATCATCTCGATGGCGGCGGGCATGATGCCTGCGGAGATGATGTCGCTGACCGCCTGGCCGGCCGCGTCGGTCGATTCGAAGCCGATGAGCAGCGTCTCCACGGCTTCGGGCAGCCGAGTCAGGCGCACGGTCACCTCGGTGACGATGCCCAGAGTTCCCTCGGACCCGCAGAGCACACCGAGGAGGTCGAAGCCGGGATATTCGGGTGCGTCGCCGCCGATCTCGACGATCTCCCCCTGTGCGGTGACCAAGGTCAGGCCGGTGACGTGGTTGGTGGTGAAGCCGTATTTGAGGCAGTGCGCCCCACCGGAGTTCTCGGCCACGTTGCCGCCGATCGAGCACACGCTCTGGCTCGAGGGGTCCGGGGCGAAATAGTATCCGTCGGGATTGGCCTCATTGGAGAGATTGAGGTTGATCACCCCTGGCTGCACGATTGCACGCTGGGCCAGCGGATCGATATCGAGGATGTCTCGCATCGTCGACATGACGATGAGCACGCCCTCGGCGTGCGGCTGGGCGCCTCCGGACAGGCCTGTGCCCGAACCGCGGGCGACGAAGGGAACATCGAACTCATGGCAGGCACGCACGGTCAGGGCCACCTCGGCGGTCGAGGTGACGCGCACGACGAGCGCTGGAACGGTCTTATGCACGGCCAGGCCGTCGCACTCGTAGGTCCGCCGCTCGGTCTCGTCGGTGACGATCGCACCGGCCGCCAGATGCGGCTCGATTCGGCCGAGGACCGCGTCGATCCGGTTCATGACCACTCCCGCCCGAGTTGCACTGTCACGTCGCTGTGCTTCTGCACCTTTGCATCGTTGTCCACGAGCTTAACGAAGAACGTCCCCGAAAATGTGCTCTGCAGCACATTTTTCGGAGACGTTCTGCGTGGTGAGACTCCTGACCCAGATCGGATCAGGGCATGCGGGCGTAGGCCGGCAGGGTGAGGAAGTCGACGTATTCGTCGGCCACGGCCACGGACAGGAAGGTGTCCGTGGCGTCCTTCCAATCGGATTCCTCACCGGGCAGCTTTGCGACCTCTTCGGCCACGATCTGGCGCACGAGGTCGCCGGTGACGGTGACTCCGGTGTCGAGTTCGACTCCGGCGTCCATCCACTGCCAGACCTGCGAACGCGAGATCTCAGCGGTGGCCGCATCCTCCATGAGTCCATGGATGGCCACGGCGCCGTTGCCCTCGAGCCAGGCGCGCAGGTACTGGATGCCGACATTGATATTGGTGCGCAGTCCCTTCTCCGTCATGGAGCCCGGGGTCGACTTCACATCGAGGAGATCTGCCGCGGTCACGGAGACGTCCTCGCGCTTGTTCTCGATCTGGTTGGGGTTCTCGCCCAGCGTTTCGGTGAAGACTTCCTTGCACAGGGAGACCATACCGGGGTGGGCCACCCAGGAGCCGTCGAAGCCCTTGCTGGCCTCACGGGACTTGTCTTCGCGGACCTTGCTGAACGCAGCTTCGTTCTCGTCCTTGTCCTTCGAAGGCACGAAGGCACTCATGCCGCCGATCGCGTGAGCACCGCGCTTGTGGCAGGTGTGCACGAGGAGTTCGGTGTAGGCGCGCATGAACGGCACCGTCATCGTGACATCCGAACGGTCAGGCAGCAGGTAGTCGGAGCCGCGGGACCGGAAGTTCTTGATCACGGAGAAGATGTAGTCCCAGCGACCGGCGTTGAGTCCCGAGGAGTGCTCACGCAGTTCGTAGAGGATCTCCTCCATCTCGAAGGCCGCGGGGTAAGTTTCGATGAGCACGGTCGCGCGGATCGTGCCGCGAGCCAGGCCGAAGGCATCCTCGGCATGGTCGAAGACCTGGTTCCACAGACGAGCCTCGAGGTGCGACTCCATCTTCGGCAGGTAGAAGTACGGGCCTTTGCCCTTCTCGATCTGGATCTGCCCTGCAGTGGAGAAGTAGAGAGCGAAGTCCACGAGCGAACCCGAGGTCTCTTCGCCGTCGATGCGGATGTGCTTCTCCGGCATGTGCCAGCCGCGAGGACGCACGACGATCGTCGGCAGCTCCTCGTCGGGGGCCAGCGTGTACGACTTACCCTCAGGTGAGGTGAAGTCGATCTCGCGGTTCAGGGAGTCGAGCAGGTTGATCTGGCCGCCGATGACCGAGTCCCACTGCGGGGTGTTCGCGTCTTCCTGGTCGGCCAACCACACCTTGGCGCCGGAGTTCAGCGCGTTGATCGTCATCTTCTTGTACGTGGGGCCGGTGACCTCGACGCGGCGGTCTTCGAGGCCGGGAGCCGGCGGTGCGACCTGCCAGCTCGGGTCATTGCGGATCTCGGCGGTCTCGGGAAGGAAGTCGAGGTTCGCGCCGGCTGCGATCTCGGCTTGGCGCACCTTGCGGGCTTCCAGACGCTCGAGTCGGGTTCCGTTGAACTTGCGGTGCAGTTCTGCGATGAGTTCGAGTGCCTTGGGGGTGAGCACCTTCTCTGCCCCGTCCGGCAGCTCTCCGGTGATCTCCATGCCTGCTGGGATGTCCAAGCTCTCAATTTGTGCAGTCATCGGTCGTTCTCCTTAGTCAGCACCTCTACGGTGCGTCGCTGATCGCTGGGCAACGGGGTTTTGCCTGCGAAACTTTCGCATCGTGAAATTGTTTGTTCACACACCGAAAGAATAGGACGTGACGCACCTCTCGTCAAACCCCTCTCCCGTCGTGAGACGAGCCGTCAGCGAAACGAAAACCGCCCGCAGGCACCCAGGAGAGGGCGCACCGCGGGCGGCAATTCGATGACCGGGTAACTCAGACGATGACGACCATCGGCACGATCATCGGCTTGCGACGCAGCTTCGATGACGCCCAGCGCCCGACCGTGCGGCGCACGACCTGCTGGAGCTGGTACTGGTCGGTGTTTCCGTCCTTGAGGGCATCCTCGACGGCCTTCGTGACCTTCGGCATGATCGAGTCGAAAACGTCGTCGGACTCGGCCACACCGCGGGCGTGGATCTCGGGTCCGGCGATGAGCGACTTGGACTGGCTGTTGATGGCCATGAAGATCGTGACGAAGCCTTCGCCCGAGAGCACGAGACGGTCCTTGAGGTCCGCCTCGGTGATCTCACCGACAGACGAGCCGTCGACGAAGACGAAGTTGCAGTCCACTGCACCCACAACCTCGGCGTGGCCGTCCTTGAGGTCGACAACCCAACCGTCATCAGCGAGGACGATGTTGTTCGGATCGACTCCGGTCGCCTCGGCGTGCCTGGCGTTGGCCAGCATGTGCCGCCATTCTCCGTGGACAGGCATGACGCCGCGGGGCTGGACGATGTTGTAGCAGTAGAGCAGCTCGCCGCCGGAGGCGTGGCCGGACACGTGGATCTTCGCATCGGCCTTCGAGATGACACGGGCACCGAGCTTCATCAGGCCGTTGATGACCTTGAACACGGAGTTCTCGTTGCCGGGGATGAGCGAGGAGGCGAGGATGACGGTGTCGCCGTCGCCCACCTCGACGCGGTGGGAGCGGTTGGCCATGCGCGAGAGCGCGGCCATCGGCTCACCCTGCGAACCGGTGCACATGAGCACGACCTGGTCGTCGGGCAGCTTGTCGACCTCTTTGATGTCGATGAGCGCACCCTTCGGCACGTTGAGGTAACCGAGGTCCTCGGCGATCTTCATGTTGCGCACCATCGACCGGCCGACGAGAGCGACCTTGCGGCCGTGCGCATCAGCGGCGTTGAGCACCTGCTGCACGCGGTGGATGTGCGAGGAGAACGAGGCGACGATGATCCGTCGTTCAGCGTGGCCGAAGAGGTTCTCGAGGACGGGCCCGATGTCCTTTTCCAGAGCGGTGAACCCGGGGACCTCGGCGTTCGTCGAGTCCGTCATGAACAGGTCGACGCCTTCCTCGCCGAGGCGGGCGAAGGCACGCAGGTCCGTGATCCTGCCGTCGAGCGGCAGCTGGTCCATCTTGAAGTCACCGGTGTGGAGGATGTTGCCGGCGCCGGTGCGGATGAAGACGGCGAGCGCGTCGGGGATCGAGTGGTTGACGGCGACGAATTCGAGGTCGAAGGGACCCAGCTGATCGACGTCATCTTCTTTCACCACGCGGGTGATCGGCTTGATCCGGTGTTCTTTGAGCTTGGCCTCGATGAGCGCGATCGTCAGGTTCGACCCGAGGATCGGAATATCGCCCTTGCGGCGCAGCAGGTAGGGCACTGCACCGATGTGGTCTTCGTGCCCGTGGGTCAGGACGAGTCCGACGATGTCGTCGAGACGATCATCGAGGTACGAGAAGTCAGGGAGGATGAGGTCGACGCCCGGCTGGTCCTCTTCAGGGAAGAGCACGCCGCAGTCGACGATGAGAAGTTTGCCGTGGTACTCGAACACGGTCATGTTGCGACCGACCTCGCCGAGTCCGCCGAGAGCGACGATGCGGACCGCTTCCCGATCCATCTTCGGCGGCAGCTTGAGTTCTTGGGTCAATGCATTATTCACTGAGGTAACCACTCCTGGTCAATTGGGCGGTCACGAATGCCATCTGTTCCTCATCTGCTGGGAGCAGCGGCAATCGCGTACCGCGGTTGTCAAGTATTCCTTGGGCCTGCAATGCGGCCTTCGCCGAGAGGACACCCGGCATGTGATTCATGAGCGCGTCGACCATGTCTGCGGTTTCGAATGCGAGCGCGCGGGCTGTACTCAGATCGTTGTCGGCCACGGCCTTGACCATGGCGGCGAACTTGTCGGTGCACACGTGCCCGGCCACCGACACGACGCCGAGGGCGCCGATGGACAGCAGCGGCAGGTTGAGCGCGTCTTCACCTGAGTAGTAGACGAGTGACGAATGGTTCATCACCTGCATCGAGGCGAAGAGGTCGCCCTTCGCGTCCTTGACCGCGAGGATGTTCGGATGGTCTGCGAGTTCGAGCAGAGTCGCCGTGGTGATCGGCACTCCCGAACGTCCGGGAATGTCGTAGAGCATGACGGGCAGGTCGGTCGAATCCGCGGCCGCACGCATGTGGGCTGCGATCGCCGGCTGGGTCGGCTTCGAGTAGTACGGGGTGACGATGAGGATGCCATCGGCTCCGGCCGCCGCCGAGCGCTGGCTCAGGTCGATCGTGTGCGCGGTGACGTTGTTGCCGGCACCGGCGATGATCCTGGCTCGTGAGCCGACGACGCCGCGCACGACGTGGAGGAGTTCGATTTTCTCATCGTCGGTCGTCGTCGGTGATTCGCCGGTGGTTCCCGACACCACGAGCATGTCGTTGCCCATATCGACGAGGTGGCTCGCCACCTTCTCCACAGCCGGATAGTCAATGCTTCCATCGTCCTTGAACGGCGTCACCATAGCCGTGCCGACGGTACCGAAAGCATCTATTGCAGCAGTCGCTGCGCTGTCACCGAGAATCGCCATGGTTCAAGGATACCGCCCGAAGTCCACGACTGCCGCAGCGGCCATGCGCGCGCCACCGGTCGATTGTATGTCGGCATCTGACTCACCCGACCTCGCACGCGACTGCGCGCCCCGCTCCTGCACCAGCTCCTCAGACGACTTCGGCCAGCGCGCTCGCCGCCGTCAGCCCCTCGAACACCGCTTCCTCCACGGTTCGCGGGGCCACAGCGTCGCCGATGGTCCGCACCGAGGCGCGCCCGAAGTCCAGATCGGGCGTCACCGATCGTGGCGCTCCGGAGACGACCGTGGCAGCGATCCCGTCGACTTCGTGCACGATCTCACACAGCGTCGACTGCAGATAGCCGGTTTGGCCGTCGACTCCGACCAGACGGGCATCGTTGAGGAAGTCGACGCCTGCCCGCAGCGCCTGGGACACCAGCAGGGTCCGCGTGTACTGCTGGATCGCGGCTCCTGCGAAGTTCGCAGCGGTGGCCAAGGTCACCCGCGTTCCAGCCTCGGCCAGACGCAGCGCGATGCCCAACCCGATCCAGTCCCCCTTCCAATCGGTGACGAGGATCCGGCCGCGCGGCAGGTCCGGTTCCGTACTCAGATAGTCCCTGGCCCCGATGACGACGGCGTCGTCGTCGATCTCGAGGTGCGGCATCCGCTGCCTCGCCCCGGTGGCAATGATCACATGCTCAGGTGCGATCTCGTCGACGATCGTCTGGGTCACCGGGGTCGAGGTGCGGATGTCCACGCCGGCCCGTTGCGCCTCGGCGCTCAGGTTCGTCGCGGCTCCCCCGAACTCGGAACGATAGGGCAGCATCTGCGCCAGCAGAACGGCCCCGCCGAGGTGGGGCTCGCGTTCGCAGAGAACGACGTCATCGCCCTGTTCGGCTGCCACCGCTGCGGCTTTGAGCCCGGCCGGTCCCCCGCCGATGACGAGGATCCGTCGTCGGGTGCGTACGCTCGGCCGCGGCAGGAACGTGCGCTCTCGGCCCGATTCCGGATATTGGATGCAGGAGATGGGCACACCCTGCTGGAAGTGGCCGATGCACGCCTGGTTGCAGCCGATGCAGGCGCGGATCTCGTCGACGGCGTCGCGTTGGGCCTTGCCCGCCATCTCCGGGTCGCAGATCATGGCCCGGGTCATGACCGCCATATCGGTCCGGCCCTCGGCAATCGCCCTCTCCGCCTCATGCGGTTGGTTGATCCGGCCGGCGACCATGACCGGTTTGTCGGTGATCTTCTTGACCTGCTCGGACAGATTCGCCGCATACGCGGCTGCGATCTGCATCGAGGGCACGATGTGCACGGCTCCCTGCAGGGTCGAGGAGTCTCCGGCGGTGATCGAGAAGTAGTCGAGGCAGTCTGTGCCCCCGGTCGTCAGCGCGTCGAGATGCTCGATGAGGTCGAGGACCTCGGCGGCGACGAGCCCGTCCTCGGTCTTCTCCTCCCCCGAGATCCGCAGGCCCACCACGACGTCAGGTCCTACTGCCGCACGGACCCCGGCGACCACCTCGGCGAGGAAGCGACGACGATTGGCCGGACTGCCACCGTATTCGTCGGTGCGGGTGTTGATGCGCGGATTGAAGAACTGGATGGGCAGATACCCGTGGCTGGCCACGATCTCGACGCCGTCGATTCCCGCATCGGTGATGCGTTTCGCGGCCGCAGCGTACCCGGCGATGATGTCCTTGATCGTCGCGGTGTTCAGGGCCTCTGGAACGAGCGAGAAGCGTTCCTGCGGTTCATCGCTGGGAGCCACTGCGCGGGGAGCCATTCCGCGCTCTCCGTCCATGACCTCACGCCCCGGGTGGAAGAGCTGGGCGAAGATGGTCGCACCGTGACGGTGGACCGCCTCGGCGACGGACGTGTATCCGGCCACCGCCGAGTCGTCGGTGGCCATGAGCACATGGTTCGTGTACCGGGCGGTCTCGTGTACGCCCGATACCTGGAGGACGATGAGTCCGCAGCCTCCGGCCGCCCGCGCCTGGTGATAGGCGATGAGGTCCTCGCCGATGCTCCCGTGATCGTCGAGAACCGTGTCGTGGCCCGAGGAGACGATGCGATTGCGGATCGTGCGAGGCCCCAGAGTGATGGGTTCGAACAGGTGCGGGAACAATTGGGACATCATCGTCCTAGATGTAGGTGGAGAATGCCTGACCCACCATCTGTATCACGATGCCTCTCAGATGGTTAGGGACAGCAGCCGGACCGCCCGGTCAGAGGTCGCGACCCGAGGGCTTGAAGGTGTCGCAGCTGCCGAGACCCTCTTCGTATCCGGCGCTGAACCATTTCTGACGCTGCTCGCTCGAACCGTGGGTGAAGCTCTCCGGATTGACCGAGCCGGACTGTTCCTGGATGTGGTCATCGCCGACGACGAAGGCCGCGTTGAGCGCATCCTTGAGTTGCGCTTTGGTGGGAGTTTCGAGGTAAGGGGTGCCGTTGTCATCCGTCAGCGTGGTCACGTCGCCCAGCCAGGCACCGGCGTAGCAGTCGGCCTGAAGTTCGGTGCGCACGCTGTTGCTCGCGGCTCCGGTGCCGTCGTTCGGGTGGTCGCTCATCGTGCCGGTGATGTTCTGGATGTGGTGGCCCCATTCGTGGCCCACGATGTAGAGCTGCGCGAGCTCTCCCGCCGAGGCGCCGAACTGGTCGCGCATGAGATCGAAGAAGGTGGGGTCGATGTAGACGCCCTGCTCGGGTGGGCAGTAGAAGGGGCCGACCGCGTTCGAGGCGGTGCCGCACTGCGTCGAGGTCTGACCGTCGACGACGGTGAGCTGAGGCGGCTGGTAGCCGTCGACGTGCTGTTCCCAGTAGTCGTCGAGGACAACCTGGGCTCCGGCCATCCGGCAGTCCGTGGACGCATTGGCGTCTTCGCCAGTGTCGCATTGGGCCAGACTCTGCCCGTTCGAAGACTGCGATCCCTGGTCGCCCCCGCCCAGGCCGTCGCCCATGAGTCCGGTGACGTCGACGCCGAGGAGCGGGCCGATGAGGAAGACGAGGAGTCCGACGACGCCGATGCCGCCGCCTCCGACGATGGCCGTGTTGCGTCCCCGTCGACTCGTCTTGTGGCTGCTGATGTCAGCATTCGGATTGAAGGTCATAGCCATAAAGATACAACGCGATCGCGGCGATGGAGCGGATGCGAGCCGATCACGGTTGGGATGGCCTCCAGCGGAGGGCGACCCGACCGTGTGAGAATCGTTCCATGAGCACTCACCGCCCCACCGCCTCGGCGACGGTCCTGGGACGACTGGCCCCTCCCGGACGGCTCATCGCCCTCGACGTCGCCCGCGGGATCGCCCTATTCGCTATGATGATCACCCACATCATCGCTCTCTCCGATGCCGACGGGATGCCGACG
This sequence comes from Brevibacterium sp. ZH18, assembly GCF_022748595.1. GTDB lineage: Bacteria > Actinomycetota > Actinomycetes > Actinomycetales > Brevibacteriaceae > Brevibacterium. The sequence goes on along the minus strand of NZ_JALDSX010000024.1, from coordinate 26,218 downwards.
TGGGCCGCGGTCTTCGCCGGTCGCGCCTCGGCGCTGTTCGCTGTTCTGGCCGGATGCTCCCTGGTGCTGTCCACGCGCTCGCGGCTCTTGGTGTCCGGGCGTCTGCGCGATACCGCGCCGAGCGTGCTCATCCGAGCTGCGGCGATCGTCCTCATCGGACTGTGCCTGGGCACGGTGTCGGGTCTGCTCGCGGTGATCCTCGTCAATTACGGCGTCATGTTTGCGATCGCTGTGCTGTTCCTGCGTCTGCGGGCGCGGACCCTTTTCGTCATCTCCCTGGCGTGGATGGTCCTCAGCCCTGTCATCTCGATGCTCATCCGCAGCGAGCTCGGGCTCGAATCCGAGTACCTGTCGATGTCGTTCTTCGATCTGGCGACGCCTGCGGCGATGCTGCGCGAACTGCTGCTGACCGGCTACTACCCGATCCTGCAGTGGCTGTCCTTCATTCTGTTGGGCATGGCTGTGGCGAAGGTCGAGATCGCCAGGCACCTGATGTCACTCTTCGCTGCCGGGCTCGGATTGATCCTGCTGGGCAGAGGCGTCTCGTGGCTGCTGCTCACCTTCGCCGGCGGCGGTTCTGCCCTGGTGCGGGTGTCGCAGCTGTACGGGACGGATCTCAAAGCGGCGCTGTTCACCGGCAGCTACGGGGTCACTCCGACGACCTCGTGGTGGTGGTTGGCGATCGCGGGTCCGCATTCGGGGACGCCGTTCGATCTGCTCTCGACGGCAGGGACGGCTGTGACGGCCATCGTCGCCTGTCAGGCGATCGTGATGCTGCTGGACCGGCGGACGTGGGTGCTCGCGCCGTTGAGTGCACCGGGTTCCATGCCGTTGAGTGTGTATTCCGGCCACGTCGTCCTGCTCGAAATGACCCGCCCCTGGGCGCTGGGGACATCGGCGTCAGGTGAGGGCACGAGCGGCGCTCAGATGAGCGAGCTCCTCATCCATGTGGCGGTGTTCGTCATGCTCGCGCTCGGGTGGAAGGTCGCCGTCAGCTCGCGCGGACCCTTGGAGTCGGGGATCGCCGCGATCATCAGAATTGCCACGCCGGTGCCTGCCGCGCTGCCTGCCGCGCGAGATGCGCGGGATGCGCGGGATGCGCGGGATGCGCGGGGCGAGTAGCCGCGCGAGATGCGCGGGGCGAATAGTCGGCCCTCAGGACGCCTGCTTGACGCCTGCCTGGTAGAGGCTGATGGCTTTGCGCATCGTCGAGCGGGCACGCTTCCGGTCACCGCACGCGTCGTAAGCGCAGGAGAGCCGGAACCATGAGCGCCAGTCCTCGGGAGCGGCCTCGGCTTCAGCCTGGTACTTTCCGAACTCCTCATCGGCAGCTTCGCGGATGATGCGCCCGCCGGGTGTGCGCGGCAGGTCGTCGACTGGCAGTCCGCCCTCTGCCCCGAGGATGCGGGCAAGTTTCTCCGTGCGCGCGCCGAACATGAGTTCGACGATCAGCGTCCATGCGCCGATGATGGGCAGCACGAAGAGTGCGGCACCCATGAGACGAGGAATTAGATCCGGTTCCCGCACGAGGATCCACGCACGCTGTCCCATGATGGCGAAGTAGAAGACGAGTACGACGGAGACGACGATCGCCCCGATCTTGCCTTTCGACATCAGAGGTCGAGCATGTTCTCGAGGCCGTGGATGAGCCCCGTGTATCCGTCGATCGACCGGACCGCGGTGACGATGCCCGGCATGAACGCCGAGGTGGAGTGCGAGTCCGTGCGAATCGTCAGGGCTTCGCCGTCGGACCCGAAATGGATCTCCTCGGAGGCGTTCATGCCCTGCTGGCGGATGGCGTGGACGTGGATGCCGTCGATGACTGCACCCCTGGCGCCCTGCGGGTCGGACTCGGTGGAGTCGGGCACTGCCGGAAGACCAGCATCCTTGCGGGCGGCCGCGATCCGCTGGGCGGTGTGGTTGGCTGTGCCGGATGGGGCGTCGAGTTTGCGGGTGTGGTGGATCTCGACCACCTCGGCGGAGTCGAAATACGGTGCCGCCAGCTCGGCGAAGCGCATCGCCAGGACCGCGCCGATCGAGAAGTTCGGGGCGATGAGGACAGCGGTGTCCGAGTGTGCGGTGAGGAGGTCTTCGAGGCCGGAGAGGCTCTCGGCCGTCCAACCGGTGGTGCCCACGACGGTGTCGATGTCGTGTTCGATGAGGAAGCGCACGTTGGCCTCAGTGGACTTCGGCACTGTCAGTTCGACGGCGACGTCGACGTTCTGCTCCAGCAGGGTCTCCAGCGAATCGCTGCTGCCGAGCGCGGCGACGAGTTCGAGCCCGTCAGCCTCGTTGATCGCATCGACGGCCTGGGATCCCATCCGGCCCTTAGCTCCGATGACGGCTACGCGAATGCTCATATCCTCTGACTCCTTGCTCGACGATCTCCGCAGGCCAGTCTAACGACTCCCCCGCGCCCGCCGCTCACCAGGTGGCGCGACAGACAGTCGATAGCCGGCACGCCCCAGCCTCAGCAACCTTTCCGTCATCGAGCAACGTGCAGACTGGTTGCTCGATGACGGAAGGGTTGCCAGCTTCGACTCGCCCCTCTGCGCAAACGCCGACGGCGGCCCGGCCACCCTGCGTGGGTGCCGAACCGCCGTCGGAATGAAGCTACTGTGCGCTTCGACGATCAGTGTCGCTGATCAGCCGAGGAGCAGACCCTTGGTCTGAGCCACTGCGCGGTCGAAGCATGCACCGGCGTCTGCCCAGTTCACGATGTTCCACCAGGCCTTGACGTAGTCAGGCTTGACGTTCTGGTAGTCGAGGTAGAAGGCGTGCTCCCACATATCGAGCTGGAGAACCGGAGTTCCGCCGAGCTGGATGTCCGACTGCTGGTCCTTGAGCTGTTCGATGAAGAGGTTTCCACCGAGCTGATCGTAGACGAGGACGGCCCAGCCGGAGCCCTGGATCGTGGTGGCTGCCGTGGTGAAGTGCTCACGGAACTTGTCGAACGAACCGAACTGGTCGTCGATGGCCGCTGCGAGCTCGCCGACCGGCTTGTCGCCACCGTCTGGAGACATGTTGTTCCAGAAGATCGAGTGGTTGACGTGTCCGCCGAGGTTGAACGCGAGGTCGCGAGTCAGCTTCGGCACGCTGGCGAGGTTGCCGCTCTCGCGGGCTTCAGCCAACTGCTCAACGGCGGTGTTGGCGCCCTTGACGTAGGTTGCGTGGTGCTTGTCGTGGTGCAGCTCCATGATGCGAGCCGAGATGTGCGGCTCAAGTGCGGAGTAGTCGTAGGGCAGTTCCGGAAGGACATACTGCTCAGCCATGAAATTCCTCCTGAAGAGAATTGATGTCCGCCAATGTCGGCGGCTTCATTTCGACCCTATAGCAGGGTCTCATCTCGGACAACACGGTAATCGTGAGGACTATTCCAGATGACGCCAAGTGACCTCGGAAAAGGCTGTCGGAAAGGTGCGAGGCGCGCAGCTGGTTCACAGCGGCGCGCCTCGCATCCGAACATCAGGTCCTCCCTGCTCGGCAGGTTCGGCCCGGAGCGGTCTCGTCCTCAGGACAGTTCAGACGTCTCGTCCTCAGGACAGTTCAGACGTCTCGTCCTCAGGACAGTTCGACGCTGGCCTGCGGACCGATCAATGACAGGGCCCGTGGCCGTGCCAGCAGCTCACCGGCCATCGTCTGCACCTGATCGGCTGTGACCGACCGAACGCGGTTGATGAGGTCCAGTGGTGCTTCGAGCGGGATTCCGAAGATCTCGGACCTGGCCAATCGGTTCATCCGCGCGGCAGAGGACTCGAGGCCGAGGACCATCGATCCTGACAGCTGCGAGACGATCTCATCCAGCTCGGATTGGCTCGGCGCGCTCTGCGCCAACCTGTCCCACTCCGCCAGGGCCAGATCCACAACAGCCTGACCATTCTCCGGCGTACACCCGGCATAGATCCCGAATGTTCCGAAGTCGGTGAACTGGCTGGCTGCGCAGTTCACGGCGTAGGCCAGTCCACGCTCCTCACGGACGCTCTGGAACAGCCGCGACGACATTCCGCCGCCGAGCATCGTCAGCAGCACCGAATAGACGAAACGATCCGGATGCCCCTCTTCGAGGCCTTCGCAGCCGAGCAGAATGCCCAACTGCTCGGTGTCCTTGATCGTGTGCGAACGCCCCGAATGGAAGGTGGGCAGTTCACGACTCGCCCGCGTCTCATGCAGACGATCCGCGATTCGCGCCGAGGTACCGGTGCCGGACAGCCCGGTGCCGGACAGCCCGGTGCTGGACGCTTCAGTGCCGGATGCTCCAGCCCCAGCTGCTTCGGCTCCGGCTTCGGCTCCGGCCAAACCGGTCCCGGTTGCCTCAGCTTCGACCAGCGCAGCCTCGACCATTGCCACGACCTCGTCATGCGTGGCACCACCAGCAGCAGCGACCACCAGCCGAGGCGCGACATACGTCGTCGAATAGTGCTCGAGCAGGGTGTGGTGGCCCAGCACGCGGATCTGGTCCTTCGTCGCCCCGACCGGGCGCGCCAAAGGGTGCGGGCCGAAGACGAGTGCGTCAAAGTCATCGAAGAGCACATCACCGGGGTCATCGGCTGACATCGCCAGCTCCTCGATGATCACGCCGCGTTCACGTTCGAACTCTTCCTCGTCGAGGCGAGAGTTCGAGACCATATCGACGAGCAGCGCTGTGATGTCGGGCAGATCCGTCACGAGGCACCTGGAGTAGTAGCAGGTGAGCTCCTTGGCCGTGATGGCGTTGGAATCCCCGCCGGTGCGGTCGAAGGCCGCAGCAATCGACTTCGCGTCCTTCGTCGCCGTGCCCTTGAAGAGCATGTGTTCGAGGAAGTGAGTCGATCCGGCAGTGCCGATCTCCTCATCGCGCGAGCCCGCTGCGACCCAGACACCGATCGTCTCCGAAGCCAGTCCGGGCATGTGTTCAGTGGTCACCGTTAAACCACCGGGGAGGACAGACCGATCGATTCGGCTGTCCTCCCCGGTGTGTGAGTCTGTGAGGATCAGTTGTCTGATCCTTCATCGGACTGGTCTGACTCGTCGGAGTCATCGCCGACCGGCGAGAGCGACAGCTTGCCGCGATCGTCGATCTTCGTGATCTCGACCTGAATCTTCTGGCCCACACCGACGACGTCCTCGACGTCCTCGACGCGCTTGCCATCGTTGAGCTTGCGCAGCTCGGAGATGTGCAGCAGGCCGTCCTTGCCCGGTGTCAGGGAGACGAATGCGCCGAAGCTCATCGTCTTCACGACGGTTCCGAGGTAGCGTTCGCCGACCTCGGGAACCTGTGGGTTGGCGATCGCATTGATCATCGAACGAGCAGCCTCGGCGGCCGGTCCATCGGTAGCGCCGATGAGCACGGTTCCGTCGTCTTCGATGCTGATGTCAGCCCCGGTGTCTTCCTGGATCTGGTTGATCATCTTGCCCTTGGGGCCGATGACCTCACCGATCTTGTCGACGGGGATGTTGACCGAGATGATGCGCGGTGCGGTCGGTGCCATCTCAGCCGGAGCGTCGATAGCCTCGGCGATGACGTCGAGGATGACCATGCGAGCTTCGTGAGCCTGCTTGAGCGCGGCACCCAGCACCGAGGCGGGAAGGCCGTCGAGCTTCGTGTCGAGCTGGATCGCAGTGATGAAGTCACGCGTACCGGCAACCTTGAAGTCCATGTCGCCGAAGGCATCTTCAGCACCGAGGATGTCGGTCAGAGCCGCGTACGCGGTCTGCTCGCCATTGTCGGTGGAGATGACGTCGGAGACGAGTCCCATGGCGATGCCGGCGACGGGAGCCTGCAGCGGCACACCGGCCGAGAGCATGGCCAGCGTCGAGGCACAGACCGAGCCCATCGAGGTCGAACCGTTGGATCCGAGTGCCTCGGAGACCTCACGGATCGCGTAGGGGAAGTCCTCGCGCTTCGGCAGGACCGGAACGAGTGCGCGCTCAGCGAGGGCACCGTGTCCGATCTCGCGGCGCTTCGGGCTGCCCACACGACCGGTCTCGCCGACCGAGTAGGGCGGGAAGTTGTAGTGGTGGATGTAGCGCTTGGACTTCACCGGCGACAGCGAGTCGATCTGCTGCTCGAGCTTGAGCATGTTCAGCGTGGTGATGCCCAGGATCTGGGTCTCGCCGCGCTCGAAGATCGCCGATCCGTGCACGCGCGGGATGACGTTGGTCTCTGCGGTCAGCGGACGAATGTCCTTGAGACCGCGACCGTCGATGCGGACCTGCTCGGTGAGGATGCGCTTGCGCACGACCTGCTTGGTCAGAGCGTTGAGGGCTCCGGCGATCTCTTTCTCGCGTCCCGCGAAGCGCTCGCCGAGCTTGTCGAAGAGCTCGGACAGCAGAACTTCGCCTGCAGCTTCGCGTTCCTGCTTGTCAGCGATCTGGAAGTTCTCGGTCTGCTTGGCCTCGGCGAGTTCGCGCACGGCTTCGTAGACGTCGTCCTCGTAGTCACGAAAGACCGGGAACTCGACGGCGGGCTTGGCAGCCTGATCGGCGAGATCGGACTGTGCGCGGCAGAGTTCGCGGATGAACGGCTTGGCGGCTTCGAGTCCCTCGGCCACGACCTCTTCGGTCGGTGCTGTGGCACCGGTCTTGATGCGGTCGATGGCGTTGTCGGTGGCTTCGGCCTCGACCATCATGATGGCGACGTCGTCACCGACGACGCGACCGGCGACGACCATGTTGAACACGGCATCGTCGAGCTGCGAGTGGTTCGGGAATGCGACCCACTGGCCGTCGATGAGCGCGATGCGCACACCGCCGATGGGGCCGGAGAACGGCAGACCCGAGAGCTGGGTCGACATCGAGGCGGCGTTGATGGCCAGCGCATCGTAGATGTGGTCGGGGTGGACCGACATGACGGTGACGACGACCTGGACCTCGTTGCGCAGGCCCTTGACGAAGGACGGACGCAGCGGGCGGTCGATGAGGCGGCAGGTGAGGACCGCGTCGGTCGAGGGGCGTGCTTCGCGGCGGAAGAACGATCCCGGGATGCGTCCGGCAGCGTACATGCGCTCTTCGACGTCAACGGTGAGGGGGAAGAAGTCGAAGCCCTCACGAGGGTGCTTGCCCGCCGAGGTGGCTGAGAGCAGCATGGTCTCGTCGTCGAGGTAGGCGATGGCCGAACCTGCGGCCTGCTGGGCCAGACGGCCGGTTTCGAAGCGGATGGTGTGTGAACCGAAGCTGCCATTGTCAATGTGCGCTACGGCGGATTGAGGGTTGAGTCCCACGTATTCTCCTTGTGTGTTCCGGTGCGCGGACACCCTCGTGATAGGAGGGTGGAAGCCCACGCCGATCCGGCGGATACTGACTTGGACATCCCATGGATCCAAGCCGGTCATCGATCGGGGCCCACGGAACCGGCGCTCGAATGCGCGCGTCCTTCCGGAAGCCACTACCGAGGACCGAAACGTCCATGGCATGATTGTCCACTTCGAAGTCTACCGCAGTTGCCCTGACAAACCCGAGAGACTCGTGCCACCGGCCTCAGACACGACGAAGCGCCCCACACGAAGAGTGTGGGGCGCTTGACGTTGTCTGCGTCCGACGCGGACTCGAGCGAGCCGGTCGAATCAGAACTGCCGGACCTCAGTGGGTCCGAGCTGAAATCAGCGACGCAGGCCGAGGCGCTTGATCAGCGTACGGTAACGCTCGATCTCGACCTTCTGCAGGTACTTGAGCATACGACGGCGCTTGCCGACGAGGAGCAGCAGGCCACGACGTGAGTGGTGGTCGTGCTTGTGATCCTTGAAGTGCTCGGTGAGCTCGGTGATCCGGCGGGTGAGCAGCGCAACCTGGACCTCCGGAGAACCGGTGTCGCCCTCGTGAGTTGCATATTCCTTGATGACTTCTTGCTTTTCAGCAGTACTGAGAGCCATGGAGTTCTCCTTCTGATCGTTGCGCGGCGCCGAGACATGTCAGTCTCAGCACTATCGAACCGCGGCCGGTGAAAACGGCAACGTTCAGTTTATCAGGTGTGGAGCACCTCGCGCACATCGGCAATATCCTCGTGCATCTTCACGACGAGGTCGTCCATGCCGGTAAACGTCACCTGACCGCGGATGCGAGCGACGAAGTCGAGGGTCATGTGCTGCTCGTAGACGTCGAATTCGCCGAATTCCTTGTCGAGGACATAGGCCTCGACGCGACGCATGTTGCCCTTGAACGTGGGATTCGTCCCCACGGAGATCGCGGCCGGGAAGGCCTGCGCCTCGTCCGAGAACGTCGCCCATCCGGCGTAGACACCGTCGGCGGGAACGAGCCCCTGGGCGTCTTCGGAAAGATTCGCCGTCGGGAACCCCAGGTCGCGACCACGGGCATCGCCGTGGACGACCGTGCCCTCGACCCGGTGATAGCGGCCCAGCTGATCGGCCGCCTCGGCGACATCACCGGCAACGATCTGGTCACGGATCCGGGACGAGGAATACCGTCCCCCGCGTCCGACCTCTTCGATCGTCTCGGTCCGGAAACCGAATTTCTCGCCGAGGCTGCGCAGAGTGTCGATGGTGCCTTCGTTGTTCTTGCCGAACCTCACGTCCTCGCCGACGACGACGAGTTCGGCGTTGAGCGCCTCGACAAAGTAGGTGCGCACGAAGTCCTCGGCGGACTGTGCCGCAAAATCGAGGTCGTAGTGCTGGACGAACAGGGCATCGATGCCGGTCTCGGCGATGAGCGCGGCCTTCTGATCCGTACTCGTGATCATCAGCGTCGGCTCAGCGGAGCGGTGGACCGTGCGCGGATGCGGGTCGAAGGTCATCGCCAGGGAGCGCAGAGACTGCTCTGCGGCGCGTGCCGCGACAGCTTGGAGGACGGTTTGGTGGCCACGGTGGACGCCGTCGAAGTTGCCTAAGGTGATGACGGTGCCGACATCGTCGGTCCCGACCTCATTCAGTCCGTGATAAAGCTCCACTCGACGCTTGCTCCTTCCGTGCACCGACTCAGGTTATCTCAGAGATGAACACGGGCGCTAACCCGAAGGCCCTTCAGGCAACGACAGCCCAGCCGAGCACTCCGGCCAGGGCGGCGATCGCGATCGAGACGAAGGTGCCGATGATGAATCTCTCGCCTGCGGCGGCGGAGGATTTGATCTCGGCGAAGCGCCCGAGACCCTTCACCGCCACGACGATCGCCATCAGCTCCGGCCGGCCGAGGACGATGGCTCCGGCGACCAGGGCACGCTCGACGATGCCGATCCACATTCCACCCCGCAGGACTTCGATCTCCTCGCTGCCGGTACGGGCGGGCTTCGAGCCTGGCCCGGCATGGGTCATCCGCAGAAACAGCGGGACGAGGGGGTAGCCGCCGGCGGCGGCCACGACGGCCGCGAGCACGGCAATGAGAACGTCAAACCACATGGGCGTCTCCTGACTGGGAAGCGTGGGGCGCCGCCCGGGATCCGCGGGAGCGCTCCCCCGCTGCCTGAGCGTCGGCCTGGGACAGTTGGATGCTCGACAGTGCTTGGCCGCCGGCGATGATCTCGACGCTGCCGAGAGACAGAACTCTCGAGACCGCCTGCTGGGAGACGTCGAAGTGCTCAGCGATGTCTGTCTGAGTGGACTCGGGATGGTCGAGTCGGTAGGCGATGTAGCGCCGCGACTGGGTCCTGATGGTGTCGATGGTTCTGACCATCAGACGCAATGCGGCCTCGGCCAGATATCCGCCGTCACCGCCTGCGTCCTCAGAACCGGTGTCGACGACGAGATGAGCGGGCGCGTTCTTCGCCGCTTCGACTGCGCGCCGGGCGGCATAGAAGGCCTCTCCCCTGCCTTCGACCGTCGAGGGCGGCAGAGGCTCCCCCACCGGTCCGATGCCGATGCCGATGTGCCATCCGGCCTGCATCGCCATGATCCGCACAGCCAGAGTCACCTGTTCGGCGTCGTCGAGGACTCCCTGGATCTCGTCGCCGATCGTGCGCTCGAAGTCACGTACGGTAGCGATGTCGGCAAGCGCGTCGAGGAGGCCAGGCACTGCGTCGGGAGCCGTGCGCGATCCCTGCTGGTCGATGGTCATGACGTACATGGTTCAAGTACACCAGACAGAATCCGCAAATACAACATATTTCATTGTATTTCTTGATTACAAGTGAATCGCTTGATTATCAGGCGAGGTCGATGGCGAAGGCTGTCAGGGACTTCAGGCCACCGTCAGCACGCATTTCGGCGATCGACACCAGCTCGTCGCCGGAGATGACGGCGACCTCACCGGATTCCGGCGATCGGGTCTCTCGCCCCTCGGTGCCAGGCGCGTTCGATGCCTCACCCGAGACCTGGGTTGAGGTGATGATCTTGCCCTGCATGAGGGCCTTGGCCTCGGCGGCGTCGACGTGCACCGTCGGCAGAAGGGTGCGCGCCACCTCGGCGAGGGAGAGCATCCGGGGCGCATCGGTGTCGAGGTCGGCGGGGATCGTCACCGCATCAGCGATGTCGAAGGCCCCCACCCGGGTCCGACGCAGTGCCGTGAGATGACCATGGACGCCGAGGCGGCCCCCCAGATCGCGCGCCAGTGCACGAACGTAGGTGCCCGAGGAGCAGTCGACCTCGACGTCGACGTCGATATGGCCCTCGGCGGCCGCGAACCGCATGTCGCGGATCGTGAACTTCGAAATCTGAACGCGACGAGCTTTGAGCTCGACCTCTTCACCGGCGCGCACACGCGCATAGGAGCGCCGGCCGTCGACCTTGATCGCGGAGACGGCGCTGGGGACCTGATCGATGTCGCCCGTGAGCGCTGCGACACCAGCCTCGATGTCAGCAGTGCCCACCGCGGCCAGAACGGCGGGGTCGGCGAACCTGTCGGGTTCGGAATCAGCGTCGTCGGTGGGAGTCGCCGACCCGAGACGGATCGTCGCCAGATAGGTCTTGGAGACACCCGTGATGTAGCCGAGCAGTTTGGTTCCCCGGCCGAGGCCGAGCACGAGTACACCTGTGGCCATCGGATCGAGGGTGCCGGCATGGCCGACCTTGCGCGTGCCGTACCAGCGGCGGATGCGGGATACGACACCGTGGGATGTCAGACCCTGGGCCTTGTCGCAGACGAGAACGCCCTGAGGCGCAGAATCACTCACCAGTGGGACGCGCTCAGTTGAAGGACGCGTGAACGTGGTCGAAGTGGTTGTCCGTCGCTGATCCGCGGTCTTCCATGCTCTTCCAGCCGCGTCCCGGCATCCAGATGCGCTGCTCCCAGATGACGTACTTGACGTTGAGTGAGCTCTGGTTCTTGATCAGGTAATCGGCGATCCGATCACCGGTCGAACCGGTGATCATGATGTCGACGGCTTCACCGGTGTAGTGGTCCGAGCTGCCTGAGCCCGGGCGGCGGCCGCCGAAGGTCTTGACCTCGGGGAACTTCGCACACACAGCACGGTAGCCGTTGACGGCGTTCGGGAGGAGACCGGACTCAATCGAGGACGAAACGCTACACGGTTCGTTCGATACGCCGGAGTCGGAGCCCTTGCCGGAGTCGGAGCCTTTGTCGGAGGAGCCGCCCTTGTCGGACGAGCCGGAATCCTTCGTCGAAGCCGCGGACTTCTTGCCGCTCGACTGGGCGTCCGCCTTCGGTGAGGGCTTGGGAGCCTTCACATCGAGAGTCGTCTTCGACTGCTTGTTCTTGTACTTCGGATCGTTCTTGATGTCTTTGAGGTACTCGTCGCCGGCTTTTTCGCGCTTGGCGTCGATCTCATCCTGGCTGACTGCCGAGGGACTCGACTGCTCCTGCGTTGTGGACGAAGCCTCGGTCGTAACATTGCCGGTATCAGGAGGTCCCATGACGACGGTCGAACCGACGACAGCCGCGGTGGCCGCGGCGGGAACTGCGATTGCAGCAACGACGGGGCGCTGCTTGACGGTGGCCAGAACGGAGGTCGCCGTCGATGGCACATCAGCGGAGTGCCGACCAGCTGAGCGCTTGCTCGCGGGAGTCAGATCCCGGAACAGCTGCTTGGCGAAGCCAGGCTTTGGCGAAGAGTGCTTACCCAATACAGAAATCCCTTAACAGAGTCGTAATCATTTCGTTACCAGAAAAAGTCTAAGGCATCCTCGAAAGATAACAAAACTGTTACGTGAAGTTTTTTTCGACAGTGAGCGAAGTCTCTGCAGCGTCGACTCAGTCTTCCGGCTCGGCCTTCTTGTACGGATCCTCGTCACCGGCGGGCTTTGCGCCCTTGGCGAGGCTCGCGATGCGTGCGTCGTTCTCGGCCGCTTTCGCGAGAAGACCGTCGAGATGGGCTGCCGCCTCAGGGACGGCATCGGCGATGAATTCGAGGCTCGGAGTCAGACGGATCGTCAGACCCTTGCCGACCTCTGACCGGATGAAGCCCTTTGCCGACTCCAGTGCACGGCCAGTGGACTCGAGGTCCGAGCCGTCGCCGAAGACCGTGTAGAAGATCGAAGCGTGCTGCAGGTCGCCGGTCACACGCACGTCGGTGACCGTGACGAACCCGAGACGAGGGTCTTTGAGTCTGCGCTCGATCGTGCTGGCGACGATGACCTTGATCTGGTCAGCGATCTTGCGTGCCCGAGTTGCATCTGCCATGGTGTCTTCCTTTTGCGTGTGGTGTGACTCGTGTCTGGTGTGACTGACGTGTGGTGTGGCTGGTGGCCGGTTTGGCTTGTGTCTGGTGTGGCTTGGTATCGGTGTGACTCGTGTCTGGTGTGGCTGGTGGCCGGTGTGACTGACGTGTGGTGTGACTCGTGGCCGGTGCGGCGGAACTGCCGCAGCTTCTAGCCGAGGAGGTCCGGAGTCGATTCTCTCATTGCAGGGTCTCCCCTGCAGCGGGAATCGGCCTATTCCGCAAACCGGGTCCTGGCCGGTTCACGCACAGCGGGTGGTCATGGTCTATGCCACCCGGCTGCGCACGAACTGTCCAGAACCCGGTCCGCGGAGAGTGAGACGTCGATCAGTCGCGAGGCTTCTCTTGCATCTCGACGGTCTCGATGATGTCTCCGATCTGCAGGTCGTTGAAGCTGCCGAGTCCGATACCGCACTCGTAGCCTTCGCGAACCTCGGTGGCGTCGTCCTTGAAACGACGCAGCGACTCGATCTTGACCTTGTCGCCGACGACGACGCCATCGCGGGTGACGCGTGCAGACGCGTTCCTCGTGATGTGCCCGTCGCGGACGATGGAGCCGGCGATGTTGCCGAACTTCGAGGACCGGAAGATCTCGCGGATCTCCGCAGTACCTGTCTGGACCTCTTCGAACTCCGGCTTGAGCATGCCCTTGAGCGAGCTCTCGATGTCGTCGATCGCCTGGTAGATGACCGAGTAGTAACGGACATCGACGCCTTCGCGTTCGGCCAGGTCGCGTGCTTTCGCTTCCGGACGGACGTTGAAGCCGAGGACGATCGCGTTGTCGACCGTGGCCAGGTTGATGTCGTTCTCCGTGATCGCACCCACACCGCGGTGGATGATGCGCAGGTCGACGTCGTCGCCCACATCGATCTTGAGCAGCGAATCCTCCAGCGCTTCGACAGCACCCGAGACGTCGCCCTTGAGGATGAGGTTGAGCATGTCGACCTTGCCCTCGGCGAGTGCCTTTGTGAAGTCCTCGAGGCTGATGCGCTTACGACCGCGAGCCTGAGCGGCATTGCGCTCGATGGCGTCACGCTTCTCAGCGATCTGACGGGCTGTGCGGTCGTCATCGGTGGAGATGAACGTATCGCCGGCGCGCGGCACAGAGGACAGACCCAGCACCTGGACGGGACGCGATGGACCCGCCTCGTCGACGATGTTGCCGTTCTCATCGAACATCGCACGGACACGGCCGTAGGCAGTGCCGCAGACGATGGCATCGCCCTGGCGCAGTGTGCCGGAGTCCACGAGCACGGTCGCAACCGCACCGCGGCCCTTGTCCAGCTTGGCTTCGATCGCGATGCCGCGAGCCGACTTGTTGGGGTTCGCCCGCAGGTCGAGTGCAGCATCGGTGGTCAGCAACACGGATTCGAGCAGCTGGTCGATGCCCTCACGCTTGAGCGCAGAGATCGGCACGAACATGGTCTCGCCGCCGTATTCTTCGGCAACCAGGTTGTACTCGGTCAGCTGCTGCATCACCTTCGCAGGGTTGGCGCCTTCCTTATCGATCTTGTTGACCGCGACCACGATCGGCACATTCGCCGCCTGAGCGTGGTTGAGCGCTTCAACGGTCTGCGGCATCACGCCGTCATCAGCCGCGACCACGAGGATCGCGAGGTCAGTCGACTTCGCACCGCGGGCACGCATGGCGGTGAACGCCTCGTGACCCGGTGTATCGAGGAACGTGATCTTGCGATCTATTCCCTCATGTTCGACCTCGGCCTGGTAGGCGCCGATGTGCTGCGTGATTCCGCCGGCCTCGCGACCCGCCACGTTCGCAGAGCGAATCGCATCGAGCAGCTTGGTCTTACCGTGGTCGACGTGACCCATGACGGTGACGACCGGTGGGCGTGCTGCGAGATCTTCGTCGTCTTCCTCAGCGGCTTCCGCGTCGAGGTCGATGTCGAAGGTCTCGAGGAGCTCACGGTCCTCGTCCTCGGGAGAGACGATCTCGATCTTGTAGCCGAGCTCCTCGCCGAGGACCTGGAATGTGCCCTCGTCGAGCGACTGGGTGATGGTCGCCATCTCGCCGAGGTGGAAGAGCACCGTGACGAGGTTCGTCGGATCGGTGTTGATCTTCTCAGCGAAGTCAGCCAAGGACGAACCGCGACGCAGGCGCAACGGGGTGTTGCCGTCGCCGCGAGGTACGGATACGCCGCCGACCGACGGTGCCTGCATCTGCTCGAGTTCAGCGCGCTTGGCCCGCTTGGACTTGCGTCCCTTCTGACGAGGTCCGCCGCCACGGCCGAAAGCACCCTGTGTGCTTCCGCGACCGCGACCTGAGCCACGACCACCTGGGCCGCCGCCTGGTCCGCGACGACCTGCCGGTGCTGCGCCCGGTGCGCCGGGTGCTCCACCGGTTCCGCCTGCGGGTGCGTTTCCGCGACCTCCGCCTCGACCGCGGCCGGGGGCCGGCTTGTTGAGTGCGGAGTTCTTCATCATCGACGGGTTCGGGCGAGGAGCGCCCGGACGAGGTCCGGCTGCTCCAGCCTCACCGGCTGGGCGAGGAGGCTTCTGGTCTGGCTTCGGCATTCCCTGCGAGTTCGCAAATGGGTTGTTGCCGGGACGACCGCCTGATTCGCCTGGGCGGCTGCCGGACTTGGGTCCGCCACGGCCGCCTGGCTTCGGCATTCCCTGCGAGGGTGCGAAGGGGTTGTTGCCCGGGCGAGCGGCTGAACGGCCGCCCGGCTTGGCAGCACCGGGCTTGGCAGCTCCGGGCTTCGCGGCGGCAGCAGGCTTCGGGGCAGCACCCGGCTTGGGTGCTCCCGGGCGTGCTGCGGGCTTGGCCTTCTCGGCTGAGGAGTCAGCACTGGCAACAGCATCAGCAGATGCGGTGCTGGTCTCAGTCGCATCGGCAGCAGCGGCTGCAGGCTTGGCCTCAGCAGCCGGTTTCGCCTCGGCAGCCGGCTTGGCTACAGCGGCTGGCTTGGCTGCAGTCTTCGCACTGGACTTCGCGGCAGGTTTGGTCTCTGCTGCGTCGGTCGGAGATGCCTTGGCTGCGGGCTTGGCTGCGGCGGCTGGCTTGGCTGCAGGCTTCGCACCGGGCTTGGGCGCGCCTGGCTTCGCGGCCGACTTGGCACCTGTTGACGGCTTTGGTGCTGCCTTCTTCTCGGCGGAATCGCCTGAGGTCTTCTTGTCGTCGCCCGACTTCGCTGGTGCGGAGTCGGCGAATGCTTCCTTCACCCGACGTACGACGGGTGCCTCGAGTGTCGAGGACGCTGAGCGAACGAATTCGCCCATGTCCCGCAGCTTCTCGAGGACGATCTTGCTGGTTGTGTCGAGCTCTTTCGCGAGCTCATGAACACGGGGCTTTGCCACAGTTCTCCTGTCCGGGTTCCTTCCCGGTCAGGAAAGAACCTCATCAATGAAGAGCAGTTCTCATTTCACTGCTCTTTCGAATTCCGTTTGGGTGTCATCGTGCGACACTCACAACTTGTCATCCATTCGGGCTACCCGCTCTTCTTGGGTTCGTGATCCATCCTCGGAAGATCCGAGGCGGTGACCTTCGTTCGAAAGGCTCGAGCAAAGGGTGCGGCAGTCAGTGCCTTCTTCAGGCAGCTGGCTTCCGGATGCACCCACGCTCCTCGTCCCGGCAGTGTCGCTGACACATCGTGGACGATGGCTGGGTGCTGATCCGGACGAATCACAAAGCGTGTGAGTTCGTCCCGATCGGCCTTTTTCCTGCAGGCGATGCACGTCCTTCGAGGTGCTCCGCCGACATTCACAGTAATCAATTCTACAGCACTTCTGTCCCACCCGCGCCACAGGCCCAGGTGGGACAGATCACTCACACAAGCTACTCCGCAGCGACGATGTCGATCTTCCAGCCCGTGAGCTTGGCCGCAAGTCGAGCGTTCTGGCCCTCTTTGCCGATGGCCAGCGACAGCTGGTCACGGGGGACGATGGCACGCGACTCCTGGGCCACCGGATCGAGGATGTCGACCCTGACCGTCTTCGCCGGTGAAAGCGCATGTCCGATGAACTTCGCCGGGTCGTCGCTGTAGTCGACGATGTCGATCTTCTCCTGCCCCAGTTCGTTCATCACCGAGCGCACGCGTGAACCGAGTTCACCGATGCACGAACCCTTCGCGTTGACTCCGGGCTTCGTCGCGCGCACCGCCAGCTTGGAGCGGTGACCCGCCTCGCGAGCCAGGGACACGATCTCGACCGTGCCATCGGCGATCTCCGGCGCTTCGTGGGCGAAGAGTCGGCGCACGAGGTTCGGGTGCGTGCGGGAGACGGTGACCGAGGTGCCTTTGGGTCCCTTGTGGACGTCTGCGATGTAGACGCGCAGCCGCGTGCCGTGCTTGTACTGCTCGCCGGGGACCTGCTCGTGCGGAGGCAGGACGGCTTCGACCTCGCCCAGGTCGACCTGGACCATCTGCGGGTCTCTGCCCTGCTGGATGGTGCCGGAGACGATCTCACCTTCACGGCCCTTGAAATTGCCGAGCACGGACTCGTCTTCGACGTCGCGCAGACGCTGGTGGATGACCTGACGCGCGGTCTGGGCGGCGATGCGCCCGAAGCCGGTGGGGGTGTCGTCGAATTCGCCGATCGGGTTGTCGTCGTTGTCGAATTCGACGGCGAGGATGCGGACTTCACCGGTCGCCTTGTCCAGTTCGGCGCGGGCGTCGGGCCAGGCGCCTTCAGTCTTCTGATAGGCCAGGAACAGTGCCTGTTCGATGAGTTCGATCAGCGTGTCGAGCGGAATCTCCCGCTCTCGCTCGATGATGCGCAGAACACTGAGGTCGATATCCACGGTCTATATCCTCTCCGGCTCACTCGAGCATTGAATTGTCTGTCTTCACTTGTGCAGCCGTACGTCTTTTATGCAGGCGCAACAGTCTATCCCAGATTACGCTCACCGAAATCGGAGTTCGACCTGGGCTTTGACGATGTCGTCGAGAGAAATGCTGCGTTTCTCCTTGCTGGCGGGGTCGGTGCCCGTGATCGAGGTCTCCCCGACTTCTTCGAGGTCGAGCTTGAACGACTCCCGCTTCGTCGTGATCTCGAGTCGGCGTCCGAGGACCCGCTTGAAGTGTCGCGGGACTTCGAGGTTCCTCGTCGCTCCGGGGCTGGTGACCTCGAGCTGGTAGGGCTTGTCCCGGAAGATCTCGACCTCGTCAAGCGTGTCGCCGACGATTCGGCTCGACTCCGAGATCCGTTCCATCGACATCGGCTCCGTGCTCGTTTCGTCGAGATCGACGACGACGGTCAGTGCTCGCCGCTGCCCGGCGGCGACTGCCTTCACGGATTCCAGGTAGTACCCCGAGTCTGCCAGCGGTTCCCGCAGCAGCTCCTTGATCTGAGCCACGTCCTCATCCATGTGTCCTCCTGTCCTCGTCCGCCACCGGTGACGCCCTATGGACTGCGCCCCGCCCGTGAACGTTATGTTTTCCCTGTTGACTGGGTTCGTCCCAGCCTATGCGACTCCCCCGGTCAGCCGGTAGGCATCGGCTAGGATTGGCCCATGCGTTCTCCTGTCAGCCGTCGCTCACTTCTCCTCCTCGGTGGCAGCGGCGCAGGCCTGAGTCTTCTCTCCGCCTGTGGTCTGCGACTCGACACTGCGCCCGACGTTCCCACCCTCGATGCGACGCAGGAGCTGCGCAATCGAATCGCTCGGATCCTGGCGGCGACGACTGCGGGCTCCGGCGATCCTGCGACTGCCGGCGAGGATCTGGCGAAGTTCCGCGATGCTATCGGTCCCGTATGGTCGCCGCCGTCCGAGATGGCAACCCAGGCTCCTCCGACCGAAACCTCCCGCACCTACATCGACGCCGCCGAGGTGGTCTCCTCCGCAGTGTTCGAGGTGATCCCCCAGCTGCGACCGTCGCTGATCCCGGTCCTCGTCGACGTGGCGACGGGGATGACGCTGACGGCAGGAACCCGGAAGGCTGGGCTCATCGACACCGCCGACGGCCTGATCCAGGGCTCCCGGACGGCCGGCGATGATGCCGGCCAGTCGCCGAGTTCCGAGCCGTCCGGCGGCAAGGACTCAACCACCACGAGACGTGAGCACAAAGATTCCGACGGTACTGACAAGGACTCCGGGCACCATAAGATCTGGAACTCGATCCTCGACGCTGCCCGGGCCGCCTCGTACGGCTATGAACGCCTCGCTGTGAAGTTCGACACGAAGTCACCTGAGCGCAAGGGCGCTGTGGCGCGACTGGAATCGTTGGGATCACTGGCCGGCGAGATGCTCGAGAAGCTGGGCGAGTCCGCCGCAGACCCCGACGCTGCCGCGTGGAAGCTCGACCCGAGCCCGACCGATGCCGCCTCCTCGAGTGAGTTGGCACTGTCGCTTGAGGACTCCTTGGCAGCGGCCATCCTTCCGTGGCTGGAGGCCGACCCGCTGGCCACGCTGCGACTGTGGGAGTCTGCTCGGACCCGCACGGTGTTCGCGGATGCGCAGGCCCTGCGCTATTCGTATTCCGGGAAGTCCGGCGTGGCAGAGGCCACGTCATGAAGGTTCCCGACGTTCTCTACCGTGCGACCCGGGACATCATCGGCGAATACCGCACCGATGCCTGGGTTGCGGCGCTGGACTTCATGGCCAATGAGCTCGCCGACCGGTGGAAGTTGCGCTTCGACGATGTTCCCGGCTCACCATGGGCAGGGTGTGAGAGCCTCGTCATTCCCGTCCTCACTCAGGAGCATTACCAGGGTGTGCTCCGGTTCGCAGCCCCCACCTCGGCGCATACGGCCGCGCATGCGCAGGCCCTGCGGGCGCTGAAGATGTGGAACGGCCACGGCGCCGTGCGGGTGATCAGGGACGACCACAGCTTCCGCGCCACTCTCCAGGAGCGGCTGCGGACTCAGGACAATCTCTCCGTGCTGCCGCTGGCCGATGTCCCTCCGGTCTGGGGCGCGCTGCAGCGATCGCTCGAGATCCCTGCAGATTCGGAATTCCTTCGGGTCCAGGACCTCGCGTCCGGATGGTTGGGCACCTTCGACGCGGATGCCTCGCTGCTCACAGGATGGTCGGAGACCGGCCCCGGGGATGCGCTCCTGCTCTCGTTCGCGCGCAATTGGATGCAGACGTTGGCCGCCTCGGACGAGCACTGGCTCATCCACGCCGATCTGCACTACTACAACATCCTCGCGGGCAATCCGGATGCCGCCGGGATCTCGACGTGGAAGGCCATCGATCCGCAGCCGTTGGCCGGACCGACGGCCTACACGATGGCCCCGATCCTGTGGAACCGCCTCGTCGAGATCCCGTCCCAGCACCCTCAGGCCCAAGCAGCCTGGCTGCGCGGATTCGCCACCGACCTGGCCCTGTGCGCGGGGATCGATCCGCAGTACGGCATGGGAGCTGCAGTGGCCCGCGAGGTCACGAACATGTTCTGGTACCTCCGGTCCGCACGCAAGGGATCGCAGGGATCGCTGGCCGACGCCGCGAGGTCCCTGTGGGTGGCACGGGCGCTCTCAGGTGTCGATGTCCTCGGCGTCAATGCCCATTCCCTCAAGCCCATCGGCTGAGAGCCTCCGGGATCCCACTCGACTGCCCCAGCACCGACGCCCGCGCTCTGCCCCAACACCGATGCCCCTGCTCTGCCCCAGAACCGACGCCCGCGCCGATGCCAGCGCCGACGTCTGCGCCGATGCCAGCAACCTTCCGGGCGAGCGTTCGCTGTCAAGCTGTGTTGAGTCACTTCGGTTAAATACAGGTCATTTCTTTCGCTGACAGTCTCTCAGCCTCGGACAGATTGATCCCGACGACGTCATAGGGTGCCGGCGTCGTCGGGTATCGACTGAAACGCGCTCTATTCCTCGTGTAGTACGCCCTCAAAGCAGTATCTCGAACCTCCCACACCTGCTTCCAGGACCCGTCATCAACCTGCGAGGGAGTGAACAACGCGATCCCGGAATGTCGGTGCTCACGGTTGTACCAAACGACGTAACCATCCACGTACTCGCGGGCAGCCTCGACCGACTCGAAGATCCGTGGATACTGCGGCCGATACTTCATCGTGCGAAAGCTTGCCTCGGAAAACGGATTGTCATTGGACACATACGGACGGTTATGAGACAGGCCAACACCCTCGCCGGTGAGGTAGTCACGCAACGCATTCGACGTCATCGCCGGACCAGAATCGGCATGGACGACACCAGGCACACCATGGGCAGCAATCGCGGTACGAAACATCTCTACAGCCATGTGATCACTCTCGCGCTCCTCGACCCGGTACCCCTTGATCTCACGGGAGAAGATATCGATGATCTTGTACGCCTTGAACACCACTCCCGACCAGGTCGAATACAAATCGGTTATATCCCAGGACCACACCTGGCCCGGACCCGTGGCCTTCAATACCGGTACCTGACGAGGGCTGCGTTTGCCCGACTTCTTCGGGATCTGGGGACGCAGCATCTGGTCCTCGATCTCTGCCGCGATGCGCCACCACGACCGCTGGGATGCCAGATACATACCCTGGTCCCACGCCGCGGCATAGGAATGTGACACCGAGTTCCCGCCCGCCCAACCAGCCAGAATCAGACTCCCGATCCGACTTCGGTCCTCCTGACTGATCCGACTCTCATACGCCCGATCAGCCTGATGGATCGGCGCACTCATATAAGGCGGTGGTGCCTGTCGGTTCTGCCACGACCCACGAGAGAGCCCTACCGTTGTCAACGCAGCCCGTTGCGAACCCAGCAGGCCCGTGAGATCGGCCACGAGCGTGTTCTCAAGCGTCAGGAACTCTTGGGCCGCGGGATCGCTGTGGACTGCCCGGGCGCGGACTCGTGCACGTCGCGGTCGTGCAAGAGCCCAATAGCTTTTCCCAACGCATCGGTGGCCTCTTCAAGCCGGTGGATCTGATCAGCCTGGCGATTGATCTCAACATCCTTGGCTGCCAGTTCCTTCTCTTGAGCAGCCAGCTGTGCAGCCAAGTCTTTGTCACGGTTCGGGGCCATAACCTGTGACCGAGTCTTCCGGCGGGAGGGTATCGACATGGTCCCATTCTCTCTCGGGACCAGTCCTCGGTCGAGATCACCGGAAAAGCTTGCTCGCATCCACCGATAGAGCTGCCATTTGGTGAATGACTGCTCCTCGACCCATTGGAGCTTTCTCCCGAATGGGATGGTGTCGTACGCGGCAATGAAGCCGCGGATCTCGTCGCTACTATAGCCACGGGAGACGGTCATGATTCGTCCTCACTTCGATTAGCGGGGTGACTCAAGACCAGTCTGGCAAACGGGGGAGCAGCCACCTTTAGCGGGGTTGCTGAACGCCCGGAAGGTTGCTGAAACGAGCTCCGCGTCCGGCAGCGAGGGCCAGCGCTCTGCCCCTGCTCTCCGCCCCTGCTCGGCTCCGCACCGACGCCCGTGCCGATGCCCGCACCGACGCCCGCGCCGACGCCAGCAACCTTCCGGGCGACGAGCCACCTTCAGCGGGGTTGCTGAACGCCCGGAAGGTTGCTGAAACGAGCTCCGCGTCCAGCAGCGAGGGCCAGCGCGATCAGTGGACGAGGCCTGAGATCACGTCATAGCCGAGTTTGATGATCATCGCGGACACGACGATGACGAACACCACGCGGACGAATCCTGACCCTTTCTTCAGCGCAGTGCGAGCCCCGACGATCCCGCCTGCGACGTTGCCGACAGCGACGATGAGTCCCAGCGCCCACACGACCTGGCCGTCGGGGACGAAATAGACCAGCGCACCGAGGTTCGTCGCCCAGTTGATGACCTTCGCGGTCGCTGAGGCTTGGAGGAACGAGAACCCGATGATCGAGACGAAGGCGATGACGAGGAACGATCCAGTGCCCGGTCCCAGGATTCCGTCGTAGACGCCGATCGCGAACCCGATCAGCCAGGACAGTGCGTGGTGGCGCTTCGACGACTCGCCGAATCGCAGGGTCGCATCGGCGCCGAGGCTGGGGTTGAGCACCGTAAAGAGGCCGACCCCGATGAGCGCGGCGAGGATGATCGGGGTGAAGAGTTCGCTGGGCACGAGCGTGGCCAGCTTCGCGCCGATGACCGCACCGAGGAAGGCCGTGGCCGCGGCCGGAATCGTCGCCGATCTGTCCGGGGTGATCTTGCGCAGATAAGTCACCGCCGAGGCCGTTGTTCCCGCGATCGAGCCGACCTTGTTCGTGGCCACCGCTTGGACCGGGGTCATGCCCGGCACCAGCAGCATCGCCGGGAGCTGGATGAGGCCTCCCCCGCCGACGACGGCGTCGACCCAGCCGGCCAAAAGTCCTGCGCCGAGCAGCCACAGGACCAGGCCGAGAGTGACATCGATGCCGCCGGTGAAAGCCTCCATCACCTGCGCGGTCTCAGTCCGTCAGGGACTGGCCGGCCACGTCCGCTGCAGGTGCCGAGTCAGCGGTGACCCCGTCGACCCCTGCGACCTCGGTGACCCCGGAGACCCCAGTGACCCCAGCGACCGCGGCATCGGCTGCGGCGTTCGCCTGAGCGTATGCGGCACGGACCTTGGCCACGGTGGTGGCGACCACCTCGGCGACGGGCAGCTCTGACTTCTCATCGGCCAGACGATCACGGACCTCGATGGTGCCCTCGGCCAGGCCGCGGCCGACGACGATGACGGTCGGGATGCCGATGAGATCGGCGTCGGCGAACTTGAACCCGGGCGAGACCTTGTTGCGGTCGTCGAGGAGGACGCTGAGTCCTTCGGATTCGAAGGCTGAGGTGAAGTCCTCTGCGGCCTGCGCGATCTCCTCGCTCTTGCCGGCCACGATGATGTGGACGTCGGCCGGGGCCAGGTGCTGGGGCCAGAGGAGGCCCGAGTCCGTGTGGTATTCCTCGGCGATGCAGGCCATGACACGGGTGACGCCGAGGCCGTAGGAGCCCATGGTCACGGTCGTGGCCTTGCCGTTCTTGTCGAGGACCTTGAGGTCGAGGGCCTCGGCGTACTTGCGGCCGAGTTTGAAGATCTGTCCGATCTCAACACCGCGGGCCAGCTCCAGCGGGCCGGAACCATCGGGTGCGGGGTCACCGAGGACCACCTCGGCGGCTTCGATCGTGCCGTCGGCGGTGAAGTCGCGACCCGCGACGAGGTCGAAGACGTGGCGTCCGGGTTCGTTGGCTCCGGTGATCCAACGGGTGCCGTCGACGACGCGGGGGTCGAGGAGGTAGCGGATCTTCGAGGAGCCCTCGAGGCCGAGGACCGGGTGATCGAGGTCGAGTCCGGGACCGATGTAGCCCTTGACCAGCTCCGGGTGGGCGGCAAGGTCCTCGCTGGTGGCGGCTTCGAGGTCGACTTCGCCGTTGCCGAGCATTCCGGTGCCGGCCGCACGGTCGAGGTCGACGGCGCGGTCGCCGGGCAGACCGATGACGATGATCTCGCGGGTGCCGTCGGGGTGGGTGACGGCGCAGACGACGTTCTTGAGCGTGTCGGCGGCGGTCCAGGCGCGGTCCTCGCGGGGGTGGCTCGCGTTCGCGGCATCGACGAGAGTTTCGATGGTCGGGGTCTCGGGTGTGTCCTCGACGTGGGCGGCGGGCGAATCCTCGAACGGGATCGTCTCGGGCACGATCGAGGTCACAGCCTCGACGTTGGCGGCGTATCCGCCCGGCGAGCGCACGAAGGTGTCTTCGCCGACCTCGGAGGGGTAGATGAACTCTTCGGTGCCGGAGCCGCCCATGGCGCCCGGGGTGGCCTTGACTGGCAGGCAGGGCACGCCGAGGCGGGCGAAGGCACGCAGGTAGGCCACACGCATGGCTTCGTAGGAGGCGTCGAGTCCGGCGTCGTCGATGTCGAAGGAGTAGGCGTCCTTCATGATGAATTCGCGACCGCGCAGCAGACCGGCACGGGGGCGGGCCTCGTCGCGGTATTTGGTCTGGACCTGGAAGATCGAGAGGGGAAGGTCCTTGTAGGAGGAGTACAGGTCCTTGACGAGGAGGGTGAAGACCTCTTCGTGTGTGGGCGCGAGGATGTAGTCGTTGTCCTTGCGATCCTTGAGGTGGAACAGGTCGGGCCCGAAGGCTTCCCAGCGTCCCGATGTCCGGTAGGGATCGGCCGGCAGCAGTCCTGGGAAGTGGACTTCCTGCGATCCGGCGCGGTTCATCTCCTCGCGCACGATCTTCTCGATCCGCGACAGGACCTCGAGGCCCAGCGGCAGCCACGTGTAGATTCCCGGTGCTGACCGGCGGATGTAGCCCGCCCGGTGCAGCAGTTTGTGGCTGGCGACCTCGGCGCCGACCGGGTCTTCCTTCTGGGTTCGCACAAACAGGGACGAC
The DNA here is from genome assembly GCF_022748595.1 of Brevibacterium sp. ZH18. Classification (GTDB taxonomy): domain Bacteria; phylum Actinomycetota; class Actinomycetes; order Actinomycetales; family Brevibacteriaceae; genus Brevibacterium. Next base: position 1,476 of record NZ_JALDSX010000024.1, on the reverse strand, counting down.
ATGCGCAGGGCCATGGGTGATTCTCCTCAACTTGTCAAGACTCAGATCGAACACTATCGCACGCGAGGATGCACCCGGCAATGCCGGTCTGCCGACGCCGGATTCGTCACCTGGTGGAAGAGAATTAGACTGGTGAGCGTAGCTGTCCACTGTGAGCCTCCCTCGATTCGAAGAGCATGCCTGATTCCACTCAACTTACGCAGTTCCCGCGCCCCTCGGTCGCGGTCGACACTGCGGTCCTCTGCCCCGTTCCCGGGCGCGGCCTCCATGTGCTCCTCACCCATCCCGGCGATGACATCTGGCAGCTGCCCGGGTCGATCCTCCGCCCGGAGGAGAGACTCGCCGAGGCGGTCGCGCGGTGCCTGCGCGAAAAGGCTCGGCTGGTCGACCGTGCCCCGGTCCAGCTCCACGTCTTCGATCAGCCCGATCGTGATGATCGCGGCTGGGTGATCTCCGTGGCGCACCTCGATGTGCTCTCCGCCGCCGACGCCGGCCTCGACGATGAAGGCGCTCAGGACGCGGCAGGCGCAGGTCGACGCAAACTTGTGCCGGTGCATTCGACGCAGGAGCTCAGCTCGGAGCATCAGGAGATCGTGCGCGTCGCCGTGCACCGTCTGCGGTCCCTGCATGAGCGCACGCCGGATCCCTTCGGCCTCCTACCCTCAGAGTTCTCGCTACGGCAGCTGCGCGAACTCCACGAGATCGTCGCAGGCGAGGACCTGCAGGCCGACACCTTCCGCCGCACCATGCTGCCGCTGCTCGACCCCACCGGCCAGGCCGTGACCCAGGGACGAGGCCGTCCCGCTCAGACCTTCACCCGTCGCTCCGAGATCGCGCTGCACCGGGACTCGCGCATCAGCGTGCAGCGCCCCGGCGGCAGTCGCGGGATGCACTCGTGGGCAAACACCGCGGCGAGAGCCGACAATCCGGCGACGGGGACCGACGATGGACATTGATCGCTCTCCGGGCAAGACCGTCCGCGTCGACGTGTGGCTGTGGACGACTCGGATGTTCAAGACACGCAATCTTGCGACTCAGGCGTGCCGCGGCGGCCATGTCCAGGTCGACGGACAGCGGGTCAAAGCCGCGCAGAAGGTCTCGGTCGGTCAGGAAGTGCGCGTTCGTAAGGCCGGCACCGAATTCGTCTGGAAGATCACCGGCTTCATCCCCACCCGCCCGGGGGCGTCCATTGCTGTGCAGTGCTACGAGGATCTCACCCCGCCGCCGGATCCGGCGCTGCGCGGGTTCGTGCCCCGACGGGACAAAGGGCTGGGGCGACCGACGAAGAAGGACCGGCGTGAGATGGAGAAGTTCCTCGGCGACATGGCCAAGCCACACGATCGAGCCGATCCCCGGGACCCCCGCCACCACTGAGTGATCTGGGCAGCCTCAACGAGAGCCAGCCGCCCGCTGGCGGTCGCAGCCTCATCGAAAGCAGACCTCAGCGTCGAGAGCAGACTTCAGGGAGTCTGCTCT
>NZ_JALDSX010000023.1 GCF_022748595.1 Brevibacterium sp. ZH18 | reverse complement strand
GTGTCCCCTCGACGCTCTAGCTGTACTCTCGACGACCGGCCGCCAGTGCCCATGCCACAGAACTGTGCAGAACTGTGGCTAGGCCCCAATGACAAGCCGCCGGAAAGTCACATCAGATAGTCAGACCCGTTGGTCGAATCTGATTTGGTCAGACCTGAGTGATCAGGCCTTTCCGATGACCTCGAACTTGGCGTTCGCGGTGATCGAGTCGTTGACGCGCACGACAGCGGTGTAGCTGCCGGAGGTCTTGACGTGACCGGTCAGAGCAATCTGGCGACGATCGAAATCGTGGCCGGTTGCTGTCTGCAGGGCCTCGGCGACGAGGGCCGGGGTGACGGCGCCGAAGAGGCGGCCGTTCTTGCCCGACTTGAGCTCGATGCGAGCAGTGCTCGACTCGAGCTGTGCCTTGACCTGGACTGCTTCGTCGTGGTCTGCGATCTGCTTGGCCTGACGGGCCTTGCGGACAGCAGCGACGTGCTTTTCTGCGCCTGCGGACCAAGCGGTTGCCCAGCCACGAGGCAGGAGCAGGTTACGTGCGTATCCGGCGCGAACCTCGACGATGTCGCCGGCGGCTCCCAGTCCATCAACTTCCTGGTTCAGAATCACTTTGCGGTTTGGCATGTTCTTTCCCTCCGATCAGCGAGCAGTGCTCGAGTAGGGCAGAAGTGCCATCTCGCGGGCGTTCTTGACGGCCTTTGCGATGATGCGCTGTTCCTGCACGGTCACACCGGTGACGCGACGTGCACGGATCTTGCCGCGGTCAGAAATGAACTTGCGGAGCGTAGCGGTGTCCTTGTAGTGGATCTTCGCCGCTTCGCCCTTCTTGAGCGGATTCGCCTTCTTCTTGATAGGCTTCCGGATCTCTGGCTTTGCCATGAGTATCTCCTGATTTACGAAATGTCTTGAACGTGTTTAGAACGGTGGTTCGTCGGCACCCGGGTTGCCCCAGCCGCCGCCGTCGTTCTGTGGACTCGATGATGCCCACGGATCGTTCGCGGGTGCGTTGTTCCCCTGGCCGTAACCGCCCTGGCGCTGACCACCCTGCTGCGAGCCACCCTGATTCGGGTTGCCCTGCTGCGGGTTGTTGCCCCAACCGGAGGACTGCTGCTGACCGAAGCCGCCCTGCTGGGAGCCTCCGCCCTGCTGCTGTCCGCCGAAGTTACCGCCGCCGGAGAATCCGCCGCCGCTGCGTTCGTTCTTCGTCACCTGAGCGGTGGCGCGTCGCAGGCTGGGGCCGACTTCGTCGACATCCAGTTCCATGACTGTGCGCTTCTCGCCCTCTTTGGTTTCGAAGGACCGTGATTTGAGTCGGCCCTGAACGACGACCCGTGTACCCCGCTGCAGCGATTCGGCTACGTTCTCGCCCATCTCACGCCACACCGAGCAGCGCAGGAACAGGGTTTCCCCGTCCTTGAACTCGTTGGACTGACGGTCGAACATACGCGGCGTCGAGGCCACGGTGAAGTTTGCGACTGCAGCACCGTTGGGTGTGAAGCGCAGTTCGGGATCACTTGTCAGGTTCCCGACAACCGTGATGACTGTTTCGCCTGCCATTGAATGCTCCTTGAAGCGAGGTAGCTAGACGCTTACTTTGCGTCCGGGCGGAGGATCTTGGTGCGCAGAACGGACTCGTTGAGTCCGAGCTGACGATCGAGTTCCTTGGTCGTTGCAGGCTCTGCGTGGAAATCAACCACGACGTAGTAGCCCTCGGACTTCTTCTGGATGTCGTAGGCGAAGCGCCTGCGTCCCCAGATGTCCACATTGTCGACGGTTCCGTTTTCAGCCGGGACAACCTTGATCAAGTTGTCCACATGGTCGGCCAACGTCCGCTCATCGATTTCGTTGTCAAGAATGAGCATGAGCTCGTAATGACGCATGTGTCACCCACCTCCTTTGGTCTTCACGGCCATGGTCGTTCCATGGCAGGAGGGTATATGCATGCCTGTTCCGTCCCCCACGATTGCTGTGAAATGGGAACAGACCTCACTAGTCTAGGCGACGTGCACGTCTGCTGTCATGTCGGATTCCCGTGCCCTTGCCCACCATCGGAGACGCCCGACTCTCGCCGAGGTAGCTCCTGGCCGCCGACGAACCGATCGTCGTCTCCCGGCGCGGCTTGGTCGCGGGGCTGAGATTCCTGCTGACTGATCAGCAGCCGATCGTTCGATGCCGGTACCGATTCCGAATCTCGCCGAGGCGGCTGATCCTTTGCGAGGACACCGCGGACCTGTCGGCGGTAGAGGTTCTCACCGGCACAGATGACGACGGCGACCAGCACGAGCAGGCGGAGGAGGGTGATGAGAGCGACCATGGTCGGCTCCAATCCCTTGTCCGATTCGATACCGGCGACGTCGCCGAAGTGGATGGCGATCGCGAAGGCGGTTTCGGCCAACGCCCACCCGATGAGGATCCACCACCGACGCACGGTCACGACGAAGAACGGCAGGATCCAGAGAGTGTCCCACGGCATCATGCCCGGCGCCAGGAGAAGGCAGCCGCCGATGAGCAGGCAGGCGGCGACGGCCGGGTCGAGGCCGTTTCGGCGGACCATGTAGAGCGAGATAGCGACGGCTGCCACGACGCCCGCGCTGCCGATGATCCAGACCGGTGCCCACACCTCGGCGGTGCCGAGTTGTGCCATGACGAGGATCGAGGCGAATGATCCGCCGTCGACGGCGTCGGAGATCCAGTGCACGATGCGGTCGATGGCTGTGCCGTCGATGACGAGGATGAGCGCCGAGGTGACCGTGGCGGTTGCGATCATCATCTGGGGATTGCGCGGTCGGAGTCGTCCGGCCGGGTGCGGTCCGGTCAGGCTGAGTGCCAGGAGTACAAGGAGTGCGAGCGGATTGATGAAGGCGGCGATACCGAGGAGGACTCCTGACAGCCATGGTCGCGAAGTGATGGGAGAGGAGCCGACGAAGATCACCATGGCCCACACACTCAGGGCCAATGCCACGGGGTCCAGAGTGGAGCCGAGGGTGAACAGGATGAGGGGCGAGGCGAACGCCGCGGCCAACCACGCGCGTTGACGGGCGAGAACGAGCAGGGCGACGCCGAGTGCGGCGATCGCGATGACGTTGACGATGAGGACGATCGCCATGAAGACCGACACGTCGTCGGTCACGAGCCGCAGCAGATTGACGAAGCGGGCGTCGAGGACGGAAAGTCCCGCCATGCCCCCGATGGAGCGACCGGAGACCTCGGGGTTGACGTCGCCGAGGAACGCCGTGGACAGCGGCCCGGCGCACATCCTCGCCGAGGCGGACGGCTGCTCATATCCCGAGCTCATGCACGGCCCTTGCAACGCGAGCGCGAGGAATGTGGTCACGCCGAGCAGTCCGGCCAGGATGTACGCCTGTCCACGTCGGAACCGCGCGCCTGCAGCAGCGAGGTGAATGCCATCCGGACCGCCGAGCAGAGGCTCGGCGATCCGGGTACTGGGCTTCGAAGGCATGACTAGAGGTTACCGGTCACAAAAACGCGCGCTCACAATGAAATACCAAGCGAGTCAGTCGCCTTCTCAATTAGTAGGCTTTGGCGGCTCTGGCGGCTCTGGCGGCTTTGGCGGTTCGATTGGTGGAATCCCACCGTCGCTGCTGCCCCCACTGCCGTCCTTATTCTTAGATCCCGAGCCGTTGGAGTCCTTCGAGCCATCGCTCTTCGAGTCCTTCGAGCCGTCCTTGCTGCCGTCCTTCGACCCGTCGGACTTCGAGTCCTTGCTCCCGTCCTTTGAACCGTCGGACTTCGAGTCGGCGTTCTTGTCCTTGTCCTTCTCGTCCTTCGGCTTCTCGGTCGGCTTCTTGCTCGGCTCGTCGATCGGAGCCTTCTTCTTCGAGTCGCTGCCGTCGCTGCCGTTATTGCTGCTAGGTGCCTTCGGCTTCGGCTTCGGCACTGCCGGGGCATTCGTGTTCTTCGGCTTCGGCTTGTCGGGCAGTGTTCCACGGGCCGGGAACTGCTCGACCTTCTCACCCTCCAGGGCCGCCTTCATGTATGCGGTCCAGACCTGGATCGGGAAGGAACCGCCGGTGACTTCTCCACGCCCACCGTACGGTCCGATCGGGATGGACTTGCCATCGACCTCACGGTAGAGGACCACCGAAGTGGCGAGGTTCGGGGTGTAGCCCGAGAACCATGCGGCTCTGTTGCTGCTGGTGGTACCAGTTTTGCCGGCGGCCGGGCGGCCCAAGCCTTGGGCGTAGCTGCCCGAACCACCGTTGACGACCTGGCTGAGGGCGTAGGTCGTCTCCGCGGCTACTGCCTTGTCGAAGACGCGCTTGCCCTTGGTCTTGGATTTGTAGACCTCTTCGTCGTCTTCGCCCTGAGTGATCGTGTCGATCGCGTGGGCATCGTGCTTGACGCCGTTCGAAGCGAAAGTCGAGTAGGCATTCGCCATGTCGATGACCTTGACGCTGGCCGTACCAAGCACATTGCCTGGGTTGGGCGTGAGTTCAATGGTGCAGTTGCCGGTGTCGCCGGTCTTCATCTGCTTGGGGGTGCAGTTTCCGCTCAACCCGGCACGCTGTGCGACGTCTACGGTCTTTTTCGGTCCCACTTGGAGGTTCAGAGCCTGATATGCGGTATTGATCGATGACTGCGTCGCCTTGAGCAGAGTCACCGGACCGTAGTTCGAATTGCCGAAGTTGTGTACCTGGAACGGCGCCACCCCAGGGTAGTTGAATGTTGTTGTGCCGCCTGGGTACGTGTCAGTCAGGCGAACGCCGTTCTCCAGACCTGCCACGAGCGCGAAGGGCTTGAACGTCGAACCCGCCTGAGCGTGTCCCTGAGTTGAAGCGTTGAACGCCTGATCCAGATAGTTCTTGCCGCCGTAGAAGGCCTGGATGCCACCGGTCTTCGGATCGATCGAGACCAGACCTGCCTGCAGGCCCTTGGGCTGGTTCGACGGAAGGTCCTTGATGGCCTTCTCGGCCTCCTTCATCCGATCCTTGTCGAAGGTCGTGACGATGTTGTACCCACCGCGGTCGAGCTGAGCCTCGTCGATATCGAGTTTGCGCAGGGCCTCACGGCGGACATAATCCCACATGTAGCCCTTCTGGCCGCTGAGGGATTCCTCCGAACTCGCTTTCTCCACCTTGGGCATCTTGATCTTCGCGGCCTGCTCCTCGGTGATGAAGCCCTCATCGGTCATCGACTTCACGACGTAGTCGAAGCGATCCTGGTAGGCCTCGGGATTCTCGGCCGGATCGGCGACTCCGGGGCGCTGGATCATCGCGGCCAGCAGAGCAGACTCACTGACGTTGAGGTCCTTGGCCGGCTTGTCGAAGTAGTTCTGACTGGCGACCTCGATGCCGTACGACCGGCGACCCAGATAAATCGTGTTGAGGTAGTTCGCAAGGATCGTGTCCTTGCTCTCCTGCTGATCGATCTTGAGCGAGATGAACATCTCCTTGACCTTGCGATCCAAGGAGTGCTCATTGGTGAGGTAGAAGTTCTTCACGTACTGCTGGGTGATCGTCGAACCGCCACCCGCGTACTTGTTCGTGACAACGCCGACGACTGCGCGGGACAGGCCCTTCATCGAAATGCCGCGGTTCTCGTAGAACGAGGTGTCCTCGGCGGCGATGGCTGCTTTGCGCATCGGCTGCGAAATCTCGTCGATCGGCACCGATTTGCGGTCCTCGACCTTGTACTGACCGATCGGAGTCTTACCGTCGTTGTAGTACGCGGTCGACGTCTGACCTGTGGCCTCAAGGTTGGGCTCCGGGATGTCGGTGGCTGCGTAGCCGACGGCGAAGAGCACACAGAGTGCGATGATGATGCTGAGACCGCCGACAACCAGGATCCGGATGCTGGGAAGGAAGCGGGTCCACCCGCTCACCCCGGCACGCGGGTAGTTGAGAATGTTCTTGGTCTTCTTGCCTCTGGTCTTGGCTTGTTCTTGTCCCTTAGCCACCCAAGGTCCTCCAGGTCAGTTAGCCTGCCGCATTGCGTGGCGACGAGGTTCGATAAGGTCACACGTGAGCTTCAGTGTCGCACGCAATCTTTGGAACACAGTGAAAAACTGCTGAATCCGGCAACCGGCTGTGCAATTAGTTACCCGGAAGCACCCCCGAGTAGCCGCAAATACGCATTCTGACCAGGCAGTATGCCCTTGAATGCGAGTTTCATTCATTGCCAGTGCGGAATTGCTCACACTCGGCGCCTTGCTCAGACCCAGCGCCTCACTCTTCCTAAACACACCCACGGCAGCTGAAACGCAGCCGCCGACGTAGTCCCCGGCCGGACATCGATCTCCGCACAACCCATCTTCGGCACGAACTTGCCGAGGAAAGTGGTTTCACGGACCTGTCCGGTCCGGCCGAGAACCGTGCGGTTCAGCCTTTGAGGTCGAAGTCCGTGTCCGCGTACTCCGTTCCCTGGACCTCCGGCTCACCGCTGAACGGATGCAGCTGATCCTCACGGGCACGGAGTTCGACTCGGCGGATCTTCCCCGAGATGGTCTTCGGCAGTTCGGAGAACTCAAGCCTGCGGATCCGCTTGTACGGCGCAAGATGCTCACGGCAGTAGGCGAGGATGTCACGGGCGGTATCGGCGTTAGCTTCGTAGCCGTTGCCGACGACGACGTAGGCCTTGGGCACCGCGAGACGGACAGGGTCCGGCGAGGGGACCACAGCCGCCTCGGCGACGGCATCGTGCTCGATGAGCACACTCTCGAGCTCGAAGGGCGACAGACGATAGTCACTGGCCTTGAACACGTCATCGGCGCGGCCGACATAGGTGATGTAGCCGTTCTCGTCGCGTTCGGCCACGTCACCAGTGTGATAAACGCCGCCTTCAAACGCCTCGGCGGTCTTCTCCTCGTTGGACCAGTACCCGCTGGTCAGTCCCAACGGTCGCGGATCCAAGCGCAGGCAGATCTCGCCCTCGTCGCCTTCCTCGCCGGTCGCCGGGTCGATGAGGACGACGTCGTAGCCGGGCAGCACCTTCCCCATGGATCCGTACTTGAGCTCCTGATCGGGCGCATTGCCGACCTGCAAGGTCGTCTCCGTCTGACCGTAACCGTCGCGGATGAGCACGTCCCACTCATGCTTGACCCGGTCGATGACCTCGGGGTTGAGCGGTTCGCCGGCGCCCAAGGCGATCTTCGGCGGCGTCTTGAGGTGGCTCAGATCGGCCTGGATGAGCATGCGCCACACAGTCGGCGGGGCGCAGAAGCTCGTCACTCCGACCCGGTCCATGGTCTCCATGAGCGCATTCGCGTCGAAGCGCGAGTAGTTGTAGAGGAAGACGCAGGCTTCGGCGATCCATGGGGTGAAGATGTTCGACCAGGCGTGCTTGGCCCATCCTGGCGAGGCTACGTTGAGGTGGATGTCGCCGGGCGTCAGGCCCATCCAGTACATCGTGGACAGGTGGCCGACGGGATAGGACACGTGCGAGTGGGCGACCATCTTCGCCTTCGACGTCGTGCCGGAGGTGAAGTAGAGGAGGAGCAGGTCATCGGCGCGCGATTTGCCCTGGGGGTCGAAGGAGGTGTCTTCGTCGGCGGCATCGGCGTAGGCGTAGTCCTGCTGACGGGCAGCGTCGCCGCCGACGACGATACGCACCACTTCGGCGTCGACGTCGTCGAACTTCGCCGCGTCCTCGGCACCGGCGATGACGAATTCGGCCTTGCCGCGATCGACGCGGTCGTTGAGATCGATGGCGCCGAGCTGGGTGGTCGTAGGCAGAAGGACCGCACCGAGTTTGATGCCGGCGAGCATGGTCTCCCACAGCTCGACCTGGTTGTTGAGCATGACCATGACGTGGTCGCCGCGCTTGACTCCGGACCGGCGGAGGAAGTTGGCTACCTGGTTCGAGCGGCGAGATAGCTCGGAATAACTCCACTTGCCCTCGGTGCCGTCCTGTTCGACGATCCACAGGGCTGGCTTGTCGTTGCCCTCAGCAACCTTGTCGAACCAGTCGAGGCCGAAGTTGAAATGGTCGAACCTGGGCCACTCGAAACCCTTGCCGGCGGCCTCGTGATCGCTGCGCAGCTCGATCAGTCTGTCTCTGGCGGCACGGAACTCTTCGGTCACGGTCATCATGATCTCCTCACATCATCGCCGGCGTCACAACATGTGACGACGAGCACAAACATACGCGAGTCTGAAGTTACCAGTTGTGCCACCTCATACAACAGGCGGGGTCGGCCTGCCTGATGATGTGACGACCGAGGACAGCAGGATGACAGGACCTCGCCGTGTCACCGTGGCTTCAGTTCAGAAATGCCCATCTCTCAGCAGTGCCCCTCGCTCAGCGCCGGGGCAGAGCCGACGATCCCGGCTAAGCGTGGCCGTCCGTCGAGCTGTCATCCGGCGCATTTTCCGCCCACCACTGCCGCAGGAGCTCTTCGGCGCGATCCGGTCCCAGAGGCCCATGCTCCATGCGCATTTCGAGCAGATGTTTGTAGGCCTTGCCGACCAGCGGCGAGGGTTTGATGTCGAGGATCTCCATGATCTGCCGACCGTCGAGGTCCGGGCGAATCGATGCGAGCTCCTCCTGCTCATTGAGTTTCTCGATCCGCTCCTCGAGATCGTCATAGGCGAACGCGAGGCGATCGGCCTTCTTCTTGTTCCGGGTGGTGACATCGGCCCGGGTCAGAATGTGAAGGCGCGTGAGCAGCGGACCCGCATCGGTGACGTAGCGGCGCACCGCGGAGTCGGTCCACCCCGCATCGCCGTAGCCGTAGAAGCGCAGGTGGAGCTCGACGAGGCGACCCACTGCTTTGGTCGTGTCCTTGTCGAACCGCAGGGCTCTCATCCGCTTCGCCGTCAGCTTCGCGCCGACGGCGTCATGGTGGTAGAAGGTCACAGCACCGCCGGACAGGAACCGGCGAGTCGCCGGCTTGCCCACATCGTGCATCAGGGCCGCGAACCGGACGACGAAGTCCGGAGCTCGCAGGAACGTCGGATCGTCCGTGCTCAGCTCGGCCTCGCGCTGTTTGGCGATGTAGTGCTCCTCGAGCTCCACGGCCTGACGCAGCACGGTCAGGGAATGCTGATAGACGTCCTTGTGCCGGTGGTGTTCGTCGGTCTCGAGGCGCAGGCCCGCGACTTCGGGCAGGACGTGATCGGCGATATCTGTACGCACCAGCAGATCGATGCCCGCGGCCGGGTCGATCCCGGTCATGAGTTTGACGAGCTCCACCTGGATGCGTTCGGCGGAGATGATCGTGATGCGATCGGCCATATCGCGCATCGCAGATTCCACCTCGGCGACGGGGTCGAGGCCCAATTGCGAGGTGAACCGAGCCGCGCGCATCATGCGCAGGGGATCGTCGGAGAACGAGTCAGCGGCCGCGCCCGGGGTGCGGATGACACCTTCGATGAGGTCGGTGAACCCGTCATGCGGATCCACGAAGGTCTTCGACGGCAGCCGGATCGCCATCGCACCGATCGTGAAGTCGCGGCGAACCAGGTCCGCGTGGAGGTCGGTGCCGAATCTCACAGCAGGTTTCCGGGAGTCGGCCTCATAGGCTTCGGCTCGGTACGTGGTGATCTCGATCTGGACACCGGACTTGATGGCACCGATCGTGCCGAATTCGCGGCCGATGTCCCAGTGGGTGTCCACCCAGTCGGCGATGAGGCGAAGGATGTCGTCTGGCCTGGCGTCCGTGGTGAAGTCGAGGTCGGGCATCGGCCGCCCGAGCAGGGCGTCGCGCACGGAGCCGCCGACGAGCGCGAGTTCGAATCCCGCCTCCGAGAAGCGCCGTCCCAGCGGTCCGAGGATGAAGTCGAGCTCATCGAGCTTGTCATGCAGGCGGGCGTGCGCGGTCTGCGGGTCCACGGAGCTCCTTCTTCTCGTGCTGCGTCGTTCGTCTCATGGTGCGTAACCGTCCCAAGGAGTGCCATCGAGTTCGGCACCGACAGAACGGGCGTGGTCCAGCCTACCGGGAGCGCGTCAGACGAAACTTCCAAGAATCGCCTACTAAGGTAGGAGAATGACCACACCGATGCCCAAGCCGGGACCCAGAGCGTCCCGTCGCACCACGGTGGAGGAGATCTCCGCCGGGGGCATCGTCGTCGACTTCTCACGCCGGGACCTGAGCGTGGCCGTGATCGCGCGGATCAATCGTGCGGGCCGGCTCGAATGGTGCCTGCCCAAAGGTCATCTCGAGGGTGAGGAGACCCCCGCCGAGGCGGCTCGCCGTGAGGTCGAAGAGGAGACCGGGATCCTGGGGCAGATCATCTGCCCTCTCGGCACCGTCGACTACTGGTTCACGGTGACGGGCATCCGGGTCCACAAACTCGTCCACCATTTCCTGTTGCAGGCGCAGTCGGGAATCCTGACCGTGGATAATGATCCTGACCAGGAAGCGATCGATGCCGCGTGGATCCCCTTCAACGATCTGCGATCCCGGCTCTCGTTCGCCAATGAACGACGAATCGTTGCCGCCGCCCGCCCGATGGTCTCCCGATTGGAGCAGTGAAACCCATTAGTCGAATGCGTTTCCTCCTCGCCCTGCTGAGCACTGCCCTTCTGCTCGCAGGGTCTGTCTTCGCATTCCCGCTCATGGGCTCGTCAGCCGCGTCAGCCGCGACCGCCGGCACATCAACGGCTGGGACCTCCACCGCGAACTCCGTCGCGACCACGCCATCGGGCGGGGCCACCGACAGTCCTGCCCAGAACTCGTCCGGAGTCTCGATCACCCTCGACGAGGTGACTCCCTGGGTCGACGAGAAGGGCACACTCAAGGTCCGCGGGCTGATCACGAACTCAACGGATCAGGCGATTTCGAATCCGGATCTGGCCCTCGTAATGTCGACGAACAAACTCGACTCCGACCGTCAGATCCAAGACTGGACGAACGACCAGTCGCAGCACCGCACGATCGCCGACCTCAACGACAACGGACCCGACGCCCGAAAGAAGGCCAAGAAGGCGGCTAAGGATTCGGGTGGGAAGACGAAGCCGGCCACCTCGGTGGATGCCACCTTCGACAAGAAGATCACCCCGGGATCCTCCTCCGAATTCACCATCTCCGTACCCGCCGAGAAGCTTGGCCTGCAGAAATCCTCACCGGTCTCGGCCTGGGGCCCACGTGGTCTGAGCGTCCAGCTTGGGAATGCTTCGGGCCTGCTTGCTTCGGGCGTTGCCTTCTCCACGTGGTATCCGAGCCCGAAGTTCGATTCGACGAAGATCAGCATCCTCGCGCCTGTGACCCTGCCGGGCCACACCAGCGACGGACTCGTCGGTGCCGACGAACTCGACAAAGCGATCGCCGAGGGCGGTTCGCTGGCGACGATCTCACACGTCCTCGACAACTCAGACGTCGGCATCGCCCTCGATCCGAGAATCATCGCATCGTTCGAATCTGCAGTGGCCGAACCCGTTTCGGACACCGGCGGGGACTCCGCGAAGACCGAGGAACCCACCCCGAACGCCACGAACTCTGCCACCCCGGCCCCCGCCGACGACTCCGAGGCCGACGGGCAGGGAAGCGCCGACGGGCAGAGCGCCGAGGAGAAGAAGGCCGACGAAGCTCAGCGCAAGCGCCTCGATGACTGGTATCACGACTTCCTCGACAAGGCGAAGACCCACACCGTCATCGCCCTGCCCTTCGCCGATCCGGACCAGGCCTCGCTGACCGGCGGTCCGCTGAACGATCTGGGAACGTTCGCACAGGACCAGAAGAAGCTCGTCAAGGAGGTCCTGCCGAAGGCGAACACCGACATCGCCTGGCCCCTCGCCGGCACCGTCCAGCGCAGTCAGCTCGACGACTTCGCGAAGGCCGGCGACAAGACTGTCATCGTCGACGACACCCAGCAGCCCTCGCTGTCGGGAATCCGCGACAGTGCGCATTCGAAGACGCGAATCACGGCCGATGCGAAGACCTCGATCGAGACCCTGACCACCGACTCGGCACTGGCGGACCAGAGCGCCGGGGTCATTGCCAGCAGCCATCCGGCAGCGAAGATCTCCGAACTCGTCGCGTCGACGGCCGCCATCGAATCCCAGGCTCCCTACCGGGCGCGCCACCTGCTCGTGCCCCTGCCGCGCACAGCCGCCTCGGCGAATTGGCAGGCCACGATCGATGCCCTCTCCGACGCCCCATGGATCGAACCTGCCGGAATCGACGAGCTCCTCGACTCCGACGTCGTCCCCCGCGGACTCCTGCAGCAGACGACCGACGCCGACCAGATCGGCACGAGCGCCCTGCAGAGCCTGGCGCAGACCCGCGCCAGGCAGAGCAGGTTCAACAGCGTCTTCACCGATCCGGACGGTGCGGACACCCGGATGGACCGGGAGCTGCTCAGCTGCACCTCGGCGGCATGGACCCTGGGAGGCAGCGCCGACCGGTGCGCGCGGGAGGCCCGCGCTGCCAGTGAGAAGGCGATGAACAGCCTCTACCTCGAGAAGGGATCGTCCGTGCTCCTCGTGACCGGGGAGAAGACGACGATCCCAGTCACAATCGTCAATGACTCCTCCGCCGAGGCGGCCCTGAAGATCCGGATGAAACCGCAGACTCCGCAGCTGCGGGCTCAGACGACGGACACCGTCAAGGTCCCGCCGCAGGAGACCATGCGCGTCGACGTTCCCGTCGAGGGCCTGGCCAATGCCGATGTGCCGACCACGATCGAAATGGTCACTGCCGATGACGTGGTCCTGCCGAAGAACGAATCACTGCTCGTGCGGGTCCGGGCCGACTGGGAGAACATCGGCACAGCAGTGGTCGGATTGGCACTGGCGGCCGTATTCGTGATCGGCTTGATCAAGACGATCTCGCGGGGACGCCGAAAGATCCCCGAACAGCAGCTGGCCGATGCGATGGCCCGCGCCAAGAACGACGAACCGGAAAAGAGGTAGAGCGTGGCCAATTTCTCTGCGCTGGCCAAATCCTCAGCGATCATGACCGCGGGCACGCTGACCTCGCGCATTCTGGGCCTGGTCAAGGCCTCTCTGCTGGCGACCGCGATCGGAATCACTGCGGTCCAGGCCGACGCCTTCGATGTTGCGAACAAGGTGCCCAACACCCTGTATATGCTGTTGGCAGGCGGTGTGGTCAACGCCGTGCTCGTCCCACAGCTTGTGCGGGCCACGAAGCGCAAGGACGGCGGTCAGGACTTCACGAACCGGCTGCTGACCCTGGCATTCATGATCCTCGCGGTGGTCAGCATCATTGCCACGATCGCCGCGCCGGTCCTCGTGTGGCTCTACTCCTCAGGGTGGGGGCCGGATCAGATGGCCCTGGCCACAGCCTTCGCCTTCTGGTGCCTGCCGCAGCTGTTCTTCTACGGCCTCTACACGTTGCTGGGGCAAGTGCTCAATGCGAAGTCCTCGTTCGGTCCCTACATGTGGGCGCCGGTGCTCAACAACGTCGTCGCCATCGCGGGACTCCTCGTCTTCATCTTGGTCTTCGGCACGAACGATGCCTCCCCGCATCATCTGAGCACCTGGACTCCGGACAAGATCGCCCTCATCGGCGGATCGGCCACATTGGGTGTCGCAGCCCAGGCTCTTATCCTCATCTGGCCGCTCAAACGCATCGGATTCAAGTACAAGCCGACGTTCGGCTTCCGTGGGGTCGGCCTCGGCACCGCCGGCAAGGTGGCGTTCTGGACGTTCGCAGCAATGCTCATCGGCCAGATCGGATTCCTCATCATCTCCCGCGTCGCCGCAGGAGCGTCGGTTCCCGGCGAGGGCAATGCTTCGAACGCCGCCTATACGAACGGCTACCTGGTGTTCATGCTCCCGCACTCGCTCATCGCGGTGTCGCTGGCCACGGCGCTCTTCACCTCCTTGAGCAGGGATGCTGCGAACAACGACACCAAAGCAGTCGTCGGCGACTTCTCCATGGGCGTGCGCATGGTCGGCTTCATCAATTCCTTCGCGGTCGCAGCTCTCGTCGTCCTCGCCTCGCCCGTGGCGATGATCATCGCCGGAGACGACCGCGAGCAGGCCATGGCCGTGGGACTCGTCATCATCACCATGGTCTTCGGCCTCATTCCCTTCAGCGCGAACTACCTGGCACAGAGGGTGTTCTACGCCTATGAGGATGCGAAGACACCGTTCCTGATCCAGCTCCCACAGGTGATCTTCCAGTCCCTGGCTGTGCTTTCAGCCTCGATCTTCCCGAAATCGGTCACGGTCGCCATCATCGGTCTGACGATGAGCCTGGGCTATCTGTTCGCGATGATTCTGTCGTTCTGGCTGCTGTCCAAACGGCTGGGCGGAATCGACCTCCGCGAGATCCTGGGTGCTCATGCCAAGTTCTTCGTAGCAGCGTTGATTGCCGGATTGGCCGGCTACGGGCTTCTCTTCTTCTTCCCTGACTTCGCCTTGTCCGGCCGGTGGCAGGCATTCGTCTCCACCGCCGGGGTCGGCACTCTCATGCTTCTCGTCTTCCTCGGAGTATGTTATTTGCTGAAAGTCAGAGAGTTGCATTCGATTATTGGCGTCGTTGCTGGAAAACTAAGAAAGTAGCCTGCGCACTGAAGCCCCTCTGGAGGTGGTCCCCCTGATCGATATCGAACCCGGCATGGTTGTTGCCGGTCGTTACGTCGTATCAACGGTCGACCGTCGGTGGCTCGAGGACAATCCTCAAGCGGGTGCTGTGTGCACGGCTCTCGACGCCATCCTCGATGAACCCGTTCTCATCCACGTCGCTGATGCCGATGGATCTACGGACGTGCTCGAGGCAGCGCGACGCGTCTCCATCCTCGGCGATCATCGCATTGCTCCGACTCTCGACGTCGGTCATTCGAACGGGCTCGACTACATCGTGTCCAAGCGCATCGCTGTCACTTCACTCGGTCAGATCCTGCCCAAGACCCCGATGCCCATCGATGCGGCTCGTGCCCTCATCGGGGAGATCGGCACGGTCCTCGTCACCGCTGCCCGGCGCGGACTGTTCCATATGTTCCTGCGCCCGAACACGGTCGGCATCACATCCAAGGGCAGTGTGCTCGTCTCAGGCATCGGCATCGACGCCGCTCTCGCCCTCGGCACGGGAGTCATCGAGCCCGAGGACTACACACCGACGAAAGCCTCGCGCCAGGATGCCCTGGACCTGGTCCGCCTGTTCTATGCCGCGATGACCGGCTACTGGCCCGCTGACGAGGCATTCAACGGGATTCCGGCCGCCGAGCGTGAGAACTCCCGCATCGCCCGCGCCAAATCGCTCAATCCTGAGATCCCCAACGGGCTCGATGACTTCGTCAGCGGAGTCCTGACGGGAAGCGACCCCGGACCGGGGTCCGTCGCCGAAGTCCTCGGCTTCGTCGGCGAGTGGGATGCCGAGCTGCTGCGCTACGTCAACCGAGCACCCGTGCCGGGCAATGATGCACTCTTCGAGCAGTCGCCGCGCAGCTTCGAAGAAGCCACTCGTCTGCCGACTCCGCGCGCCACGACGATCGGCGCGGATGGGTCGACGACTGCCAGCGAGGATCAGGTCAAAGCCGCTCTCGTGCGCATCGGCATCACTCGTCCGGGAACTCGCGGCTTGGCTGCGGGCGTCGGGGGCAAGACCACCGGTCAGTACGCGGATCGGATGCAGATGCGCGAGGCATCATCCTTCCCGATCGGCAAGGACCAGCTCGACACCGCAGCGCAGGAGAACGAGTGGGCCGAATGGGAGCCCGAGCAGACCTACTCGGAGTACTCCGGGTACGCCGATCACGAATACGACCAGAATCTCACAACTCCGATCATGGATCGCGATGCGCAGGATTCTGATCCGGACACACAGGCGATCGAGATCGTCCCCGAGAACATCGCCGACGATGCGGACGACGACAACGACACTCGCGTCATCATGGACGACGAGGACGATGGTTCGTGGTTCCTCGGCGGAATGTTCGAGACCAACGAGCAGCAGCGCGAACATCAGCTGCGTGAATACGAACGTGAACGTCGCATCGCCAGGGCGAAGGAAGAAGAAGCCCGACGTCGTCTTGCGGCACTCGAAGCATCCTCGGCCGTCAAACGCCAGGAGGCGCACTCTTCCTCACCGCCCAAACAGGTCCGACGACTCTCACCCGACACCGCCGACGACTCGCAATCATCGTCGGCAGGCTCCGGTGCGGCTGCTACCGGTGCCGCTGTTGCCGCTGCCGGCGGAGCGGCTGCAGCAGGAGCCGGTGTGGCTGCTGCCGGCGCGTCGAACGCAGGGTCGACGCCATCGGAATCGGCAACCGGCGGCTCAGGTACGTCGAAGAAGAACCGCTCAGCCAAAGCACGCACTGCAGGCAGCGGGTCGGGGGCTGCAGAGAACACTGCTCCTTCTAGGGCCGCAGTCGGCGCAGGAGCCATTGCCAGCGGATCAGCGGGTAGCGGCGGCTCAGCTGGCAATGCCGGTTCAGGAGCCGGCGGCGGTTCTGGCAACGGCAACGGTGGTGACCGTTCGAAAGACGATGTCAGGAACTCCCGCAAACCCTTCGCTCTGCTCGTGCTCGCGCTGGTCGTCGTTGCTGCAGTGGTCATCGGCATCGTCGTCGCCAATATCAACTCCGGTGGCGACGAGTCCGACAAGGTCGTTGAGTCCTCGGCTCCTGCTGATTCTTCTCAGGACGGGGACAAGGACAAGAAGGACGAGCCCAAAGCCGATCCGCCGAAGATCGATTCTGTCCATGCGCTGGATCCCGAAGGCGACAACGAGGAGAATGACAGCTCGGCCGAAGACGTCATCCCCGGGACGAAGGGTTCCTGGAAGACCGACCGCTACAACTCGGCGAAGTTCGGCAATCTGAAGTCAGGTGTCGGATTGGCCTTCGAACTCAAGGACAAGACCACTGTCAAAGAGGTCAAGGTGACTTCGTCGAATTCGGGCGGCACCTTCGAAATCAGAGATGGAACGGATCCGGAGGACTCGAAGAAGGTCGGCGAAGGAGAGTTCGACGGTGAGGACAGCACCACGGTCAAACTCGATGACGACGTCGACACGGACTCCCTTATCCTCTGGATCACCGAGCTTCCAGCCGGCGAGGGCGGCTACCGCGCAGTCATCAACACCGTCGAGTTCAAGTAGTCAGCAGCACCACTGGAGATTCGTGCCCACCAGCGGGGACAGATGTCGGCGCACCTGACTGAGCGGCTCACACTGCTCCGAACATAACCGTGCGGACGCGGATACGAACAGCTGCCTCGGCGATTGTGTGGGGCTGCGTTCGTACGGAATAGTCGCACCCTCCGCACGGTTGCACGTACGATAGGGTTTCGCACCGCCACCGCGCGGTGCACTGAGAACACAGCGAGCAGAAGCAGGGATTTTTCACATGACTGATACACAATTGGTGATCATCGGATCGGGTCCGGCCGGTTACACAGCAGCCGTCTACGCGGCGCGTGCAAATCTGTCACCCGTTGTCATCGCTGGTTCTGTGACTGCCGGTGGTGAGCTTATGAACACCACTGATGTGGAGAACTACCCAGGTTTCCCTGCCGGCGTGCAGGGTCCTGAGCTCATGGAGAGCATGCGAGAGCAGGCTGAGAAATTCGGCGCCGAGGTGATCTATGACGATGTCTCGTCCCTCAAGCTCAACCCCGGTGCCCATGAGATCGAGACCGCGCTCGGAGCCCGTTACACGGCCCAGGCCGTCATCCTCGCGACAGGCTCCGCGTACCGCGAGCTCAACCTGCCTAATGAGAAGAAGCTGTCGGGACACGGTGTGAGCTGGTGTGCCACGTGCGACGGGTTCTTCTTCCGCAACCAGCACATTGCCGTCATCGGAGGCGGAGACTCTGCGCTCGAAGAGGCCACGTTCCTCACCCGCTTCGCC
Source organism: Brevibacterium sp. ZH18 (assembly GCF_022748595.1). Lineage (GTDB taxonomy): Bacteria > Actinomycetota > Actinomycetes > Actinomycetales > Brevibacteriaceae > Brevibacterium. Next base: position 36,461 of record NZ_JALDSX010000023.1, on the reverse strand, counting down.
TCGAAGGTCACTCTCATCCACCGTCGCCAGGACCTTCGCGCCTCGCAGGCCATGCAGGACCGGGCCGCGGCAGATGAGAAGCTCGAATACCTCCTCGACAGCGAAGTGGCTGAAATCCACGGGGACGAGGCGCTGACAGGACTTACCGTCCGCAACACCGTCACCGGAGAGACGTCGGAACTGCCAGTGACCGGAATGTTCGTTGCCATCGGCTCCGATCCGCGAACGAGCCTCTTCGCAGACCAGCTTTCGCTGCGTGCCGACGGTTACCTCAACGTCGAAGGCCGCACCTCGAAGACCGCTGTCGAAGGCGTCTTCGCCGCTGGCGACGTCATCGACTCCGTGTATCGACAGGCGATCACCGCGGCAGGCTCGGGCTGCTCGGCAGCACTCGACGCCGAACACTACCTCGCCGATCTCGAGTCAGCGGCCAAACAGTCCGGAGCTAAGGCGGCTGACGCAACAGCCATCCCGGCACCGGTCGGTTCCTGACTGCAGGCTCCGGCTGCCCGGGAATTAAACCTGAACCACGGCTGTTTCCGATAGAGTACACCGTCAGAAGAAAGGTCGCTCATGTCGACAGAAGTCACCGATGCAACGTTCGAAGAGTCCGTGTTGAAGTCCGACAAGCCTGTGCTCGTCGACTTCTGGGCCCCTTGGTGCGGTCCTTGCCGCATGGTCAGCCCGATCGTGGATCAGATCGCTGAAGAGAACAGCGAGAAGCTCACGGTCGTCAAGGTCAACACCGACGAGAACCTCGAGACTGCGAGCAAGTACGGGATCACTTCGATCCCCGCTCTCTACGTCTTCAAGGACGGCGAAGTCGCCAAGACCATCATCGGCGCCCGTCCAAAGCCGGCGCTGGAGGATGAGCTCTCAGAGTTCATCTGATCAACTTCCAAGGCGCCTGTTGTACGATCAACAGGCGCCTTCGGTGTATTCACACCAGGCACAACTCGCTTCAGAACCCCAGTACAGCAGATTGGCAAGGCATTGACTCACAACCCACACCCGCAGTTCTCACGCGGGGACAGCTCTGAGGTGTTGCCCAACATCAAATCTCAGATGGCTCGTCTAGGGCTCAATGTCGGTCAGTCGACTTCAATGGACTTCGACAGGGACTTCGAGCTCGCAGTACGCCAGTTCCAGCAGGTCCGCGGAATTCTCTGTGACGGTGTTATGGGTTCTGAGACGTTCACAGAGCTCGAGCGGGCTAGATATCAGCTTGGGGACCGCGTGCTCCGCTATGACCCCGTCAGAGTCCTCACTGGTGATGATGTACTCAAGCTGCAGAGGACGCTAGCAGGGTTGGGTTTCTATCCGGGAAGGATGGACGCCGAGTACGCCGCAGCAACCGAAGAAGCAGTCAGAGAACTTCAGATGAGCCTCGGCACGAAGGTCGACGGAATCGCCGGACCCCAGACTCTCCGCGGATTGGATGCCATCGACCGCAAACAGGACACGGGCAATCTCTTCGCGCTTGAGGAGCGGGCGCGTGTGGCAGCCTCCGGGACATCTCTTGCTGGACGCACCTTCGTGATCGAGGCGGCTACTACAGTTGTAGATTTCGAGACGCTACCCATGAATGCCGAGCAGACTGCACAGGAGCAGAGGCTCACTACGGATATAGCAAGTCGCCTTGCTGGACGACTCGAGGCTGTCGGTGCCGGCGCAATTCTCCTCACAGGGGATGCGGTCGAGGTCAACAAGGCTGACCAGCTTGGTGCGTCGGCGGTTGTCACTGTCACTGCGGATGTGAACAAATCCAAAGAAGCGAACGGCATCGCAACATTCTATTTCGGACACGAGCGCCATTCCGACATCAATTCGCCAACCGGAGCGCGCCTTGCGGCGCTCATTCAAAGTGAACTCGCCGCGCGCACAGGAATGCTTGATTGCAAAAGCCATGCACGCACGTGGTCTTCATTGAAAAGGCTACGTACGCCAAAGGTTCATGTAGTCACGGGGTACCTGACAAATGACGACGACCTTGAGAATCTTCAGAACCCCGCAGTACGCGATGCGATCGCTGACGGCATTGCTGCCGCCCTGCAGCGTCTGTACGTGATCGAAGACGCAGATCCGGAAACCGGCACGCTCAACATCGAACAGATCAAAGCGTACAACTGAACCTCCCGTTGGAGCATCGGGGAATTTGCTGAAGTATTAATTCCCGAAGGTGTTTCACGTGAAACATGGCTGCCGCTAGATCTATGTCGAGCATTCCTGCCGTTGTTCAGTTCGCCCCTAGTGGCCACTCATCACCACCAGACAAGGCCCGCGGTACTAGTCTCTTAATCAATTTAGACAAGACGACGGTGCGTAGTCTGTCGTGCAGTACTGAATTCTCTAATTCGGCCACCGATCCGGTCCACTCACGCTCGTAGTGGACGGACCGCGGCTGCCAACTCGAATGGCTTCGCTACTGAGTTTGATTCATACCGCCCCCATTAGAGGTTCCGAGCACCTATTGCGCCAATGAGACGTCGACAGGATGAGTAGTCCGGAGCAATCTTCCAATAGCGGGGACAACTGGCAGCGAGGAGACGAGCGCCAGAACTTCCACAGAGAATCCCAGTCACGGAGTCGCTATCGGATTGATGCCATAAGGCGATGCCATAGGGGGACCTCCTCAAACGACGGGATATTCCGTACCTGATACTCTTTCGTATTACTCACCGTGGGCGCGACTTCATTGCCATCGATCCGCTGGTGCCCTGAGCGTCGACTGGTGCTCTCAACTTCGGGTGGTTCGATCAGCAGAGGTATTCTCCGCCGAGCCATCTCTCATATGCCCACATCACACCGAATTGTTAGCGAAGTTCATTCGCCTTCACGGAGCTGATAAGAACCATTGCCAGTGACGGCACTAAATCCGAGTATTGGTTTCCGGTGGGGCAGCGTAATAGCCGTTTCACGTGAAACATTGGCACGACGGATCAGGTGCGCGGGGAGCAATGACATTGCATTCCGTCGTGCTTCTGTATTCGGCTGCCCATTTAGCATGCTCAAAATGTTTCACGTGAAACATAGCGAAGGGCGGGTCCAGCAGCGTGCGCAAGGTTCACTTTGTGTAAGGGACAAATGAGAGGATTCGACCGCGCCCACCTTTTATTGGCCGCGGTTTCCTCTTAACCGTCGTTGACGACTGGGCACACAACTGGTGTATGGACATACCAACAGTGTCTGGCATGTTTCACGTGAAACATGAGCCACATGAGCAACTTTGGACCACCACCGGGGCCCGCTGTATCGGATTCGACACGGTCGTAACCGCCCTTTATTGAGAGGCGCAACAATTCCGCTGATCGCTAGGCCCATAGCCGCCTTCCCGACCCAGCGGCCCCGACGGCGAACACATGAGTGAGTAAAGCGCCGAGATCCGTCCGGACACCAATTTGGCGCGAAAAATTGCAGTAACGCAGCAAGCGCCACCAAATAGCCTTTGGAAGATTGTGGCCAGCATCATATATCGGACTTATGCGCTTAAAATGTTCAGACCATGTCCATGTTTCACGTGAAACATCGATTGCGCTGTTGATTGCATGCCCGGAGCTACCCGGAATACCGGCAATAGGGGATGGATGCCTCGAGGCTATCTGCCAAATTGAACCTCGTCATATGAACCAGAATGGGGATAGGGTTCGCGAATAGAAGCGTATAGAAGCCCTGACGGAAGCACCCGTGAGAAGGGTGGCTCCAATCATCACCGAAGCGTACAGCGACCACCGCGACTTCTTCATATTTGCTACGGCGACAGAAGCGCCCATCATCGAGATTTCCTGGAAGTGGCGGTTACCTGCCGTTGACACAGTCACACAATCCCAATGCCTAAACGGGAGATCTACGCTTCCAACCTGAGGCCAACGGTTCCTCAGCCTTGCGTGGGTCGTCCACGGAAAACTAGCTGTAACACGAAAATGCCTGCAGCTGGGGCAATGTCGACACTATTAGACCGAATGGCCGAGATACATTCCCCTGCATATTAGACATGTTTCACGTGAAACAACTATTCAGGGCTAAAAGGTACGCTCAAGCCGCCTCGGGGCGAAAGATCGGACCTCCTCGGGCCGCAAACTAAGACCTGCTCAATGCGACGGTACGTGACTGGCACGCCCATCCGTACTAGCTCTACCTCATGAGTTGTAGCACTCAGTCGTTCGACACCAGGTCAGAGGTACAGGTATCTAGCACTACCTCACAGATCCAAAGCCCGCGCGAATACATTGTGGAATTCGAACCGCTGACCAGTCAATACGCAGATCGTATGTTTCACGTGAAACATGCTGCCGGTACCTGTCCCATCGGTACTCCGCCTCGGACGAGATGGCCAATCAGAAATTGGTTAGCTAATCGACTTCCAAACGCCCAGTGGGCCCGGGAACAAACAAATGGCTGTTGGCACCATTCACTATTCAGGAAACAAGCAATAAACCATGGATATGTTTCACGTGAAACGCTATGAACGCTACCAAGACAGTTCACTTAGAGGGCCCCACCGGACCGAAGACCGCGCGTAGAGCAGTGGTGTTGTAGTCCGCCACGCCACCCGCATCTATGAACGAGGCCTATTTTCCGGGGTGAAGAGCGGAGAAATCCTGCAGAGTAGCCGATAGGGAGATGGACGGTGTACCGACAGACCGCCCCTAGAATGAGCGGACTATTCAGTCACTGGCGATATCAATAGGCGTGGTGTTGACGGAGGGAGAAGAGGCCGACACAACCTTTTCGGGACATAGAAGAGCCCAGTATAGTCTTGCCGCAACATAGAAATGGCCCGCACAACGCATTTACGACGTTGTGCGGGCCACTCCAAAGGGCCGTCTGTGTCTATTCGGCCGCTTCGGTCACGCCCAGAAGCGTAAGAATACGGTCAAGGTCCTCTTGATTCGCAAACTCGACGCTCAACTTACCCTTACGCTTACCGACAGTGATGTTCACCTTCGTGTCCAACCGGTCGCCCAGACGCTCTGCCACTTCAATGAACTCGGGCGAAACGCGTGACGTTCCACGTGAAACATTGACAGAGTCCCCACGATTTAACAGCACGACCGCCTCTTCGGAAGCACGCACTGAGAGTCCTTCCGCAACGATGCGTTGAGCGAGGATCTCCATGTGCTCGGGTTCCCGCAGACCAAGAATCGCTCGTGCATGTCCTGCCGAAATGACGCCGGCTGCAACTCGTCGCTGCACCAACGGCGGGAGCCTAAGCAGACGCAGGGTATTGGAGATCTGCGGACGCGACCGTCCGATCCTCTCGGACAGTTCCTCCTGGGTACAACCGAAATCTTCAAGCAACTGACCATAGGCAGCTGCTTCTTCCAGAGGGTTCAGCTCGGCGCGATGCAGGTTCTCCAACAGCGCGTCTCGCAGAAGGTCCGTATCATCCACATACCGAATGATCGCCGGAATAGTCGCAAGGCCGGCATCTTTAGTAGCACGCAGCCGTCGCTCACCCATGATGAGCTCATAGCGCCCAGCTTCGTTCGGCTTCTGTCGAACCACAACCGGCTGAAGGACACCGATCTCACGAATGCTGTGAACGAGTTCAGCGAGCATGTCCTCGTCGAAAACCGTACGCGGCTGACGAGGGTTGGCCTCAATGCGCTCAACATCGATTTCGCCGAATTCAGTGTCAGGAATCGAATCGACGCCCTCGAGCCCGTGGTCACCCTCATCGGCTTGGCTGACCGAAGAATCAACGGTATCTACTACTTCCGTAGTATCCGGGTCGACGTACTGTTCTTCTGATTCTTCCCTATCAGGGTCATCGGAACCGGACGTATAGACACCCGGATGTGTCTCATACACTCCGTCGGAGCCGTTCTGCCGATCAGCCGCATTCTCGTCCGCACTGTCGCTGTCAGAGTCAGTCTCCGGCGCCTGTGCCTTCGGCTTCGTCTCCGAAGCCTCTACGGCTGCCGCTACGCTCTCAGAGCCATCCGCTGAATGAGCATCTGAGTGCTCAGCCCCCGGCTTCGAGGTGCTCGCAGCCTTCGCATCCGGTGATGTGCTGTCAGCACGTGGTGCCTCAGCGTCGGAGTTCGTCTCCGTATTGCTCGAGGAAGCCTTGCTGCCGGCTGACCTGCTGTACGTCTTACCAGCTGTCGCTTGAGCACCCGAGGTTCCAATACCCGATGTCTTAGTACCTGACGTCTTAGTACCCGATGTCTTAGTACCCGATGTCTTAGTGCCAGACGTCTTGGCGGCGGTCGACTTTGCTGCAGTCGACTTCTTGCCCCCGGCGGCTGCCTTCGACGCAGTGCCAGTTGCTGCGCGCGATCCAGAGGTATTCTCCTCTGTGCTGTTGTTCGCCGCTGCCTTCGCCGTACGTCTGGCAGGAGTGGCCTTCGCCGTCTTGCTCGCCGATAGTTCTCCAGCACCGGCCGCTGCGGTCTTGTTGGAAGACGAGTTCGGAGCAACTGCCCGCTTCTTCTCCACCGACGATTCAGACGCAGTCTTCACAGAAGAGCCCGTCGTGTTGTTGCCCGACTTGGCCTTACGACGCCGTGACGACTGCATCGAAGCCGCAGGATCGGTCCGGGCGGCACGAGGTCGCTTCGTCTCCTCTGACGACGAATCGCGGGTGTCCTCGGAATCTCCGCCGGAGAAGAACACGTCCACGGGACGGTCATTGGATGCAGCATCCGGAATCAGCGCGCCCAGACCCCGTCCCAAACCACGCTTCTTACGCTCAGCCACGACTTACTCCTCGAATTGCGATTTCTTCGGCCGCTTCCCGATACGACAAAGCGCCACTGGAATGTGGATCATACGAAATGACGGTCTGACCATAGCTCGGTGCCTCGGAGATCCGCACTGAGCGCGGAATCGATGTACCGAGCACCTGCTCCGGAAAGTGCGTACGCACGTCGTCGGCCACCTGTTTGCTCAGGTTCGTTCGACCGTCATACATCGTCAGCAGAATAGTGGTGATCGAAAGCTTCGGATTCAGATGCTTCTGGATCAGCTGAATGTTCTTCAGCAGTTGGCTCAGACCCTCTAGTGCGTAGTACTCACACTGAATCGGAATGAGGACTTCCCGCGCGGCGACGAAGGCATTGACAGTCAGCAGACCCAGACTGGGCGGGCAGTCGATGATGACGTAGTCGACACGATCCCCAGCGGCTGCCTCCTCATCAAGGTAGAGGCCAAGTGACCGCTGCAGGCGCTGCTCTCTCGCCACAAGGGAGACGAGCTCGATCTCCGCACCGGCAAGATCGATCGTCGCCGGCACGCACTTCAAGGTTTCGAAGTCCGGACACTGAGCTACTGCGTCACGCATCGGCACATCGTCGATGATCACGTCGTAGATGCTCGTGACCTCTGAGTAGTGATCGATACCCAGGGCGGTGCTGGCATTTCCCTGAGGGTCGATGTCGATAAGAAGGACATTGAGGTCCTGATTCGCCAATGCAGCAGCGATGTTCACTGCGGTCGTGGTCTTGCCGACCCCGCCCTTCTGATTGGCAATGGTGAAGATCCGAGTCGAATCCGGTCGCGGAAAGTTCGCTTGAGACAGCCGATCTGCACGTCGGTTGTCCCTTGCGATCGCAGCACCTATGGGAGACGACTCGTCCATGATCGGCATTCGGCGCACTCCATCATCCATCGGGTTCACAAAGCTATATTCAGCCTAGACCAAATCTAGTTGGTTCTATTTCTTGACTATTTCGACGACACGGCTCGGGACGTCGAGAATTCCGCCGTCGACGATGTGAACGGTCGGCTGACCGAAGCGATACCTCTTCAGCAACTTCTTCGCCTTGACCAGTTCAGTTTCGACTGACGCTCCCTTGAGCGCCAAGATCCGGCCCTCTGGACCGACGACCTCGTGAGTCCATTCGACAAGAGTAGTCATCGCCTTGACCGCACGTGCGGTCACAACACTGAACATCTCTTCATCGACTAGTTCTTCGACCCTCGCCCGCACGATGCGCACATTGTCGAGTCCCAGATCATCGACGACCATCTTCAGCCATTCGACGCGACGCTCCATCGGTTCGATGAGCACCACCTGTGCGGCAGGTCGCAACAGTGCGATCGGGATGCCGGGAAGACCGGCTCCACTGCCGACATCGCCGACGACATCTCCGTCATCGATAAACTCTGAAACGACAGCACAGTTGAGGATGTGGCGCGTCCACAACCTGTCGACCTCGCGTGGACCGATCAGGCCCCATTCGATGCCGGTCGTCGCAAGATGCTCAGCATAGCGCTGAGCCAAAGGATACGCGGCACCGAAATAGTCCTCGGTGCCTGGCGGAGGGACTTCGAGAGCAGACAGATCAGTCATCGGCCGGACGGACGACGACATGTCGACCGTCACCCTCGCCTTCCGACTCGGAGACCAATCCGGCCTTCGCCGCCTGATCGTGGATGATCTTGCGCTCGAAGCTGTTCATCGGCTTGAACACATAGTCATCGCCGGAGTCCTTGACTTCGGCGATTGCCTTCTGTGCCTTTTTGATGAGCTCTTCGCGGCGATTGCTGCGGAAGCCATCGATATCCAGCATCAGCCAAGACCGCTGTCCTGTACTCGTCTGAACGGCCAATCGGCTCAGTTCCTGCAGAGCGGCGAGAGTCTTGCCTTCATTGCCGCCGACCAAGGTCCGGAGGTTGGAGTCCTCGTCGTCCTCGCAGACGATGGAGAGCTGAGCGCGGCCGTCAGCGACGTCGATGTCGATGTCTCCGTCGATATCAGCAATGTCCATCAGCTCTTCGAGGTAGTCCGCAGCGATCTCGCCTTCCTCTTCGAGGAGTTCCGCGCGAGTCGGTTTCGCAGACTTGTCTTCGGTGGCCTCTTCAGCAGACTCTTCGACCTTGTCTTCGACGTTCTCTTCAGTCATGTCGTTCCTCAGCGTTTCTTGTTCTTCTTGCGGTTCTTGCTCACGGGCTGCTGGCGCTGACCACTCGGCTTCGAATCATCGCTGGCAGCGTCGGTGCTGCCGCTCTTGATCTCAGGCTGCTGGACGTTCTTGCCCTTGCGAGCTTTGCGCTCGAGCATTTCCTTCTCGGCCTTTGAGCCGGGAGCAGGCATGTTGCGGATGACCGTGTGCTGCTGGGCCATGGTCCATGTGTTCGACACGAGCCAGTAGATGAGAACACCGAGTGGGAAGTAGATACCACCGATGCCGAAGACCAGAGGCATCACATACAGGAGCATCTTCTGCGACTGCATCATCGGATTCGCCATTGCGGATTCCGACATGTTCTTCGCCATCATCTGCTTCTGGGTGATGAACATCGTCGAAGCCATGATGACGATCAGGATGCCGGTGAGGAACTTGACTCCGATTCCGGGGTCGGAGAACGTCGCTGACAGCGAAATGCCGAACACACTTGATGATTCAGCCTGCTGGGCCAACGTCCTGGTGAAGCCACCGATCGCACCCACAGACCCATCGGCCACATTCGGCATGTTGTGGATGACGCGGAAGAGAGAGAAGAAGATCGGCATCTGCACGAGGAGAGGCAGACAGGACGCCCACGGGCTGGTCTTGTTATCGCGGAACAGATTCATCTGCTCTTCGGCCATGGCCTGACGCGAGTACTGGTCCTTCTTGCCCTTGTACTTAGCCTGCAGACGCTGAATCTGAGGCTGCAGAAGCTGCATCTTCCTCTGAGACTTGATCTGGTAAACGAAGAGAGGGATCAGCAGCGCACGGATGACGACAGTCAGTCCCGCAATCGACAGTGCCCAAGTCCAACCGTTGTCGGCAGACATGCCGATTGCGGTAAAGATCTCGTGAAAGATCGCGAGGATCCAAGCAACTACCCACTGCAGCGGGTAGAGCAGCTTGTCCATCCAGTCCATTCAGTTCTCCTCGTTACAACGAATCGTCACGATCGTTCATTTTGCCATTGTTCACAGGTCTTCGCGACACGGGACTGTCTGTCCTGATCGCGGGTCTCCCACGGTCTCCACTCTGCAGTCCTCACGGTGCCCGTGCACCCTGCGCTCACGCGAGTGGAAGTACGAGACAGACATGAGGATCGTTCAGCGGCCGTCCTCGGTATTCATCGAAATTGAACGGGCCTGACGTGCTGAACCGGGAACGTGGTCCACCCCGCCGTGGGAAAAGGGATTGCATCGCAGTATTCGCCAACCAGTTAACACCATTCCCTTGAGAACTCCGTGTATCTCGAAGGCCTCGAGGCCGTACATCGAACAGCTCGGATAGTACCGGCACACCTGCCCGTACATCGGGGAGACCACCACACGGTAAGCCCGGATGAACCATACGAACGGCATGCGTGGTCCGATCCTGACCACCCACCAGGTGGAGGGCCAGAATCCCGAGGGTCTGCGGGGAACTTCAGACCGATGCTTCAGATCATGCTCAGCGTCCACGACTCCGCTGCTTCTTCAGTGCCTTGTCGATGAGCATCGCAACCTCGGTCTCGAGCTCACCGAAATCAGCCTCGGCGGCATTGGGCAGAGCCCGAACTACGAAAAGGGAACCGGGATCCAAATCGTCGAGCCGCACGCGCATGAGCTCGCGCAGCCGACGTTTGACCCGATTCCTTCTGACGGCATTGCCAACGGCCTTGGATACGATGAAACCCACGCGCACGGCGTGGGAATCATCAGCCTCTGGCAGGCTGTGTGCCATCAGATGATCCGAGCGGACACGGACACCGGCTTTGAAGACTCGCTTGAAGTCGTCGCCGCTGCGTATCCGGTGAGCCGCAGAGATCACCTTATGCCGAAACTTCGGAACGTCCCTTGCGACGACGTGCGGCCAGGATCGAACGGCCGGCACGGGTGCGCATGCGCAGACGGAAGCCGTGCTTCTTGGCGCGCTTGCGGTTGTTGGGCTGGAAAGTACGCTTACTCACTTCAAGTCTCCGATTTCTAGGTTGCGGGCGAATGCCTGAGCATTCTCACAAAAAACGGCGGTACGAGTCTCGACCGCCGAGCACTCCTGTGCATAAGAGCCAAAAGATAATCAAGATAATCGGATGAAGCCCGGTACACAGGACACCCCATCATAGCGAAGGCGAAACTTCCTGGTCAAACTCGCTCGAGATGTTTCACATCACTGTCCCCAGGGGTTCATCGAAATTCATCCACCCGTCGCCTGTCGTCATCCACAAGTCACAGCCGTGTAGTTTTCCACATGCTTATCCACCAGTGTGGAGTATTACACGGTTGACTCGTCAGTTCTCCACAAACTGTGGAAAACTATGTGGAAGTCATACACAGGTGTGGAATACCCGAACATGGAATCACAAACACGGAGGTAGATAGACGGTGTCGCTTTCCAAAAATGAGCTCATCAGCCAATGGCGGACGGTGGTCTCGACCCTGGACAAAGACGACAGTCTGACTGCTCATCAGAGAGGCTTCCTGTCCCTCGCCCTTCCCAAAGCTCTGGTCGACAACGCCCTCGTCCTCCTCGCGGTTCGCGACGAACACACCCGCCGCACCATCGAGACCCGCCTTCTGGCACCTCTGACCAGGGAATTCTCCAAGGTTCTCGGGTTCGACGTCACCTTCGGGTTCGTGGTCGACCCAGAGCTGGATGTCCCGATCCGCTTCGAAGATCTCATCGGCGAGCCCACCCCCGGCTCACCGATCGAGATCGATCCCGTCACCTCGACGTCATCGACCGGGTCCGCAGTTCCCTCCTCCTACTCTCCTGCTTCTTCATCAGCACCGCCTGCAGCACCGGCCGCGCGCTCCGAGGCACCGTCGCCCCACGACCCGACCGATTACGCTGAGCCGAGCAATTACAGCTCTCCCGCCCCCACCTCGGCGCCGCCACCCACTCCGTCTGTGGACAGAACAGAGCGGGAGAGGAAGATCGCCGAGGCGACCGCCGCCCAGACCGCTCCACCGGTCGACGTTCCTGGAGTCGCTCAGCTCAACCCCAAGTACACGTTCGACACCTTCGTCATCGGCGCATCGAATCGCTTCGCCCACGCAACGGCTTTCGCCGTGGCCGAAGCACCGGCCAAGGCCTATAACCCACTGTTCATCTACGGGGATTCCGGCCTGGGCAAAACCCACCTCCTTCACGCGATCGGCTACTACGCGACTCAGCTCTACCCGGAGATCCGGGTCAAATACGTCTCAAGCGAAGAATTCGTCAACGACTTCATCAATACGATCGGGTCATCCCGGACTTCGAACTCCCTGCGGCCGGCCTTCCAACGCCGCTACCGGGAAGTGGACATCCTCATGATCGATGACATCCAGTTCCTACAGGGCAAAGATGCGACCGTGGAGGAGTTCTTCCACACATTCAATTCGCTGCACAACGAGGCCAAACAGGTCGTCATCACCTCCGACCAACCGCCGAAGATGCTCAAAGGCTTCGAGGAACGACTGCGCTCCCGCTTCGAATGGGGTCTGCTCACCGATGTGCAGCCCCCTGATATGGAGACCCGCTTCGCGATTCTGCGACGCAAGGCTGCCGGCGAGCACCTCGACGTCCCCGATGATGTCCTCGAGTACATCGCCTCTCGCGTCTCCTCGAACATCCGCGAGCTCGAGGGTGCACTCATCCGCGTCACCGCATTCGCCAACCTCAACGACCAGCAGGTCGACGTCAGCTTGGCCGAGACGGTGCTCAAGGACTTCATCACACAGGATGAGACCCCGACCATCACCGCGGCCGACATCATGGGCCAGACTGCTGCCTACTTCACCCTCACCCTCGATGACCTGTGCGGAACCTCTCGGTCACGGACTCTCACCACCGCACGCCAGATCGCCATGTACCTGTGCCGTGAGCTCACCGATCTCTCGCTGCCCAAGATCGGACAGGCTTTCGGTGGACGCGATCACACAACTGTGATGCATGCGAACAAGAAGATTCGAACTCAGATGGCCGAACGACGAGCCGTCTACACGCAGGTCACCGAGTTAACAAACCGCATTAAACAGCAACATCGCCTATAGAAAGCGATATGCACATCTGTGGATAACGTTGGGGACAAACTGACCCTGCTGGGGATAACGCGGTGGATAACTCGCACTCGAGAGTGGAAGCCTGTGAACTACACCGTTGTGCTTACCCAAGCCTCCACCGAAGGGTCCCTGCGGATGCACAGCGGATCCACAGGTCGATTCTCGTCAACATCCCTGATTACTCGGGCGTAACGAACAGTTATCCACAATCTCCACAGGTGCTAATACTTCTACTACATGAATGGAAGTTGTAAGAGGGTGCCCGCCATCGACTGCATCGGACGATCTCGACAAAGTTGAAACACAGGCACAGACCAAGCTCTGAGTCCGATCCGATATTCGAACACGTCGATCCCCGACGTTCTCGAATCCGAGATCTTCTCGTTCACAGTTCCGCCAGCCACTGGCGATCGCCTCGAAGTTCGCTGCCCCATGCCGGGGTACCCAGATTTCCGATAGGCTGTGTAGAGTTTTCCGAGCACCCTCACGCCAGTGTCTTGAGTACGTCGGGTGGCCACCCCGAAGGAGTAAAGTGAACGACGAAGCATCTCCCCTGAAGTTCAAAGTCAACCGCGATGTTCTCGCTGATGCGGTGACTTGGGCGACCAAGACCCTTCCCAACCGTCCCTCGGCCCCGGTCCTGACCGGCATCCTCATCACCGCTGAGGCTGGAGGAACTGTTCGCTTGGCAGTCTTCGACTACGAGGTTTCGTCTCGAGTCGAGATCGCAGCCGATGTTGTCACAGCTGGAACCGTCCTGGTTTCCGGTCGTCTCCTCGCCGACATTTCGAAGGCTCTGCCGAACCAGGAGGTCACCCTCGAGCAGATCGACTCGAAGGTCGATGTCACATGTGGTTCTTCGCGCTTCTCACTGATGACGATGCCCGTTGCCGAATACCCATCGCTGCCGCAGATTCCTGCTGACTCCGGAACTGTTTCGGCCGGCGAATTCCAGAACGCGGTCTCACAGGTCACGATCGCGACGTCGAAGGACGATACCCTTCCGATCCTGACCAGTGTCCGTGTTGAGATCGAGGGCGAGAAGGTCACATTGCTCGCCACCGACCGCTACCGTCTTGCAGTGCGTGAGTTCACGTGGAATCCGGGCCGCCCGGATGTCTCTGCTGTTGCTCTGCTGCGTGGTCGCACTCTCTCCGATGTCTCGAAGTCCCTCGGCGGGGATGTCACTATCGGGCTGAGTACCGATGCGGGCAAAGACCTCATTTCGTTCACCTCGGCTGGACGGGTCACAACGTCGCTGCTCGTCGAAGGCGAATACCCGAAGGTTCGTTCGCTCTTCCCTGATTCGGTGCCGATCCACGCGATCGTTGAGACGGGAGTTCTGCGCGAAGCAGTCCGCCGTGTCTCCCTCGTGGCCGAGCGGAACACCCCGCTGCGCTTCGAGGTCAGCGATGGAATGCTCACCCTCCACGCCGGCACCGGTGATGATGCGCAGGCATCAGAAGCCGTCGAAGCTGTTCTGCAGGGCGATCCGATCACCGTCGGCTTCAATCCGCACTACATCGCCGAGGGTCTGGCCGCCATCGAGAGTCCCTACGTGAATTTCTCGTTCACTCAGCCCATGAAGCCCGTCATCATCTCCGGGCAGAGGGACATGGACTCCTCAGCGGACGAGTCGTATCGGTACTTGCTCATGCCGACGCGTATCTGAATGTGGATATCGCGACTCTCACTGCGTAGCTACCGGTCGTACCCCGAACTCGATCTCGAGTTCGACCCCGGAGTCACCACATTCGTGGCCGACAACGGAACCGGCAAGACCAACATCGTCGAGGCGATTGGGTATCTTGCCCATCTGCGGTCCCACCGTGTCGCCTTCGATGCGCCTCTGGTCAACGAGCATGCGCAGACCGCGACCGTGTCCGCGCTGGTCAATCGCGATCAGCGGCACGCGACAGTGGAAGTCTCGATCCAGTCGAAGGGAGCGAACCGAGCCAGGGTCAATCGCTCTCCGGTGAAGATGAAGGAGATCCTGGGCCTCGTCTCCTGTGTGGTCTTCGCTCCCGAAGATCTCAGTCTCGTCCGCGGTGAGCCGGCTGAACGCCGGTCGTGGATGGACACCTTGGTCGTCGCCCGCAATCCCCGCTATTCCTCAGTCATCACGGACTTCGAGCGGGCGCTCAAGCAGCGCAATGCCCTGCTCAAGAGGCTGCGCGAGGACAGAGACCCCGGACTTGAAGCCACCCTGGACATCTGGAACATGGCCTACGCGGACTCTGCTGCCGAGCTGGTCTTCGGTCGGCAGAAGATCCTCGCCGATATCGTCGAACCCCTGCAGCGCAACTTCGCCTTCATCGCCGCAGATGCTCGGCTCGAACGACAGGGAATCAAAGCTCGCTACGATTCGCGCATCGACTACTCTCAGGCTCAATCGGCTGCCGAATGCAGGGAGATGCTCCTCGCAGCTCTTGAGCGTCGGCGCACCACGGAGATCGAGCGCGGGCTCACGCTCCACGGCCCCGGACGCGACGATCTGTCGCTGACGATCGGCGACCATCCGGCCAAAGGGTACGCCTCACACGGAGAGACCTGGTCTCTGGCTTTGGCCATGCAGCTGGCCGGTTGGGATCTGCTCAGCTCTGATGCCGGGTCCACCGCGGAACAGCCCATCCTCGTCCTCGACGACGTCTTCGCCGAACTGGATACGGGACGGCGGAACCGTCTGGCCTCAAGGATCACTGAAGCGGAACAGGTGTTCATCACCGCCGCCGTCGATGGTGACCTTCCCGAGGGGCTCGAAGGCAGGCGGATCGATGGTGGCCGTCTGCTGCAGGGACAGCAGCACGATCCGAATCCTGCCTCGCGTCCTGATCCAGCATCAGTCCCCGCCTCGTCCGCTGCCTCATCTACCCCTGTTTCATCTACCCCTGCCTCATCTACCGACTCATCCTCGAGCTCGTCTTCCGCATCGTCTTCCCGCGGATCCTCCCCAGAGGACGCCGATGCATCATGAGTAACTGCGTCGTGACCATGAAGGTGATGCTGTGAGCGGCATCGAGAGGGACATGTCGACGCCGGTGGCCGCCCTCGAGGCGCTTGACCGCGTCCGGCGGATGGAGGCGACAGAGGCGAAGTTCGTCCGCAGCCGCCGGCGTTCGCGTCTGCGCGGCGAGGCGGTCTACACCGGTGCGGGGAAAGACAAGAGGGATCCCGCGACGATCTCTTCGGCACTGGGCAAGCTCATCTCCGCCCGAGGCTGGTCGTCGTCGATCGACATCGGCAATGTCCTCGGCCGGTGGCCCGAGCTCGTCGGCGAACAGGTCGCAGAGCACTGCAAACCCGTCGACTTCTCGCCTCCGCTGCTCATCATCGCCGCGGACTCCACGACCTGGGCCACGCAGCTGCGCGTGCTCAAGCCCACGATCCTCCGAGCTTTGGAAGCTGGGCTCGGTTCGCAGACGATCACCGAGATCGAGATCCGCGGACCACGAGGACGCAGCTTCAAGAAGGGCCGCCGCAGTGTGGCCGGCCGCGGACCACGAGACACCTTCGGCTGACGAAGCGGGAACTGGAATCCGAAAAGCGATAGAGGGCCGTAAACGGCGACAGCGGCTCCCATTCGTGCCCGGGGGTACATCTGAGGCGTGAAATTTCCGCAAATGCACCTTGCAGGGCCGCTTACAGGTATTTCTGGTCTCGGCGCGGTAGAATAGATAGCTGATAGCGCCCACCTGTACAAGGAGTCATATGACGACCGAGGATCAGCCCCATTACGATGCCGGGGATATTACGGTACTCGAAGGTCTCGAAGCAGTTCGCAAACGACCTGGAATGTATATCGGTTCGACCTCGGAACGCGGTCTCCACCACCTCGTTCAGGAAATCGTCGACAACTCAGTCGACGAAGCGATGGCCGGGTACTGCTCGCACATCGAGGTGACGATCCTCGCCGATGGTGGCGTCAAGGTCGTCGACGACGGTCGCGGCATGCCGGTGGCGATGCACCCCACTGAAGGAAAGCCCACCGTCGAGGTGATTCTGACCATTCTGCACGCCGGCGGCAAGTTCGGCGGCGGTGGCTATGCGGTGGCCGGCGGCCTTCACGGCGTGGGCTCCACAGTGGTCAACGCGCTGTCCGAACGTCTCGAGGTCGAGGTCCGACGCGACGGCTATGTCTGGAACATGGACTTCGAACGTGGTGTCCCCACCGGAGAGCTGCGCCGAGGCGAAGAGACCTCGGAAACCGGCACGATGGTCACCTTCTGGCCTGACTCGACGATCTTCGAGACCACGGAGTTCTCCTACGAGTACCTGCGTGCGCGCTTCCAGCAGATGGCGTTCCTCAACAAGGGTCTGAAGATCAGCCTGACAGATGAACGTCACGTCCAGATCGATGATGACAATGTGCAGATCGACGAAGACGAAGAGACAGACGCGAAACCGCGTGAGGCGACGTACCATTACGAGCACGGCCTCCTCGACTACGTGCAGTACCTGAACTCGACGAAGAAGGCCGAACTCGTCCATCCCGACGTCATCGTCTTCGAAGCTGAAGAGTCTGAAGAGACTCTCTCTCTTGAGATCGCGATGCAGTGGACCACGGCCTACAGCGAATCGGTGCACACCTACGCGAACGTCATCAACACTCATGAGGGAGGCACCCACGAAGAGGGCTTCCGCACAGCACTGACTTCGCTCATCAACAACTACGCACGCGAACAGAAGCTGATTCGGGAGAAGGACCCCAACCTCACCGGTGACGACATCCGCGAAGGCCTGACAGCGGTCATCTCGGTCAAACTCGGCGATCCGCAGTTCGAAGGTCAGACGAAGACCAAACTGGGCAACTCCGAGGTCAAGGGCTTCGTCCAGCGCGTTGTGCGCGACGAGCTCGGACACTGGATGGAGTCCAACCCGGCCCAGGCCAAGGACGTCGTCCGCAAGGGCTTGCAGGCTTCGCAGGCTCGACTCGCTGCGCGCAAGGCCCGTGAGGCCACTCGCCGCAAGGGACTCCTCGAGTCCTCGGGCATGCCCGGCAAGCTCAAGGACTGCCAGTCGAAGGATCCGACGATCTCCGAAGTCTTCATCGTCGAGGGTGACTCGGCCGGCGGCTCGGCGACTCAGGGCCGTAACCCGAACACTCAGGCGATCCTGCCGCTGCGCGGCAAGATCCTCAATGTGGAGAAGGCGCGCCTCGACCGGGCACTGGGCAACAACGAGGTCCAGGCCATGATCACCGCCTTCGGCACCGGCATCGGTGAAGAGTTCGATCTCGACAAGCTGCGTTACCACAAGATCGTGCTCATGGCCGACGCGGACGTCGACGGTCAGCACATCACGACTCTGCTGCTGACCCTGATCTTCCGCTACATGAAGCCGCTCATCGAAGGCGGATACGTGTATCTCGCGACGCCTCCGCTGTATCGACTGAAGTGGTCGAATGCTCCTCACCAGTTCGCCTATACCGATAATGAGCGCGACGGTCTGCTCGAGACCGGACGAGCTTCCGGTAAGCGTCTGCCCAAGGACATGGCGATCCAGCGGTACAAGGGTCTGGGCGAGATGAACTACGAAGAGCTGTGGGAGACCACGATGGATCCTGACCACCGGCTGCTCAAGCAGGTGTCACTCGACGATGCAATCGTTGCGGATGAGATCTTCACGGTGCTCATGGGCGATGACGTGGATTCGCGCCGACGCTTCATCCAGGAGAACGCGAAAGACGTTCGCTTCCTCGACATCTGATCCTCTCCGTCAGCTCCCGGCACTGCTCGGGAGCTGACAGGAATACAGACTCTCACGAACTCAATCACCGCCGTGCTGTGCGGTTAAGACACAAGGGAAGAGCCCACATTGGCTGACGAAAACGATATCGGAACCGAAACCAACCGTGTCGAACAGGTTGATCTCAATCTCGAGATGCAGAGGTCGTACCTCGATTATGCGATGAGCGTGATCGTCGGTCGTGCCCTGCCGGATGTCCGCGATGGACTCAAGCCCGTCCATCGGCGTGTGCTGTACGCGATGTTCGACGGCGGCTACCGGCCGGACCGCAACTTCTCGAAGTGCTCACGCGTCGTCGGCGACGTCATGGGCCAGTACCACCCGCACGGTGATACGGCGATCTATGATGCGATGGTCCGCCTCGTGCAGCCGTGGACGATGCGCTACCCGCTCGTCGCCGGACAGGGCAACTTCGGTTCCCCTGGCGATGACGGCGCGGCTGCGCCCCGTTACACCGAGTGCAAGATGGCTCCGTTGGCTCTTGAGATGGTCAGGGACATCGAAGAGGGCACTGTCGACTTCCAGGACAACTACGACGGTCGCAACCAGGAGCCGACGGTTCTGCCCTCCCGGTTCCCGAACCTGCTGGTCAACGGTTCCTCGGGCATCGCCGTGGGTATGGCCACGAACATCCCGCCGCACAACCTTCGTGAGGTCGCGGCCGGAGCTCAGTGGCTTCTCTCCCACCCCGAAGTCAGCAAGGAAGAGGCACTCGAGGCGCTGCTCGGCATCGTCAAGGGCCCCGACTTCCCGATGGCTGCGACGATTCTGGGTCGCAAAGGCATCGAGGACATGTACCGCACCGGTCGCGGTTCGATCACGCAGCGCGCCGTCGTCGAGGTCGAAGAGATCCAGGGCCGCACCTGCCTGGTCGTCACGGAACTGCCGCACATGGTCAACCCTGACACTCTGGCCGCGAAGATCGCCTCCTACGTCAAGGACGGCAAGGTCGCCGGCATCGCCGATCTGCGTGACGAGTCCTCGGGACGCACCGGACAGCGTCTGGTCATCGTGCTCAAGCGCGATGCGGTGGCGAAGGTTGTGCTCAACAACCTCTACAAGCACACCTCGCTGCAGGAGAACTTCTCTGCGAACATGCTGGCGATCGTCGACAGTGTGCCGCGAACCCTGAGCTTGGATTCGTTCCTGCGCCTATGGGTCAAGCACCAGATCGAAGTCATCGTCCGTCGCACCGAGTTCCGTCTGCGCAAGGCGGAGGAGCGCGCTCACATCCTGCGCGGTTACCTCAAGGCTCTCGATGCCCTCGACGAGGTCATTGCTCTGATCCGTCGTTCGCCGTCCTCCGATGAGGCTCGTACAGGTTTGATGGAGCTCCTCGAGGTCGATGAGATCCAGGCCAATGCCATCCTTGATCTGCAGCTGCGCCGTCTGGCCGCACTGGAACGCCTGAAGATCCAGGAAGAGTCCGACAAGATCGAGACTCAGATCGCCGAATACAATCACATCCTCGCGACTCCTGCTCGCCAGCGCGAGATCGTGTCCGAGGAACTCGACGACATCGTCGAGCGCTACGGTGACGACCGCCGAACCAAGATCCTCGCCGGATTCGACGGAGACGTGTCGATGGAAGACCTCATCCCGGAGGAAGAGGTCGTCGTCACCATCACCCGCGGCGGGTATGCCAAGCGCACCCAGAACCACCTGTACCGGGCACAGCACCGGGGCGGCAAGGGCATCAAGGGGGCGAACCTGCGCGGGGACGACGTCGTCGAGCAGTTCTTCGTCACCTCGACGCATAACTGGCTGCTGTTCTTCACGAACACGGGTCGGGTCTACCGGGCGAAGGCCTACGAGCTGCCCGAGGGATCACGCGATGCCAAGGGTCAGCACGTCGCGAACCTCCTGGCTCTCCAGCCGGGCGAGACGATCGCCAAGGTGCTCTCGATCAGAGACTACGAGGAAGCCGAATTCCTCATCCTCGCCACACGCTCCGGCGTTGTGAAGAAGACCCGCTTGAGCGAGTACGACTCGAACCGCACCGGCGGCGTCATCGCGATCAACCTGCGCGAGTACAAGGGGCAGCCGGATGAGTTGGTCTCCGCCCGCATCGTCGGATCCGAGGACCATCTGCTGATGATCTCCCGCAAGGGAATGTCGATCCGCTTCGCTGCCGACGACGGTTCGATCCGTCCCCTGGGTCGTGTCACAGGCGGTGTGACCGGCATGAAGTTCAAGGACGACGACGAGCTGCTGACCATGGACGTCATCCAGCCCGACACCTACGTCTTCGTGGTCACAGAAGGCGGCTACGCGAAGCGCACACCCGTCGACGAGTATCGTCTCCAGGGTCGTGGCGGCCTGGGAATCCGAGTTGCGAAGATCACCGAACAGCGCGGAGACTTGGTGGGCGGACTCATCGTCGATGAGGGTGAAGAGGTCCTCGTCGTGATGGAACGCGGTAAGATCGTTCGGTCGAACATCGACGAGGTTCCGGCCAAGGGACGCAACACGATGGGTGTGGTGTTCGCGAAGCCGGGCAAGAATGATCGTATTATCGCAGTAACGCGTGGGCCCGAGACCGCAGTCGAGGAAATCGACGAAGACGAAGCTGACGTACCCGAGGGTGAGGTCGCAGAGCCTCAGACCGGCACCGAGGATGTGGAAGAGTGAGCGACAACAAACAGCCAGGCTCAGGGAAGGTCATCCGCACATCAAGCGGTTCCACCCGTCTGACGGCAGGATCGTCGAAGACCGACGATAAAACCGGCAACGGGCAGCCTCCTGCCTCCGGAACCGGGTCGGGCAACGGCAGATCCAACGGCAGCTCAGGATATTCGGCTGAGAAGCCCACAGTCGTCGCGCCGCCCGCGCCCAAGGCCTCACCGAAGCCCAACCGGGCGCCCTCGGGAGGTTCTGCCACGGGCTCGGCCGGTGGACCGGCCTCCGGAGGTGCAGCCGCGAGCGGATCTGCCCCCTCGGGTCAGGCCACCGGCTCGCAACGGACATCGAATGGGAATGGTCCGGCCACCTCGGCGATGGGAGCTGCCGCGAACACCGTCCGCGCCAGCTCCGGCAGCGTCAAGATGGGCGTGAAGAACATCGTCGACAGCGGCAAGGGCAAGAAGAAGAAGGGCCCGCGCACGGTCCGACTGACTGTCTCGGCCGTTGATCCCTGGTCGGTCATGAAGATGTCGTTCCTCATGTCCGTGGCCATCGGCATTGCGACCATCGTGGCGTTCATCGTCCTTTGGGTCGTCCTCCAGGCCACCGGCGTCATGAGCGGTCTGGAGACGACGATGACGGAGCTCGCCGGAGCGGAATCGGCGGAGAAGCTCATCGGCATCTTCGGCTTCGGCCGAGTCGTCGCGGCCGGATTCATCATCGCGGTCATCAACATCGTTCTGATGACGGCGCTGTCGACCCTCGCAGCATTCATCTACAACATCGGTTCCCTCATCGCGGGCGGGTTCCATCTGACCCTCACTGACGACTGATCCTTGATGACCAGCACCGATCCGGTGGCATGTGAGGCGAGTCACTGCCACCGGATTTGTGTTTGTCATAGGGGGTTGGGTATCGTTTTACTTCGGGTTCACCCTCAAAAGGGCCTATAGCTCAGGCGGTTAGAGCGCTTCGCTGATAACGAAGAGGTCCCTGGTTCAAGTCCAGGTAGGCCCACATCCTTTCGAGGAGGATCATGAAGAAATGGATTCTCAGCGGTCTCACACTTGTGGGACTCGGAGTTTTCTTCCGGTGGCGGCACGGTAATCAGAGTGCCCAAGCCGAATGGTCCGAACACACCGATTCGGTGTGAAGGTGAATCCCTTCTGGGGGTATGGCGCAATTGGTAGCGCACCTGCTTTGCAAGCAGGGGGTTAGGGGTTCGAGTCCCCTTACCTCCACCAGAGATATGAAGGCTCCGGACCACTGCGGTCCGGAGCCTTCGTCGTTGTCAGGCTGGTCGGCCTCAGGCGCGCCAGTAGCCCAGGTAGGCGTCGATCGTGCCGTTGTAGGGCTGGAGTGTCCGATCACCGTTGAAGTTCTGCTGCCAGACCTGGCCCTCGTAGTAGATTCCGATATGCCCGTAGGCAGAGGTCTGAGGGCCGTCACCCCAGACGAGGATGTCGCCGTTCTCGAACTTCTGGTCGGTGTGCCAGGTGAAGCCGTTCGCCGCCATGTGCTGGCCGCCGATGCTGCCCTTCTGATAGTCGACGGCGTTGCCCCAAGCGCCGTGATCGACGCCGTGGACTTCCTCGAGGGCGCGGGAGATCAGGCTCACGCATTCGCCCTGGAAGGTACCCTGCGAATTGGCTAGGGCCTGGCCCTGGTAGTGGTGGAGGAAGTCTCCGATGCTGTCGAATTTCACGTCAGCTTCCGGTGCCGCCTGTCCGGCCTCGGCGCTCGCTCCACCTGGCGCGGGGGTTGAAGCTCCCGCTGCTGTGGCGAACGTAGTGCCGCCGAACATGGCGGTTCCGGCGATCATTGCAGTCGCCAGGGTCTTCGTGGTGACGATCTTGAGAGTCATATTCTTACTCATCCGTTCGTTCCGCTCGACAATGTGACAGGAAGCACATCGCTTCCGCCGTCGACGCTAGCAGCCGAACGGACGACCCACAACGAAGGAAGATGGCTGTTCGGTGAACTTCCGCGCGATGTCGCGATGGTGAGCCCAGCTCGGCTCAACGTCCCGCGGTACCGCAGATCGTCGGTGCCTGAAGTGGAGATCTCCACGAATTGTGGTGGCTGCGGAATAGGTTACTGTTGATTGCCGTTGACCTCTGTGTCTGCGCGCGGTCTCGGCTGCTGCGAGCAGAGGCTCGCCCCCACCTCGGCGACTCAATCACATCTCTGATCGGAGCACCTTCATGTCCCGCGACAGCTCACAAACACACGCGCATGAGACGCACACTGACACCATCGATCCTGCTGGAATGCGCGTCATCTGGTTGCTCCTGGTGGCCGCCTTCGTGGCCATCCTCAATGAGACGACGATGGCCATCGCCATCCCGGAGCTCAACGTCTCACTCGGAATCCCTCCCGAGCTGGGCCAGTGGCTGACCAGCGCATTCATGCTCACGATGGCTGTCGTGATTCCGACGACGGGCTTCCTGCTCCAACGGTTCACCACTCGCCAGATCTTCCTGGCCGCGATGATCCTCTTCACTTCGGGCACCCTGATCTGCCTCGTGTCCCCGGGCTTCGGCCTGCTCCTCGTCGGCCGCGTCGTTCAGGCCGGTGGCACGGGCATCATGATGCCGCTGCTGATGACGACAATGATGAACGTGGTCCCGCCCCACTCCCGCGGTCGGATGATGGGCCGCGTAGGCCTCGTCATCTCGCTCGCCCCTGCCATCGGTCCGACGATGTCCGGAATCGTCCTCGACTCCCTCGGCTGGCGCTGGCTCTTCGGCATCGTTCTGCCGATCGGTCTGATCGCCCTCGCACTCGGCGCCAAATGGATGACCAACCTCGGCGAGAGCACTCACGCCCCCATCGACGTCGTCTCGATCATCCTCTCGGTCTTCGCCTTCGGTGGGATCGTATTCGGACTCAGCCAGTTCGGCGGGGGCCACGACGCCGCGGCGGGCGGATCGTCCACGACGGGACTGGCCTGGGGTACGATCGCCGCCGGCATCGTATTCCTTGCGCTCTTCGTGTGGCGCCAGCTCTTCCTCCAACGCGGTGACCGCGCCCTGCTCGACCTGCGGGTGTTCGCCTCCCGCAACTACGTGATCGCCGTAATCATCATGGCCGTCGTCGCCCTTGCCATGTTCGGAACCTTCTCGCTGCTGCCGCTGTACCTGCAGAACGTCGCCGGACTCAACGCCACCCAGTCCGGTCTCGTTCTTCTGCCCGGTTCGATCCTGATGGGCGTTCTGGCCCCGATCATGGGACGCATCTACGACGCTCGTGGACCGCGGACGCTGCTGGTGCCGGGTTCGATCATGATCGCCGCTGCGATGTTCGCGTATTCCACGGTCGTCGTGGGCACTCCGACGTGGGTCCTCGTGGTCATCCAGACCGTCATGTCCCTGGGTCTTGCCGCTTCGTTCACCCCGTTGTTCTCCGCCTCGCTGGGATCTCTCGAGCGGAAGCTGTACTCGCACGGTTCGGCAGCGCTGAACACCTTGCAGCAGGTCGCAGGAGCCGCGGGCACTGCCCTGCTCATCTCGATCTACTCCTCGGCTCTGCACTCGGGCCAGGCGGCCGGTCAGAGCGTGCCCGAGGCTGGAGCACCGGGCGCGCAGTCCGCGTTCCTGCTGGCCGCGTGCATCGCCCTGGTGCCCGTCGTGCTCTCCTTCTTCATCCGCAAGCCCGAAGATCAGGAGGACACCCCCGCCGAGGTGGTTTCCCTGGTTCCCGAGGCACCCGCCGAATGACCTGAAGGTCGTTCAGCCCTGGGGACTGTGGGCGGGTTCCGCCTCGAGGGTGGGCTCGGTATCGGCCGAGTCGCGGCGCAGCTCCCCTCCGCGGGCGAGACCGCCGATGAGGAAGACGATGAGACCTGCCACGGTGACCAGGGAACCGGCCCAGAGCGGTGACGAGTAGCCGAGTCCGGCGGCGATGGTGATGCCGCCGATCCAGGCTCCGAAGGCGTTGCCCACATTGAACGCCGCGATGTTGGCGCCCGATCCGAGTGTCGGTGCAGCCTGGGAGTGACGCATGATGCGCATCTGCATCGCGGGCACCGTGGCGAATCCGAACCCGCCCATGAAGACCAGGGCGATGATCGTGGCGATCTGGCTTCCGGCGATCTGGGAGAACACAGCCAGGATGATGACGAGCCCGACGAGCAGGACCAGAAGTGTCCTGCCGAGGTTCTTGTCCGCTGCTCTTCCGCCGAGCATGTTGCCGACGAACAGTCCGACTCCGAAGAGGACCAACAGCCAGGGAACGGTCGAACTGGCGAATCCGGTGACTCCGGTGAGAGTGAACGCCATGTAGCTGAAGGCACCGAACATTCCTCCGTAGCCGAAGATCGTGATGAGGATCGAGGCCCAGACCTGTCCGCTGGCGAAGATGCGGAACTCGCTGAGAATGCCGCCCGTTGATTTCGCCTGTGCGGCTGCGGCGGGGATGAGAGCGACGATCCCGGAGAGAGCGATGACGCCGATGATGCTGATGGCCCAGAAGGTCGAGCGCCAACCGGTGGCCTGGCCGAGGAACGTCCCCAGCGGGACGCCGAGCACATTGGCGGTCGTGAGGCCCGCGAACATCATCGAGATGGCGGCGGCCTGACGATGCGGCGCGACGAGTCCAGCGGCCACGACCGAGCCGATGCCGAAGAAGGCACCGTGGCAGAGGGCTGCGATAATACGGCCGAGCATCATGACCTCGTAGCTCGGTGCGAGGGCGGAGAGGACATTGCCGATGATGAAGAGGACCATGAGGCCGATGAGCGCCGTCTTGCGGTTGAGCTTGGTCATCGCCACAGTCAGCAGTATCGCTCCGACCGCGACGGCGAGGGCATAGCCGGAGATGAGATAGCCTGCGACGGTCTCGGTGACACCGAAGTCAGCGGATACCTCGGGCAGCAGCCCCATGATGACGAACTCCGTGAGTCCGATTCCGAACCCGCCGATGGCGAGTGCGAGCAGTGCGAGTGGCATGGTGTCTCTCCTTTCGCACCAAGGAAGCGGTCTGCCTCGGCGCGTGTGCAATAGAAGGCGTATGCAGTAGTTGCAAACGCAACGGTATTAATACTTGCACACGCGCTATATCCGCGCAAGTGGTGTATTCTGTGATGAAGGCGATCCGAAGGAGAAATACATGGGCATCAGGGATGACGCGGTCGAGATCCGGTCTCGTGGCTGGCGCACACTTGCCGCTCTGCACGCATTGATCGAGACCGAGTTGGAGCGTTCGCTGCAGCGCGAACATCAGCTTTCGGTCGTCGAATACACCGTGCTGGATGCACTCAGCCGGCAGGACGGCTGGCACATGCGCATGCGGCAGCTGGCGCGTGCGGCAGCCCTGTCGAGCAGTGCCACGACGCGTCTTGTCACACGGCTGGAGGATCGCGGACTGCTGACGAGGATCCTCTGCGATGACGACCGCCGGGGAATCTACACTGAACTCACCGATGCTGGATGGAAGCTGTTCGAAGCTGCTCGACCCACGCATGATCGGGTCCTCGAAGAGGCGTTGGCCGAAGCTGGCGAAGTGCCGGAACTGGGACCCCTGGTCACGGCGCTGCATTCCGAGGTGGTGCAGGCTTAGGCTCTGGTGGCGGAGTCCTCGCACGCCCGTGCAATTGCGCAGTCAACCCATGACCGGGTAAAGTCGGTCTGTGCTCTGAGGGGGTATGGCGCAATTGGTAGCGCACCTGCTTTGCAAGCAGGGGGTTAGGGGTTCGAGTCCCCTTACCTCCACTCGAGAAGCTATTGAGACAGCACTCGTAAAAGAAGATCCCGCCGACAGCGATATGGACGCTGTCGGCGGGATCTTTGTCTATTCAGTTATGTGAAGATCGATCCTCAGGCGTGGACGCGGATGAGGTGATCGTTCGTGAACGCCTGGAAGGCCCACTGGGCATTCTCGCGGCCATAGCCCGAGCGGTTGATGCCGCCGAAGGGGTATTCCGGACCGGATTCCATGTGTCCGTTGATGAGCGTCATGCCGGCGTTGACCTTGGCGGCGAAACGCTCGCCCTTTTCGAGGTCATCGGTCCACACCGAGCTCATGAGACCGTATTCGGTGTCATTGGCCAGACGCAGCGCATCCTCTTCGTCCTTGGCCCGGTAGACCATGACTGCGGGGCCGAAGAGCTCGTTGCAGCCCAGGTCGGACTTGGGATCGATGTCGGAGATAACAGCTGGCGACATGAACCAACCCGGACGGTCGAGCTTCTTGCCACCGGTGTGCAGCGTGGCACCATCGGCGACGGCCTTCTCGATCATGGCCACGATCTCATCGCGAGCACCCTCGGAGGAGACAGGGCCCATACCGACATCGGGGTCGTCGTAGGTCGAGACCTTGGTTGCCTCTGCGGCCTTGACGGCCTCGGCGAGGAACTCGTCGTAGAGATCATCGACGACGATCATGCGCTTCGGTGAGGTGCAGACCTGACCGGCATTCGCCAGACGCAGGCCGACGAGCTTCTTGGCCAGTGCCGGCACATCCTTCGAGTCGAGGACGACCGCAGGATCGTTGCCGCCGAGTTCGAGGACGGCGCGCTTGTAGTACTTCGCAGCGATAGAGGCCACAGAAGCACCCGCTCCCTCGGAGCCGGTGAGCGAGAAGCCCTTGACGCGGAAGTCCTTGAGGATCTCTTCGGCGTGTGAGCTGTCGAGGTAGATGTTCTGGTACACGCCCTTGGGCAGACCCGCCTCGGTGAGGAGGTCCTCGAAGTACTGTGAGGACTTCGGGCAGATCGAGGCCTGCTTCATGATGATCGCGTTGCCGACCATGAGGTTGGGCAGCACGAAGCGCGCGATCTGGTTATAGGGGAAGTTCCACGGCATGATGCCCAGCAGCACGCCCAGCGGCTGGTGGCGGACATAGCTGCTGGCTGCACCGGCTGCGGCAAGGTGGGTGGGAGCCAGGTGAGTGGCGGCGTTGTCGGCCATCCAGCGGGCCGTGCGAGCGACCTTGTCCACCTCGCCGAGGCCCTGCTTCTTGACCTTGCCCATTTCGCGACCGATGATATCGGCCATCTCGTCGGCATTGGCATCGACAAGATCGGCGAACTTCCGGAGGATCGTGCTGCGCTCATGCAGCGGCGTCTCCTTCCACGAAAGGTGGGCCTCGTGGGCACGATCGATGTAGCCGGGGATGTCTTCCTTAGCGACGGAGGCGAACTCTTCCTCGACCTCGCCGGTGTTGGCATTTGTGACTGCGAACTTGCTCATAGAACGTCCTTTCGCGAATAGTTTCACCTAAGTATGACAACACGCTCAAACGCCGGGCAATTCCCGCTCCATCGTGAGACGTGATCGTGCTATCTGTGGCCTCACCGCCGACGACTCTCGGTGCGTTTGATACTGGTGCTTGACACCCGGGTCTGCGCGACTGACGATTGTCCGCATGGAACACGTGAGCGGAATCGGCGGTTACTTCTTCCGAGCGAAGAACCCGGAGACTCTGTTGTCCTGGTATAGGGATGTGCTCGGCCTGGACTTCGGCGAACACGGGCTGTGGCAGCAGCAGGCAGGTCCGACAGTCTTCGCGTCCTTCCCAGCCGATACCGACTACTTCGGACCCGGCGACCAGCAGAGCATGCTCAACTTCCGGGTTCCGAACCTCGCTGCCATGCTCGCCCAGCTGAGGGCGGCCAATGTGGACGTGGACGAGGAGATCCAGGAGATGGAGGGCGTCGGCCGCTTCGGCTGGATCCGCGATCCGGAGGGCAACCGCATCGAACTGTGGGAGCCTGCCACCGACTGAACCGGGTGGGGTTCAGTCGTCGGTCTGCGCTGCCATCGGAGCAGCCGCCTCGGCGGGGATGATCGTACGCTCCCGTACCTGACGATTGCGCCTGACCGCGAACGACAGGGCGGCAGCGACCGCGCACATCACGGCCCCGCCCCACCAGGCATACGTGTACTCGCCGAAGACGTCGCGGATGACCCCGGCCCCGAATGCGGCAGCCGCAGCACCGAGCTGGTGAGCGGCGAAGACCCAGCCGAAGACGATCGTGCCTCGATCGCCGAAGACCTCACGGCACAGCGCCGAGGTGGGCGGAACGGTCGCGACCCAGTCGAGGCCGTAGATGACGATGAAGAGCACCATGGACGGGTGGACGATGTCCGAGAGCAGCCACGGCAGGAGCAGGAGTCCGACTCCGCGGAATGTGTAGTACGTGAGGAGGAGGATGCGCGGGTCGAATTTATCGGTCAGCCACCCGGAGAACACGGTGCCGGCGATGTCGAAGACTCCGACGACCGCGAGCAGGCCCGCCGCAGTGGTCGTCGGCATTCCGTGATCGTAAGCGGACGGAATGAAGTGGATGCCGATGAGGCCGTTGGTCGTCGCCCCGCAGATGGCGAACGCAATGGCCAGGGCCCAGAACGAACGATGGCGAGCAGCGAAGGCCAGGCCGGAGAAGGCGCGCTTGGCGGCTCCGCCTGTGGGCCGCTCCTCCGGAACATAGGTCTCGGGATCGGCGCCGTAGGGCAGAACTCCGCGGTCTTCCGGGTGGTCGCGCAGGACGAACCACACGACCGGCACGGCTATGAGCGCCGCCCCGGCGATGAGCAGGGACGCCGGGCGCCACCCGGTCGATTCCGCGATCGCGGCGACCGGAGGCAGGAAGATCAGCTGACCGGTGGCCGAGCCGGCGGTGAGTATGCCCATCACCAGTCCACGACGGTGGATGAACCATCGATTGGCGATGGTTGCGGCGAAGACCATGGCCATCGAACCCGTGCCCAGCCCGATGAGCACGCCCCAGAAGATCAGCAGCTGCCACGAAGCAGTCATGATCACGCTGCCGCCGGCGCCCGCCGCGACGAGGGTGAGGGCAAGGGCGACGATCTGGCGAATGCCGAAGCGATCCATGAGTGCAGCGGCGAAAGGGGCCGTGAGTCCATAGAAGATGAGGTTGAGGCTCACCGCCAGAGACATGACGCTCATCGACCAGCCGAAGTCATTGTGGAGCGGGATCATCAAAGCGCCCGGGGCAGCCCTGAAACCTGCTGCGGCCAGAAGCGCGAGGAATGCGACGGCAGCCACCCACCAGGCGGGGTGGATGCGACGGCGCTTGCGAGTCCGGGCATCACGGGGGCCCACTGGAGTGGTCGACATCGAACCCTCATACTTTCTTGAAAGAAGTTACACTGGAGGCAGTATAACCAGACTTCGCTGAAGAAAGGAAAGCGCTCATGCCGCTGAGATCAGACTGGTCCGAGGCGCTCTGCCCCATCGGGAGGTCGCTCGATGTGCTCGGCGACCCCTGGGTGCTGCTCATCGTCCGTGACGTCCTCCACGGGCGCAGTCGCTTCGATGCACTCCGTGAGGGTTTGAACATTTCCGAAGCGGTGCTCAGCCGACGCCTACATTCGATGGTCGATGCCGGTCTGCTGAAGCGGGTCGACTACCAGGATGGTGCACGCACCCGCCAGGAATACGCTGGCACCGAGGCTGCGGCCGATCTGCTGCCGATCCTGCAGCAGCTCGCGCTCTGGGGAGAGAAGCACACCGCGATGCCCGCTGGAGGCGGGCACATGGCGATGATCCACGAAACATGCGGTGAGGAGACCACCCACGGTGAGGTGTGCAGCTCATGCGGTGAGAGGCTTGTGGCCGAGGCGATGACCTGGGTGAAGCCGTGGAAGAACGTTCGCGTGACTCTCGGACCGGAGGGTTCGCTGGTTTAGACTGACTCAGAAACGCCGAGGAGCAACGATGCCCGATCAACGAAGACTGAGCTATTTCGTCGCCTCATCTCTTGATGGCTTCATCGCAGGCCCGGATGGCGGTGACCCCAGTTCGTGGTGGCCGATCACCGAGGACTACCTCGACTTCATCCGCTCCGAATTTCCCGAGACCCTGCCCGGTCCGGCCCGCCAGGCGCTGGGAATCAGCGACCCCGGCCACCGTTTCGACACTGTGGTCGAGGGGCGGCGTTCCTTTGAGCTCGGCCTGGCTGCCGGAATTCCGGACGCCTATCCTCATCTGCGTCACCTGGTGTTCTCGAGGACCCTGGGGTCTGCAGCAGATTCAGACGTTGAAGTCGTCAGCGGCGATCCGGTCGAGCGGATCAGGCAGCTCAAGAGTGAACCGGGTAAGGGCATCTGGCTTGTCGGCGGAGGCAGCCTCGCCGCGAGCCTGCGACCGGAGATCGACGAGCTGATCATCAAACTCGGGCCCGTGACTCTGGGCTCGGGAATTCCGCTGTGGGGCCACGATGCGGGATTCGACACCCAGACATGGACGCGGACCGAGGCAACCGCCTACCCCGGAGGGATGACCCTGCTGCGCTACGCTCGATCAGGTGACAGCGTCTGACGCCTGTTCGAGCGAAGCGACACCGATTCGAGCACTCCAAGCCCGCGACGAACTATTCGCGGCGAAGAAGGGAACATGCATGAGCCCAGTGAGCAAGGAACGCAGGAAGCAGCTTCGCGATGATGATGCGAACTGGAAGCTCGGACTCTTCTACTTCTGTCCCCAGGACCCTTCGTTTCTGATTCCGAAGCGTTTCGGCATCGGATGGTCGCTCAACTTCGGCAGTCCATGGTCGCTGCTGGTCCTCATCGTTGTCATCGCCATCCTGGTGTGGGGCATCTTCTTCTGACTTGGGCTCGATCGGTCATCGCCAATTTCGTTTGGGCACCGACGACGTCGGTCAGGCAAAAACGTCGCTCAGGCGCCGACGTCCTGCAGGTGGTGCCTGAGCTCGTGCAACCCGTAGCGAGTCAATGAGGTCACGGTGAACTCCCGCCCATCGGCGCGGTAGCCGACGCGATCCCACTGGTCCCCGGAGATCTGGGACAGCTCAGCCGCGTACTCGACGTCGGACCACCGGTCCGGCTGGGTCCGTTCGGCGGCATTGGGCCTGGCCAGGACCTCGTTCCAGACCTCCGCCGAGGTTGAGGCGTAGTCGGGGACGGCACTGACATCCTCGTCGCCGGTGAATCCGCATTCGGTGCACCCGGCTTCCAGCACGTCCGCCCAATCCCGGGTGTCCGGTTCGATCTCGCTCATGTCTCGTCCTCGTCTCGTCTGTGCTCGCGGCTGTGGTTCGTCATCGCCGCGTCGTCAATGTGTTCGGTGTCCGTGCCTCAGCCCGATTTCTTGCCGTCGAGCACCTGTTTGAGCACCGTTGCGTCACTGATGTCGTCGCGCTTCGAAGCCGTGATGAGGGTCAATTTTCCCTTCTTCGCGTACTCCTTGAGCTGCTTGAGTGCATCGGCGTGGTCATCGTCCTTGAGCTCCTCGCGGTATCTGCGGGAGAATTCCTCGAATTTGTCGGGATCGTGGGAGTACCACTTGCGCAGATCGCTGGAAGGGGCGAGGTCTTTGAGCCAGTCGTCGAGCTCAGCTTTGTCCTTGCTCACCCCGCGCGGCCATATCCGGTCGACGAGGATCCGGGTGCCGTCGTTCTGGGCCGGGTCGTCGTAGGCCCGCCGAACCTGAACCGGATGCTTCTGGGTCATGATCGATCTCCGAACTGTCGTCCTGTCCCCAGTGTAGGACAGACGAAGTGGGAGGCAAGGGAGTGCGCTCACGGCTGTGGAAAACGGACATTTCCCGTTGTCAGATCGGCGGCCGGCCATTGTCAGAGGAGGCGTATACTGACCAGCCAGGCACCATTGCGATGATGCACAGCACCTCGAGAACCATTCATGTGAACGAGGAGATGATGGCGTGACGGTACAGAACGTGGCACTTCCGAATGGGAGAACCCCTCAGCGCGTCCTGGGCCCTCCGACTCCCTCGGCGATCTTCCTCGTCGTCACCGTCCACCCCGGTGCTGAAGCCGAGGTCAAGGACTTTCTCGGAGATGTCAGCGGACTCGTGCGCACAGTGGGATTCCGCTCGCGCGAAGACAACCTGAGCTGCGTCACCGGCATCGGCGCTGCGTTGTGGGACCGCATGTACTCGCTTCCGCGGCCCGCTCAGCTGCACCCCTTCATCGAACAGCGCGGCGATACTCACACAGCACCCTCGACACCCGGCGACATCCTCTTCCACATTCGCGCCCGGCGCATCGACCTGTGCTTCGAACTCGCCCGGCTGATGATCGGCGAACTCGGAGCAGCTGTCGATGTCGTCGACGAGGTGCACGGATTCCGCTACTTCGATGAACGCGACATCATGGGCTTCGTCGACGGGACTGAGAACCCGGAGGATCAGGAGGCACTCGACTCGGCCTTCATCGGTCCCGAGGATCCCGACTGCGAGGGCGGCAGCTACGTCATCGTGCAGAAGTACACCCACGATATGAAGGAGTGGGAGTCGCTGAGCGTCGAGGAGCAGGAAGCGGCATTCGGTCGGCACAAGCTCTCCGACATGGAGTTCGACGATGACGATAAGGCCGCGAACTCACACCTCATTCTCAACACCATCGAGGACGACGATGGCACCGAACACAAGATCGTGCGCGACAACATGGTCTTCGGGTCCGTCGAGTCCGGAGAGTACGGAACGTACTTCATCGGCTACGCCGGCGACGTGTCGGTGACCGAGCAGATGCTGGAGAACATGTTCATCGGGGATCCGCCAGGCACCTACGACCGCATCCTCGACTTCTCAACGGCTGAGACCGGCAACCTCTTCTACGTCCCGACCCAGGATTTCCTCGAGGATCCGGGGGATGACGAAGACGGTGACAGCCCCGCCGGTTCCCCAATGGACGACGCTGCGACAAGTTCATCAGACGAGTCCACCGGTCCCACAGATCACACGGCCGACGAGGCTGATCGGGAAGTCTCCGACGGCAGTCTCGGAATAGGCAGTCTCAAAAGGAGTAGACAGTGAATAGTCTCTATCGCGATCTCGCCCCAGTCACGGACTCCGCCTGGGCAGAGATCGAAGAGGAAGCCCGCCGCACCTTCAAGCGCAACATCGCCGGCCGCCGCATCGTCGACGTCGAGGGGCCCACGGGCTTCGCGACCTCTTCGGTGGGCACCGGCCACATCCGTACCCTCGAAACCGCGAGCAGCGATGTTTCGATCAGGCAGCGTATCTCGCAGGAATTCATCGAACTGCGGGTGCCTTTCACCGTCACCCGGCAGGCTATCGACGATGTCGAACGCGGCTCCGGCGACTCCGACTGGCAGCCGGTCAAGGATGCGGCCACGACGATCGCGATGGCTGAGGACCGTGCCATCCTCCATGGCCTCGATGCTGCCGGAATCGGTGGAATCGTACCCGGCAGCTCGAATGCTCCGGTGACGATCCCCGATGCCGTCGAAGACTTCGCCGACTCCGTGGCCCAGGCTCTGAGCGGTCTGCGCATGGCCGGCGTCGACGGACCTTACAGCCTGCTGCTGT
Source organism: Brevibacterium sp. ZH18 (assembly GCF_022748595.1). Lineage (GTDB taxonomy): Bacteria > Actinomycetota > Actinomycetes > Actinomycetales > Brevibacteriaceae > Brevibacterium. The sequence goes on along the minus strand of NZ_JALDSX010000023.1, from coordinate 1,897 downwards.
CCTCCGAGGAGTACACGAAGGTCTCGGAATCGACTGACCACGGCTACCCGGTCCGTGACCACCTCTCACGGCTGCTCGGCGACGGAGAGATCATCTGGGCCCCGGCCCTCAAGGGTGCGCTGCTCGTGTCGGTGCGCGGCGGAGACTACGAGCTGCACCTCGGCCAGGATCTGTCGATCGGCTATCACAGCCACGACGGCGACAGCGTCGAGCTCTACCTCCAGGAGACCTTCGGGTTCCTCGCCCTGACGGACGAATCCAGTGTCCCCCTGCATCGCTGACCAGGTGCGATGCATCGCTGAGGTGAGTGGTCCATGACCGACGATCCACGTGTGAGACGGCTCCTGCCCGCGCCGACTGCGACACTCACGCTGCCCGAGGCCTTCGCCTTCCCCGAGGCAGTGTCGAAGTGGGTGCGCGCCGTGTTCGTGGCCTCTGTCGACGGGGCGGCTACCATCTCCGGCCGCGCCGGTGGGCTCGGCAACGATACGGACAAGGCGCTGTTCGCGCTCAACCGGGCGTTGGCCGACGTGATCCTCGTGGGTGCCGGCACGGCTCGGATCGAGGACTACGGTCCCGCCGAGGACGATCCGCAGTGGCGTCACCTGCGCGAGGGTCGGGGTCCCACCGCACCGATGGCCGTGGTCTCCCGCGCCTTGGACCTCGACGTCTCCGCACCGCTGTTCACCGAAGCTCCGGATCATGCGCGCACCATTGTCATCACGTGTGCTGATGCCCCCGCTGATGCGCGGAACAGAATAGCCCAGGTCGCCGAGGTGGTCGTGGCCGGTCAGTCATCCGTGGACCTGCCTGCGGCGATCGATGCGCTCGTCTCCCGTGGGCTGTCCCGGATCGTGTGCGAAGGCGGTCCACGCTTGTTCACCGACCTGCTGAGGTCCTGCGGCGTTGACGAACTGAGCCTGACGAGAGCGCCGACGTTGATCGCGGGTGAGGGGACCAGAATCCTCCACGGCGACGAGTTCGACCCGCCGATCGACCTCTCACTGGCTTCGCTGTACAGCACTGACGATGGGTATCTCTACCTGCTTTATCGCCGCGAGAGCTGATTGACCGCGACCGAGCGCACGGTCCAGTGAGTCCTTGAGCCTCCGTCGATACAGACGGGAGGATTTCCGGTATATCGTGACGGATCGGGGCACACGGGGTGTCACAATTGACTGAACCGGGAACGCACACCCTGCGAGGATTCAGGACAAGACAAGCACTCAGGATGGAACGATGACGAACCAGACGGTGTACCACCGACCCCAGCCAGCTGCCGGGGCGGAGATCGGGTCGCTCATCGGCGGCGCCTTTGGGCTTGTGTTCCTCATCGTCAACAGCGGCCAGTTCTCGACCGTCGGCCGGATCTGCGTCCTCGTCGTGGGGATCGCAGTCTTCGCCGTCATCGCCTTCTTTGCCCTGCGCAGCCTTGGACGCATGAAGGGTGGCCGGGGCCCCGTCGCAGACTCGCAGCCGAACACGGATGGGGATTCACCTCCTGACGCCTCGGGCACTCCGGTGGGGCGAAGTACCAATCCCTTCGGGAGAAGCTACTGGATCGTCGTTATGGTCGAGGCTCTCGCGCTCTTCGGAGGCGCTCGCCTCCTGACCGGGCTCGGCCATCCCGAACTCGGAGTCGCCTGGGTGGCGTTCGTCGTCGGCACCCATTTCTATGCGCTCGGCTACATCTTCACACTCGCGCGCTTCCACATCCTCGCGACAGTCGTCGCCGCCTGCGGGGTCGCCGGATTCATCGCCTTCTTCGCCTCGATCCCGGATTTCATCCCGGTCCTCAGCGGCATCATCCCCGGCTTCGTGCTGCTGGCTTTCGGACTCTGGGCACTCGTCCCGGTTGAAGCCCAGACCAAACGCCGCGCGACGTAGTGGACCCGCG
>NZ_JALDSX010000022.1 GCF_022748595.1 Brevibacterium sp. ZH18 | reverse complement strand
GGATTCGACCGGACCACACGATGTCGCTTTCACCAGGAAATCGATTCAGGCGAACTGCCGGATCTCTTCCTCAGATTGGACTACTTCTTAGCGAGTTCGCCCTTCTTCCACTGATCGACGAAGTCCGAGTTATCCTTCAGCCATTCGGCAACGGCCTTTTCGTGGTCCTTGCCGTTGTAGTTATCCTCGGCGAACATGAGGTTCTCGAGGCTGGCGAGGTGCTTGTCATCGAGAACTAGGTTCTGCAGCAGCTGCGAGACGTACGGGTGAGCCTTCGCAGAGTCCTTGCCGGAGAAACTGAAGATCCTCTCGGCATCACCCATCGCGTTCTTCGGATCTTCCAGATCGCGAATCGGGAAAGCGTCGTAGGCCCAGTGCGGACGCCACAGGGTCACGGCCACGTTCTGCTTGGCTTCTGTCGACTTCTTCAGCTGCGCCAGCATGGCAGGCGTTGACGAGATCTTGAAATCGAGGTCCTCGAGACCGTATTCCGGAATCGCCTTTTCCTTCGTGGTCTTCGTCAGGCCGGCTCCGGCTTCGATGCCGTAGAGGGTGTTGTCGTATTTGTCGCCCATGTCCTTGAGGTCGCCGATGGTCTTGGCCGGCGAATCATCGTTGACGGCAATGGTCAGCTTGGCATTGTCATACCAGCAGCCGTGGTCGACGAGCTTGTCACCGAACTGTTTGATGTAGCTCTCGTGAGTCAGCGGCAGCCAGCCGTCGGTGAAGAAGTCGATATCGCCTTTGGCAACACCGGTGAACATCGGTCCGGCGTCGAGTTCCTCGGTCTTGACCGTGTAGCCATCCGACTCGAGGACGTTCTTGAGCAGGTAGATCGTGGCGTAGGACTCGTCCCAGCCGCTGAAGATGCCAAGAGTGACGGTCTTCTCGTCATCAGTGGTGCCTGCGACGTCCTTCGAGCCCTCGCCCGGCTTGCACTTCGCCCAGTCCTTGCCGCCGGCATTGGTTTCGTCACCGCCGCTACCGCCCGCAGGTTCTCCGCCGGAGTTGGAAGCACCGCACGCGCTGAGCACGAGGGCCGTAGCAGCGAGGACGCTGCCCAGCTTGGCCAGTTTTGTGTTTTTCATGGGATTCTCCTTTGTGTCTCGAATTGTGTGGATCAGGAAGAGGCTGCTGCGGCCTTGCGTGCCCGCTCGATCGGAGTTCTCTGTCCAAGCGCTGCCGTGACGCGGTCGAGGAAGATCGCCACGACGACCACCGACAGTCCGGCTTCGACAGCAAGCGGCACATCCAGGGAGCTGATGCCGCCCACGACGGCGCCGCCTAGGCCGCCGGCGCCGACCATGCCAGCGAGGACGACCATCGACAGCGCCAGCATGATGACCTGGTTGATGCCAGCCATGATCGTCGTCATTGCCAGCGGGATCTGGATCTTGGTCAGGATGTGTCCGGACGTTGCACCGAATGCCTGGCCCGCTTCGACGACCTCGGAATTGACCTGGCGGATCGCGAGCTCAGTGAGGCGGACGCCAGGTGGCAGGGCGAAGATGATCGTAGCGATTGCGCCTGGAGTCTGCCCGATGCCGAACATCAGGATCGCCGGCACCAGGTAGGCCAGGGCGGGCATCGACTGCATGAAGTCGAGGATCGGCTTGACCACGGCTGAGACCCAGCTGATCTTCGCGGCGAGAATGCCGAGCGGGATGGCGATGATGAGCGCGACGATGACCGCGACGATGACCAGGGCCAGGGTCGACATCGTGTTGGCCCATTGATCGAGGGCCCGAACAACGTAGAAGCCGATGAGGGTGAAGAGTGCGACCTTCCACCCGGCGGCGAAGTAGGCCACGACTGCAAGGATGACGATCATCACGAGGTAGATGGGGGTGGAGAAGGCGAGGTTGAGAATATCGTAGAGTCCGCCAAGGATGAGGGTGATGAAGTCCAGCAGCCACTGGAATGTGGCGGTGAACCAGTCGAGGAAGTCGCTGACCCAGGTTCCGAGCGGAAGTCGCGGATTCATGAAGTCCATTACAGACCCCTCCTTTCTGCGTCATCGCCGGCTTCGACGGCATCAGCGCTGGACACGGACTCATTGCTGGACACGGACTCACTGGGCAAGTCGTATTCGTTGGCGAAGGCCGCTCCGTCTTGGGAGTCGTTCTCACCAGCGGTCGGCGAGACGACCAACGGCTCGAGTTCCTCCTTGACGGCGGGTATCTCTCCCGTTGCCGGTCCCGGATCGGCCATCGAATTGAGAAGTGCCACGCGCGGAACGATCCCGAGCAGTCGATTGTTCTCGTCGACGACGGTCAGCGGCACCTTGGCGGTGGAGCTGGGCGCGAAGAGTTCGGAGATCGGAGTCTCCGGGCTGACCGAGTAGAGATCCGTCTTCTCGACGATGTCACGCAGGGTCCTGTGCCCCTCGCGTGCTGCTGTGACGACGGTCCGGTCGCTGACGAGTCCGAGGACCGTGCGGTCGTCGTCGAGGACGAGGAGCCCGGAGGAGTTATTCTCCTCAAGGGTCTTCATTGCCAGGCGCGGGCCCGAGTCGACGTTGATGAATGCCTTCGTCTGTCGCATGATCGACGAGGCGGTGAGGACACGTGTGCGGTCGACGTCCTGAACGAACTCTGCGATGTAGTCGTCGGCAGGTTCTGTGAGGATCTCTTCTGCGGTGCCGATCTGGACGATGCGGCCGTCACGCATGACGGCGATCCGATCGCCGAGGAACATCGCCTCGTTGAGGTCGTGGGTGATGAAGATGATGGTCTTGTTCAACCGTGATTGGAGTTCGACCAGCTGTTCCTGCATCTCACGCCTGATCAGTGGATCGAGAGCGGAGAACGCTTCGTCCATGAGCAGGATGTCGGTCTCTGCCGCGAGTGCGCGAGCCAGGCCGACGCGCTGCTGCATGCCGCCCGAGAGCTGCTGCGGGTATTTGTCTCCCCAGCCATCAAGCCCGACTGTCTTGAGCCATTCGTCGGCCTTCGCCAGTCGTTTGGCCTTAGACATCCCCTGGATTTCCAAGGAGTATGCGGCGTTCTCGCGGACAGTCCGGTGCGGCAGCAGCGCGAAGTGCTGGAACACCATTGAAACGTGTTTGCTGCGGACCTTGCGGACAGTGGACGCATCCGCCTTGGCCAGATCGGTGCCGAGGACCTCGACTGAGCCCGAGGTGGTGGACCAGAGTCCGTTGAGTGTGCGAATCAGTGTCGACTTTCCTGACCCGGACAGTCCCATGACGACGAAGATCTCGCCGGCTTCGACCTCGAAGCTCGCATCGATGACAGCGGCCATGCCGAGCTTGGTCAGATCGTTACGGTCCGCGCCCTCTTCGAGTCGTTTGACGACTTCGTTCTGGCGCTTGCCGAAGACCTTGTAAACGTGTGATGCCTTGACGACGCTCACGTGGTTCCTCCTTGCATCTTTGACACTCCGCAAGAACGAGAGGCTTCACCCCCGTTTTGTGTTTCGACAGAGGCGATTCGGATAGGTCCGATCGTTCGCTCGCCTCGTCGCACACGGATATCTCAATTCCTATTATAGATTTGTTCAGGCTTTTCAGCAGGAATTTTGTCGAAATGGCAAGGGGCCGTTATGTTCGCATGCGCTCTGACCTGGAGCGATGCATAAAGATACGTTACTTGATTGTTATAAATGATGGTTGAGGCATATAGGCATGACGTTATCCTTTTTGTTACATTTCGCGTGTCATTGATGCAGTAAGTCGATCTGGCGATGCCAGGGATTTTCTGAGGAACAGCTGCAGGGGCGGTTTCAGCCGCCGGACTCGGTCAGGAAGCGCCGGACTCGGTCAGGAAGCTGACGATCTCCGGTGTGATCACCTCGGCGAACTCCTCGAAGAAGCCATGGCGGCCGCCGGGAAAGATGAGGATGCGGGAGTCTGGGATCCGTTCATGCAGCAGATGCGCGTTCTCGACGGGATTCATCTGATCATCGTCCCCGTGGATGATGAGCGTGGGCGCAGTGATCTCCGGTAGGCGGTCCCACGCATTGTGATTGGCGCTGATGCGCAGATGAGCCGCTGACTCCTGGGAGCTCATCGTGTCATCGCCGAGCAGCTTGCTGTACTTCGGGGCTACGGCCCACTCCGGCGTGTAGAACAGCGCGGAGAGATACTCGGTGTGTTCACGACCGCGCAGACGCGCCAAGGACTGCCCCACTTCACGCGGTCGTTTGACGGAGTTCGGTCCGCCGGGCGTCGTGCACGCGAGAACGAGGGCGCTGACACGGTCAGGGAAGTCGAGTGCCAGCATCTGTGCGACGCGACCACCCATCGACGTTCCGTAGACGAAGGCGTGCGAGATGGTGAGATGGTCAAGCACCTCGGCAGCATCCGCCGCAAAGCTCGCCGTCGACAGCTCACCGAACTCATCGAGCTTCCCGCGACTGCCTCCGGTTCCGCGGTAGTCGAAGGTGACGGTCCTGAACTGCGGTTCGAACTCCGAGCGGAGTCCGTCCCACCATTCGTGCGAATTCGCCTGACCATGCAGGAGAAGGAGAGGAGGAGCCTCGGGCGGTCCGCTGACCTGGATTGCGAGGCGAAATCCGTCGCGTGCGGTCATGGTCAGGTGCTCGGTCTTCTCCACTGGGATCTTCCTCTTCGCTGTTCTGGCCGCCGGGCTCGAACGCCTACGCTTGAGCTATGAAGCAGCTGCCGTTCCTCAATGATGCCGCAGGCGGGTCCGCGACGCCCGCGGTGCTCAATCCTCGCCGCCCTGCCATCATCGTCCCTGTTCAGGTCACCGGCTCGGGAGGGTTTGCGGAGCGCTGCCGGACGATCGCGGCCACGGGGATCGTCGATGTCATCGAATGGCGCATCGATCTGCTGATTGCCGAAGCCGCCGGTGCGCTGGCCCTGGCCGATGATGATCGCACAGTCCAGGCAACGGCACAGATGCTCGCCGAGGCGGTCGTGGCGCTGGCTCCGGCCGCCTCGGCAGGACTCCCCGTCCTCGTCACGCTGCGAACCGGGTTCGAGGGTGGTGTCGTCGACATGAGTGAAGATCTCTATGCTCAAGTTCTCCTGCACCTGATCGCGCAGTTCTCCGACGTTACAGAGGGCGGCTCGAACAGTACTCGGATCGAAGCCGAGATCGATGCGCAGTCGAATGCGGTGGCCGAAACTCAGGTCGGTACTCAAGCTGAAACTCAGGTCGGCCGTCAGGCTGAAGGCCAGGTCGGTCCTCAGGCTGAAGGCCAGAGGGCGGATATGCCGATTGCTCTCGACGTCGAGATCGACCGTCATGCGGCGCGTGACCTCATTGCAGCAGCGCACGAGCGGAGAATTCCGGTCGTCGCATCGCACCACAACTTCTCGAGCACGGACGCGCCGGAGACGCTGCGCGCGACGTTCGAGACCATGTCGGCGGCCGGCGCTGATGTCCTCAAGGTCGCCATGATGCCGCAGTCCTCCGGCGATGTCGCGGACCTGCTTCGGACCACGGCTGAGGCGGATGCGTCCTTCGATCGTCCCGTGCTGGGGATCTCGATGGGAGAGGCAGGCCGGACCAGTCGGGTCATGGGCGGAGACTTCGGCAGCTGTGCATCGTTTGCGCAGCTGGGGCAGTCGTCGGCGCCCGGCCAGATCGATGCGCTCGACCTGGCCGGGATGTTCGACCGACTCTACTGCTGAGCGATCACTGCTGTCCGATCACTGCTGTGCGATCAATGCTGAGAGATCAGCAGGTGTGAGTCATCAATCGTGCGGCCGGGCGCGGCCGATCAGAGTATTGCCGATCAGCCGAAGCGCGACTGGTCAGTCGACGCCTTCTTCGATCTGCTTACGGAACTTCTTGGGCAGAGCCTGGTCGCCGAAGCTGTTGCGAACGGTGCTGGCGGCAACGCGCTGGACGACGAGCTGTGCCACTGCGACTCCGACACCGGAGACGATGGTCCAGGCGAGAGCCTCGGACATCGAGATTTCGTCATCGACGGGGTTGTTCGGTGCGGGGCGTTTGGTCGACTTCTCCCATGCGAATGTCAGCACCTTGCGAGCTGCGAATGCCGCCACGATGGGCGCTCCGACGCCGATAACCTGCCAAGCGAGCTTTCCCATGCTCGTGTCCTTTCGTTAGACGCTGTTGAACTGACGATGCTGGATCGCGCGAATGTCGCTGGGGCGCGAATCCGCACGGAACCACACTATCGCAGGAGACTGACGTTGATGCAGGTTCCATGCTCTCCGCCATCGGCGGGCCCCTGCCCTCCACCATTGCGCGGACACGATTTCATACTTTTGAGGGATGTGCGCGAGCCCCACTGCCGATACCTTTGAAGGACAATCGCAGAGAACGAGGCGTGGGAGAAGCGCGAATGCTCAGGAAATGGAAACTCGTGGTGGTCACAGCACTGTTCATCGTGGGCGCAGTGTGCTTCTTCCTCGGGCTCTTCCCCTCATTCGCTCCCCTCTTCTGGGGCCTGTGGATCGCAGGATGCAGCGCCTGCATCTTCGGACTCATCCTGGCCGTCGTCGTGCCGTCGAATCGCCCCGGAACAGTCAGCCGGCCTTGATCAGAGTCTGGAGCTTCGTAGTCAGATCATCGTCAACGGCGATCGGATTCCCGTCCAGCTCCCTGAGTGCGGCGGCCGTGCGCATCGAGGACACGTACCAGGCACCGTCGGCGCTCAGCACATCGGCGATGCTGAGATCTGCGTACTCGGCCGTGAGTCCGAGTCCGGCCGCATGATCGAAGATCAGCCGCTGGGTCGTGCCCGACAGCAGACCGGCCGCGGGATCCGGGGTCAGCAGATGGTCGCCTCGGCGGATGACGATGTTCGAGGTCGGGCCTTCGAGTACGACCCCGTCATGGGAGACGAACAGCGCTTCGTCGGCCCCGCGCTCGACCGCGTATCTGCCTGCGGCCTGATTGACCGCATAGGACAGGGTCTTGGCGCCGATGAGCAGCCAGGGTGCTTTGCTTCCCAAGTACGCGTCGTAGCCGCGATCGAGGCTGACAGCGCTGATGCCCTGGGCGCGGACGCGCTGGATCGAATCGTCTACCGGCACGGGGAATGCCCACCCGCGCGGAGCTTGCCCGCCGCCCGGCTTCTGCCCGCCGCGTGAGCATGCGTAGCGGACACCGAACTCGGTGATCGACGGATCGGCGGCGACGACCTCGGCGATCACGGTGTCGAGGGCTCGGTTCCACAGGTCCGGATCGGGATCCGGAAGCTCCAGCGCCGAGGCGGATGCCCGGAACCGTTCGAAGTGGCGACCACGTGACACCACGGTCACCTCATCCGGGGTCTCGACCTGCACCAGAACGGTCTCGAAGATGCCGTCGCCGCGGTGGGCGGACAAGTCCGTGACCGGAAGCTGAGCTGCGGCGAGGTCGGCCCGTTCGAGTGCGGGGGAGGACGGGTCGATGAGGACGAGGATTTCGTTCATGCCCTCAGTCTAGATTCCGTGGCCTTCGGTGCAGGACCGAGCCAGCGTCTGACGCCGAGGGTCCACAGCGCTCGCCGCCGACTCTCCACAGGGATCGAGGCGAAGCGTCAGCCGCCGCTGACACCGAAGAGCAAGCCGAGGCCGTAGGTCACGGCCGCCGCGCCGAAGCCCACTGCGAGCTGGCGCAGTGCCCGGGGTCCCGGTGCGGTACCCGAGAGCAGGCCCACAGTGCCGCCGGTGAAGAGAAGCGCAATGCCGACGAGTCCGGCGGACAGAGCCACAGCCGGGAGCCCGGACATGCCGAAGAGGTAGGGCAGGATCGGGATGACGGCGCCCGAGGAGAAGAAGCAGAAGCTCGACACGGCGGCGCCGAGGCCGGTGCCCAGCTCATCGCGGTCGACGACGGCCTCCGGCCCGGGCAGCTGCGGGGCCGTCTGACTCTTGGCTGCAGCGATTGACTTGTGTGCGCGGGCATCGGCCTCCCCGGCGTCCATGCCGCGGGCACGGAAGACGAGGGCGAGTTCGTTCGCATCGATGTTGAGGTCGGCGATGGCGTGCCGGGACTCGGGGTCGGGTGTCGAGGCGTCGAGCAGCTCGCGTTGCGAGCGGACCGAGATGTACTCGCCGGCCCCCATCGACAGGGCCCCGGCGAGCAGCCCGGACACACCGGTGAGCAGGATGACGTGGTTGCTCACGCCGGCCGCGCCGACGCCGAGGACGAGGGCGAGGTTGGATACGAGCCCGTCATTGGCGCCGAAGACCGCTGCACGGAAGTTGCCAGACAGGCGGGCTCGGGAACGGGCAGCGAGAGCGCGGACCACCTCGGCGTGGATCCGCTCATCCGCGGCCATCTCCGCCGAGGCGGCTTCCTCGTCATCGTAGGGGGAGCTCGTCTCGGACTGCTGTGCCAGTGCGAGGACGAAGACGGAGCCGAACATGCGACCGAAGAACGCCAGGCACAGGGTGATCAGGTCAGGGGTGCGCTTCTTCTGAGCCTGGTCGCCGAGGAGGTTGATCCAGTGTTCCTGGTGTCGGGACTCGGCGGTGGCTAGGGCGAGGAGGATTTCGCGGTCCTCGCCGGTCCGACGTTCTGCCAGATCGCGGTAGACGCGCTCTTCGAGGCGTTCGTTCGCAAGGTAGCGCTGCCAGCGTCTGATGGTCTTGCGGTCAGGGGTGTGGAGGCTGTCCGGGACCGTTGCTTCTTTGTTCATCACTGGTCAGATTCTAATCGAGACACCATCCTGAATTCAACACTTGCGCAATCGACGAAGTGTTGGTTGTTATCAATTCGTTACATCAAAGACGTTACTGGTGAGTTAGATTAAAGACCAATGTGAGTTGTGTCACCGTTTCGTTATAGAAATATGTATTTCGTGACCTATCGCGAAGTCAATGCGAAACGTCGGAATCAAGCTTCCCCTTGAGCGCAGTTGTCTGAACCAGTGCTGATGCCAACGTCGGTGCAGCCCTGGTGCCTGCCGTCGCGCCCATGCTCTTCGAGCGCCCGAAGAAGGTTGCAGTGGAGAGCATTCTGGTTCGTCTGGCACATACAAGGAGCGAAAGGAACTCCATGAAGTTAGGCATCAAAGCATGGTTCGCGGTCACCGCCACGGCCGGGCTGGTACTGGGCGGGATGACCCCCGCGCTGGCCACCGGGACCGCGGGGCCCACCGAACATACGGATATGGGCGTCACCGGCGACGCTGTGATGAATCATCTGCAGAAGATCTCGGACATCTCGACCGCTCACGCCGATGAAGGGTTCCGCGCACTCGGGACGCCCGGCTACAAAGAGGCCGTCGAGTACGTCGAGAAGACTCTCGAGGCCACCGGCGCCTACAACGTGAAACGCCAGGACCTCGAGCATGAGTCTCAGAAATTCCCCACCGTCGAGGTCAGTGTCGACGGTCAGGCGCTCAAGGTCATCCCTGCCAGCTTCACCGAAGGAACCACTGAGCCTCTGACGGATCTGCCGGTCGTCCTGCCTGTCGACGATGACTACAGCGACCTTGCCAGCGGACAGCTCGGCTGTGCGTCCAGCGACTTCGACGACAGTGCCAAGGGTGCACTCGTCCTCGTCGCCCGCGGCACGTGCGCCTTCGGAGAGAAGACGCAGGCCGCCACCGACGCAGGTGCCGCCGCGGTCATCCTCTACAACAACGACACCTCGGCCCCCGATGAGGACCTCAACGCCACCCTCGGCGAGCGCATCAAGAACGGCGCACCGACCGTCGGTGCCAGTTACAACGTGGGCAACGATCTGCTGACCGCGGTGCAGGAAGCCGGTGCGGACGAGGCTCCGCTTGCGGACTTCACCCTCGAGACCGAATACACGACCGAGACCACGTGGAACGTCATCGCCGAGACCAAGGCCGGCGACCATGACAACGTGCAGATGCTCGGCGCGCACCTCGACGGTGTGGACGAAGGTCCGGGCGTCAACGACAACGGTTCCGGTACTGCAGCCCTCCTGGCCAGCGCCGAGGCGCTCGCGAAGCAGCCGACGGATCCGGACAATGCCATCCGCTTCGGCTGGTGGGCTGCGGAGGAGGAAGGCCTCGTCGGATCGACGCATTACGTCGAGAGCCTCAGCAAGCCCGAGCTTGCGAAGGTCAAGTCCTACATGAACTTCGACATGATCGGCTCCGACAACTACATCGTCGGCACCCTGGACTCCGACGGCTCGGACGTTCCGATTCCGGACGGCGTCAATGTGCCCGAAGGATCGGCAGAGCTCGAGAAGATCTTCACCGACTACTTCGCCGACAACGATCAGAAGAACGTCGGAACCGACTTCTCGGGCCGTTCGGACTACCAGGCCTTCATCGACAACGGAATTCCGGCCAGCGGCCTGTTCTCCGGTGCTGACGGAACGAAGACGGAGCAGGAAGCCGAGTGGTTCGGCGGCACTGCGGGCGACAAACACGACACGAACTACCACCAGGCCACGGACACGATCGAGAACGTCAACAAGGACTCGATCGATATCTTCGCCCCGGCCATCGCCTATTCGGTCCACACCTTGGCCTACGACTTGAGCGCTGCGCCGACCGATCCGCCGGCGCCGACGGAGCCTCCCACAACACCGCCGACCGATCCTCCGACGGACGGCCCGACGGATGATCCGACGGATCGGAGTCTGACCATCGATCCGAAGACGATCGAGGCGGCTGACTTCGTGGGGAAGAAGGGCGTTCAGGTTGCGGCCGCCGGCTGCACCGCCGACACCACCGCGACGATGACGGTCGAGCCGCGTAACGGTGAGATCGAGAGCTTCGAGCAGAGCGCGGATGTCGCTGCCGATATGGTCGCGAAATTCGGCGTCCGCGGTCTCGATGAGTCGGCTGCTGAAACCTATATCGGAAAGTACGACGTCGCGGTCGACTGCGATGGCGGAGATTCGCTGCAGGGAACCTTCGAGGTCGTTGCAGCCGACGAGGGCCCGGGAGCAGGCGGTGGGGGAGACCTGCCGCGTACCGGCAGTGAAGCGCTGCCGCTCGTGATCTCGGCCGGAGCACTCATCCTGCTCGGCGTCGTGATGACGATGGGTGCTCGCCGCAAGCGCTGAGCAGCCGCAGAGAGAACCTGAGGCCGGGCGTCGGCCGGATCGTTGATCAGTGAGACCTGATCGCTGAGATTCGATCGACGCACGGACCGCAGGCCCCGATGCCACGCGGGCCGGTGACTGGACAAGTTCGCCGGCCCGCGTGTTCATTCATTGCTCTTCAGCACCCGCTCATCTTGGTCAGGCACAATAGTCTCCCGTGACCCCCAAGCGCTTCTTCAGATTCTTTGCCATCGCCGAGACCGTGACCTGGTCTCTGCTCATCATCGGAATGATCCTCAAGTACGTCACCAAGACGACTGAGATCGGTGTGCGCATCGGCGGTGGAATCCACGGCTTCGTCTTCATCTGCTTCGTCATTGCCGTCATCGGCGTCGGAACCTCGCAGATGTGGAGCAAGCGTCGGATTGCCACCGGTCTTGCCTCAGCGATCATTCCCTATGCCACGATTCCCTTCGAGGTCTCGGTCGCGAAAGCCGGTCTGCTCGAGGGTGGCTGGGGGCTCGGCGCCGATGGCCGGACACCCAGGAACTGGTTCGAACGGCTCACCTCGTGGGCAATCCGCAAGCCATGGCTGGCGATCGCCGTCGGAATCGTCGTCGTCATCATCATCTTCAGCGGGCTCCTGTTCCTGGGCCCTCCCGGCGACTGGGGCAAGTGACTTCCCTGGGCAATGTCAGGGGCCTCGCATAGGATGATGGCAATGGGCCCGGTCCTCAGCGACCGCCCTGCACGCACATCCTCGAGTGTTGGAAGGCCCACTGATGGACCTGCTTCTAGGCGCCGGCGGTATCGGTGTCATTGTCATAGTCGTTCTGATCGCACTCATCGTGATTCTGCGGTCCTACAAAATTGCCTCCCCGTCGGAGGCTCTGATCATCACCGGGCGGAATGCCTCGGGTGCCGGCGGTAGCGGGCGCATCGTCATCGGCGGTCGCGCGGTCGTCTACCCGATCGTTCAGAAGGCGTTCTTCCTGTCGCTGTCATCGCGCCAGATCGCCGTCGCGATCGACGGAATCTCGATGAACGGCATCGCACTGCGACTGCACGGAGTCGCTCAGGTCAAGGTCGGCGGCACCGAGGACGATGTCCGCAAGGCCGCCCAGCGCTTCCTCGATCAGCAGGACCAGATCGAGCCCTACAGCACTGAGATTCTCTCTGGCACCCTGCGTGCCGTCGTCGGCACGCTCACCGTCGAGCAGATCATCCAGGATCGCGCCTCCTTCGCCGCTCAGGTGCAGGAGGAGTCCGCGCACTCGATGAACAACCAAGGTCTGGTCATCGACACCTTCCAGATCTCCGCCGTCGAGGACGAAGGCAGCTATCTGCGTGACTGGGGTCGTCCGCAGGCGGCTGAAGTGGCGAAGAACGCCGCCATCGCCGAGGCGAATGCCAGTCGTGCATCGGCCGTCGAAGAGGCGTTGCAGAACGAAGAGACCCAGAAGCAGCAGGCGCTGACCGACCAGGCCATCGCCGAACAGCAGCAGCAGCTCGCCCTGCGTCGGGCGGCGCTGAAGGAAGAAGCTGATCAGCGTCAGGCCTCGGCCGACAACGCCGGTCCGCTGTCCGCCGCGGCAGAGAAGCAGAAGCTGCTCGAACGCGATCGGGTCGTGGCGAAGGAAGCTGCGGAACTGCGTGCCGAACAGCTCGATGCCGAGGTCAGGCGACCTGCCGATGCTGAGCGCTACCGCCAGCAGGCTGAATCGGACGCTCGTGCCTATGAGATCGAAGCTCAAGGTCGAGCTGAAGCCGCAGCTGAGCTGCACCGTCGATCGAAGGACGCTGAGGCGATCCGGCTTGAAGGTGAGGCTGAGGCCGACGCGATCAGGGCACGCGGTGCTGCTGAGGCCGAGGCGCTCCAGGCTCAGGCTGAGGCGTACAAGAAATTCAACGACGCCGCAGTGCTGTCGAAGGTCCTCGAGGTTCTGCCGAACATCGCCGGAGAGCTCGTGGCCCCGTACGCGAACATCAAGGATCTCTCGATCGTATCCACCGATGGGGAGTCGAAGCTCGCGAACTCGGTGTCGAACAATCTTGCACAGGTCCTCGAAGTCGTGCGGGGCACGACTGGAATCGACCTCGGCGATCTTGTCACCAAGGCGAAGAATCAGGGCGGATCAACGTTCTCGCGCAGTCAGGACCGGGACGATTCCGGACCGTCGGATGCAGGGTCAAGCAAGGACTCCGCGGATGACGGACAGATCGTCGAAGGGCAAGTCTCCGGCGATCGCGAGGAGCGCTCGAAGCGTCAAGGTCCGGGGCCCGTCGATTGGACTGATCCCAGTGCATGGGCTCGCAGCGGCTTCGATCCGAAGGACTACCTCGACGAGCACGGCGACCTTGACCTCACGCACATCGGCGACGAGGTGAAGAAAGCCACCGGCATCGATGTCCAGTCCTACATCGCCGAGGCGAAACGGCGCCGCGATGAGCGCGACGGCGGGTCCGATGGTTCGGGCGGAACCCATGGCAAGGGTCCCCGTGACCAGGGTCCGAACGGCGGCGGTCCGAAGGACGGCGGTCCGAAGGACGGCGGCCCGAAGGGCAGCGGGCCGGACAAGAAGTGAGTCGCACGCTTGGCGAATGTTGCGCTGGTCGCGTCGCGTTCGGAAGCGGCGTGAGGATTCTTGAGCGATTCCGAACTGTGAATGGCTTTGAGTTCTGAGCAGTGAATGACTCCCCGTCGTGGGCAGTGAATGACTCATAGTCCTGAGTTGTTGAAGTGCAGGTGGCCAGCGCGGAAGCGGGCACCTGCACTTCTTCTATTGAGGATTCTCACCAATGCATAAAGACATGCGCATATGTTAATGTGATGGTGTAGGGAGGTTTCCATGGCACACGATCACTCACACACTTCCGGGTCGCGTCGACGGCTGGCCGTCGTGTTCGGCATCGTCCTGGCGATCTTCGTCTTCCAGGTCATCGGCTCGATCATGACGGGCAGCTTGGCGCTCCTCATCGATACCGGCCACAACGCCGTCGACCTCATCGGGATCGGCATAGCCCTGTTCGCCGCCACGTTGGTTCGCACGCCGCCGAAAGGTCAGAAGACGTGGGGGTTCCGTCGCGCAGAGGTCCTGGCCGCCGGTGCTCAGGCCACACTGCTGTTGGGCCTCGGTGGATACAGCCTGATCGAGGGCATCCGCCGCTTCTTCCTCCCACCAGAGGTCCCCGGGCCCGAACTCATGGTCTTCGGCGCGATCGGGCTCGCTGGCAACATCGTCTCGATCATCATCCTCAGCTCAGCGAAAGAGGACTCCCTCAACCTCAAAGCTGCATTCCTCGAAGTCATCGCCGATGCTCTCGGATCGGTCGCCGTCATTCTTGCCGCCGTCTCGATCTGGCTCTTCGACTGGGGCCGGGCCGATGCCGTGGCAGCGCTGTTCATCGCCGCCCTGATCGTTCCCCGGGCATTTTCGATCCTCCGCGAAACGGGATCGATTCTGCTCGAGGTCGCTCCCAAGGAGCTCGACCTCGACAAGGTCAAAGCACATATCGAAGGAATCGAGCACGTCCGCGAGGTTCACGATCTGCACGTGACGAGAATCGACTCGAACCTGCCCGTGCTCACGGCACATGTGGTGCTCGCCGACGAGTGCTTCTACGACGGACACGCGCCGCGAATACTCACAGCACTCCAGGAGTGCCTGGCCGAGCATTTCAAGGTAGCGATCGAGCACTCGACCTTCCAGTTCGACCGAGCGAAGGACGCTGCCCAGGAGACGCACACCCACAACTGAGCGACTAGACGCGGGCCGAGGGAGTCGCTGTTGCCTCCTGGGGGAGCAGCCGATCAGCCCTGCGGCAGCAGCTCGACAGAATCGGTGCGGAACCTCTCGAACTTCGCCGGATCGATCGAGACGCCGAAGCCGACACCCGTTGGCACGTCGACCTTGCCGTCGTACATGACGATCTCCTCGGTGATGTCCTCGTGGAAGAAGCGGTTCGAACCCGAGATGTCGCCGGGCAGCGTGAATCCGGGCAGCGACGCCAATGCGGCGTTGGCCGCACGGCCCAGCCCGGTCTCGACCATTCCACCGTGCCAGACGGCCACACCGTGAGCGGCCGACAGGTCGTGGATCTTCTTCGCCTCGATGAAGCCGCCCACTCGGCCGGGTTTGATGTTGATGACCGCAGCCGCGCCCATCGAGATCGCGTCAGCGGCCGCCTCGGCGGAGACGATCGACTCGTCGAGGCACATCGGCGTCTCCATCAGCTTCGCGAGCTCGGCATGCTGACGGATGTCGGCCTCACCCAGAGGCTGCTCGATGAGCAGAAGACCATATTCGTCGAGGCGGCGCAGATGCGAAGCATCGACGAGGGTGTACGCGGCGTTCGCATCGACCTGGAAGCCGAAGTCGTCACCGAAGGCCTTGCGCACGGCGGCGATGGGCGCGATGTCCTTCCCGGGCTTGATCTTGAGCTTGATGCGGGCGTAACCCTCTTCGAGGTAGCCGCCGATGACGCGCACGGTCTCCTCGACGGAGTCCTGAATGCCCACCGACACTCCCGACGGGACCGAATCGACGACCCCACCCAGGTAGTCCTTGAAGGACTGATCATTGAGTTTGAGCTGGGCCTCGATGACCGCCATCTCGATCGCGGACTTCGCCATCGGGTGACCGATGACGTGGCGCAGGTGCCAGGACACCGTTTCTGCGGTGAGGTCATCGATGCCGAAGAGGATCGGGGCCAGCCAGCGCTTCGTGACATCGATGCCGGACGCCACGTACTCGGAGGAGTAGAGCGGAGAGATCATCGCGACGGATTCTCCCCACCCGGTGATCTCGCCCTTGGGGGTGTCAAAGGTCGCCTCGACAAGATAGCAGTCCTTCTCGGTCTCCCTCATGAACGAGGTCTCGAAGGGAGTGACCAGGGGAATCGATACCTGATGGAGGGTCATTGACTTGAGTTTCATGCGCCGTGCACCTTCTTTGTGATTGGAGCTGATGATCCTGGTCTCCAGCCTATAGCTTCGGCAGCAACCGCCTCGGCGCTGGGCTTGCGGCGAGATCGGACCGAGCGCCCGGCTCCACCGTGAACCGCACGATTCTGAGGTGAACGAACGGTGGTTTCCAGCCCGGATATCGACGCTCTGTCACCTCACTCCAGCACACAGCGGTCGGGCCAGGTCGACAAACCTGCCCGTGCAGTCGGATCCGACGCTGGATGGTGCGTCAGCGACATTGGTACGGTGGACAAAAGAGTCACCGAGGGGGATCACCGTGAATGACTACCTGAGTACGCTCAAGGCCCGGAAGCAGTCATGGTTCGGGCTGAAGCTGCCGGTCAAAGCCGCCCTCGCCCAGCCGATCCTCCACCCGCTGCTGCGCACCGTCGCGCCTCACGTCAAAGGGATCAAGGTCGGAAGACTGCCTGCCCCGATCGGTCTCACCGAGGTGCGCGGGCGTGCCGGTGACGCCGACTTCTACCTTGTCGATCCGTTCCGGTGCGAGATTGCGAAGGAATTCTATTGGGGCAAGGGTCGACGGACCGAGGAAGAGGATGCGTTCGCCCTCGAACTCATGGTCGACCTAAGCAAGGACGCAGAGGTGTTCCTCGACATCGGCGCCTACACCGGGGTCTTCACGATGGCCGTCCTGGCCGCCAACCCGCAGGTGCACGCTCACTCGTTCGAGATCATCCCCGCCGTCGTCGCAGGCCTGGAGAAGAACGTCGCCCGCAACCAGCTCGGCGATCGGGTCACGGTTCACCCGTCGGGCGTGGGCAAGCCGGGCACCACGATGCAGGTGCCCACCGGTGACGGAGGATCAGCGCTGCCGTCCTTCTACGCAGCGAGCATGGACTTCGACTCGGGCGCCGAGGTGCGCTTCTCCTCCCTCGACGAACTCCTCCCGGACATGCCGGATGGCACGCCCCGAGTGACCGTGAAGATCGACGTCGAAGGTGCCGAGAACGACGTCTTCGAGTTTGGGCAGGAGTTCCTCGAGGCGCTGAAACCGGACATCCTATGCGAAGTCCTCGATGACAGAGCCCGTCCCGATGAGCTGATGCGAGTGCTCGGCCGCTTCGGGTACCACTACTATCTCGTCGAACGCGACTGTCTGAGCGCGCGTGAGACGGTCGTGCCGGACCCGCACTTCCGCGACTGGCTCTTCACGACGAAGAGCCAGTCGACGATGCGGGACGCCGGCTACCCTGTCGACTGACCGACGGTGAGCTCAGCGAAACCGGTCTCGGCCGCAGCCGCAATGGACTGCGACGGGCCGCAGCCGCAATGGAATGCGACGGTCAGTGCAGGGTGCCTACGCTGAGCTCAGTCCTGCAGCTGGTCGGCGATGAGAGCCGCGAGCAGTGCTGTGCGCGGGGCGATCTGATCGATGACCGCGTGCTCGTGTTCGGCATGCGCGCCATCGCCCACGGCACCCAGTCCGTCGAGTGTGTCGATGCCGTCGCCAGCGGTGAAGTTCCCGTCCGAAGCTCCGCCCACGGATACACCTTCAGGTGCCGGAAGGCCGAGGTCGGCCGACAGTGCGGTCGCGCGTTCGAACAAGGACGCCGACTGCTCGCGCTCGAACGGCGGGCGGTTGATGCCGCCGAGAACCTCGATCGTCGATCCTTCGAGCTGCGGCTGGGTTGCCAACTTCCGGATTGCGGCATCGACGCGCTCGAGCTCGGCCGCGGTGCGGGCACGGACGTCGATGTCCACGCGCGCCTCGGCGGGCACGGTGTTCGACGTGGTCCCCGCACTGATCACGGTCGGCACCACTGAGGTCCCAGCTGAAGCGTCGGCGAGATCCGCGACCAACGGCAGGTGCAGCGCCAGCGCCATTCCCGCATTGATCCCCTTCTCGGGTTCGAGGCCGGCGTGGGATGCCTTGCCTTTGAAGGCGAGGACATAGTTGCTCGTGCCCTTGCGCTCGAGCTTGAGCGCACCACCTGCGCTCGCCTCCATCACATAGACGGCCTTCGCTTCGGCCGCTTCGGCGCGGATGAGGTCCGAGGACGAGATCGATCCGATCTCCTCATCGCCGGTGACCAGGATCGACAGACCGTTGAGCGCATCCTCGCCGAGGTGCTCGCGCAGGATCGCTGTCGCGTGCACGCTCATGATCGCTCCGGTGAGCATGTCGAAGCTGCCCGGACCGCGCAGGATTCCGTCATCGGTGGAGAACGGGATGCGCTCGAGCGTCCCGTGCGGCCACACGGTGTCCTGGTGGTTGAGGAGGACGACTCGGGCGGGACCGTCGCCGAAGCGCAGGCGCACATGCGTGGTGTCCCCGACGGTGATGGTCTCGGCTGTGGCGCCGAGGCGCTCGTGCAGCAGTGCGACGAAATCCTGCGCACCGGCGGCGACAGCATCTTTGTCGTGTGAGGGGGTTTCGAGCGAGATGACGCGTTTGAGGTCATCGAGCATGAGAGGAAGGCGTTCGGCGGCCTTCCCGAGGAGGTCGGCGGACTGGAGATCTGAAGGCAGAGTCGTAGTCATGGCCCAGATTCTACGGCGGGTGCTGAGCTGTCGGTCGAGATGTCCGCATCCGGCGATGCGCAAACGCATGCCTTCTCGGGGGAGCGCAAACCCCTTACTCTGTGGTTTGCTTGTCCCATGGGTGAGGCAGTCAATTCGAAGCGGTATACGCCGGAAGAACGCACGCTGTATCGGGAGAAGCTCGCGGAGAACCTCGAGCTCTTCGACACGTACCTGCGCCACGCGGATTTCAAGTCCGCGGGCACGATCGGTCTTGAGCTCGAACTCAACCTCGTCGACGAGGACAATCAGCCGAGTCTGAACAATACGAAGGTCCTCGAGCACCTGGGCGACGAGTACCAGTCCGAGATCGGCGGCTTCAACCTCGAACTCAACCATCCCGTGCTGCAGGTCGCCGGGCGTGGGCTCAAGACTCTGGAGGCCGGGATCGCACACCGGCTGGAGCGGGCCCAGAAGGCCGCCGAGGCGGAAGGGCTCAAGATCGCATCGATCGGAACGCTGCCGACGCTGTCCACCCAGTTCCTCACCGAGGCGAAGTGGATGACCGAGGAGAACCGCTATGAGGCTCTGAGCAATTCGGTCATCGATGCGCGCGGCGAATACGTCCGCATCGAGCTCGACGGTGAGGAGAAGTACAAGCACGAGTTCTCCGACATCGCGCCCGAAGCCTCATGCACGTCGATGCAGCTGCATCTGCAGGTCGCGCCCAACAAGTTCGCCGAGGCGTGGAACGCCTCGCAGGCGATCGCCGCGGCGCAGGTCGCAATGAGTGCGAACTCTCCGCTGTTCGTCGGTCGCAAGCTGTGGCACGAATCCCGGATCCCCGTCTTCAGCCAGTCGATCGACACGCGCACCCCGGAACTGGTCAACCAGGGGGTACGCCCGCGGGTGTGGTTCGGCGAACGCTGGATCACGAGCGTCTTCGACCTCTTCGAGGAGAACGTCCGCTACTTCCCGCCGCTGCTGCCGGAGATCAAGGACTTCGTCGAGTTCAGTTCGGCCGATGCCCCGAAGCTCTACGAGCTCAATCTGCACAACGGCACCGTGTGGCGGTGGAATCGCCCGATCTACGATTCCTCCGACAGCGGAGCGCATATCCGGGTGGAGAACCGACTGCTGCCGGCCGGTCCCACCCCCGTCGACATGGTTGCCGACGCCGCCTTCTACTACGGACTTGCCGAGTTCCTGGTTGGAGAGAATCGCCCCGTCTGGTCACGGATGTCGTTCCGTGAGGCCGAGGAGAACTTCTTCTCCTGCGCCAAGGATGGCATCAATGCCCGCGTGACGTGGCCGAAGATCGGTCACATCGACGTCGCCGACCTCGTTCTCGACGTCCTCATTCCACAGGCCAGGCGCGGCCTGAACCGTCTGGGCATCGACAAAGATGTGATCGAGGAATACATGTCGATCATCGAAGGACGTGCCGAGAAGCGCGCCAACGGTGCGACGTGGCAGCTGCGCATGCTCGAACACCTGGCACCGAACAGTGCCCCGGATTCGCCCGAGCGCAGTGACGGACTCAAAGCGATGATGGACGCTTACCTGGCCAACCAGGCCTCCGGCGAACCGGTTCACACCTGGGACCTGCCGGCCTGAGAGGCTGAGTCAGAGTCGTTCGACCTCGACGAAGACGACGTCTGCGCCGCCGCCGGGATTCGAGACCTCATGCTCAGCACCGGCGGGACGGGTGTAGCTGACTCCTGCTTCGAGTTCGGCGTCGATCTGCGTGCCGTCCGAGTTCTTCACGACCATCGTGTCGGTGACCATGGGGACGACGACGTATTCGTGCTCGTGCTTGTGCATCGGGATGATGCCGTCGGGTTCGATCGTCCACTTCGTCACACGGAACACGCCGTTGTCGAGCTGAACCTCACCGGTCGAGCCGGTGTTCTCGTCACTCATGATTCCACTCCTCGCAATCGTCATCGATGGGCCTGCTCTCACAGTAGCCGCCATCGCCGAGGCATCCCAGCTCGGTGCGTGACCCGCGGCACACATGCCCGGCAGAGGCGACTAGCATGAGCAGTATGCGCTACCCCTACGCTGACATCGATAATGTCGAAGACGATATTCGCGAAACGATTCTGGCTGTGTCCGAGAAGTCGGGCTTCGTGCCCAACGTATTTCTCTCCCTCGCCCGCCGACCAGCGGAGTTCCGAGCGTTCTTCGCCTACTACGACGCACTCATGGAGAAGGAGACCGGGAACCTGACGAAGGGGGACCGGGAGATGATCGTCACGGCCACCTCGGCGGTGAATAAGTGCCTCTACTGCGTCGTCGCGCATGGGGCGGTCCTGCGGATCAAGGAGAAGAAGCCGCAGGTGGCCGAT
The DNA here is from genome assembly GCF_022748595.1 of Brevibacterium sp. ZH18. Taxonomy (GTDB): domain Bacteria; phylum Actinomycetota; class Actinomycetes; order Actinomycetales; family Brevibacteriaceae; genus Brevibacterium. The sequence goes on along the minus strand of NZ_JALDSX010000022.1, from coordinate 33,613 downwards.
CAGGTCGCGGTCAACTATCTGCAGGCCGACATCACCGAGCGGCAGATGGCCATGCTCGACTTCGCCATGAAGGTCTGCAAGGAGCCCTGGACTGTCGGTGATGACGACTTCGCCGCCCTGGCCCAGCACGGCTTCGACGACGAGGATGCCTGGGACATCGGCGCGATCACCGGTTTCTTCGGACTCTCGAACCGGATGGCACACGTCGGTGGGATGTTGCCCAACGATGAGTTCTACCTGATGGGCCGCGTCCCACGCGAAAGGAAGTGACGTATGGTTCTCAACCCGTCGACTGCCGGATCCCAGCCCCTCGACTTCCGGACCGATGGTGTCCGGACGGCTGAGGCTCGGTCCGCAGGCCCACACGCCTCAGCGCGGGCTGGCATCGTCGAGCCCTTCGCAGCGATGAACATCGTCGCGCAGGTCCAGGAGATGGCTCGGTCCGGTCGCGACACCATCGCGATGTGCCTGGGCGAGCCGACCCAGGGTGCCCCCGCGCCCGTGCGCAGACGAGCCGCTGAGGTGCTGACTGATGGCACCAACCTCGGCTACTCCGCGGTCTTCGGCATTCCCGAACTGCGCGAAGCCATCGCCGGGCACTACCGGGATTGGTACGGTGTCGACATCCCGACTGAGCGGATTGCGATCACGACAGGATCCTCAGGCGCATTCCAGACGGCATTCCTCACCTGCTTCGATCCCGGAGACCGTGTCGCCTTGGCCCGTCCGGGCTACGGCGCATATAAGAACATCCTTGCGGCATTGGGCTGCGAGATCGTCGAACTCGACTGCGGCGGCGACCACGGTTTCCAACCCACTGTCGACCTCCTCGAGCAGGCTCACGCCGAGGCACCGCTCAAGGGCCTGATGCTCGCCTCACCAGCGAATCCCACGGGCACGATGATCACCGGCGAACACCTCGGCGAGCTCATCTCCTGGTGTCGCGATCACGGGGTCCAGGTGATCTCCGACGAGATCTACCACGGCATCAGCTACATCGGCACGCGCGGCGAGACCGCGTTGAGTCACGATGACGACGCGATCGTCATCTCCTCGTTCTCAAAGTACTGGGCGATGACGGGGTGGCGCCTCGGCTGGGCGATCCTTCCCGAGCCGCTGATCCGGCCGGCCCAGAACGTGAGCGGAAACCTGTCGCTGTGCGCCCCGGTCCCCGCCCAGTACGCAGCGGTCGCAGCGTTCACCGATGAGTCGTACGCGGAATGCGAAACGGCGGTCGAATCCTTCGCCCGCGCCCGCAAGCACGTTCTCGATGCCACTGCCGACCTGGGATTCTCCGATATGGCACCGCCCGATGGGGCGTTCTACATGTATGCGCGCATCGACGAGATCCTCGCGCGGGCTGACTCCGGCATCGACACTGCGGCGGGATGGTGCGAAGCCCTCCTCGCTGCCACAGGTGTCGCACTGGCACCGGGGAACGACTTCGACTCCGTCAACGGCTCGCGGTCGGTGCGGCTGTCGTTGGCTGTCGGTGCGGAGAAGACCGCCGAGGCGATCGATCGGATCCTCGACTTCATGAAGTGAGCATGAGCCGGCTGGTCAGTGCTCGTGACCTTCGACGGTGTGGGCCAGCGCATCGAGGATGATGTGTGCGACGTGGTCGTCCTTGAGTGAGTAGTAGGCTTCGCGGCCGATCCGATTGACGCCGACGAGGTGGAGGCCGCGCAGGAATTTCAGATGCTGGGACACCAGGGGCTGCGACAGAGCTGTCGAGTCGACGATGTGCGTCACCGTGGCCTCGCCGTGGGCCAGCACCAGCAGCATCTTCAGCCGTGACGGAGTGGCAAGAGCTTTGAACAGATCGGCGGTCTCGGAAATGGCCTCGAGATTGCCCTCGGGGTTGCGCAGGAGCTGCTCGACTGCGACGTTGACCGGGGCGGAGTCTGAAGTGGAGGCCATGGGTAGAGATTACCGGAAACGAGTTCGCGGGGCTGAACGTCACGAATTCGGTGATGGCCAGGACGCAGCGGAGGATGGTTCGCGGCAGCGAGCCGGAGTCAGGAAACTCCCTGTTCAGCCTTGTTCAGGTCCTCAGGGAGGTTGTCGAGGGCCCATTTGTCGCTGAGCGGGGACGGGTTCGTCAGCGCGTTGAAGCTGTCGTCGTCGAGCACGGTGTAGTGCTTGCCGCGGATGACCTTGACCTCACGGTAAAAGGGATCGGCGAGCTCCGCCTTCTCGAGCATTCCTCCGCCGCTGGCAGGGAAGTGGATGAGGAGGATGTCTGCGTCGAGATCGTCGACGTTCGACTTCGTGACCGAATGCTTGTCTGCCGAGTACTTCTTCGCTGCCGCATCGGGGAGCAGACCGAGGCCGGTGAAGAGACTGTCGTCGGTGCCGTCGTAGGACAGGTAGTCGATCGATGACTTCTTCACGTCGGCCACCGCGTAGGTCGTGTCCTCGAGTTCGAGGTGATGCGAGGCGACGTCCTCGGTCTTCTGCGTGACGTCATTGACGACACCTGAGGCATTCTTCGCTTGGTTGAGAGCAGTGGCGATCGCTGCCGTCCGGTCAGTCCAGGTGGCGTCGTCCTTGGCCGCGACGACAGGGGCGATGTCGGAGAGTTCATCGAAGTGCGAGCCGGCATCATCGAGGCCGGTGGCCAGGATGACATCGGGCTGCGCCTCCTTGATCGCTGTGAGATCAGGACCCTTCTGCGCATCGTACGTGTCAGGGGCTGTCATTCCTGCGTCGTCGAGTGCGGCTGATGCCCACGGGCTGAGGTCGAGTTTCGAACCGGACTTCTGGTTGGTACCGGACTTCTGGTTGGTGCCGGTCGACGAATATGCCGGGGCGATGACGGGATCGGCACCGAGTGCGATCGCAATGTCGAGGTCGATCGAGCTGGTGACTGCGATCTTCTTCGGCTCGGACTTGATCGTTGTACTGCCGTAGGGGGAGTCGATCTTCTGCGGGTAGGGCCCGTTCCCGTGGCTGGCCGAGCCGGGAAGGATCGAACATCCGCTGATGACGGTGGCTGCGGCCAGTCCCAGGGCAGTCAGGACCAGGGTCTTCTTCGCGACGGACATAGGTCAGCTCAGGGCTTCGACATCGGTCTGGGTGCCGATGAGGTCGTCGGCCAAGGATTCCCATTGCTCGTAGGCGTTGGGCAGCGCTGACCTTTGGACCGCCTGGGCAGCTTCGGTCGGACTCATCGTGTGCCATCCGTCGACCTGCTCCAGCCCGGGATTCTTGATCTCCGGGTTGATGCCGTAGAAGGACTTCGTGGCGTAGACAGGATCATTGAGTTTTGTGGGCTCGCCCCAGCCCTGAGACGGGCGCTGCTGGAATAGGCCGATCGAATCGCGATCGCCGGCGTCGAGATTGCGCAACGACGATTCCTGAAGTGCAGTCATGAGCGCGATTCTGATCGCTCGGTCGTCGAAGTTACCGCCACGGCCGATGCCGATGATGAGTCGGGCGTTGTCGATCTGCTGCTCGGTGAGCTGATTCACTGAGGCCATCTGCATCTGCCTGATCTTGGTCGAGCCGAACGAGAACGGGGAATTGACGATGATGACAGCCGCCACGATCAGTGCCGTTACTGCTGCCCCGAGGCCGATCAGGGCGCCAGTGAGCACGGACCGGCGGCCCTTGCGGTGGCGAGTCTGTCGAGGCATGAATATAACGATAATGCAACAAACTTAAGGAGCAATGTGTCCACGCCGTGCCTTTTGTCACAGGAGGGTCACGGATGAGGTGGGAGGGGAGATTAGGGACTGATGTTCCAAGCCTGCACCATCAGCGGAAATCCAGGGCAGCGCAACAGCGTCTGACGTTACTATCGTCCACATGGTCTACCGTCCACGCAACACTCGCCGCCGATTGTCATTAGCCGGGTGCATGCTCCTCCTGGTGATCCTCGGCATCGTCGGTTTCTCTGTCGTCTCCGTCATCGTCCTCACAGTGGTCGGGCTGACGTCGGGCGCTGGCATCCCCGACCAAGCGCCGAACAGCCCCTCGTCGTCGAGCAGTGCTCCGCCGTCCGGTGGCCAGTGGACGAGCGGCGGATGAGCACTCCTCCCGTCGTTTCCCCTGCCTCTTGACCTTGACACGATGTAAAGGTCTTGACTGGGGTCAAGGAGGTGGACTCAATGACCAATCCACACGCGACTGAGGCACTGAAGAATCAGTCGACGGGCACTGCGCCCGCACGGAAGACTGCGCCTGCACAGAAGATTGCGCCTGCACGCGAGCCGGACGATTCCCTCGCGCTCGGCGAGGTTGACCCTGTCGTCTCCGCTCTCTCCGGGGCGAACTCGCAGAAGAGGCTGCAGGCCGCAATGGCCATCGGCACGACTGCCGAGGACCGCCACCTCGACATCCTCATCGAGCGGTGCAGGATCGAACCAGACTTCTTCGTCCGCGACATGCTCACCTGGGCGCTGACTCGAATGCCCGCCGAGGTGGTCGTGCCCCGACTCATCGCTGAGCTGAGTTCGGATGTGCCCCAGGCGCAGAGTCAAGCGCTGCACACGTTGTCGAAGATTGGAGACCCACGGGCCTGGGCGGCCATCGATCCCGCACAGAGGGGGCTGGAGCTGATCGGTCATCCTGATGCCGAGGTCGCTCGCAGTGCCTGGCGATCGGCAGCGGCCCTGGTGCCGGGCGACCACCGCGAAAAGTTGGCATCGGCCCTGGTCACGCAGCTGGGCAGAGGCGATCTCGAGACGCAGAAGAGCCTGAGTCGCGCGATCGTGTCCTTGGGCGACGATCTCGTGTCAGTGCTCGATGGGAAGCTACAGGCAGAGGAAGAAACAGTGCGCACGCACGCCATGGCGACCCGGGATATGTTCACCGATCCGGACGCCGGCTTCGCCCACGCCTTGAGCGAGGCCAAGCGAGTGGTCGCATTGGGATCCGAACTGTCGGAATAGACGGGCTTTGGGAAGGGTCAGTCGAGGATCGCCGGGTGGGGCAAGCCCGCGTAGGTCCTCGGCCGGCGGCTCGGATCCCTTCCTCAGAAATGGGCAGCGGCGCAGTGGTGTGCTGCTGTTCGGGCGGGCAGGATGATGCGGAGAGTCGCATCGTGATCGGGGTTCATTCCGATTCGCTCTTGCCTGTGCTCTCTATAGTGGAGAGGGGAGTGTGGTGCGAATGCTGATCGGCGAAGTGGCCAAGCGGTCGGGCGTGAGCGCAAGAATGCTGCGTCATTACGAATCCCTGGGCCTCATCGAGCCCAGCGAACGCACCTCCGGCGGATATCGGGAGTATTCGGCAGATGACATTGGGCGCATCTTCCATATCGAGGGGCTGCGCAAGCTCGGAATGTCGCTGTCGGAGATCGGGGCTCTGCTGTCCGACCCCACTTTTGAACCCAAGACGCTCATCGGCGACCTCATCGCCGCGTCGAAGCAGCGCATCACGGCCGAACGTGAGCTGCTCCGTCACCTCGAGCAGGTCGGCGAGCTCAGCCATGCCGACGGAGAAGCACTGCTTCTGACCATCGATCTCATGCGTTCCCTCGAGTCCGGTGACGTCATCCAGCGGCACAAGGCGGCACTGGGCAGCGGGGTCGACGGTGCCGTCCCGGTGGAGTCGCTGTCCGTCGCGGTTCTCAACGAATCGGTGCTCAACGCAGCCGGCGCAATGAGTTGGGCACTCTCGCACTCCGGGCCCGAAGCCGTTCATCATTTGGCGAAGGGAATGCGTGATCATTCGGTCGATATCCGACGCAATGCGATTCGGGCTCTTGACGAGATCCGCCGCAAGACGCCGAAGGAGGACCTGGGTGACTCCGCGGTTGCTGTCATCACCGATGCGCTGCACGCCGCACTCGGAGACCTTGACCTCGATGTGCGCAGCACGGCAGCGCTCATCCTGGGGCAGATGAGGGATTCTGTTGCGATCCCGGATCTGCTCGAGCTGGCAATGGATGGGCCCAAGGACATCGAATCCGCTGAGGCGCTGGCCGCCTTCGTCGCCGCAGCATCGTCGTCGGAGACAGGGTGGGGTGGGCCGGAGCGCGTCGGTTCGACTGCATCGTCGTCGACCCCGGATTCGGATCGGATCATGGCGGAGCTGCGCCGACAGGCTCGTTCGCCGGAGCCTGTGACGCGATTCCGGGTTCTCCAAGTTCTCATCGAGATACCCGATGCCGAGATCGATGACTTCATCAGCGAACTCAGCACCGATGAGAACTTCGAAGTGGCGGCAACGGCGACCGCGGCATTGAATCGTCGCCGGGAGTCTCGGCGAGCCGAAGCTGAATGATGCGCTGGGGTACAGTCGAGGCCTGAGTACGGAGAGCGCCTGGACCCAACGACGGATCCGGGCCTGGGCGGGAAGAGGAATGGCATGACCGAATCAACACCGGATGCAGCGGACTTGGCGATCTTCGACACGATCGACCCTGCGCTCAAGGTCGTCAGTGCGGAGATTCTGGTCGAGGCGCCCCCTGCCGAAATCTTCGACCTCATCGCCGACCCGGCTCGCCAGCCGGAATGGGACGGCAACGACAACCTGGGCGCGGCCGCTGCAGGCCAGCGCGTGACCGGTGTCGGAGGTTCGTTCATCACGACACTGACCAAGGGTGTGGATCGAGAGAACCATGTCGTCGCGTTCGAAGAAGGGCGACTCATTTCCTGGATGCCCTCGGAAACCGGCGGTGAGCCCTTTGGGCAGAAGTGGACATGGGAGATCGAACCCGCAGGCGATCGTTCGAGCCTGGTCCGCCAGACCTACGACTGGACACAGCTGCGTGATCCCCGGCGACTGCCGCGTGCGCAGTCGACTACGACAGAGAGCCTGCTGGCGTCGATGGATCGACTCAAGGCGCTTGCCGAGGCCTGACTTTCAATTCGGCCAGGCGTCGGCCAGCCGGGAGAGCAGTCGCGCCAGGAGAGCCCGCTCTTCGTCGCTGAATTCTTCGAGTGCGTGGTCGACGGTCTGTCGCTGTGCTCCGCGGAATCTGTTCGAGATCGCCTGCCCTTTCTCTGTCAGAGCGATGAGAGTGCGTCGCGCATCATCGGGGTCGGCTTCTCGTTGGAGGAGTCCCAATTCGACGCCTTGAGAGACAAGTCGGGAGGCGCGGGGCTGGTCGACGCCGATCTTCTCGCCGATCGCGCTGACTCCGAGGGCGCGTCCTGCCTGTACGAGAGTGATGAGCAGCTTCAGCTGAGCCCGACCTCCGAATCGTCCTCCGAACTTTCCGCGCCAGTCGTGCCCATCCTCGTGGCGTCCATGCTCTCCGTGGCGACGGTCGTTCTCACGTGATCGGTGACCTTCATGGCGCCCATCGCCCTCGCCCGGTTCGTCGCCGCGTGAGTGTCCGCGTCCACCGAAGGGATGCTCTCCCCGTCCGGGGCCCTCGAACATTCCTGCAGCGCCGCCGAGTCCGCCGGGAGGCCCGAAGCCTCGAGGTCCACCGGGCCCCCGCTTCCACTGCAGGCGAGTGAGGGCCTCGGCAATCGTCTGGCTGTCGTCCTCTGTGCTCATACTCCGATTTTACATGTTACTTGACATGTTCTTGAAATGCATGTCATGCTACATATACATGTCACATGACAAGTAAAGGAGTTGACATGACTACGCACGACAACGACAACAGCAACGACAGCAATTTCAACGACAATGCCGACGACCAGGTCTCGGCGAATAGCGACAGCTCCGCAGGGGACTCCACGGCAGACTCCGCGCCGGACTTCACTGAGGAATTCGCGCAGCCGGACGGCGGCGGTCTCTCGGACATGGACAATCGCGCGGACTTGGGCGATCGCGCGGACTTGGACGATCGCGCGGACTCGGACGATCGCGCGGACGATTTCGCTGATGCAGAAGGCGATCGGAACGGCTCGGGTGCCGATTCCGACCGCGCCGGCGACCACGGCGTCGGGAGTCCGTCCGATGGCTCGGACCTCCCGCATCTGTTGAAGAATGTGAGCCGACTGCTGCGCAGGGAATTCGTCGCCGCAGCTGCCTCGGCCGACATCGATCCACGCGAAATGATGCGGATGCGTCGAGACCGACGCTGGAATGCCGACGAGTCGGGCGCTTCACCCGTCGCAGAAGGCCCAGCCCGATCGGGCGAATCGGCCAACGCTGACGAACAGGTCAACCCCGACGCTCCACATGCTGCGGGCAAGGCGGACTGGAAGCGTCGGTGGAGCGAATCGACAGGCAGCGACGAGCGGGCTCACCTCTGGGAGGGCTTGCAGACGATCCGCGATCGAGTCGGAGCCAAAGTCGAAGACGTTCTGACATCAGAGGAGGCCGACTCGCTGGCAGCCTCATTGGAGAAGATCATCGACCGACTCGGTGGCGGCGAATTCGCCTCCGAAGGGCGTCCGTTCGGGCGTCACGGCTTCCCCGGAGGCCGGGGTGAAGGTCAGAACCACCGCGAAACCTGCGATCATGAACACGGCCGCAGCCACGAACACAGCCGCAACCACGAAAACGGTCGCGGTCGCGGCCGCGACCGCGGACATGGAACGGGACGAGGAGTCGACCCGCGGTTTCGCGGCGGACCAGACGTCGGCTTCGGCGATGAGCGCGATCGGGGCCCTTTCGGCGATGGGCGCGGCCTGAACTTCGGAGAGCGCCGCGGTCCAGGCTTCGGCCGCCGAGGTGGCCGTGGCCGCGGAGACGGTTCCAGTCGTGGAGACAGCTTCGGGCGTGGAGGCGGCTTCGGTCGTGGAGATGACGGGCGCGGCCGGATGGCCGAGGCCGCCTTCGAACGCGGATTCGCGGCCGGCTTCAAGCACGGCGTTCGATCCTGAGCGCAGTGGAATCGGAACCGAGGCAACACGCGGGTGGGTGACCGGCGCTCGTCGATCACCCACCACCTGCTGTCGACGGTGCACCGCAGGCAAGCAGTCGCGCCCGCTGTCCGCCCGCTGAAGCGACGAGGGGCACACTCGCTCAGCGCCGGTTGAGCACCGATTCGAGAGAGTCGAGCACTGACCGGTCCTCGATTGTCGAAGGCACAGCCGGTGAATCGACGCCGTCGGCGATCTCCCGCATCGTCTTGCGCAGAATCTTCCCCGACCGGGTCTTCGGCAGGGCCGGAACGATGTCGACCTGCTTGAAGGCGGCGACGGGGCCGATCTCCTTGCGCACCAGGGCGACCAACTCAGCGATGATCGTATCCGGATCAGTCGCCTCGGCGGAGTCGCCGAGCACAACGAGGGCGCGCGGACTCTGGCCCTTCGTCTCATCGTGAACGCCGATTACGGCCGTCTCCGTGACCGCCGGATGCGAGGCGATGACCGCCTCGATCACACCGGTCGACAGACGGTGGCCTGCGACGTTGATGACGTCATCGGTGCGGCCCATGACGAAGACGTACCCATCCTCATCCAGGTATCCCGAGTCGCCGGTGAGGTAGTAGCCGTCGAAGGCTGCCAGATACGAGGAGACGAACCGGGAATCATCACCCCAGACCGTGGCCATCGTGCCGGGAGGCAATGGCAGCTTCATGACGATGAGTCCCTCTTCGCCGGCTGGTACAGGCTTGCCTGAGGCGTCGAGTATCTCGATCTGGTACCCGGGAACGGGCTTCGTCGGTGACCCTGCCTTGAGCGGGAATCGGTTGAGTCCGAGCGGGTTGGCAGCGATCGGCCACCCCGTCTCCGTCTGCCACCAGTTGTCGACGACGGGGATGTCTCGACCGGTCGCCTCGGCGAGGATCTGTGTCGTCCATTCGTATGTGTCGGGGTCGAGGCGCTCGCCGGCGAGGAACGACGCCCGCAGGCTCGAGAGATCGTACTTCTTGATCAGCTCGCCCTCCGGGTCTTCCTTGCGCACCACGCGCATGGCCGTCGGTGCAGTGAAGTGGACGTTTACTCCGTGTTGCTCGATGATGCGGAAGAACGTGCCCGCATCCGGAGTGCCGATCGGCTTGCCCTCGAAGAGGACAGAGGTGACTCCGGCGAGCAGCGGCGCGTAGACGATGTAGGAGTGCCCGACGACCCAGCCGACGTCCGAGGCGGTGAACATCGTATCCCCGGGGTTGAGGTCGAAGAGAGTCGGCATCGAATAGGCCAAGGCGACCGCGTAGCCGCCCGAGTCGCGCACGATGCCCTTCGGTTTGCCCGTCGTGCCTGAGGTGTAGAGGACATAGAGCTCGTCGGTGGCCTTGACGGTCACCGGGTCGATCCCCTCCGGGGAGGCGGCGAGGAGTTCGGCGTAGTCGAGATCGTTCTCGCCCAGCTCGCACCGGTGTTCGTCGCGTTGGACGATGACGGAGAACTCGGGTTTGTTCTGTGCCAGGTCGATAGCTTCGTCGAGCATCGGCTTGTATTCGAGGATGCGGCTCTTCTCGACTCCGCACGAGGTGGAGATGACGGCCTTCGGAGCGGTGTCGTCGATGCGCACGGCCAGCTCGTTCGGTGCGAATCCGCCGAACACGACCGAATGGATCGCGCCGATGCGGGCACAGGCGAGCGTGGCAACAGCCGCCTCGGGGACCATCGGCATGTAGATGACGACCCGATCGCCTTTGGTCACGCCTTTGTCGGAGAGGGCTCGGGCGAAGCGTGAAACCTCGCCCAGGAGCTCCGTGTATGTGATCGTGCGGATGGTGTCCGTGACGGGGGAGTCGTAGATGATCGCTGCCTGATCGCCACGTCCGGCCTCGACGTGGCGGTCGATGGCGTTGTAGCAGACATTGAGTTCGCCGTCGGGGTACCAGCGGTAGATCGGGGCGTTCGCATCGTCGACGGCTCGGGTCGGCTCCTTGACCCAATCGATGTACTCTGTGGCCTTCTCAAGCCAGAACCCTTCCGGGTTCGCGCTGATGGCGTCGATGACATCGTCGTAGCTGGGGGACTGCTTCTCTGCGCTCGTGTTCATGTATTCATTGTGACTCATGGCACACACCCGCGCCGAGGCTGGTGCGGGTGGAATTCCGTATCTGCGGGGGTTGTGTGGGGGCCGAATTTCGTCTAGTGACGCCGCCCGCCGCACGATCAGAGCCGATTCACAGGGGCACCGCCCGAATTCCGATATCCCACGATAGGTATTGTGCGGTCATCGACTGATCGTGGGAGCAGACAAGGCACAATGGGGACATGAGATACCTTGTTGCATTCATCATCGGCATCGGCGCCCTGTTCGGAGTCAACGCCATCACCGGTATCTTCTCGATGCCGCGTCCGTGGGGTTCGCTGCTCATGGGAGCGACAGTCGGAATCACGATGGTCATCGTCCTGCTGATCTGGGAGGCAGCCAGGCCGACCCGCAAGGACTCCGCTCCCGCGAAGCCCGCGATGAGTGATGAGGACCGTGCCCGGGCGCGCGCCGAACGTCGGGAACGATTGGCCGCCGAGGCGGGGGTGAGTCTCGAAGGGATCGACGGCAGCGGTGCGAAGCCGAAGGCATCCGCGACCGATCCGTACGTCCCCGAAATTCCCGGAGAGGACAAGCCCGCGGATGCGTCAGTCGGTGCGAAGGACGACGCGGATGGAATCGAGTCGACGAAGGACCAGGCAGCCACGGATCGCTCTGCGGACGAAACGGGCAGTGACGACTCAGACGAATTCGACGAGGATCAGCTGGCGAACGACGAGACGTCGTCTGCGACGGTCGAAGAATCGGCGGCGGCTGAACCCGGAATCCACGAACCCGAAGGCGAAGCACCGAAGTCTCTGCGCGCTGACGAAGTCGACGAAGAGGCAACCGGATCGTCCTTGGAGAACCCGCCCGCAGGAGAGCCGGGCTTCTCCGTAGACGCGCTGGAAGACGCAGAATCCACCAGCTCAGACGGCACTGCACACGCCGATGCGGCTGAGAGCTCAGGCGATCCTGAGGGCTCGGGCGATCCTGACAGCGCCGATCACGACAGTGCTCCGATCGGCGAGAACTCCGACCCGAAGGACTGACCGAGGCAGCGCCTAGTCGCGTGAGTAGTGCTTCGCGAGGATCTCGAGCCCCTGCTCGACGCTGACTCGCGGTGTCCAGCCCAGCACTTCCTGCGTCCGCCGCTGGTCGAACCAGTGGGCGGTCGAGAGCTGTTCGGCCAAGAACCGCGTCAGCGGCGGTTCGTCGTCGTGCTCACCCAGATCCCACACCTTCTCCACCACGGACCCAGCCGCCAGAGCAGGACCCACGGGGATGCGCAGCTTCGGCTCCTCGGCCCCGCCGGCGATCGCGATCCGTGACATCAGCTCGCCGATGGGACGCGGCTGACCGTTCGTGACCACCAAGGCCTCACCATGTGTGGAGTCGACGGCGTCGACGGCCGCGACGATTGCCTCGACCGCGTTCTCGACGAAGAGAGTATCGACCAGCGCCGCACCTGAGCCGAGCACCGGCATGCGCCCGGACCGCGCACGGTCGATGACCCGTTCCGTCAGCTGTGCATCTCCCGGGCCCCACATCAGGTGGGGACGCAGGACGAGAACCTTGAAGTCGTCCGAGTCGGCCTCAAGGGCGATGAGCTCACCGGCGGCCTTCGTGCGCGCATACTCGCCGCGAGCTGACTCGGGTGAGGCGGGACCTGCACCGTCGCCGATGATCGAGTCTCCGGTGTGCGCCACAGACGGCGAGGAGATGTGGACCAGACGCCGGACTCCGGCCGCCTGCGCGGCGTCGATGAGCGTGCTCGTGCCGCCGATGTTCACCGCCTCGAAATCACTCGGGTCGCCCATCATGGACACCTTCGCTGCCAAGTGCACGACCGCCTCGGCGCCGGTGAGAGCCTGAGCAACGGTCGTTGGATCGGTCACAGAGCCGACGACATCGTGGGCGCCCTCGACGGCGGAGGGACGGCGCTGCAGCGTCGTCACCTCGTGGCCAGCGGCAACAAGGGCTCGGGCGACGGATGAACCGAGCAGCCCGGAGGCGCCGGTGACGGTGATCTTCATGCGAACTCCTCAGCGAAGCGAATCGGGCAACCGTGCAGTCGCCCGGGCTCAGTGGACCGGATCAGACCTTGGTGCGCACTGACCCGCCGGCCAGCACGTGATCGGCCCACGCGGCCAGACGCGAGCGGTCGATCTTCGAGTTGTGTCGGATGTCGGTTGGGAACGTCGGGGCGACGAGGACCGCGGTGAGGTCATGGCCGACCACGCGGGCGACTTGTCCGCGCAGCCGTGCTGAGATATCCAACGGTGCCAGACCGGGGGAGAGGTCCGTGCCTTCGGCATCGAGGACGGCAACCAGCGACTGTGTGCCCTCGGGGCCGATGCCGACGACGGCACTGCGGCTAACCTGCTCGTCGGAGTCGATGAGCGCTTCGAGCCCGCCCGGTCCGACGGGTCCGCGCGGCGTCGTCACCACGTGCTGCAGGCGACCTTCGAGCCAGACACGGCCTTCGGCATCGATGTGTCCGATGTCGTTCGTCCGGTGCCAGGTCCGTCCGCCGAGGTTGTCGCGCGCCGACTGCGCGGTCGTCGCCCAAAGGTTGTCGTAGCCGGACTTGATGTGCGCGGCGCTGACGACCAATTCACCCAATCGGCCCTGCGCGGCAGTGCCCTGGAGCAGCGAATCCGCAGGAGTTCCGGACGCGTCGATCGGAGCCAGCGCGAGCTCGACACCGTCGATCGGTCGGCCCACACACACGCCGAGATTGCTGGTGGCGGCCGCTTCGGCCACACCATGACGGTCGATGTCGGTGAGCAGGAGGCCCTCGGTCATCCCGTAGGGCGAGTGGATGCTCGCGTTCGGGAACACCTCGGCTATGGCCTCCATGAGTTCCAGCGGCACCGGCGCACCAGCAGAGAGCACGAGTTCAACGCGAGAGCAGGCGGCCTTCTGCTCGGCATCGAGAGCAGAGGCGGTGGCTGCGACGTTCGTGTACGCGGCGGGGGAGGCGAAGACCATGGTGGCGCTGCCGGCGATGATCGAATCGGCGATGGCGCTCGCCGTGAGCGTTTTGGGCTTCGTCACGGACATGTCCGGCGTCACCGAGGTGGCTCCGATGGCGGGCCCGAGCAGTGCGAACGGAGGGAATCCAGCAACCAGGCCGGTGCCTTCCTTCACGTCGAAGACGCTGGTCAGCACCGCTGCCAGTGCCGAGATGTCGCCGTGTGTATAGCGCACGCCCTTGGCCGGTCCGGTCGAGCCGGAGGTGAAGAGGATCGCGGCATCGTCGGTGACCGCGGGGGTGGGGAACTCGGCGCGGTGCGGGGTGCGCGAGAGTGCCGTCAGGCTGGTCTCGACCTTGAACAGTCGGCGCTGCAGCGGGCCCAGCGGGGACACGGAGATGCGACGTCCGGGCCAGTTGAAGGCGCGGGCGAGGCTGAGTCCGGGCAGTTCCCCGATGATCCATTTCGGATCCGCCGAGGTGGTCGCCCGAGTCATGCCCTTCGGCCCGAGTCCTGCGTCGGCGACGACCGCGACCGCGCCGATCTTCAGGCAGGCGTAGAGCGCTGCGGTGAGGTTGTTGCCGGGCGGGACGAGCATGGAGACCCGATCGCCGGGACGCACGCCGAGGTCGAGCAGGCCGTTCGTGATGCTCGTGGTCACGTGCCAGAGGTGACGCCAGGTGATCTGCTGTGCCGGGTTCTGCGAGAAATCCACCGAGGCGATCGACTCGTCATCGCGGCGGGCGTCGAGGATCCCGGTCACCGGGCGAGCCGGTGCGGCGGACGTCGCCGAGGCTGCTGCGGCGTGTTCGTTCGACGGTGTCGGGTCCGTGGTCGCCTGCGAGTCTGGTGCCGCTTTCGGGGTCACCGGGAAGGTGGCCGCGGTCGGGAACTGCGCCGCGAGCCAGTCGGTGACGACTCCGGCCACGTCGTAGTCCTCGCTGACGAGGTGTGAGCCGAGTTCGAAGCGGTGGACGTCGGCCTGCGGCAGACGTTGGCGCAGATCGCGCAGGTAGCGTTCGAGGAACACCGGGTCCTTCGGTCCCCACACGAGCAGAGCCGGGTGGTCGAAGGCGGCGATGTCCGCGCCGATGCGCTGCAGCTCCGGGTCGGAGGCATGCTTGTCGTCGACGGGAATGTCTGCAACGAAGCCGCCGATGCCGTGTCGCAGCGCAGCCGTCTCGTACGGAGCGCGGAAGGCGCTCTTGGCCGTCGGATCGAGATCGCCGAGGCTGAGCGTGACCCGCAGGAATCCGTCGGTGACGACGGTGGCGGTCGGCAGCATCGGGCCGGCGAGGGTCGCTCGCAGCGGAGCGGGGATCGGCGAGTCCTCAGGCTGATGGACGGCGGTATTCAGACTGATCGCCGCGGAGACGAGGTCGGCGTTGCGTGCCGCCCATCCCAGGGACAGGACTCCGCCCCAATCGTGGCCGATCGTGACGATCGGGTGATCGGTCCCGGTGGCAGTGGTGGCAGTGGTGGCAGCGGTGGCACTGCCGGCCGACGTGCCGGAGGACCGGACGGGTGCGGCAGCCGACGAAGCCTCGACGGCAGCGGCGCTGCCGGCAACCTCGGCGAGGAGGGTGGTCGCGACCGCATCGAAATCGCCGATGCGCTGGGAGATGCGGCGCACCTCGGCGTTCGCGGGCGTCGGCAGCGAATCGTGGGCCAGGCGCTCAGAGAATCCCATCTCGAGCTGATCGGGGGCGATGAGCCTCCACACGCGTCCGCCGGCGCGAGCAGAATCCACTGTCGCCTGCGCGAGGTGGCGCCACAGGTACGACCAGGTCGGGTTGCCGTGCAGAGCGAGGATGGTGCCGCTGGGTTCGAGCTCGGCGTCGGTGAGGACGTCGAGGGTGTCGAGGACGTGGAAGGAATGTGTCCCGTCCTCGGTCTGCGCGTCGACGATTCGGGACCAGGCGGGGTCCCACTCGGGCAGCTTCGGAGGAGTCGTGGCCGGCCGTGCAGGAAATTTCATGAGGTCTCTACCACTCGATTTCGGTCATTGCGGTGTTGAGGCCGGAGCCGACACCCATGCACAGGATGCGGTCGCCACGTTTGAGGGTCGAAGCTTCACGGCTGAGCGTGATCGGCAGCGAAGCGGGTCCGACGTTGCCCAGCTCCGGGTAGGTCACGGGAATCCGGTCAGGGTCGAGATCGGCGGCCTTCGTGATCGAATTCGTGTGCACGTCGGAGACCTGGTGCATGACATAGCGGTCCATGTCGCGCCAGTTCCAGCCGTCGGCATGGGCTTCTTCCCAGGCGGCGACGACGAGTTCCATACCGCCGGCCAGCAGACCTTTGGTGTCGGTGAACATCCCGTTGTGGTCGCCGACGCACAATTCGTGGTGCTGGGTGGCGGCGCGCGTGATGCCGCCGTGGATGCGGTGGCCTTCTGGGTGCTTGTCGGCGGGTCCGAGGACAGCGGCTGCGGCACCGGAG
This sequence comes from Brevibacterium sp. ZH18, assembly GCF_022748595.1. Classification (GTDB taxonomy): domain Bacteria; phylum Actinomycetota; class Actinomycetes; order Actinomycetales; family Brevibacteriaceae; genus Brevibacterium. Next base: position 17,408 of record NZ_JALDSX010000022.1, on the reverse strand, counting down.
CCCAAGGTCAGCGAGGCGAACTCGTTGAGGTACTCCTCGCGGGTGATCTCCGGCCGATTGAGCCGACGCAGCGTGGCCTCTTGGACGCGGGAGGCGTCCTCACCGGCGACGACGAGCCCGTACTCGATCTGACCTGCATCGATCATGTTCGCGACCAGAGTCATTCCGTTGACGAAGCCCAAGCACGCATTCGCGATGTCGAAGTTCATGGCCTGCGGACCCAGCCCGATACCGGCGTGGACGCCCACGGCCACGGAGGGCTCGAGGTGTTCGCGGGTGACCGAGGTGTTGACCATCAGTCCGATGGCATCGGGGGGCACCCCTGCCTCGACGAGGGCGTTCTTGCCGGCTTCGATCGCACCGTCGGCGAACTGACTCGGCTGGTCCCAGTTGCGACGCGAGTGGACACCGGCCACACGCTGCAGGAGCCTGGTGGGCAGGCGGAGGTTGGACAGAGTATCGGCGAGGCGCTCGTCGAATTCTTCAGAGGTCACTTCATTCGGGGCGATGGTCTCGGTCAGCCCGAGAAGCGCCACGTTCGAGTGCCGGAATGTTGCGTTGCCGTTCGCCAATTGAGGTTCTCATCCCTTTTCGGGTAGTTCGTCACAGTCTTCGGAGGGCCGATGCGACGCACTCGGTGGCACGACACGACGGAGGAAGTCCGGAGACTATCTTATATCCCTGTTGCTGAGATGTTCATCAGCGTGTGAACCAGGTGAATGCGTCGTAGAGCGTTCCGGTGGCGCAGAGCACTGCTATCACACAGAGAACGATCGAGGTCACAGTGTGTGAGACCTTCGACGATTGGAAGCGCACCGCGCGCGAGTGGGACATCGGGCGATCGGTGACGAAGTGCCCGAAATTGGAGAAGATGCGCCAGTCCATAACGTCGACGAGCGACTTCGCAGCCAGGACGACGACGATGATGAAGCCGATGGCCATCAGGAGGAAGAAGACGAAGCCGAGGAACCCGTAGTCGGTGAAGAACTGGACGACGCGATCACCGATGGACATGGCGAAGGCGGAGAAGCCTTCGCTGAAGGGCAGCGGATCGAAGGAGTCGGTGATCGAGTTGAGGTTGAAGCCGTCGCGCTCCGTGCGCTGGGCGCCGATGAACATCGTCACCGATGCGGCCAGTGCGACGAGGAGGTTGATGATCGTGATCGTCGAGTTGTCCGGCCAGAAGTCAAGGGACTTCAGCGTGTAGGTCGAGGCCAGAGCAACACAGATGATCGCGCCGGCGAGGGCTCCGATCGTGGCCGGCAGGAGGAGGTTGTTGAAGAATACGAAGGCGATGACCGCGATGAGGGCGGCACCGGCGATGTAGGTGAATACGGCGAGCGTGTCGCCGTTGGAGGCTGACGCGGCTCGGCGGTTCTGCTCGACCAGCTGTCCCGAGTAGCTGATGTTCTGCGTCAGATCCGCCTTCGTTGCGCGCGGTTCGGCATCAGCGCCGGCAGTCGGCATGACGCGCGTTTCGTCTTCGTTGCCGTACGCGCCCTGACCATATGCGCCCTGACCATATGCGCCCTGACCATATGCGCCCTGACCATACGCGCCCTGACCGTAGGCACGGGTGTTCTGGTCGTAGGCGCGAGTGGCCTGATCGTAGGACTGGGTCCCGGGTTGACCGCCCTGCCCGTATCCTCCCTGCTGCGGTGCCTGTCCGTTCTGCGAACGGTATTGGGGCCGCGGCTGCCATCTGCCGACGCGTGCGGCGATGAGGTAGACGAGGAGGACTGCGAGTGCTGCGAGAACTCCAATGGAAATGCTGGCGCCGATCTCGCTCATAAGGGACTTCCTGGGGATGGACAACGATGGTCGTCTACGTAGTCTAAGGAGCTTTGGCGCGGTAATCACGTTCGGCCGCCTGGGCATGACCGTTTGCGGGACCGGTGGAGTGCCCCGGCGGTAGGGTGAGAACACGACCTGTCACGTCGTTGTCAGCGACGTGGCCCGCCCAGCGTTCGAAGGAGAATCGCGATGAGCAATGCCCACGCTTTCACAACTGCTGCCATGCCCCTGGATCAGCAGGTGGTCCTTGTGACCGGTGCAGGACGTGGAGTGGGGTCCTCGATCGCGAAGGCATTCGCCCACGAGGGCTCGGCGCTCGTCATCAACTATCGGTACTCGTCGGAGACCGCTGAAGAGCTCGCCGAGGCGATCCGCGCCCGAGGCGGTCGTGCAGTGGCGATCGAGGCCGACGTCACCGACTCCCGTGCCGTTGACGCGATGTTCACTGCAGCGCACGCCGAGTTCGGTGCTCCGGTGTCGACCGTGGTCAACAGCGCCCTCGTCGATTTCTCCTTCAACGGTGATGACAGGCAGCCGGCGGATGAGATCGACTTTTCGGACTTCGTCGTTCAGTTCCGCGGTGCAGTGGGTGCTGCACTCAACACGGTTCAGGCGGCGATGAGCGGATTCCGTGAGATCGGGTCGGGCCGCGTCATCAACATCGGCTCGAACCTTGTCCAGAGTCCCGTCGTTCCCTATCACGACTACACCGCGGCGAAAGCTGCGCTGTTGTCGCTGACCAGGACGTTCGCCAAAGACCTTGGTCCGAGCGGAGTCCGGGTGAACATGGTCTCGGGCGGACTGCTGCGCACCACGGATGCATCCTCGGCCACGCCCGAGGCAGTCTTCGACCAGATCGCTGAGGCGAGTGCCCTCGGCCATGTGACCACTCCCGAAGAGCTGGCCTCAGCAGTGGTGTTCTTCGCCTCCCCGGGCTCACGTGCGGTCACGGGGCAGAACCTCATCGTCGACAACGGCCTCGTCATGAACTGACACGGTCTCGCATAGGGCGTCGATTGTCGACGCTGCGGCTCCGCCCCGCGTCGTTGACGTCGAGAGCAGACCCTAGCGGCGAAAGCCGATCGCAGGGAGTCTGCTCTCGACGCTAGGCTCTGCTCTCGGTGATGTGGCGCTTGATGGCGACGAACATGTCCCTCCTGAAGAGGTCGGCCCAGACCAGGTTGAAGACAGTGAAACCGGCATTGCTCAGTCTCATATGCCGAGTGTGGTTATCTTTGCTTGCGCTGTCCGGTCCGTTCTCGTTGAGGTAGTACTTCCCCAAGCCGTGGAACTCGACTATCAGCGGCAATTCTTCATGTCTGAAGTCGCACCTGCCGATGAAGTTGCCGGCATGATCGCGGACTGTCACCTGTGGAACCATCTCGGTGATTGCGAACCGGTGGAATTTCACCGCGCAGAGTGACTCGCCCTGCGACTCATGCCGCGGGTCGGAGAGAAGCACTGCCTGCCGGGCGGCTCTGCAGCCTCTGCGGCGTGTGCTCATGTGATTGAGAAGGTCGGTTTCGCTGATTCCTCGGATTCTTCGCGCCTCGGAGATCATCGGCACTGACACTTCCAGCGGGTAGTCATGGGCGATGTCGACGAGGGTGCGAGGCAAGTCGGTGACAGTGAAATCTCCGATGACAGCCCGGCTCGAGGGAAGCATCGTGCGGTCATAGATTCGCAGTGTAGGGAAGTTTGCGTGATATCCGTTGCGGATGATCTCGACCTGATCGGTGGCCGGAAAGGGAGGTTGGACTCCGTGCAGCAATGCGGCAGAGATATGAGAGTAGACGTCACCGGGTCGGAGTTCGTGGAGTCGTGAGCGGATCAGCGGTTTGAGCCGTTCACTCTGATCGCGAATATCGCCATATGTCCGCGGATAATCGATCGGCTCATCTGGTCCAGTTGAATGCAGGGCTGCGTGGTCGGGGAGATCGCAGGGGTGGGTCAAAGAAAAGTGCCCCCGACGTACCTTCTGAAGGCAACACCTCAGTGCTTGGCGGATGGTGGTGTCGCTCAAACCGAGCTGGGCCAGCTCTTGCTTCGTGAATACCTGAACCATCAATAGATAATGTCATCAAACACCATCAAATGCAATCAAATGGCACATATGGAAGATGTGGTGCGAGACGAGGAAAATATCGAGAGCCGACCGCAGCGTCGAGGGTCGACCGCAGGGAGTCTGCTTTCGACGCTACGGTCGGCTCTCGACGCTGGAGGCCGCGAGAAGGAAGGAGGCGTCGCAGCTGTGCGCCTTCGGTCCTTCGCGAGCTCCGGGCTTGTGCTCAGGCCTTCGCGAGGAAGCTCAGTGCGCGCGTGAACAGAAGGTCCGCGCTGTCCTCCCGATAGTCGGAGACCGTGGGGTCGCTGAACAGGTGCGCGTCGCCGGGGTAGAGGAAGTATTCGGCCGGCGCACCGGTCCGGGCGGCGGACTCCATCAGAGTCTCCTGACCCCCGGCTTCTCGCCAGACGTCATCGACCGAGAAGTGGATCTGGACCGGAACCTGTTCCTGCCACCTGGTCGGCTTGGGGAAACCGCCGCCGTGGAAGAGCAGAGCCCCGCGAGCACGCGGGTCGTTCTTGCCCATCTGCTGGGCGATGCCCGCGCCAAGTGACAGCCCAGCGAACACCAGCTCATCGGGCAGTCCCTCGCAGGCCGCTGCCACGCGGTCGACAAGTGTGGAGAACCCGACTTCCTGTGCGTGGCCGACTCCCTCATCCGCATTCGTGAATGTCCGACCCTCGTAGAAGTCCGGAGCGGAGACGGTGTGCCCCGCATCGGTGAAGCGCTCGGCGATCACATCGATGCCGGGAGTCTTGCCAAGTGCGGAATGGAGCAGTACGAGATGTGCCATGACTTCCTTGTCTCTCAGCGGCGATTCTCAGCGGATCTGTGCCCGAGACGCTCGGGCACAGACGGTCTCAGCCCCTCACCGGGGCTGCCGCGCTCAGCGGCTCTGACCGCGCGGGATGGTGAACGTGTCCGCGCGTGCCGCGCTCCAGTCCGCCGCCCAATCGTCGGGAGCGCCGTTGAGCAGCTGGCCGGGCTTGAGCCAGTCGTAGAGCCGGGCGTATGACCACGATTCGGAGGCCGAAACGTTGCGGCGCAGCATCGTGGGTTCCAGGTCGTCCGGGTGAGCCGCGCCCATCGATGCCATCAGCCGAACAGCCTCGGCGACGGTGCCCTCATGGTAATTCTTCACGCGGGTCGACTTGTCGGGAACGTCGACCGCACGGGCCCGACGTGGGTTCTGCGTGGCGACGCCCACGGGGCACTTGCCGGTGTGGCAGACCTGCGCCTGGATGCATCCGGCGGCCATCATCATCGCGCGTGCCGAGTTCGTGAAGTCCGCGCCCTGGACGAGGCGTTTGACGATATCGGAACCACTGGCGATCTTCCCCGAGGCGCCGATCTTGATCCGGTCGCGCAGTCCCGCGCCGACCAGCGCGTTGTGCACGATCATCAGTCCCTGAGTCAGGGGCAGGCCGACGTGGTCCTCGAATTCGAGCGGTGCCGCGCCGGTGCCGCCTTCGGATCCGTCGACGATGATGAAGTCCGGAGTGATCTCGGTTTCGAGCATGGCCTTGCAGATCGAGAGGAACTCGGTGCGGGAACCGACGCAGAGTTTGAAGCCTGCAGGCTTGCCGCCGGAGAGCTCACGCATCTTCGCGATGAAGTGCAGCAGTTCGACCGGGGTTGAGAACACTGTGTGGTTGGGTGGGCTGATGCAGGTCTTGCCGACGGGGATGCCGCGGATCTCCGCGATCTCCTCGGTGACCTTGGGTCCGGGCAGAACGCCGCCGATGCCGGGCTTCGCGCCCTGAGACAGCTTGAGCGAGACCATCTTGACCTGCGGGTCCTGCGCCTTCTTCGCGAAGACCTCCGGGTCGAAGTCGCCCTCAGGGGTTCTTGCCCCGAAGTACCCGGTGCCGATCTCCCAGATGAGGTCGCCGCCGAATTCGCGGTGGTAGGGAGAGATCGAACCCTCCCCGGTGTCGTGGGCGAAGCCGCCCATCGCTGCGCCCTTGTTGAGCGAGCGGATCGCGTTGTTGCTCAGGGATCCGAAGCTCATCGCCGAGACGTTGAGCAGTGAGATGTCGTAGGGCTGCGTGCATTCCTTGCCGCCGATGCGTACCCGCGGCGGCGTCGGAGCGTTGGTGATCGGCACGTTCGTGTGCATGAGCGCTTCGTAGCCGGTGCGGTTGACATCGTGTTCGGTGCCGAACGCGTGCTCGGAATGGATGCCCTTGGAGCGTTCGTAGATCGTTGTGCGGGTATCGCGGCTGAACGGCCGTCCATCCCAGTTGCGTTCGATGAAGTATTGCTGGATTTCGGGTCGAATCGACTCCAGGAGGAATCGGGCGTGCCCTGCGATCGGGTAGTTGCGCAGGATCGAATGCTTCTTCTGGGTCAGGTCCCACGCGGCCAGGGCTCCCAGCCCGAGCGCCGAGGCGGCTGCTGCGAATCGAGCGACCTGCTTGCCTGTCGAGTCACCGTTGGCCATGCGAACAATGGGGTACTGACTTTTCACTGTGCCTCCTAGGACTGTCCTTGTTTCGAGCCTAGACGGCAGAAGGGTGGATTTCAGGAAAGGGTCGGCTAAATTCCCATGCAAGTTCGCTTCGGAGTCGCTGAAGGGGCCATCGCCGCGCTGCGTCGCCGAGGCTCAGCGTCAGAATATTCGGCCGATGAGGGCGGCGATGACCTCATCGAGCTGGAGCGAGTAGGCGACGATGATGAGGAATCCGGTGGCGATCCATGCGATCTCCTTGCAGGAGTCGTACCCGGCCAAACGGCGTTTGTCGTAGCGCTGCCCACCGGCCATGACGACGACGAGGTCGATGGCCCACCACAGGCCGAGACCGCCCACAGTCAGGAATTTGAGCAGGCCTGTGACCCAGCGGCCCGTGTAGAAGCGGTCGGCGCCGAAGACGCCGAGGAACAGCGACAGGATCCACGTCACGACGAAGGATCGATTGGCGGGTTCATCCGCCGAGGTTGCCGCGGGGTTCGCGGGCACGCTCGCCGAGGTTGTCCCGGGGTTCGCGGGCACGCTGGCCGAGGTTGTCCCGGGGTTCGCGGGCACGCTGGCCGAGGCCAGCGACTGCCCGGTCGAGTCAGGGAACAGAGTGGAGTCGGTGCGGTCGGAGGTGCTGTACTGGTCGGCAGCTCCGGAGCGCATGCGGGGGTCGTGCTCGGGCGGAGAGGACACGCTCATCATGGTGTTCTCCCTTTCATCATTCATGGCCTTCAGCTGTTCGGCGATGTCGGGGAATCGAATCGCTCTGATCGAGGAGTCGTACCGTCGAACTGGGAGAGCCGGGTATGGGGATAGGCGGGGAACCTGAGTCCAGCCTACGAGACTCATGTGTGTTCGCACATTGAGGTTTTCCCCCTCATCGCCGGTGAATCCGAAGATGATGCCCGCGCATTCTGTGCCCGCCGACCCGTCCTGCGCCCACCCTCACTCACCGTCCTGTGCCCACTCTCACTCAAGGGAGACGGGGAATCGTTTGGGAGTGCCGCCTCGGCGGGCATAGCGTAGAGACATGAGTACTGGTGAGCCGAGCGCGACGAGTACTCGGCGAACCGTCATTGCAGTGTTTCTGGCCGGCGTCTCGGTCTTCCTCGTCCTCTACGAGACTCAGGGGCTCATCCCCGCCATCCGCGAGGCCTACGGCATCGACGCCCCGACAGCGAGCCTCACCGTCTCCGCCACGAACGTGGCCATGGCTGTCTTCCTCATCCCGTTCTCGATGCTCGCCCCGCGCATCGGCCACGCGCGGCAGATCGCCGGCGGAGTCATCCTCGCCGCGATCCTAGCGCTCATCATGCCGTTCATGCCCAGTCCCGAACTGCTCATCGCTGTCCGGTTCCTCCAAGGTGTGGCGATCGCCTCTGTCCCGGCCACCGCGATGGCCTACCTGTCGCTGCGACTGCCGTCATCGGCACTGCCCGGAGCGATCGGGGTCTATATCGCCGGCAACACGATCGGCGGCCTCGCCTCACGTCTGCTCACCGGAGTCGCCGCGGAGATCCTCGGCTGGCACGGGGGACTGGCCTTCACCGCCGTCGTGTCGCTGGTCTTCGGAATCATCGTCGTCTGGCTGCTGCGCCACGACGTGTTCGCCACCGCGCGGGCGGCCGCTGCGAAGGAATTCGTCGATGATCCTGCACCCGCACCGCCGCCTCGGCGCTCGCCGATTCCCCTGGGCTTCGGCCTGTGGCGGATCTACCTCACCGGCTTCCTCTGCATGATCGTCTTCGGCGGATCATTCACGATGCTCGGCTCCCGGCTGCAGCTCGACCCGTGGCGCCTGAGCGAGGGCGCAGTCGCCCTGTTCTTCCTCATCTACCTCGTCGGCACGGTCGTGACTACGTACTACGGCCGCCTCGCGACGAAGTACTCACGCACCCGGCTGACGATGATCGGCATGATCACCGCGATCGTCGGCGCGGGGCTGACACTGGTCGACTCACTGGTCGTCATCATCATCGGCATGTCCCTGCTCACCGGGGGCTTCTTCCTCGGTCACACCGGTGCCTCGGCGGCCGCCAGCGCGTCACGCCCCGGCGTCGACACGACACGCTCAGCGGCCATCTACCTCACCGTCTACTACCTGGGCACGAGCCTGGGCGCATGGCTCTCGGCCGTGCTGTTCACCGATTTCGCCTGGCCGGGCGTGGTCGCCATGTGCATGACTGCGCTGCTCGCGGTCGTGGTCTTGACGCTGACCGGAGCTTCGATAGGGTTCAGGAAACGCACCTGATCAGCTGATTCGCCGCCGCGACCGCCGACATCGACGTCACCGGCTCAGAATCCGCAGCCACCCCATCGGAGGACCTGCTATGCCCCAAGCCACACACTCGACCATCGTCTGCTCGATCGACGACGGCATCGCCCACGTCGAGATCGACCGTGCCCACAAGCTCAACTCGATCACCCGTGAGGTCTTCGAAGACCTCGTCGAGATCGGCCTCGCGCTCAAGGACTCGACCGAAGTCAAGGCAGTTGTGATCTCCGGGCGCGGGCGCGCCTTCAGCGCAGGTCTCGACATGTCCGAGATGGCGCGCATCGCACAGACCGGTGCCCCCACGCAGTCCTCCGCCGAGGCTGCAGCTGAGTCCACCGCCGCCACCGATGCCGGGGCAGGATCCGAATCATCGACTGAGAGCGTCGTCGACCTGGGTGGCCGGCTGGGCGCGGCTCGGGCACTCGCGCAGAAAGCCGTGCACGTGTGGTCGCTGGTCGAGGTGCCCGTCATCGCCGGGGTCAAGGGTCCCGCGTTCGGTGCCGGAATGCAGATCGCGCTGGGCGCCGACATCCGCGTCGTCGGCCCGGACGCGAAGCTGTCGCTGATGGAAGTCAACTGGGGAATCATCCCGGACATGTGCGGCACCCAGCTTCTGCCCCGGCTCGTGGGCCCCGGCATGGCCAAGAAGCTCATCTTCACGAGCGAAGCCGTCGACGCGCAGGCAGCGCTGCGGATCGGACTCGCCGAGGAGGTCGCTGAGGACCCGATCGCCCGTGCCCTCGAACTTGCGGCTGAGATCGCCGGCAAGTCGCGTTCGGCGCTCGTCTGGGCCAAGAAGCTCGTCGACCTGTCCTATGAGGCTGAACTCGTCGAGGGCTTCGACGCCGAACAGCAGGCGCTGTCCGAGCTGCTCGGCACGGACGAACAGAAACAGGTCGTCGAGGCCGGCCTGGCACGACTGCGCGCAGCGAAGGCCTGAGACGAACGTCTGAGACGAAGACCTGGGGCGAACCCGTCAGCCGTGGTTGCCGGGGACTTCTGGGCGGACGGGATCGATGGTCTTCTGGGCCTCGGCGATCTGCGTGGCCGAGTCGAAGGTGCTCAGTTCGTTCATCAGAAAGAGCGTCGGACGCATGAGCTTCAACCGCCCTTCGGACTCGTCGATGAGGATCTCGTTGACCGGCAGCCACTCACTGTTGTCCGCCTCGGTGGTCTGATGGTGCGGAGCCGAACCCGGAGCGGCGGAGACCGTGTAGAAGTAGGTGTCGAAGCGCTTCGGCCGTCCCACCGGAGTTACCCAGTTGGCCCATGGCTTCAGAGCGGCCGGGTCGAGGACCGAGCCGGTCTCCTCTTCGACCTCGCGCACAGCGGTCGCCAGCAGCACGCGCCAACCATCGGCCACCTCGGCGATGGAGGACTTGCTCCACGCCTGCCGATGGACATCGGCATTGGGCACCTCGATGGTCTTCGCGACTTCCTCATCGAACGCGTCGACGCGACCGCCGGGGAACACGACGACACCCGCGGCGAAGTCCATCGTCGTCACCCGATGCTGGACGAAGACCTCGAGGCCGCGCTCGCCGTCCCTGACCATGAGCACGCTGACTGCGGGCTTGACGGGCACGGATGTCGGGTCAGAGACATCGGGGGTGCGGCTGGCGCTGTCAGCGCTGTCGGACGGGTCTGAACCCTCGGGGGAGATGTTTCGGATCACGGTGAGCACCTTCGCTTCTGTGGACTGACTGCAGTTTCCATTATGGCCTCATGCCCACACCGCCGAGGTGGTGGGGTCGGCCCGCGCAGTCGAAAGGGTGGGGTGCGGCGATCGGTGAGGTGGGGTGCGGAGACGATCTGCGAGGTGGGGTCGGAGGGGCGATCAGTGGGCACGATACGATGGAGTCCAGATGAACGACAGCGCGATTCTCAACGGTTCTTGAGGGTCTGTCCAGTGCCCCGTTCGGGTGCTGAGCGCGGATGAGCACGGAAATGAGAGGCGTGGAGATCTACCCTTTCTTCACGATCGAACAGGCATGGCCGAACTGGGTGATCTTCACTCTGCTGGCCGTCGATATGGTGATCCGCATCGTTGCGCTCGGCTGGATACCTCACAACCGCCGGCCCTCGGTGGCGCTCGGGTGGCTGCTCGCGATCTTCCTCATTCCCTACGTCGGCATCCTCGCGTTCCTGCTTCTCGGCTCGGCCAAGCTGCCGAAGAAGCGGCGGAACAAACAGACGCTCATCAACGACTTCTTCCGTGAGCAGACCCAGGGCCAGGCGATCATCGGTGACAGTGCACACATGCCCGAGCCGCTGAGCACTTCTGCCCAGCTGAACTTCGACCTCGGTGCCCTGCCGATGACGCACGGCAACTCGTTCGACCTCCATACCGACAACCACGAGTGCATGGAGCGGATGGCTGACTGCGTCGACGCTGCGAAGTCGTACGTGCACTTCGAGTTCTACATCGTCGCCATCGATGACACGACGAGGCGGCTCTTCGAATCCCTGCTCGCGGCTCACGAGCGCGGTGTCGAGGTGCGGATCCTCATCGACCACGTCGGTTCGCTGGGCTATCCGGGGTATTCGGAACTGGTCAAGAGGCTCGACTCCTCCGGTGTGCACTGGCGTCGTTCCCTGCCGATCCGCCCGTGGCGCGGCGAATACCAGCGGCCTGACCTGCGCAATCACCGGAAGATCCTCGTCGTCGACGGGGAGCTGGCCTTCACCGGTTCGCAGAACGTCATTGACCGTTCCTACAACAAACGGCGCAACCTGCGGAAGGGATTCCAGTGGATGGATCTTTCGCTCAAGTGCACCGGCCCAGTCGTCAATGAGCTCGACGCGGTCTTCATCACCGACTGGTATTCGGAGACGGACGAATTCTTCGACACTTCGACCCAGCCGCGGCTGGAAGCTCCACAGAACGGCGGCATCCAGGCGCAGGTGGTGCCCTCAGGCCCGGGGTTCGAAGATGAGAACAATCTGCGCCTGTTCAACCACCTCATCTACAACGCGAACCGCACGATCGTCATCTGCTCGCCGTACTTCGTTCCCGACGAGTCCCTGATGCACGCGCTGACGACCGAAGCCCGGTCAGGCGTCGAGATCAGACTCTATATCGGTGAGACGAGTGACCACTGGGTCACGCAGAGGGCGCAGCAGTCGTACTACGACGATCTGGTGCGTGCCGGGGTGCGGATCTTCATGTATCACGCCCCGACGGTGCTCCATTCGAAGTTCCTCATCATCGATGACGAGGTCTCGATCATTGGTTCCTCGAACATGGATGAGCGGTCGTTCGCGATGAACATGGAAGTCACGATGTTCATCGTCAACAAGGAATTCACCGAGCGGATGTACGCCCTCGAAGCGGAGAAGTATGCGCCGAACTCAGTCGAACTCGACGTCGAACGGTGGCGGGACAGGCCGCTTCTGCACAAATACGTCGAGAACGTGGCCAGGCTGACCAGCTCGCTGCTGTAGAGGCGGGCGACCTGCCGCTGTGGGCTCGTGGGAACTCTGCAGGCAACAAAAGCCGGCGAGGGGAATTCCCCTCGCCGGCTTCTGCGATTGTGATCGGCACCTGTGCTCGAGGCCGGTGTCAGCGATCAGTCATCGCCAGCGATCAGTCATCGTCAGCGATCAGTTGTTGTCAGAGACTCCGGCCGGGCCTTCGTCATCGAGGCTGCGCTCGGGATCGCTCAAGACGTCGCCACTCTTGTTCGAAGTGGCAGCCGACTTCTTGCTTCCTGTCGAGCCGGAGGCCGAACCGGACGATGAGGCGGAGCCTGCACTTCCTGCTCCAGCCGCGCCAGCGGTACCCGCAGTGCCTGCGGCAGCGCCGGTGCCTGTGCTTCCTGCACCTGCGGCGGCGTTGACCTTGTCGGCGGCAGTCTGGACGGCGTCGGCGACGACAGGCGACTTCTCGCGAATCGTTTGGTTGGCCTTGTCCACGGTGTCCTGCACGCGTGGATCGGTCCAGAGATCCTGAGCCTGAGCCTTGAGCTTCTCGTAGCTCTGACGCCCGGTGCGCGACCCGAGTACGAATCCGACTCCCAGACCAGCCAGGAGAATCAATCTCTTCTTCATTTTCCTGCTCTCCTCTTCAGCTTGCCGTGACTGCTTTCGACACAAATATCTGCCGATCCGCTGTCCGTTCCGATCCGACGATCGAGCCGGCTTGCGACATCTGCAGTGTGTCCTGGTTCACCAGCTTATACCGCAGAAGGCTGCTGTTGGGTGATGCAGTGGATTCCGCCGCCTCGAGCGAAGAGCTCGCGCGCGTCGACTCCGACGACTTTCCGTCCCGGATACACCTTCTCGAGCACGGCGAGGGCTTCGGCATCGGTCGGGTCGTCGAACGTACACGCAATGACGCCGTCATTGGTGACGAGGTGGTTGACATAGGAGAAGTCGACCCACCCTTCGTCATCGCGCAGCACCTCGGGGGCAGGGATCGCTACGACCTCGAACGGCTGGCCCTCGGCCGTCGTCTCCGAGGCGAACTGCGTCTTCAGCTGCTGACTGAACTCGAAGTCAGGGTGCTCGGGATTGCGCTGGTCGTGGATGAGCACAACTCCCGGACTGGGCATGGCTGCGACGATGTCGACGTGGCCGCGCGTGCCGAAGGTCTGGTTGTCGCGGAAGAGCCCGTGCTCGAGCCAGATGACCTTCTTCGCGCCGATCGTCCGCGCGAATTCGGCTTCGACATCGGCTTCGGTCAGCTCGGGATTGCGACCGGGGTCCAACTGCACGCTGCGGGTCGCCAGCACTGTGCCCCGTCCGTCGACGTGGATGCCGCCGCCTTCATTGCGCAGCTGCGAGCCGACGACGGGTATGCCTGCCTGCTCAGCGACGAAGACGCCGATGTGCTCATCGTTGTCCCACTTCGCCCACTCCTGGGCGCCCCAGCCGTTGAAGACCCAGTCGACTGCGTGCAGTCGGCCTTCGCCATCGGTGACGAACGTCGGGCCGATGTCGCGCATCCACGCGTCATCGAGTTCGGCATTGACGATGGTGATCGAGTGGGTGGTCCCCTCGCCGAGGTGGCGGCGGGCATTGTCGGTCTGCGAGGTGGAGACGACCACCGTCACCGGGGTGAACTCGCTGGTCGCGCGGGCGACGGCGGCCCAGGTGCGACGGGCAGCCTCGGCGTCCTCCTCGGTGTCGCCGAGGGCATAGCCGGAGGATGGGAAGGCCATCCAGATGCGGTCGTGTGCGTCAGTCTCAGCGGGCATGTGAAACGTCATCGTTCGTCCCTTCGAAGGCGGCGGTTGGAACGAGTCTAGCGAGATTCGCCTCGACGAGGTCAACGAATTCCGCACCCGGTCAGACAGGGGTGGGCCTGCGGAGCGCGGCGGTCGGGCGGCTATTCTGGCAGGAATGGTCAAGTCTGGCAGCGGAGCTCGGGCCCCGGAGGGTCCGATCCGACTGCGCCAAGGGAGGCAGCACGTGGAAGAGCAGGATCTGCAGGAGATATTCGGCCGACGTGGAAGCGGGCCGCTGGCCGGGGTGGTCGTCGCGGACTTCTCCCGAGTGCTGGCCGGGCCCTACTCGACGATGATGCTCGCGGACCTCGGTGCCACCGTCATCAAGGTCGAGGGCAGGACCGGTGACGATACGCGGCACTGGGCACCACCTCGGCGCGGGGACGATGCGACGTACTTCCTCACGGCGAACCGGAACAAACATTCCGTGGTCCTCGACTTCAAGGACGACGACGACCTGGCGCTCGCACAGGAGCTGGGCAGACGTGCGGACGTCCTCGTGGAGAACTTCAAGGCCGGGGGACTGGCGAAGTACGGCCTCGACTATGACACGGTCAAAGTCGACAATCCCGGGGTCATCTACGCCTCGGTGACCGGATTCGGACGGGACAATCCGCAGCCCGGATACGACCTGCTCATCCAAGGACTCTCCGGGTTCATGAGTGTCACTGGTTCGCAGGAGTCGGGCCCGGTCAAAGCCGGAGTGGCCGTCGTCGACGTCTTCACCGGACTGCACACGACCGTTGGGATCCTCGCCGCTCTCGCCCACCGCAAGGACACGGGACAGGGGCAGCTGGTGGAGACGAATCTGCTGTCCTCGGCGCTGTCGGGTCTGGCGAACCAGACCTCGGCGTACGTGGCCGGGGGAGTCGTGCCGCAGGCCATGGGCAACGCGCATCCGAGCCTCTACCCCTACCAGCCCATGCCCACCGCCGAGGGCCAGATCATCATCGCCGTCGGCAACGACAACCAGTTCAAGTCCCTTGCCGCTGTTCTCGGGCACCCCGAGTGGGCCGAGGATGAACGCTTTGCGAACTTCTCCGACCGCAACGAGAATCGAGCCGAGCTCGAACCGGAGCTGATCGCGGCGCTGAGCGAGAAGACGAACCAGGAATGGTTCGACATCCTCTCAGCGGCCGGCTTGCCGTGTGCCCCGATCAACACGATCGCCCAGGGCGTGGACCTGGCATCGACGCTGGGTCTCGAGCCCGTCGCCGAGGCGGGGACCGGGGACCGTGTGATCCCGACCGTGCGCAATCCGATCCGTCTGTCCGAGACCCCGGCCAGCTATGAACTCGCCCCGCCGACATTGGGAGGCAGTACCGATCTGATCAAGGACTGGCTGCGCGACGAAAGGTGAGCTTGGCGCACAGTTCCGGCAAGATCTGTTCTTGAATCGTTGCCGATTCACGGGCAGACGAGTCGGTCTGCCTCAAGTACCCTGGAGTCTGTACGAAAGCACCCTAGTCACTGGGGAGTCGCTGAACATTTCGCATATGGTCAGCGGGGACTTCGCGAGGTGGCGCACTGGATCCCAGGACGAAGATGGACGCAGACACAGCCGAGACGAAGCCGCCGCGCTCGTCTCAGAATTCGGCCAAGACAGGGTCGAAGACCGGACGCTCACGGGTCATCAAGCGCGTGCTCATGGTTGTGGCCATGCTGATGACGGCGTTCCACCTCTTCGCAAGCTTCTTGTGGATCGCGCCGGCTTCGGCGCTGCGCGAGGTCGTTCCCGGGGATCTTCTCTCCAAATACATGATTCCGCTGTGGGGCCAATCGTGGAGCGTCTTCGCTCCTGAGCCGATCAACGGCGACTACTACTTCGACGTTCGAGCCGTGGTCAAGACGGCTGACGGCGGTGAGAAGGTCACGGACTGGATGCGCGCGACCGATGTCGAACTCGACCACTCCACATACCGTCCCTTCCCGCCGCGCTCGGCCGGGCTGGGAATCGGAGTCGCCTCGGACCTCAAGGGTTCGTGGGACGACCTGCCCGATGATCAGAAGGCGATCGTGAAACTCGACTACTTCAAGGGCGAGGACTCCGTCGACCGGCTGACGTCGAAGCTCAACGACTACAGCGATCCCAAAGGCACAGTCGCCAGCTATCTCAAGAGCGAGCGACTCGCGACAGCCTATGCGACTCAAGTTGCGAAGGCAGTGTGGGGCGAAGACGTTCAAAGGGTGCAGTATCAGGCTGCCCGGCAGAACGTCGTGCCCTTCGCGCAGCGAAACAACCCGAACGCCGAACGTCCGAAGATCCAGCCGGTTCCGGTGGGATGGCGGGCACTCGTCGTCGAGGAGCACCAGTCCGATGAGGAATTCGCGAAGTACTTCTGCGCCTCCGATGAAGTGAGGTGCACCAGTGACCAGTGACAACAAGTCCACACGGACGCACGCCGAAGTGAATCTCGAACCGTCGGCACCACAGTCGAAGTCATACGCAGATTCAGGCGAGAGGATTCCGGTCGCCTCCCGCGTATTGGCGAAGATCGCGCAGGGATGGAACTGGCTCGAGGCGATGCTCATCGGCCGCTATCACGCGACCTATGGCCTCGCCGTGACCCGTATCTTCATCGGCGTCACAGGTCTCGGTCTGCTGCTGACGAACTTCAATGCCAGGCACTACGCCTTCGGAGTCGGCAGTGCCTGGAACGGCGAGATCGCCGAACCCAAGAGCGACTTCCCGAACATCTGGCTGTTCTCCCTCTTCCATCACGCGGTGACGACTCCGCCGCTGTTCACCGCGATGATCATCGGCCTGGCGATCCTCGCCGTCGTCATCATTGTGGGCTGGAGGACTCGTTTCGTCCTGCCGTTCTATCTTGTCCTGTGGGTGAGCTTCATCGAGCTCAACGACAGTGCGGGCGATCAGGGCGACAACGCCTACCGCATGTTCATGATCGCGATGCTCTTTGCCGACACCACGCGACGCTGGTCGTTGGATGCTCGCAGGCGGAAGAAGAACGGCAAGTCGCCCGACTCAGAGGGCGGCGAATATCGGTGGATCCTCATCATGGCCAACAACCTGGCCATCGTCGTGTTGGCCTTCCAAGTCTGCGCGATCTACATGTCGGGCGGCCTGTACAAAGCCGGAGGTGCTGCCTGGCAGCACGGCTTCGCGGTCTACAACCCGCTCCAGACCCAACAGTTCGGGACGTGGCCGGTGCTCTCGGACCTGGCGACGACCTGGGGTCCGATGGTCGTCATGATCTCGTGGGCCTCGGTCCTGTTCCAGTGCGCCTTCCCGTTCATGCTCTTCAACCGGTACACACGGATCGTGGGACTGGTGGGGATCCTCAGCTTCCACTTGGGCATCGCACTGCTCATGGGGTTGCCGTGGTTCTCGCTGACGATGATCGCCGTGGATGCCATCTTCATCCGCGACCGCAGCTTCGAGAAGCTCGGCGCACTGCTCAAGCGCTGGTGGACATCCACCTCCGAGGGCATGGAACGAGCGAAGGCGAAATCCTCGCGCTAGGAGCCCCCGTACGAGGAGCCTCCGCGCGAGATGCCTGCGCAGTTGAAAGGGCCCCGTCTGAGTCTCAGAGCCCTAGTTGAAACTAGTGCTCTGAGACTCAGACG
>NZ_JALDSX010000021.1 GCF_022748595.1 Brevibacterium sp. ZH18 | reverse complement strand
ACTAGGATTCCGCAACCTCACCCATTACATCGCCAGATGCCTACTCGAATCCGGCGGATTCAGGACAGTCCTACACTCTTATTTACGATGAGCCGGGAAAGCCCGGGGAGCTTAATTCGTCTATGGCAACGTTCGTACCGCCGTGCTGTTGGGATCTGTCACTGGCCACCAGCGGGAAGGACAAGTTGGCACAGGCCCAACTAGGTTGTTCTCGACGCACAATCCGCGCGCCCTGCGATGTAGATGGCTCCAAGGTACCTAGCGATCCACATGTTTGTACGCAAAGGGTCCGTCTTACGTCGTTGAGGAGGTCTACGGAGCAGATTTGCCATGTTTGAGAAGAGCTGCTTGGCCGCTTGAGTCGAATGGCTGACAAACAACTTGCTAGTAGTGTCTCCTATCGGTGGATCAAGTCCATTGAGGCGACCCCGCCAAATCACCTTGCGCCAGCTCATTCACTAGTGGCGAATATTTCATTTGAGGATCAGCGCCGCTAATCGTGTCGCGACAGCCGTTGCTGACAAGAATTCGCGCGCGAACTGGTAACTGTGACTCTTCCAGACGTTCAGTTCATCCGGGACATAGACCAGTTTTGAAATACGCGCATGAATTTCGTTTGGCGTTGTATGAATAAGGGGAGTTTCTACTGGAAGTGTCGAGTTTATCTCTAACTCACTACCGTCGCGGACCGCCATGCCTCTTCCGACGACCACGGCGCTACCTGCGCCCAGCGCCAGCAAACCATGTCGAGTCGGCATTTCAGTCGACAATGAGTCAATGAAGATATCCAACCGTTGCGCCAACATATCCTTCTCTGACCGTGGAATCCTAACCACAGTCGCAGACGTCGATAGCTCTGCTTGAAGCTGTTCAATTGATGCCCGCTCATCAACCGATCTCTGGATATTTTCGATCCATCCAATCCGAATTGGTCCCGAGTTCCCCTCTGGACTTCCTCCCAACTCAACTGGAGACGCGATATAACTAGACTGGTTCCCCAATGACCAATTTGTGACCAGGCAATCTGTCACGATCCTTCTATCTTGAGCCCTGGATTTCTCTCGAAAATCTAAAAACTCTCTCCTGTACCGATTAGCCTCAGATTCTGAAACCTCGTTTAGCCAATGATGTGGGTAGCGAGATTTCAGGTTATCAACGTCGTACAGACTCCTGCCAGGCAACATTCTTATCGCAGGCTTTCCTGACATGGAAAGAATCCCTGTTGTTAGAGCAGGATTCCAACCTTCAACTAGGCTGACCGAGTCTTCGTATAACACGCCGAGCAACTGAGCCGCTTCAAGTCTCCAAAATTCTAGGAAACGTTGGCCATCTTCAGTGAGCATGAATCGCCCGTCGGTGAGATCTCCACGTATTCCTCTCAAGCATGCTAATTCAGATCTAACCTCTATTTCTGGCAGCAGATTTAATGCTGGACCCCAGGCTTCATTCAGCCCGTCGTCGACTTGCAAGATTGGTAGGTATGAATCATAAGTCGTATGCGGTTGTGCCACACGGTCGCTGGGTCGTAGCGTATTCCAGGCAGACTCCAAGTTCGAAGCGTCCGCTTCCCACGAGTTATCGAGAATGACCTCTTCGGTAATCTGCGCTTTGAACTCGGAAGCACGGGAGAGCACATGCTGTATAACTTGCGCCATTGCGTGGGCATCACCGCTGGGGTAGACAGCACCGAAGCCTAGTCGTCGTACTCGCTCGGCTTGAGCACGCATGTCGCTAACTACAACCGGCAGATGAGCGTGCAGATATTCAGAAACTTTGGTCGGTGCGGCCTCCTCGTGGGCCGGGCTCGGCAATAGCGCGCTGATGCCCAGGTTCGCCGTCGAGATGAATCTACTGACGTGAGACGCCGGAACGTAGTCCAAGAAGTGAAGTCGGTCTGCTGTCCCCAGCTTCTTCGCCTGGTCGCGAAGCGCGTTCCGCCGTTCTGCGCCGTTCTTGCAGATGATCGCTACGTGAAGTCCCGGCACCATCGGTTGCGCATCCAACAAGGTTCCCAGACCCCGCTGAGGAGTGATTCCGCCCGCGTAGACAGCAATCGGGACACCAGGTGCCAACCCCAGTTCGCTGCGGACGTCTGAGCGCAGATCATTCTGCTCGGCTTGCTTCAGACTGGGTAGGTTCCTCACTACCGCCGGCGTGGTGTCCAGGCGATGGCGCTGTTGGATGAGATCAGCGATCTTGTCAGTAACAGTCACAACGGCATCTGCTTGCTGGATACATTCGCGTTCAACGGCAATCCATGCCTGCTGATGCTCGACGGGCGGCGGCAGATGTTGAGTCGGCACAAACTCGTGAGCGTCGTAAAGCCACTTCACGGGCCGGACTCCTGGAGTACGTTCGGCCCAACTGGAATACTTGGCGGCCCCGGGCAGAGGGTGTCTGTCATGAACATGAATGAGATCGGGTTCCAGGGCCCGGAACGCATCGAAGAACGTCGCCTCGTAGTCGACTAGATGTGGCCAGAGCGTCCTCCACGACCGGCCGAATTTCGCGCTTGCTTTCACCCCTGCGTCTCGGCTGCGAACTCCAATCCGATGAGCGATATATGCCGGCCGTTTCAGCCGTTGTGGGAGACGATTGATCTGTCGGCGGCGCTTTTCAAGGAACGCTTCACGCCGCGTAATTGAATCGGCAACGCGAAGGTGATGCTCATTGCCGACCGGGGGCCGAATGACAGGAACGTCACCATCGATGAATGACACCTGCTGAACAGTGCGGCGGCGAATTCCGACCACAGTGACCTTGTATCCGAGATCCCTGGCAGTGATTGCTGCCTTTTCGACTCGTGAGTCCCCGACCACCAAGTTCCCCACCGCCATGACAAGGTGGGGTCTGCGATCTTGGTACGCCTCGTCAGTACCGCTTGCCGTCGACATTAGCCTTCTCCCAGAATTTCGAACCACTGCTGCAGAACTCGGTCTCGGTCCCATCGCAGCGATTGCTCGCGTGCGCGGGAGGATGCAGCCGAAAATTCAAACGATCTATTAAGGCCGAGAATCTTCTCAGCAGCTTCGTGTGTATCGCCGACGATCCAGTCCTTGCCGAAGATCTCCTCGGCACCTTCTCTTTGCCAAACAATCGGCACAGCCCCACTCGCCATTCCTTCGACTGGCGCAAGGTGAAAACTCTCGTTGTGGCTCGGTGAGAGAACGAATCCGACTCCTCTCAGCCACGAAGCAATGTCCGGAGAGAAAGCCTCGAATGCGATATGACTTTTCAGAAGCTCGCTATTACGGATTCTTGTGTAGAAATCGAGGTACAGTTGCCGCTGAAGTGGGTTCTGCCATTCGTGGGCGTAGTCCCAAGGTGGCCTGCTCTTGAAACGCAACATATACCGATCGTCGTGTTCCAACAACGTTTCCAATAGGTCAAGCGCTCGGTCCGGTCGTTTTCCGAAACCGACGATGCCGACCATTCCCAGTTGGAATTCGCTACCTGCCAACTTCGGACGGTTGAGATCGTCGGCATCGACCATGTTAGGTATGATTGAAGTTTTGCCCTCGTCGAGTTGCAGTTGATCGATCGCCATTCTTCGGTAGCGGTCCGACACGAACACCCATTGATCGACGGCGTCAACTAGCAGATCGTCGAGCCAGGCTCCTCGAAGTTCGAATCCATGGAGGCGGGCAATAAGTTTCGTGCTGGGGCTCTTATTCGCCGCGTGCCATACCAATGAAGGTCCCGCCCACTCGCAGAAGACAACATCGGCGTCAGATTTGATCTCGATGCTCGATGCTTCGTCGTGATTGTGCAAGCTAGTCCATCCGTCGAACGCCAGCTCGAAGTCCGGCTGCTGTTTCAATCCGTCGACCAGCTCACCCAGGAACTTGAAATCGTGAGAACTGATCACAATCTTCGTTGGAGCGCACCCCGAAGGTGTCTTTCGCGCGCTGCGGACTAGTTGACGATCTAGACGAGTTGCGGCCGCATCCATCGAGAATTCGAAAGCTGTGGACCGCGCTGAAGCAACTGCGTCTGCAAGCTTGGGCATAGCCTCCACGATGCAGTCGGCAACATCATCCACAGAATCCTCACTGCTAACCAGAAGCGGGTATTCCTCACCCCACAACGACAGATGGTCTGCAGAAAGGTTGAGCAGCGGCAATGTCGAACTGGCTGCGTACTCCAGTGCTTTTGTGGAGACTTCGAGACTTGAGTCAAGGACAGAGCTTCTCCACCCGATACCGATGTGTGCCCGGCTGAGCTGTTTCAGGACTTCATTCCGAGCGAGCCCGCCCAACCACGTCACACGGCTGTTCTCATCCTCTTCGGCCGCAATCAGTGCCGTGCGCATGTCGTCTACCCACGCCGGGGCATCAACGTCATGCTGGAACTTATCCCCTACAACAACAAGTTCCGCATCTACCCCGCGATCGCGGAGAGCGTCAGGAAGTGCAAGCATCTCTCGTGTGTGCCACTGCTTGGCCAATTTTCCGGCATAGATCAGGCGCAGCGGCGTTCCGGATCCGATAGTCGAGAAATCGGACTCATAGGCTTCGTCCGGGACCATCGGGGGAAGCAGGAGTGTCCTGCCCGACGCGGAAGGTGCAACCGCTTCGAGATACGACCGTGCCGCCTCAGTCTGAGCAAACATTCGACGGCTTCTGCTGGCGACCTGTTCAAGGCGCTCGGACTGATATTTTGACAGTTCGTCGACGGGAAACGGCAGATCAGTGATGTAAGACCACAGGTTCGGCGACAGATCTTCGTGCTTGCTGAATGCGACGCAGGCGTTGAAACCACGCACGATGATTAGGTCGAAATCGTGCTGCTCCTGAAGTTGTGAGGCGCGTGCTGCTGCACCATTCGGGTCGAGCGGCGAATTCTCTTCTTCCGGAATGTCGAGGCCGATGTCAGGATAGCGGCCGAGGAGCCGATCCAGTACTCGGCTTTCAGAGAAACGAACTTTGGAGAGCAGCTGCACTTGATGCCCGCCAGCTGACAGGACTTCAGCGAGAGACGCCAACCACGTTGAGGATCCATCGATCAGCCGTAGATCAAGGTCAGCGTAGATCAGGATCTTCATCGTTGTGGGGTCACCTCATCGTTGGATTTCTGCTGTTCGAAGTCGCCCATCGCGGCGATCACTTCGGAATGGATGTCGCTTCCCCAATGTGCCGGTTCCATTCTGTTGTTATTCAGCCGAACGTGAGCCAGTTTGTCTACAGATGCCGTGAAATGAGTGGGTACGGTATCGCCATGCACAATGACTACGGTGCCGCGCTTGCGTGCAACTTTCACCGCCGTGTGCAGTTCTTGATAGAGGCGGGTACCGCTTGCATCCAGCACTCCGCGCCACGGTGATTCCGACAAAGTGTCCAGGTCGATGATGAGAAATGCTGTTGAGGATCCGACCGCAGTCACTGCCGTGCCGGGATACACCAAACTGACCTTGCCGACTGATTCGAGCTTGGCGACAAGAGCGTCTCCTCCCACCAAGGCGATTTCACGTTCTAGTGCGGCGTCAGGGGCCTGAAACAAGTACCCGAGGTTTCTTTCGCTCGGCACTTTCATCTCCTGCTGCGCCGCGTTTCGTCCAGGCACGTGCATCTTCGGGCGTGTTTGAACGGGGCTGACCGGAATCGTGCCCGGCCCGAACACGGAGGGGAGGCTCGACGCAGTACCGTCCCCCGACTGCGCCTGTGGCAAGAATGCGGAATGCCGGTCGTCATCGACCAAAGTCTTGAGGTGGTGAAGCGCTTCACGCATACCGCCTGAAGTCTTCGCGACCGAGCCGCGAATGTCGTGTACAGGTTCAGTCCTGTACTCCACCCGGCTGACGCGATCGTCGACTCTGCTGATTTCACGCAGCAACGCGCGATGTTGCCTCCGGGACGACAGCAGACTGAATCCGAGGAGTCCGGCAAGGCTCGCCACCGCAACTGCGATCCCGAACGACTGAAGTCCCAGAGCAGGAACCGCGATCAAGACTATCGCCGCTACAATCCCGATCGTTCCCAAAACTGCGACGAGCGTCCCAAATTTCATAGCACTTCCCGGTGGTAAATATTCGACCATTCTCACTTCATCATGGCTCTCAACATGATAGTCGAATTGATTTATCCCTGATCTCTTGGAGAAGGGTCACGAGGATTCAGGCAGGAGCCATCTAAACCAGTCAGTTCGGCCATCCGATCTGCCGCTCGACGACGGCGTAAAGTGGATTCAAAGTCTCCACTGCAGAACGAGTGTGCCTCGTTTCGGCTGGTGGAGACCGCTATCGTTGCCGTGCACCGAAGTGCTGAGGAGAAGAATTGACCGCTGAACCGATCTGGCTTCCCGACCCTGACCAGACCCCACGTCCGCAGATTGCCGACTTCATCGACTTCGCCAATCAGCGCACCGGACAGACTTTGGCTGGTTACGACGATCTGTGGAAATGGTCGGTGAGCGACCTCGACGGATTCTGGGGTGCGGTCTGGGACTTCTTCGGCGTCATCGCCGATGACCCCTACACCGAGGTCCTCGCCGACCGCTCCATGCCCGGCGCCACCTGGTTCCCCGGCACCCGCCTCAACTACGCCGAACACGCTCTGCGAGCCGGCCTCGACGACACACTCGCCGACGAACCGGCGATCATCACCATCAGAGAATCCGGTGAGCGCACCGAGACCACCTGGCGCGAACTGCGCCGCCAGGTCGGGTCCGTCGCCGCGTGGCTGCGTGAGCAAGGAGTCGAACAAGGCGACCGCGTCGTCGGCTACCTGCCGAACACCCACCACACCCTCATCGCGTTCCTCGCGACCGCTTCCGTCGGAGCCATCTGGTCCGCCTGCGCCCAGGACTACGCGGCCGAAGGTGCCGGGACGAAACTCGGCCAGCTCGAACCGAAGGTGCTCTTCGCCGCCGACGGATACCTGTGGAACGGGCAGGCTTTCGACCGCCGCGACCAGGTCGCGCATCTGGCCAACCGGATGCCGAGCCTGCGGGCCGTGGTCGGGGTGGGCAACCTCGGCGAGGAATTCATCGATGAACACGGGCAGATCACGAACCTCGCCACCTGGGACGATGTCGCTTCCGGGGATGTCGAACCCGAGTTCGCGCGCGTCGATTTCGATACCCCGCTGTGGGTGCTGTATTCCTCGGGCACGACGGGGATTCCCAAGGGGATCGTGCACAGCCACGGCGGGGTCGTCATCGATCATCTGCGTCTGCTGGGTCTCCACCTCGACATTCGCCCCGGTGACCGGTTCTTCTGGTACACGAATACGAACTGGATGATGTGGAACCTCGTCGCCTCGGCGCTGGTGGGCGGTGCGACCACGGTGTGCTTCGACGGCAGCCCCCTCTATCCGGGGCCGGGCCGGCTGTGGGAGATCGCCGCGGACACAAAGGCGAACGTGCTCGGTGTCAGTCCTGGGATCTTCCTGGCCGGGATGAAGGCCGGGATCGAACCCGGCAAGGAGTTCGACCTGACCGCGCTGCGGACGATCGGTGCCACCGGTGCCCCGGTGCCTGCCAACTGCTTCCCATGGGTGCGCGATGCTATCGGCGAGCGCGTGCAGCTGGCCTCGACGAGCGGCGGCACGGACGTCGTCAGCGGCTTCGCCGGATCCGCGCCGAACTGCCCAGTCTGGGCCGGGGAACTCTCACGGCCGGTGCTCGGTGTGGCGTTGGAGTCCTGGGATGACTCGGGGCAGCCTTTGGTCGGCGAGGTCGGGGAGATGGTCATCACCGCCCCGATGCCGTCGATGCCGGTGAAGTTCTGGAACGATCCCGACGGTGAGCGCTACCGCGACACGTACTTCTCGATGTTCCCTGGAGTCTGGCGCCACGGCGACTGGATCACCATCACCGACCACGGCAGCGTCATCATCTCCGGCCGCTCGGACGCCACCCTCAACCGGCAAGGGGTGCGCCTGGGCAGCGCCGACATCTACGACGTCGTCGACGGCATCCCCGAGGTGGCCGAGTCCCTGGTCATCGGTGCCGAGCAGCCCGACGGCGGGTACTGGATGCCGCTGTTCGTTGTGTTGGCGTCTGGGGTTTCGCTTGATTCTTCCTTGCAGGAGCGGATTGCTACGGAACTTCGGTCGAAGGCCTCGCCGCGGCATGTGCCCGATGACATCATCGCGGTGCCCGCGATCCCGCACACCCGCACGGGCAAGAAGCTCGAAGTCCCGGTGAAACGGCTGATTCAGGGGCATGTGCTGGATCGTGTGGCAAATCCGGATGCTGTGGATTCGTTCGAGGCGCTGACGTACTTCGCCCAATTCGCGAAGTACGACGGGAGCTGAACGACTGCCGGTGGTCCAAACGACTTCGCAGATTGCCGGCGGCCGCCTCGGCGAGGGTCAGCGCTGCCTGTACGCCTTCCGACCGACTAAGACACCGACGATAGGCATCGGACCCACGCGGTCGGCCTACCATCCGGCGAGCCTACCATCCGGCGAGCCTAGCAAGCGGCGTGTGGAGCTGACAGCACTCATTCAGCTGCTGTGTACGACGATGGCCGCCCGGATTGCACCGGGCGGCCATCGTCGTACAGGGCAGAATCAGCGTGAGCTGATCAGCTGTCGTCTATTTGCTGTTGAATTCTTCGTATTCCTTGACGACATCCTCGGTGGGGCCGTCGGCCGTGAGAACACCCTTTTCGATCCAGATCGTGCGGTTGCACGTGTCCTTAATCGACTTCATCGAGTGGGAGACGTGGAAGACCGTGCCGGCATTCTCTCGGATCTCCCTGATACGGCCTTCACTGCGTTGGCGGAACCTCTTATCACCCACCGCCAGCGCCTCATCGACGATGAGGATCTCATGCTGAACGGATGTGGCAATGCCGAACTTCAGACGCTGCGACATTCCCGATGAGTACGTCCGCATCGGCATGTCGATGAAGTCCCGCAGACCGGTGAAGTCGACGATGTCGTCGAATTTCTCTTCGATCTCCGGCCGGTTCATTCCCAGGGCCAGACTTCCCAGGATGATGTTCCGAGCCCCAGAGAGATCAGGGATGAGTGCGGCACCGACACCGAGGAGGTTGGGCCGCGCGCTGGCATAGACGCTTCCTGAAGTGGTTGGAGTCAACCCTGTGATCGCTCGCATCAACGTCGATTTGCCCGAACCGTTGGTGCCGATGATCCCGATCGACTCATTCTCATGGGCGACGAAGCTGATTCCCTTGAGCGCGTGAACTTCTTGGATTCCGCGCTGGCGTTTGAGGGCTCCGCCTGCACCGCCGAGTTTGAGCTTCTTACCAGTGGCCAGGGTCTTGTACTTCACGTGCACGTCATCGCAGATGACAACGGGCGGGTTGTCCTTCGTCACCTCCGGCAGGCTGCCGGTCTCAGTCGGTTCGGTCTCATTCATCGCGACCATACCTTTCCTCGGCCTGCCAGAAGAATACGAAGCCGATGATGAAGATTCCGACGGCCCAGATGGCCAGGTGCCAGAAATAGTCATAGGGGACGACACCCTCCTTCATGAGGATGCCACGGGCGATGGCGAGGACGTTATTGAGCGGCTGCCAGTCAGCGAACGGCTGCCAGGCGGGATTGAGCTTGTCGACCATGACCTTGAGGTCGAAGAAGACGCCTGAGGTGTAGAAGATCATCCGAGAGATAAAGGGGATGACCTGGCTGAGATCTCTGAAGTGCACGGTGACGCGGGCGAAGATGAACGCCACACCCTGGTTGAAGATCCAGAACAGGAGGACCAGAGGGATGAAGAGGAACCAGTCCCACCCAGGTCGGGCGCCCCAGAGCATCACAAGAACGCCCATGAAAAGCAGGGTCGGGATGAAGTTGAGGAGGTTCTGAAACACCGTGGCAATGGGCAGCACGATGCGTGGGAACGGCAACGATTGAACCAGAGAGGCATTCGTGATGATCGACTTCGCGCCGCCGTTCATCGAGGAATTGAAGAACTCAAGAACGAAGACGCCGATGATGACGAAAGGTGCGAAATCGTCCGGGCGCGCCGAGGCGCCCTTCATGATGACACCGAAGACCGTGCCGTAGATGAGCGCGGAGAAGGCTGGTCGAAGCAACACCCAGAGCATGCCGAGCCGGTTGCGTTCGTTCTCGCTCTGCATCCGGTACCGGGCGAGCGTGAAGATGAAGTCGCTGCGATTGATCAGCTGCTTGACGTACTGGGGCAGAGACGGCCGTCCACCTACTCTTTCGAGTCCGTGCTCGGCAGCAAGCTTGGCCATATCCATGTACAGAAATTTCTCTCGACGATGACTGGGGTAAACATTGGAAGTCTACGTGATGCGGGTAGCCGATTCTCACAATCGGCTATGAACCTTGAAGTCGAATTCCGGGTCGTCGAAATGTGCTCTGGTCGGAATGTCTTTACCGCCGAGTACACGGCGGGCGGCAGCCTGCATCGGCGGCCAATTGAGCGTTTCGACGCCGATGAGCTTCGCGCTGAGATCGCCGCCGTCGAAATGGAACACCTGGAATTTCTTCCCGCTCGGGTCATATTGGATGATCGTGTCGTCGGCGTCGGGGCTGGTGAGGCCGACGGTGAAGACCTTCTCCGGGCCTTGAAAACTCCAGTGCCAGGGAACGTCGGACCATGATCGTGTCGAGTTCCCGGTACTGCTTGCCTCTGCGCTGGGCTCGCCGAGGATGAGCTCCGCGAGGTGCTTGCCATGGCTTTCGGCCACGGGTTCGCAGGCCCAGGGGTGGTCAAGGGCGAACGGTCCGTCGGTGACGTGAGCACAATCACCCGCCGCCCAGATGCCCGGGTGCGCCGTGGCCAGGGTGGCATCGACTTCCCAGGCGGCAGAGAAATCGTTGTCATCCGAAGGACTCGGCATCTCCCCGTCGATGGGGATGCGCACGGGCCTGGCACCGACGCTCGTGACGAACAGATCGTGCACAGCGGCGGGGATCTCGTCCGGGCTGCTCACTCCGGTCACGAAGTTCACGCCGGCCGCCTGATGGGCCTCGACGAGTGCCTGGCGAACAGGGGCAGAGAGCTGCTTGCGCAGGGGTTCGCTCCCCCGCAGGTACACCGTGGCCTCGTGACCGGCAGCGACTGCCGAGGTTGCGACTTCCATGCCCAGGTAGCCCGAGCCGAGGACACCGACATTGAGCTGACTCGTTGCCGCAGCGACTTTGTCGCGGATCCATTCGGCCTCGCTGAGGTCATAGACCGGAAGGGCGTCCGGGTAGGCAGGGATGCCTGAACGATTGGCCCTCATGCCGGTAGCGAGGATGCAGTGCGTGAAGTCGAGCGCTTCGCCTGAGGCGAGCGCGACAGTGCCGACGATCGCGTCGTTCGGCTGTTCCTCGGCCGTCGCGGACGGATGCGTCTGCTGGGAGCCGGGGGCCGCCTCGGCGAGGGTGATGGACGTGGCCCGGTCACGGACGAAGGTGATGAGCTCCGTGGACTCGAGGTGATAGGGCAGGTGGTAGCGGGAGTCGTCGAAGAGGTGCTTCGACAGGGGCGGGCGCTCACAGGTCTCGCCTGCCTCGGGGTCGATGACGGTCACGGCCTGACCGTGCTCGCTCAGCTCCCGGGCCGCAGTGGTTCCGGCCAGTCCTGCCCCGATGATGACGATCTGCTTTGCCATGTCTCCATGCTAGACCGGGCGAGAGGTGACAGAGATATGGGCGGCCCGGGAATGACCCGGGCCGCCCACATCGGAGAAGAACCCTGCTGCTCAGAGCTCCGTGGTGTCGCTGCCTCCACCGGTGCGCTGGCCGGTGACCTTGGCCTTGACGATCTGGGCCAGAGCGGAGACCTTACCGCCCTTGAGGCCCCAGTGCTGCGCGGAATCGCTCGTCACCTTGATGAGGCCGAGGTTCGGATCATTGCGGCCGCCATCGAACCAGGCGGCGACTTCGTCGTTCCAGAGCTCGTCGATCTTGGCCTGGTCATCGACGAAGTCGACCCGACCTGACACCGAGAGCCAATTGCCCGCCTCAGAGACGGTGATGTTGACCTGCGGACTGCGCAGCAATGCCGTGGCCTGATCGCCCTGCAGGCCGATGAAGAACCACGCATCGGCATCGTCGGTGACCTCCTGGGGCACCATCGGGTGGGCGAGCAGCTTGCCGTCGTCGAGTGCGGTCGTGAGCATGACGAAGCCGCTGTCGCGGAGGATCTTCACGACGTCCTTCTGACCAAGATCATCGTTGGCTGCTGTGGAGCGCTTCGTCTGCGAACCTGCGGCTCCACCGGTGGCCAGATCAGGGTCCTGACTTCCGACGACCGACGCGGATTCGTCGATTGCGGTGTGGGACCCATCTGGGTTGCGGTACAGAGTCGCGCCCTGGGTGCCCGCTGCCTCCGCGGCACGCGCTTCGACGTTCTTCTCGGTGTAGCCGACTTCAGCACCTGAGTCGATGTTGGAGGTTCCTCCAAGTTTCTCTGCGGTCTCATCGAGCGCAGCGGCGGCGTCACGCGCCTTGGTCTCAACCTGTGTTTCGTTGCTCTTGTCTCTGCTCATCTTCGACTCCTCAACAATCGGTTCGTGGGCATTTCCTATTCATCTTCGCACGAATGCCGAGCTCACAACGCTTACACCGTAAGCATCTCGATTGTTGCCAGGTGCCGCTCAGAAAAGAGCCAACCATCGTCATCGGCGCAAAAAACCACGGGACCGCCTGGCGACCCAAAGAGGCACAGGCGCAGCAGCAAGACTGCCTCGGCGAGGATCTGCACCACTAATGGCACGTGCATGAGGAAAACGTGCGTGTCTAGACTGAGGGCATGAATGAAGAATCAGTCTCTGTGAACCAAATCCCCGAGGGAGCCGCCATCATCGATGTCCGTGAGGACGACGAGTGGGAGGCCGGGCACATCGAAGGCGCCATCCACGTGCCGCTGGGAGAACTTCCCGCCCGACTCGACGACCTGCCCCTCGATGACGACATGTACGTCATCTGCCGCACCGGCGGCCGCTCTCACCGGGCAGTAGCCTGGCTGACGAACAACGGCTTCGACGCGGTCAATGTCGAAGGCGGTATGGGGTCATGGAACCTCGACAACGGGAAGCCGATCGTCTCGGAGACCGGGCAGGAACCCTGGGTGAAGTGAGACTGCTTCGCCGCATCCGGGACCTCCTCGGCCCGGCGCTTTGAAAGGCGTGAGGCCTGTCCGGCTTACAGTGTCTTGATCTCACACCACAGTGGGGCTAGCGTCGAGCGCACAGATCACAATGCCCCAGCAACCGCCCCAACAGCGGATAGCCGTTTACCCACCGATCGGCGTGACTGCGTTGAACGCAGAGAGGACCAGAGGTTCATGACCAACGAAAAGAAGATCTTGCCTGACGGTTCAGCAGACAGCGAGCAAAGCGCCGAACACGAGATCGAGACCTCGCGCGTCGGAGTCAGCGCTCAAACAGAATCGGAAGGCAGCTCGCCGACTCCTGCAGAGAAACTCGAGCAGATCGCCGCAGAGCACGACGTTCCGATCGAGAAGG
This sequence comes from Brevibacterium sp. ZH18, assembly GCF_022748595.1. Lineage (GTDB taxonomy): Bacteria > Actinomycetota > Actinomycetes > Actinomycetales > Brevibacteriaceae > Brevibacterium. Next base: position 41,651 of record NZ_JALDSX010000021.1, on the reverse strand, counting down.
ACCCGAAAGCCACCCAGACTGAAGCCGAAACCTCCACCGACAAGGAGCGCAACCTGCACGGTGAGGACTCGAAGGAGGACGATGACACCTCCGCAGAGCCGCCGGACTGAGCGCACCGACGGACACTGAGCGCACAGACTGAGTGCGCGCGTGGGCGAGGGAGTTCCGACTGTTGCAACGAGGCTTGGGAACACTACAACCGCAGAAGTCACCCGAATTCAAACTAACTCCGGTTTTCAACATTCTGGTGTTTACACCCTAAACTGAGAATCTGACGACTCAGGAGCGCATCAGCATGACAACACAATCGGCCAGCTATCTCCCGCCAACGGCTCCGGGGGCACGCGGTCCCGCTAGTGCCACCTTGCTCAGAATTCTCACGTCTTCAGCTGACGCACCGGAGAGTGAACTGAATGGTCTGACGAACACGATCACCAACGCTCTTCGGACGACGGAAGACCTCTTGTCCGATGATGACCTGCAACTGACGCTCTATCTGCTTTACCTTCTGCATTATGGTCCCGCGGACTTCGTCGACGGCGACTGGGAATGGGACCCTCAGCTGATCGGCGCGCGTCATCTCCTCGAGGAACGGCTCGAAGAGGTACTGCGATTGCATAACCCGCCGCCCGCAGCTCTGCCTTCCACCGGCGAAGAAGTGGCCGAGACCCTGTTTTCCATGACCGCCGACGCGGCCCGCCCGACGTTGGCGACATGGATGGCGCATCATGCCACGGTTGACCAGTTGCGCGAATTCCTCATCCTCCGGTCGATCTACACTCTCCGCGAGGCCGACCCCCACACCTGGGCGATCCCTCGCCTGAGAGGTCGCCCTAAGGCAGCACTTGTCGAAATCCAGGCAGACGAGTACGGCGGAGGCTGTCCGGACCGCATCCACGCCGAGATCTTCGCGCGAACGATGCGCAATTTCGGGTTGGACGACCGACCTGATGCATATCTTGACGTCGTCCCAGCAACGATACTGGCCTCGGTCAACACAATGAGCTTCTTCGGACTCAACAGACGGCTGCGCGGCGCGACCATCGGCCATCTGGCGGCCTTCGAAATGACGTCGTCGATCCCGAATAGATACTATTCGCGAGCTTTCTCGCGACTCGGGTACGACGGTGCCGTCACCTGGTACTTCGATGAACATGTCGAAGCCGACGCAGTGCACGAACAGATCGCTGCACGAGATCTCGCCGGAGGTGCCGCCGACGACGACCCGAAACTCATCGGCGACATCGTCTTCGGAGCCTCAGCCTGCCTGTTCGTCGACGACCTCAGCGGTCAGTATATGCACAGCAGATGGACCACCGGAGAGACCGTGCTGAGAACCAGTGCGGAACCCGAATGACATCGGCCCATGAAAAGAGGCACTCCTCCATGAATGACCGCACTGACCGAGTGACCATCACGGCTTGTCCGGACGGGCCGCTACTTGTACGAGGCGATTTCTCTCTTGTGGCAGCGCCTGGTCGTAGTCCGCAGGAGCCGGAGCGGAAGGTCGTAGCACTGTGCAGGTGTGGGAAGACAGGGATTCCGCCGCTCTGTGATGGCTCGCATAAGCTGACCGGATTCCGTGCACCGGCGCCTGCAGACGATCCGTCCTGACCCATCCACACCGTGAGAGACCCGAAATGCCAGGGAGCTCGAGAGCTCCATGACTCTGGAAGCACCAGTTTCCTCTGACACCAGCATCTACGTGCATTACCCCGGTGATCTCATGTCCTCGTGACGGCTGGGTGAGATGTCAGTGGCGAGTCAGCCCGGTACCGGCGAAATGTGAAAGACACCAGGAGGCATGTTGACTACTTTCGGCATTGAGGAAGAGTTCATTCTCACCGATGCGGCAACACTCTTACCAGCTTCGCCCACCGCACTGCAGAAGAATGCAGTGATGGCGCTGGCGCCTCACGGTGGGTGGGTGACGACTGAATGGCTTGACTGCCAAATCGAGTTTGCCACGCCCGTGCTGTCGACTGCCGTGGAAGCGTTCGAAGCATTGCTGACTTTCCGCAGAAGTCTCTCCGCGAAAGCCGAGAAACTGGGTCTGATCGCAACCGCGCTGGGAACCGCGCCACAGATCTCCCACGAGCCGCCCACCATCAGCGTTGGCGATCACTACCGCAAGATGGCTGCGTTGGCCCCGGCGATTGCGACTGAGCAGTTCGTCAACGGCATGCACGTCCATGTTGGTGTCCCTGACAGGCAGACCGGCGTACTTGCGCTCAATGGCATGCGCAGATGGCTGCCAGTGCTCACAGCCCTGGGCGCTAATTCACCTCTGTGGCGCGGCGTCGACAGCGGTTTCGCAAGCTGGCGTTCGGTGCAGTACCGCCGGTGGGTGGTCAACGGTACCCCTCCTCACTTTCACAACGCCGATGACTACGATTCTCAGGTCGCAGCGCTCCAACGTTCTGAGGTAGTCGACGACGAGGCGGTACTGGGCTGGTTGGTTCGATTGTCGCCCCAGCACGAGACCGTGGAAATCAGAGCCTGCGACGCTCAGCTGCACACCGCTGACGCCCTGACGCTCGCGCTGCTCGTCCGGGCCCTGGTCAACGTCGAGGTTGAGAGCCCAAAGACCACCGTCGTCCCAACTGAACACATCAACCTCGCCCATTGGCAAGCTGCAAGGTTCGGGTTGAGCGGCAATTTGATGGATGAGAATGCTCAGGCGAGTGCGCCAGCGGCCGCGGCGGTCTGGGCTGTGTTCGATCGGGCGCAGCCAGACCTGCTGCGAAGCGGAGATGACGAACGCGTGCGGGCCGGGCTTGAACGACTGCTGCGTCTTGGCTCCGGCGCCGCTCGACAGCGTGAAGTCTTCATCGATCACGGGGTACCTGGGGTGCTGAGGTATGCCAGTGCTGAGATGACGGCCCGATACACATGAGGCGCCGAAGATGAACCTACCTGTCAGGGGTCTCCAAGACCTCGCCGCCTGGTGGGCCACTCACGGTTCTTCTGGCGACCGCAGCTTCTGCAGAGCCGACTCAGCGCGCTCTCGCCGTTGAACGTGGTCCATCTCCCACCAGTAGTCACCGCGCTCCCCCAGACCATGTTTCGCCAAGTCCACGCTGCGGCGAGCATCCTCAAGGTCTGTGCGTGACCCCGACTTCTTTGCCCTGCGCACCGCATTTCTGGCCGCGCCGAGATGACTCTTGAGTTCATCGACGACCTCCGGCTCCAGTTTCGGATCGGTTCGACGCCACCGTCGGCCTTTGACGATGAGCCACCGGTCGTCGGATTCGGGGTCGTTCGAGCAGTCGGGATCAGGCGCCATCTGCCCAGAATAGTCGGCTTCGCGTCGATGGACCCTGCGATTGTGAACGGCAGCCACGTACGCGCCGGGGCTTTCGAGAGAATACGGACCGCTGACGGCTGGCTCACTCGGGTATAGCGTGGGCTACCAGTGCGGATTCACCCGGGACCTGAGATCCACAGCTAAGTACCGAATGGCGAAGACTATGACAGAGACGAAAGTCAGCGCGTCCAGAGTCATCGATGCGGCACATGAGACGATCTGCAACGTTGTGGCGTGGACCACTGCTCCCAGCGGCGAAGAGCCGCCCGGCTTCCCCGCTGTTGGCCAGGAGGCGCTCAAGGAATCGCTGGCCAATCTCGCCGCCGCAGTCGCTTGATGCCGAGCCGACGTGGCAGTCCTCAGCTTCGCTGAGGTTGACACACCCTGCACGAGGATACTCGTTCAGGTGAGCAGGCCTCGTCCACGATGCGGGAACTCGGTGGACACAACTGTGCGCATCGGCCTGTGTTTGGCAAGGTAGAGATATGACTACTCGCGCCGGCCAGCTGGCCCAGGATCGGGATCTCGTTGACATCCCCGCATTGCTTGACTCGTATCATGACCTCGTCCCCGACGTCTCCGTCCCAGGTCAGGCCGTGAGTTTTGGAACCTCGGGGCACCGCGGATCGAGCTTTAATCGTGCGTTCAACGAAGCCCACATCGCAGCGATCACCGCCGCCATCGTCGACTACCGCAAGGACAAGGGCATCCGCGGGCCAATTTTCTTGGGCCGCGACACCCATGCACTGAGCGAACCGGCATTCCTCACAGTCCTCGAGGTCCTCGCCGCCGCCGAGGTGCCAGTTCTCATCGACGAACGCGACGGCTTTACGCCGACACCAGCTGTCTCCCACGCGATCCTCGGATTCAACGCGGGCAAATCGAAGACCGATGCCCAGGCCGACGGCATCATCATCACCCCCAGCCACAACCCCCCGTCCGACGGCGGCATCAAGTACAACCCGCCTCACGGCGGACCGGCCGGCACCGAGACCACTTCGTGGATCGCCGACCGTGCCAACGCCTACCTCGAGGCCGGGTGGAAGAAGATTCCGCGCACCGCCTTCCAGCGGGCCTTCCACCTGGAGAACACCGAGAACTTCGACTTCGTCGCGAACTACACCGAAGACCTCGAGTCGATCATCGACCTCGACGTTATCCGCAGCTCCGGCATCTCGATCGGCGCGGACCCCCTGGGTGGGGCCAGCGTCGACTACTGGGCTGCGATCGCCGAAGACTTCGACCTCAACCTCACCGTCGTCCACCCCGATGTCGATCCCGCCTGGTCATTCATGACCCTCGACTGGGACGAGAACATCCGCATGGACTGCTCATCGCCGTACGCGATGGCCGGCCTCATCGCCTCCCGCAACGACTTCGACATCGCCACGGGCAACGACGCCGACGCCGACCGCCACGGAATCGTCACCCCCGACGCCGGGCTGATGAACCCCAATCACTTCCTAGCCACCGCCATCGACTACCTGCTCGACAACCGTCCCGAATGGCCGGTCACCGCGGGCATCGGCAAGACGCTGGTCACCTCGTCGATCGTCGACCGCATCGTCGCGGCTCACGGCCGCACGCTCTTCGAAGTCCCCGTCGGCTTCAAGTGGTTCGTGCCCGGCCTCCTCGACTCCACGTTTGCCTTCGGCGGTGAGGAATCGGCAGGTGCCTCATTCCTGCGCACGAACGGCAAGGTGTGGTCGACAGACAAGGACGGCATCATCATGGCCCTCCTCGCCGCGGAGATGACCGCGAAGACCGGCCAGACCCCCTCCCAGCGCTACGCAGGACTGGCCGCGAACTTCGGCTCGAGCGCCTACGCCCGCCAAGACGCTCCGGCCACCCGCGAACAGAAGGCCCGCCTGGGTTCGCTCCAGGCCACCGAGGTGAAGGCCACGTCCGTCGGGGGCGAAGCGGTCACCTCGGTGCTCACCACTGCGCCGGGCAACAATGCTCCCATCGGCGGGCTCAAGGTCACGACCGACAACGCCTGGTTCGCCGTGCGCCCTTCAGGCACCGAAGACGTCTACAAGATCTACGCCGAATCCCTGCGCGACGAGGACCACCTGCGCCAGGTCCAGCACGATGCGCGGACACTGGTCGACGGGGTGCTTGAGTAGGCTTCTGTCCGAACACCCGGCGGCAGAGTCCCCGCGGGAAGACGACGATTACGATCGAGCATCACTGTTCAGTCGACAACGTTGCATTCGGCGTTTGCGGACCTCTGCCCTGTGCTGTGTGCTCGAAGCCTTCTGAGCCTCGGCCTCCCCGGAATAACAGGCAAGGATTGTTGCCGCTGGCAGCTCGCTGTCGCGCACGATGACAGTCGCCGCCGCAGTCCTGCAAAGACCACGTCTTCAAGCTGTGACACTCTCTGAAGCCTCCTCCCAGCCGCTGTTGTCCTGGTCTCATGGACGAGGGCAATACTGGACGGCGTCGATGATCTGCCGCCATCAGGGTGGCAGCGTACAGGGAGAAGGATCTCGCCATGAAGACCACCATTCGCAATCGCACAGCAGCCCTGGCCATCGCCGGGATCGCAGGCCTCGCCGGAGTCGGACTCGCCAGCGGTCCAGCCCTGGCGACCTCGCCGCCAGCATCGGCAGCGAGTGCGGACGTCGAGCCTCAGTCGGTCTATTTTCCGACCGACGCCACCCGCTATGCTGACGAACTCGTCATCGCGTGGGGCGAGGGCAACACAGACCGGGTCGAAGCATTCGCCACACAGGACGTCGCCGACACCTTGGCCGACCATGGTGATGAGGACGGGACCCATTGGGATCGCACGGGCGTCGAAGGTGCCGCGGGAACGATCTATGTTGACTACGAGAACACCGTCACCGGCGAGGAGATGAGCGTCGGTGTCGACGCCGCTGCCGTCGCGAACGGCGGAGAATGGGGTGCACCCAACGCGGCAGACCAGGTTAAGTTCACCGGCTGAGCCCCATCGGCACCTGAGGTGAAGCCACCCGATGCGAGTACAACGAAGCCCCGCACCAGACTGATCTGGCGCGGGGCTTCGTCGACCGCGTTGGGCGAATAGTTACAGGTGTGACTCCGGAGCGTTCTGGACGTACTCGTCGAGTGTGTCGTCCTTAAACGCCTTCTGGACCTTCTTCAGCTCGTCCTCATCGACGTTGACGATCGACTGACCGCTGCCCGAGGTGCCGACGCCGGCTGTGGGCGAAGTGAAGAATTCGAGGTCGCCGGGGCGCACGTCGCGCATGTTGAAGGCTGTGGCGGAGATGTACTGGGCGTCGAGTCCGGAGTCAACGTACATGTATGGGGCGAAGTCGCTGACCATGTCCTTGATCTTCTTCGGATTCGACAACGTGTCAGCGGAGATGATCTCGCTGGTCAGACCCTTGACGAAGGCCTGCTGGTTTCGCGCACGCTGGAAGTCGCCGTCCTTGAAGGACTTGCGTTCGCGCACGAAGGTCAGCGCTTCGTCACCGTCGAGGACGTTCTCGCCCTTCGTGAAGGTGTACCCGTTCTTCTCGAACGACTGCTCCGAGTTGACCGTGACCCCGCCGAGGCTGTCGGTCAGTGCCTTGAAGCCCTCGAAGTCGATGATCGCCACGTGATCGATGTCGGTACCGATGAAGTTCGAGACCGTCGAGACCGCCAGCGGAAGACCACCGTAGGAGAGCGCGGCGTTGATCTTGTCCTTGCCGTGGCCTTCGATGTCGACATAGCTGTCACGCGGAATCGACATGATCTGGACATTCGACCCGTCCTTGGGCAGGTGCATGACCATGATCGTGTCCGAGCGCAAGCCACGCGAGTCGTTGACGTCGACCTCCTCCATGGGCTCATCGGAGCCGAGCAGCAGGATGTTCGTCCCGCCGTCATTCTTCTGATCATCGGGGCGCTGAGTGCCGAAGATCTGCTCGTCAGTGAGCTGGTTGGAGTTCTTGTCGAACGACCGGCCCACACTCCACACGTAGAGGCCGATGCCGAGCACGCCGAGGATGACGACGATGAGCACGATGACCAGGACCTTGCGCCACACCTTCTTCTTGCGACGAGGGCGCTGCGGTCGATCTTCCTGGCTGTCGAACAGATCGTCGAAACTGCTGTTGTCCGTCATCGGCACTCCGGGTTTCAGTCAATGCGGCACGAGCGCCGGCGGGGAAATAGAAGCAATCTCGTCAATTATATAGCTTTTGTTACATTCCCCCGGTCGCCACACTCGCCGAGGTGACTCGACTCACCAGTGTCAATGCGGGCTTGGCCTGGTGGTCGGCCCGGAGGCTGGGTAGACTTTCCTGGTGTTCAACAACTATCGGGAGATCCTTTCGCTTCCCGGTGCTCTCAAGTTCTCCTTGGCCGGTCTTGTTGCACGTATGCCCATTGCCGTTCTGGGCCTCGGAATCGTCCTTTTCATTCAAGGCGTCAGTGGCTCGTATGGTCTGGCAGGCATCGTCGCCGCCGTATACATGATCGTCCAAGCACTTGCCGGCCCGGTCATCGCGCGCCTCGTCGACCGTCGCGGCCAAGCCGCGGTCATGGTCCCCATCGTCATCGTCCACCTCGCGGCGCTGCTGATGCTCATCCTCGCCGTCTACCTCGACTGGTGGGTCGGCTTCATCTTCGTCTTCGCGGGCATCGGCGGAGCCACGGTCGGCTCGGTCGGCTCGCTCGTGCGTTCGCGCTGGTCGCACATCGTCGATTCGCCCAAGAAGCTGCAGACCGCGTTCTCCTGGGAGTCCGTAGCCGATGAGCTCCTCTTCGTCACCGGACCTGTTGTCGCCACTGTGCTCGCCACGGCTGTGTGGCCCCCGGCGGGCATCATCCTCTCGATGATCTCGGCAGGAGTGGGCTCGGCGCTGCTCTACGTCCAGAAGTCCACCGAGCCGCCCCCGATCGAACGCACCACCGAAGCCAAAGGCCACGTCTTCTCCAACCCCGGCATCTTCACGATCATCCTCGTCAACGTGTTCCTCGGCGTGAACTTCGGGGCCATCGATGTCATCGCCGTGGCCTTCGCCGACGAGCAGGGAGTGAAGTCCCTGGCCGGCATCCTGCTCAGCGCCTTCGCTCTGGGATCACTCATCGCCGGTGCGCTCTACGGGTCGCGGAACTGGAACTCGGCAACACACCACCGCTTCGGATTCACCGTGTCGCTGCTGGCCATCGGCGCCTGCACGATGCTGCTGGCCCAGGGCATGGTCTCCTACACGATCATTTTGTTCCTCGTCGGATTCACGATCGCACCGAGCCTCATCGGAGCGAACTCGGTCATCGAACAGCTCGCCCCGCCTCGGCGCCTGACCGAGGCCTTCGCATGGCTGGGCACCTCGCTGGGCTTCGGAGTGGCCTTCGGCTCGGCCATCGCCGGCAACATCATCGACGCGGCGAACGCGAAGACCGCCATGCTGCTGCCCGCGAGCTGCGCGGTCATCGGCGCCCTGCTGGCACTGTCACTGCTCAAGCTGCTCAACCCCTCGCGGTCGAGTCACGCAGTGCGTCTGCAGCGGGACCGGCGACGGGTGAACGTCGAGGAGTAGCCGGAGCTGGTTCACACGATTCGCATCCGAAGCAGAACCACACCATCGTTTCCGTCGCCACCCAGTTTGCGACATCTATAATGTGAGTGATGTTCTACCCGTCTGTCAGTCAATTGGCGAATGGGTGACGGTCAACCTAGGAGAGCCTGTTGAAAATCGAACTGGACCAAGATGTCTGCGTCGGCTCCGGAAATTGTGTCGTCGCAGCCCCGGACGTATTCGACCAGCGAGATGACGACGGAATTGCGTTCCTCATCGAGGAGAACCCCTCCGCTGAGCGGGAGAGCGCCGTCAAAGAGGCAGAAGCTATGTGCCCTGCCCTCGCAATCCGCGTTCACAAGAAGTGACAGGGGAAGTCTCAGCAGGCGAGGCTTCGGCAGGCGACGCTGCAGCGAAGAAGGTCGTGATCGTCGGCGCCGGTCCAGCAGGAATCGCAGCCGCCGATGCACTCCGAGCTGCAGGCCATGCCGGAGAGATCCTGATCTTCGGCGAAGAGCGCCATACGCCCTACGACAGACCGCCACTGTCCAAACAGATCTTGGCTGGCACGTGGCTGCCCGAAAAGGCACAGCTGCGCACCAGTGAAGAGCTCGCAGCCGCTGATGTGACGTTGCACCTCAGCGCCAGAGTCGCCTCGGTGGACGTCGATGCCCATCAGGTCACCCTCGAATCCGGCGAGCAGGTCGCGTATGACGCCTTGATCCTCGCCTCTGGAGTCACCGCCCGCCAGCTGCCGTTCGGACACCATCTCGACGGTGTCCATGTGATGCGCACTCTGGACGATGCCCTGGCTCTGCAGACCAACTTGGAGACAGCTCAACACCTCGCAGTCATCGGCGCCGGATTCCTCGGCGCAGAAGTTGCCGCTGTGGCCCGTTCGCTGGGCAAAGAGGTCACTATGATCGATCCTCTCGAACTGCCGATGCAGAATGTCGTCGGCGACGAGGTCGGGTCCATGATCGCCGACCTGCATCGACACCATGGCGTCAATCTTGAACTCGGCCACGGCGTCACCTCCATCGAGGACAACCTGGGGCGGGCCACCGGAGTCACACTCGACGACGGAAGAACAGTGTCTGCTGATGCGATTCTCGTCGCCGTGGGAGCCCGACCGGCCGTAGATTGGCTGCAGTCGAGTTCGGTTCCCCTGACAGTGCCGAAAGAGCCAGGCGCCGGTGGTGTGCGCTGTGATTCGAGTGGACGCGCCACCGATGACGTCTGGGCCATCGGCGACGTCGCCGCCTGGTGGGATCCCACGCAGAAACGCTACGTCCGCGTGGAACATCGGCAGACTGCGAATGAGCACGCCCGCTCCTGCGCCCGCGACATTCTGGGACTCACCCCCACCCCGACAATGACTGTCCCGTACTTCTGGTCCGACCAGTACGACATCAAGCTGCGCAGCTTCGGCTTCCCTTCCCGTCACGCCGGATTTCATGTGGTCGAGGGAGCTCTTGGAGACCGAAAATTCGTGGCCGTCTATACAGACGAATCGGATCGCATCGTCGGCATCATCGGAGCCGGCATGTTCAAGGCAATGAACTGGTGGCGGCAGCAGGTGCTTGACCGCCAGGTCCTCGGCGAGGCGCTCCTGGAGAAACAGGGAAGCTAGCGCAGAGGACGCAGGAAGTCGCGGATATCTGCTGCCAGCAGCTCAGGTTCTTCGTGAGGCGCAAAATGACCGCCCCTTGGCATCGTGGAATAACGGACAACGTTGTACGTGCGTTCGGCCCAACTGCGTGGTGGCTGAGCGAGGTCGTATGGGAACACTGCCACAGCGGTGGGAACGGGGACTGCGTCGACTCGTTTAGTCCGTCCAGTGGCAAACTCCCAGTAGGGCCGGAATGAGCTCGCGATTGAATTGGTGAACCAATACAGCGAGGCCTGAGTGAGCAGAAAGTCATCGGTGAACCTCGAGGACAGATCGCCATCGCAGTCGCTCCACGACCGGTACTTCTCCAGAATCCAGGCGAGCAGTCCGATGGGAGAATCGGCCAAGCCTGGAGCCAGTGTGAGCGGTCGCGTCTGCTGCTGATGCTGATAAGCGCCCTCGTCAGCCTCCCACGCACGGCCCGCCTCCAAATATTCTTGTTCGGCCGAAGACAGTGTCTTCGGATCAAGATCTGCTGGAGAGGAAACGGCAAGCAGATGGATGCCCACAAGCGCTTCCGGGTGTGTCTGGGCGATCCTCGATGTGATGCCGGCTCCGAGGTCTCCAGCATGGGCAGCGTAGCGTTCGAACCCGAGTTCTTCGTGCATCAGCGTGTGCCAGAGCTCGTGGTTCTGTTCTACGTGCTGCGGAGAGAAGGGAAACCCGGGGAGCGCGGGAATGATCACGGTGAACGCGTCCGCAGCGTCCCCGCCATAGCGTGTGGGCTCCGCTAAGCGTCTGGCGCACTCGACAAGCTCGAGCGCAGTGCTCGGCCAGCCATTCGTGAGGATGAGCGGCAGCGCATCGGGAATCTCTGCATCAAATCGCAGATAGCGCATCGCTGTCCCGGAGATCGTTGCGACCTCCCACGGCAGATCGTTGATGGTTCCCTGTTGGGCGCGCCAGTCGAATCCATCAGCCCAGTAGTCGCACAGCCGCTGAAGTTCGGCAGCATCCGTTCCAGCGCTCCACCCGCTGGTGGGCCAAGCGGGAGACCAGCGGGTGTGGTGGAGACGATGTCGCAGATCATCGATTTCTCGCTGGGGCACTTCGATCACTGGTGCGCGTGTCATCTTCAAACAGTACTCCGGTGACGGGCCCCTCCAGAGTCAGCTGGATACCAGAGTCAGCCGGGCACCAGAGTCAGCTGAGTATCGAAGAGGCCGGCCATGCGAAGCAAGGTCAGAACCGGCGGGTCATTCCCAGTTCTTGTGCGGTGAGGTCTCTCCGACTCCTGGGTTGAAGACGTTGCAGGGATCGAGCTCTTTGAAGTGGGCTTCCATCTCCGGCGGCACATGGTAGAGGCGACCATAGTTGTGCTCTGCAGGGACTGCAGCCCCACGCTCCTCGAGCAGAGCCATCATCTTTTTCTTCAACGCGACCGGGTCGACGCCCTTCTTGGCCACGTGGTCCTGGTGGAGGACGTGGCAGAAGAAGTGACCGTAGTAGGAGCTGATGTGCAGCTGGTCGGAGATCTCCTTCGGCAGCACTTCGAGCCACTCCTCGTCATCGCGTTTGAGCGCGACGTCGAAGGTGATCATCTCCGAGGATTCTTCGCGGTTCAGATTGAAATAGCGGGTCGCGGCACTGGCGGCACCGAAGCGGTGGAGCATGGCGGACTGGGCCTCATCGGCAGTGCAGATGAAGAAGTCACCGTCATGGCCCGCCTCGGCGAAGAAGGTCGTGAGGAACTCCTCGGTCCTCGCCTTCTCATCGCCGCTGACGACGAGCAGCAGATGGTGCTCGAAACGGTCGCGGTACTTCAGCATTCGGTCCGGCAGCTGCTGCGGCAACAGGCTGAAGGCACCCTGGGCGATGGAGTCGGCGACAGTCTGGCCGAAGAACGGCAGCTTCGCGAACATCCCGTTCGCCCAGTTCTTCAACGCGAAGAGTTTGATCTGTTCGCGGCTGCCGGCGTGCTTGACCGAGACGAACGTGTCCTTGCCGTACTTCTCGGAGAGGTCGAAGGAGGGCCGTCCCATGTACTCACCGGAGATCGGCAGCGGCATGTCCGAGGTGAGGATCGCCCGGCGCAGGGCCTCGAGCTCGGCAGGGCTGTTGGTTCCCACGTAGAAGGTCGTCGAGTCCTTCTGTTTGGGGAAGGTGCGGGTGCGCACGGCGAAGACCATGAGCTTGCCGGCCGACCCTGATGCCTCGTAAAGGAACTTCGGGTTGGCGTTGTAGCGTGCGGGCGAGTCCGTGATCTCGCGGACGTGCTCGCTGTATTCGGTGTCGAGGGTGTCTTCCGGGGGCGGCGTGACATCGGCGTCGTCCCATTGTCCGCGCTGGAGTTTGTCGAGGATATGGGCCGGATCATCGCCGAGGCTGATGCCCAGGTGATTGACGAGCTCGACCTTGCCCTGGTCATTGACCCGGGCGAAGATGGCGTACTTCGTGAACGCCGGGCCCTTGCGAATCTGGCTGCCGCCGGAGTTGTTCGCGATGCCGCCGACGACCGAGGCTCCGATCGAGGACGACCCGATCACCGAGTGGGGTTCGCGCCCGTGGGGTGCCAGCTTGTCGTCGAGTTCGTAAAGCGTGGATCCGGCCAGGCAGACGGCTTCGCGGGCGTCGTTGATGAGGTGGATCTGGTTGATGCGCAGCGTCGAGATGATGACGATCTCACGGTCATAGTCCTGATCTCCTGGACCCGAGCCCCCGGTCAGTCCGGTATTCGCCGACTGCGGGATGACGATGAGGTCGTTGTCGACGCAGACCTGCAGGGCCCGCCACATATCGACGAGACTGCCCGGCCTGAGGACGGCCAACACATTGCCGCCGCCGAAACGGTTGCCCTTGGCATACGGTTCAGTCGCACGCGCTGAGGTGAGTACATGATGGGCGCCCATGATGCCGATGAAGGCGCTGACTGCTGGTGATGAATTCTGGCGTGAGCTTCCGAGCATGGTGTCGTTCCCTATCCGGTCGTTGCGAACTGTTGTTTTCCTAGACCTGTGTCGATATGCGCGCCGAGGTGGCGCTCAGGGCGCATCTCCTCCGCCCTCCTGCTCTTCCTGCCTCCGTTTCTGCGCCCGCATCTGGTGCCATTCGGACAGTTTTTCGGCGATGAGGCCTTCGTAGCCGTTGGTGGTGGGCCGGTACAGCCTCTCCGGCTCCATCTCCTCAGGGAAGTAGTTGGCCCCGGAGAAACCATCTGGCCGGTCGGGATCATACTCATAGCCTTCCCCGTAGCCGAGATTCTTCATCAACTTCGTCGGAGCATTGAGGATATTCGCGGGTGGCATGAGAGAGCCTGTCTTTTTCGCAAGCTTCTTTGCCGCGTTGAACCCACGGTAGACGGCGATGGACTTCGGGGCGGTTGCCAGGTAGACAACGGCTTGGGCGATCGCGAGTTCCCCCTCTGGGGAGCCGAGCCTCTCGAAGACGTCCCATGCTGCGAGCGCCTGTTGGACGGCCTGCGGATCAGCAATCGCAATGTCTTCGTTGGCAAATCTGACCAGTCGTCGCGCGATGTAGAGGGGATCCTCCCCGCCCTCTAGCATTCGCGCCAACCAGTACAGTGATGCGTCGGGGTCTGAGCCGCGCATTGACTTGTGCAGCGCGGAGATGAGGTTGTAATGCCCCTCTTGGGCTTTGTCGTAGATCGGTGCGCGCTGTTGAACCAGCTCGACCAGGCCAGTGGTATCGAGTCTCCCGTTGACAGTTTGGAGTTGTTCGATGAGGTTGAGCAGGTAACGGCCATCGCCATCAGCCATCGCCACCAGGGCATGCCGTGCCTGCGCATCAAGCGGCAACGCTCTGTCAGTGGTGTCCTCGGCCCGTGCGATGAGCGTGGTCAGTGCCTCCTCGTCGAGGCGTTTGAGGACGAAGACCTGGCAGCGGGAGAGCAATGCGGAATTGAGTTCGAAGCTGGGGTTCTCCGTGGTCGCGCCGACGAGCACGATAGTGCCATCCTCCACGTAAGGGAGGAAAGAGTCCTGCTGGGCGCGGTTGAATCGGTGGATCTCGTCGACGAACAGCATCGTGCCCTGACCGATCTCACGCCGTTTGGTAGCTGATTGGAAGACTTTGCGGAGTTCGGCGACACCGGAGAAGGTGGCTGAAACCGATTCGAAGACGAGGTTGGTGCGCTCGGCCAGCAGTCGCGCGATAGTTGTCTTCCCACAACCCGGCGGCCCCCACAGCACCATCGAGACCAGCCTGCGCTCGGCAACCATCCGCCCGATGGGCGCGTCATCACCAAGTAGGTGATCCTGCCCGATGACATCCCCGAGGGACTCCGGGCGCAGACGATCGGCGAGCGGACGCCCGACGTCGCCGGGTTCGAACAATGACGGTGGTTCCTGGTTCACGGTGTCACCTCCATGGTCTCAGCCTAGATGTAAGCGTGCCGTTCATGTGCAGGCTCTCAAGTGCGGCTTCGGATGTGGGCGCCCTTCGATGCCAGCGATACGCAGCCGAGGCTGAGCAGGCAGATCACGGCAACCGCGCTCAGTGAGACGCTGTAGGCCATGATGGGCAGCAGGGCTGCGAGCACGGTGGGCAGCAGGAACCCGGAGTAGGCCAGCGAATAGTAGACGCCGGTGATCCCCGCGAGGTCCTTCGGCTCTGCGATCGCCTGGACGATGACGAGTCCGGACACGACGCAGATGCCGTAGGCGATGCCGAGAACGCCGGCGACGACGAAGGCAATGATCGGGTTGGCGGCAAGCGCCGCGACGACCGCCAACCCCATCCCGACTGTCATCAGCGAGAGGCCCACGACGAGTGCGTGGCCTCCCGTCCACCGGTTGATGCGCGGGACGAGGTTCTGCACGAGCGCTCCTGCGCCGAGGGCGGCGACGGTGAGCACGGTCGCGTACATGGTCGTCCACTCCCCCAGCTCACTCTGAACCAGCGCTGGCATGACCGCGTAAGCGACACCTGCTGCGGCGAAGACCCACGGGGCGGCGGGGATGATGAGCCTGATGAAGGTGCGGTGTCCTACGAGCGGAATCCGCAGGCCGCGCCACCAGTGCTGGTTCGACCGGCGGTCTCTCGTCAGAGTCTCTGGCGCAGTGAACACGATGAGCAATGCCACGATGGACAGCAGTCCGTGGACGGCGTAGGGAATCGTTTCGGGCCGCGGCCCCCACTGTGCCAGGCAGCCTGTGACTCCGGCACCGATGGCGAACCCCAACGTCAGCGTCAATGCGGGGCGGCGAGCGCCGGCGGTGATGTCGGCCCGGTAGTCGAATGGTGGGCCAGAGAGTTCCTTGATCCAGCTCGTGCCCACCGACATCGCCACACCCACGCCGATTCCGGCGAGCACGCGGCCTACGCACAGCAGCCAGAAGAGGTCGAAGCCGGTGCCCAGCAGGACACTGCCGATGATCGCGGCGATCGTGCCAGCGACGAGGACCGGTTTGCGTCCGCGCCGATCAGACAGCGCCGAGGCGACCAGAAGTCCCGGTACCAGTCCCCCGACGTACATGCCGAGCAGGAGGTTGGCCTGCCAGATGGCGTAGCCGCCCTCGGCTTCATACATGTGCACGAGTGGGGTGAAGTGGTTTCCTCCCCACGCGAGCAGGAACATTGCGGGGACGACGCGAAGCCAAGCACCGCCTCGGCGAGGGAGAGGTTCTTGGTCAGCGACTGTCGGTGCTTGCGCGGTCAGTGCGGGATTGGATCTCATCACTTGCTGTTCTGGGGAAAGTGGGAGGCCTTGATGTGCAGGTGGACGAGCTTGCCGAACTCTGTGGCGTCACCGCGCTCGGCGAGGTCGGTGAGTTCGGCGTGCTCGTCGAAGAGTGTGTCGAGTGGGTTCGGGTTGTCGATGACCACTTGGTAGGTCAGGCGGGCCAGGCGCGGTCCCATTGTTGACAGCATTTCATCGACGACCCCGTTGCCGCCGCTTCGGATGATGCGCGCGTGGAAGGCATAGTCGGAACTGGCGAAGTCGAGCGAATGCCCGACTTCCAGTGCCTTCTGCTGCCGGTCGAGGAGGGTGCGCAGGTCGGTCGCCAGGGGTGCGAAGTCGCTGTCGGCAGTGAACGTTTGGACGGCGTCGATCTCGAACATCGCACGCACGGCGAGCAGATCTCGGCGTTCGTGGCGCGTGACGGTCGTGACGATGGCCCCCTTCTTCGGCACGAGGCGAACGAGTCGCCAGCGTTCGAGTTGAAGCATCGCTTCGCGCGCCGGGGTTCGGCTGGCCTTCTGTGCCTCGGCGAGGTCGGCCTCGGTGAGGAGCTGGCCCGGCTCGTAGCGCTGCTCGATGATCTCGCGGGCGGCCCACGCGGCCATCCGAGCAGCGATCGGAGAGGAATCGTCGGTGCTTTCCCACGGGAGCGTCAGCAGATCGTTCATGTCTCCACGATAACAGATGCATACATTGATAGATTCATCAATGTGTGCCGGTGCTTGAGCCGCGGAACGCCTAAGGGGTGAAGCGGTAACCCATTCCCATCTGGGTGTGCAGATACTGCGGTTGGGCGGGATCAACCTCGAGCTTCTGCCGCAGCTGCGACATGTAGACACGCAGATACCCTCGCTCGCCGACGTATTCGGGGCCCCACACCTCGGTCAGCAGGGTCCGCGCATCGACGAGAGCCCCCTTGTGCTTGGCGAAGACCGCGAGCATGTTCCACTCGATGGGCGTCAGGTGCACCTGAGTGCCCTCGACGTGAAGGACATGCGCCGCAAGGTCGATGACCACGCGTCCGTCGGCGGTTCTCAGCACGCTTGATTCGCTGCCGGACCCGGCTCGCCTCTCGATCGCCCGGAGCCGGGCGAGCACCTCCCCCAGCGAGAAGGGCTTCGTCACATAGTCGTCGGCACCGGCGTCGAGCGCGGCGATCTTCCCCTGCGAATCGTGACGGGCGGAGATGACGACGATGGGCACTGCGCTCCACTGGCGCACCTGGGTGATGAGTTCGAGTCCGTCGACGTCGGGAAGCCCGAGGTCGAGGAAGATGACATCGACCTCCGTCTCGGCGAGCACTTCGTTCATCTGCCGCCCGCTCGTCGCGACGGCAACCTCGTGGCCCTTACCGCGCAGTCCGATGCTCACCGCCGTGGCGATGTCGGTGTCATCTTCGACGATGAGCACACGTTTGAGCTGTTCGCCGATCATTGATCCTCCTCAGGAGTGCTGACTGCTCGTGGGATCGTGAGGACCGCGGTGAACCCGCCACCGGGGGTCTGTTCCGCACTGAGCTCAATTCCCATGGCCCTGCACAGCCCCGAAGCAACAGCCATGCCCAGCCCCAGTCCCACGGTGTTGCTTTCGTTGAGCCTGGTGAACGGGGTGAAGATGGACTCGAGGGCATCCTGGGACACCCCGGGGCCTGAGTCCGCAATCCTCAGGTGGACCGCCTCGGCGCCGGTGGAGGCATCGATCATGATGGGCGAGCCCTCACCGTATTTCGCGGAATTCTCAACGATGTTGACCAGCACTCGTTCGAAGAGCCCGAAGTCGACGCTGATCAAGCTCTCCGGTTCGATGTCGACCGTGACCTGCGGGAGCCGCGGCTCGCTGGCACTCCCGCCTCCACCCTCGCCGCGCACCTCGTTCAGCGCCGAGGCGACAACGTCCTCGACGAGGACCGGGCTGGTAGAAATCGTGAGGGCTCCGGATTGGATCCGGCTCATATCGAGGAGATTGTCGATGAGCTTCTCGAGTCTCTGCGCGCCGTGTTCGATGGTGCGCAGCATGATCGCCTCATCGGCGGCGGAGAGACTGATCTCCTCAAGCAGAAGCGTCGACGTCGCCGTCTTGATAGCGCCGAGAGGCGTGCGCAGATCGTGGGAGACCGCGGTCAGCAGGGCCGTGCGCACGGCATTTCCGGCGGAGAGTTCTCGCGCTTGGGAACGGCTGGTCTCAAGGGCTGATTCGGTCAGCACCCGCAGGAGACGGCCCGCATAGGCGTCGAGGATTCTCTGTTCTCCGGCGCTCAACGGGCCGCCGGTGAGTGCCAGGTACGCCGAGTCATCGAGGTCGATCGTCTCGCTGGCCTCTGCCCGGGACCGGATCGGTTCACCCGCCGCGGCCAGCGCCCGCCACTGCCCGGCAGCATCGTCACCACGCACAAAGAGAGTCACCCCGTCGAGGAAGAAGGTCGTGCGGATGCTCGAGACCATGGCCTCGGGGCTGTCACCCTCGGCGATCATCGATCCGGCGAGTTCGCTGAGCACGGCACCCTCATGCTCGGCGATCTGAGCCTGCCGGGACCGGCGGGCAGCGAGGTCGACGACGGTTGCCACGGCAACGGCGACGGCGATGAAGATGAGCAGTGCGAGGATGTTCTCGAGCTGTCCGATCGAGAACGATTCCACGGGATGGGTGAAGAACCAGTTGATGAGGATCGTCCCGAGGACGGCCGTCATCACCGCCGGCCACAGACCGCCGATGAGAGCGACGACGACCACGACGGTGATATAGGCCAGGAAGTTCATGCTCAGCGAGGTTGCCCCATCACCGAGTGCGATGAACAGAGCGGTCAGGGCCAGTGGGGCAAGGGCGCCGATGACCCACCCGAGGATACGGCGGATTCTCGAGAGCGGATTTGAGCGCCTCGGTTCGAGACCGGGCCGCCAGAGCGTTGCAGCCTGAGCATGAGTGACCATGTGCACGTCGATATCGGCGGCGGCGCTGATGACTCGGCCGCCCACTCCCGGGCCGAATACCCTCCTGTACCAGGGGGTGCGTGAGACTCCGAGGACGATCTGCGAGGCGTTGAGCGTACGAGCGAACTCGACGAGGGCTTTGGCGACATCGTCTCCGACGACGGTGTGCCAGGTAGCCTGATTCGATTCGGCGAGCTCACGGGCCTTGAGCAGGTCGGGCGCTCCGGATCGCCGGGTGCCGTCGGGTTCGATGACGTGGACGACATGGAGTTCGCGTCCGGCGACTCTGCCTGCGATGCGCAGCCCCCGGCGGATGAGCGTGGTCGATTCCGGCCCGCCTGTGATCGCCACGAGGATGCGATCGCGAGCCGCCCACGTCTCACGGATGCCCTTCTCATCGCGGTAGCTCTCGAGTCCCTCGTCGACACGATCTGCCAACCAGAGCAGCGCGAGTTCTCGCAGTGCGGTGAGATTGCCGAGGCGGAAGTAGTTCGACATCGCGGCGTCGACCTTGGAGGCGGCGTAGATGCTTCCCTCGACGAGGCGGGCACGCAGCGCGATGGGGCTGATGTCGACGAGTTCGATCTCATCAGCCGAGCGCAGGAACGGGTCCGGGACGCGTTCGGCCTGGGCACGGCCGATGATCGATCCGACGACGTCGCCGAGGGATTCGAGGTGCTGGATGTTGATCGTCGTGAAGACATCGATGCCGGCGGCCAGGATCGCGTCGACGTCCTGCCAGCGCTTCGCACGCCCTGTCTGGGAAGACGGGGCGGTGGGCACGGCGGGCCCTGCCGCCGATCTTGGGTCGGTGCCGGACTGCGGCACAACATTGGTGTGGGCCAGCTCATCGATGACGGCGAGTTCCGGCGCCCGGGCCAGGACTGCCTCGGCGTCCAATTCTCCGAAGGAGCGCCCGCAATAGTCCACACTCTTGCGCGCAATGATCTCGAAGTCAGTCGTCAGTCTCCGCGTATAGGCCCGCCCGTGGTCCTCGACGATGCCGAGGACCGTGTCGCGGCCGTTGTCTCGCGCGGTGGCGGCAGCCTCGAGCATGGCCACAGTCTTCCCGACTCCCGGGGCGTACCCGAGGAAGACCGTGAGCTTCCCTCGCCGAGGTGGTGCCATCAGTGCTCGCCGCTCGAGCGGTCCGCTGCGCCTGAGTTGGCGAGGTCGTTGTTGAGCGTGACGACGTTGACGCGTGGTTCGCCGATGAAGCCGAGCAGCGGCTGGTGCGTGTTCGCCTCGACCATGGACTCGACCTCCTTCTGGCTCAGCCCCGTCTCCCGCGCGACGCGGATGACCTGCAGTCGAGCATACTCAGGGCTGATGTCCGGATCGAGGCCTGAAGCCGAAGATGTCAGAGCATCCGCAGGAATGCTGGCCGGATCTGCGTTCTCTCTCACTGCGATCTTGGCACGCCGGTTCTCGATCATAGCGACGAGTTCGGGGTTCGTCGTCGCCAGGTTCGAGGCTCCCGAGGCCAGCCCGTCGTAGTCTCCAGCCGAAGGGCGGGGGAAGAACCAGCGATCTCCCGACATGGGCTGGGCGATATGGGAGGAGCCGACGACTTCTCCGGCGGAATTGCGGATCGAGGAATCCTGGGCAGGCATGGCCTTGGCGAAGAGAACCATGGCCAGTGGGTAGGCGAGTCCGAGGAGCAGGGTGAAAACGAGGAGGACTTTGGCGCCGGTGAGGACCTGTCGTCCGAAGATGGTGAGCATGATGGTGTCGTTCTTTCAGAGCAGACCGGAGATGACGAGGTCGATGAGTTTGATCCCGATGAAGGGCACGATGAGCCCTCCGAGGCCGAAGATCAGGAGGTTCTTGCGCAGCAGCGCCGAGGCGCTCGACGTCGCGAACCTCACCCCGCGCAGGGCGACGGGGATGAGAGCGATGATGATGAGGGCGTTGAAGATCACCGCCGAGAGGATCGCCGATTGAGGGCTGTGCAGGCCCATGATGTTGAGCGCCCCGAGGCCGGGGAAT
This sequence comes from Brevibacterium sp. ZH18, assembly GCF_022748595.1. Lineage (GTDB taxonomy): Bacteria > Actinomycetota > Actinomycetes > Actinomycetales > Brevibacteriaceae > Brevibacterium. The sequence goes on along the minus strand of NZ_JALDSX010000021.1, from coordinate 20,620 downwards.
GCGATGAGGAACATGGCTGGGACGATCGCGAAGTATTTGGCGACGTCGTTGGCGATTGAGAACGTCGTCAATGCACCCCTGGTGATGAGCAGCTGTTTGCCGATGGCGACGATGTCGATGAGCTTCGTCGGATCCGAATCGAGGTCGACGAGGTTACCGGCCTCCTTGGCAGCCGTCGTGCCCGTGTTCATGGCGACCCCGACATCGGCTTGAGCCAATGCGGGAGCGTCATTCGTCCCGTCCCCGGTCATCGCGACCATTCGCCCGCCCGACTGCTCGGATCTGATGAGAGCGAGTTTGTCCTCGGGGGTGGCCTCGGCGAGGAAGTCGTCGACCCCGGCTTCGCGGGCGATCGACCGCGCCGTGAGCTCGTTGTCGCCGGTGATCATCACGGTCCGAATCCCCATGTCCCGCAAGTGCGCGAAGCGATCGGCCATGCCCGGCTTGACGATGTCACGCAGGTCGATGACACCGAGCACCGTCGCCGAGGTGGCGGCTGGGGCTGTCGGGGAGGTGGCTGGGGTTGTCGAGGTGGCGGCTGAGGTTGCCGGGGAGGTGGCAGCCTCAGCGACGAGCAGGGCTGTGCCTCCGCCGGTGTTGATGCGCTCGACTTCGGCCATGGCCCCGGCCGGGACCTCCGCGCCGCGGTCTGCTGCCCAGGCGATGACCTCCTTCGCGGCGCCCTTGACGATCGTGCGGGCAGCATTCTCCTGACCGGCCACGGGCAGGATGATTCCCGAGAGTCGGGTGGTCGCGGAGAAGGGGATGAATTCGGCATCGGGATGGTCGTCGATGCTCGTGCCCTCGATGCGGTACTCGCCCTCGGCGAGAACCACGATGGACCGCCCCTCCGGGGTGGTGTCGGCGAGCGAGGACAGCCGCGCCGCCTCGGCGATCTGATCATTTGTCACAGACCCCAGGGGCACGAAGTCGGTCGCCTGACGATCGCCGATAGTGATCGTTCCCGTCTTGTCGAGCAGCAGGGTCGAGACGTCACCGGCGGCTTCGACGGCCCGACCGGACTTCGCGAGGACGTTTGCCGTAACGAGTCGGTCCATGCCGGCGATGCCGATGGCAGAGAGCAGAGCACCGATCGTGGTGGGCACGAGGCAGACGAGGAGGGCGATGAGCACGGTCAGGGTCTGCGGGGCGCCGGAGAATGAGGCGATCGGCGCGAGGGTGATGACGACGAGGACGAAGATGATGGTGAGCACTCCGAGGAAGATTCCCAGTGCGATCTCATTGGGGGTCTTCTGCCGGTTCGCACCTTCGACCATCGAGATCATCGTGTCGAGGAAGCTTTCGCCGGGGCTCGCGGTGATGACGACCGTGATCGAGTCCGAAAGCACCCTGGTGCCTCCTGTCACGGCGCACCGATCTCCACCGGCCTCGCGGATGACGGGGGCGGATTCGCCGGTGATCGCCGATTCGTCGACGGTTGCCGCGCCCTCGACGACATCTCCGTCTCCGGGGATGACCTCGCCGGCGGTCACAAGGACTCGGTCACCGGCGCGCAGGCCGGAGGCGGGAACGGATTCCGTGGTTCCGTCGGGCAGAATTCGCTTGGCATCTGCGGTGACACGGGAGGCTCGCAGTGAGGCTGCCTGAGCCTTCCCCCGCCCCTCAGCCAGTGCCTCGGCGGTGTTGGCGAAGACCACCGTGAGGAAGAGCCAGATGCTGATCGCCCAGGTGAAACGGTTGGGGTCGGCGATTGCCAGGACGAGGGTGATGGCCGCGCCGATCTCGACGAGGAACATCACCGGGTTGCGCCAGGCGGTGCGTGGGTCGAGCTTTCTGAGCCCGAGGACGAGTGCCGAGGCAAGCGCCGGGGCACTGACAGTGCGAGTGGTGCTCTTCGGGTTTGAGGTGATGGCCATATCAGAGGAGTCCTTCATTGATGGGCCCGAGGGCGAGGACGGGGAGGAATGTCAGTGCGCTGACGACGAGGCCGACGCCCACGGTCACCCCGACGAACAGGGGTCGGTGGGTGGGCAGTGTGCCAGGAGTCGCCTCGGCGGTGGGCTGGGCTGCGAATGATCCGGCCAGGGCGAGCACCGCCCCGATCGGGACGAGACGGCCGAGGAGCATCACCACGGCGAGCGCGATGTTGAAGAAGGGAGTGTTCGCGTCGAGGCCGGCGAAGGCGGATCCGTTGTTGTTGGCTGCGGAGGTGAAGGCATAGAGGACCTCGGACAGTGCGTGTGGGTTGGGCTGGTTTCCGGGCGCGGCCGAGTTGAGGATCGAGTCCGCGGTGCCCGGCAAGAGGGTGGCCACGGCAGTACCGGCCAGCGTCAGTGTCGGGGAGACGAGGAGGACGAGGCTGGCCAGAGTGATCTGGGTACGTCCGATCCTCTTGCCGAGGAATTCCGGGGTTCGCCCGACCATGAGCCCGCAGACGAATACGGCGATGATCGCGATGATGAGCATGCCGTAGAGGCCCGAGCCGACGCCTCCGGGGGCGATTTCGCCGAGCATCATATTGAGCATGAGCACTCCCCCGCCCAGTCCCGAGTAGCTCGAGTGTGCGGAGTCGACGGCCCCGGTTGAGGTCATCGTGGTGGCGACGGCGAAGAAGGCAGAGGGGATGATGCCGAAACGAAGCTCCCGTCCTTCCATGGCACCGCCTGCCGCTTGGACGGCCGGGGTGGTCGCCGAGGTTTCGGTGGCGATGACTGCGGCGAGTGAAAGGACGAAGAGGGTGGCCATGGCCGCGAGGATCGCCCATCCGTGTTTGCGGCTGCCGACCATGACACCGAAGGTGCGCGGCAGTGCGGAGGGGATGAGAAGGATGAGGAAGACGTTGGCGAGGTTGATCAGGGCGTTCGGCGCCGAGAGCGGGTGAGCGGAGTTGGCGTTGAAGAACCCTCCGCCGTTTGTGCCGAGGTGCTTGATGACTTCTTGGCTGGCGTCCGGCCCGCCGGGAATTGTCTGGGTCGCCCCGTTCGCACCTGTCACCGTGTGAACGACCAGGTCAGGGCTGAGGTTGTCGACGACACCCAGGGCGATGTAGACGACCGCGGCGATGATCGAGATGGGCAGCAGGACGCGCAGCGTGGCTCGGGTGAGGTCAACCCAGAAGTTGCCGATGAACAGTGAGCGCTGCCGCATGAAGCCGCGGATGAGAGCGACTGCCACGGCGATGCCGACTGCGGCGGAGACGAAGTTCTGGACCGCGAGTCCGGCCATCTGGGCGAGGAAACCCATGGTCGTCTCACCGCTGTATGACTGCCAGTTCGTGTTCGTCACGAAGGAGACTGCGGTGTTGAGGGCCTGATCGACGGCCACTCCGGGCTTGCCGTTGCTCAGCGGCAGAACGTGCTGAAGGCGGAGAAGGCCGAAGAGGACGACGAGCGAGACCACCGAGAAGCCGAGCACCGCGAGGAAGTAGGTTCGCCACCGCTGCTCGGACGCTGAGTCGATGCCCGTGATGCGGTAGATGACGGCCTCGAGCTTCGTGTCCTTCGAGGAGAGGAAGACTCGAGCCATGTAGTTGCCCAGCGGGACGTGAGCGGCGGCGAGGAGCGCGATGACCAGGAGGACCTGCGTGATGCCGGTGAGCCAGTTCATGAGTCTGCGCCTCCGCTGAAGGGCTGAGATGGAGTTGATGTCATGAGTCCATCTCACGCCTGGCTGAGGGGGCGGATGCGCAATCTTAATGCGGTCTTAACGCGTCATCATGACTTCTTCACATTCGAGCCCGGGCAACACTGCTCTCATCCCTCCAACACTGCGAATCGCTGGAGCGACAATCAACACGACTCCACGTAAATGTTAACTATCCTTGACTCCATCGCGTCAACGATGCTTTACTTTTAACGTAAAGCATCATTGACATTTTGACAGAGGCGGAGACGAAGTGGAAGTGCAGACATCGAGGCTCAAGTCGGTTCGCAAGATAGCAGGCCTCACTCAAGCTCAGCTGGCTCAACTGACGGGCGTATCGCGTCAGACCATCATCTCGACCGAACGCGGCGACTATGCGCCGAGCGTGTATCTGGCACTGCGGATCGCGAAAGCTCTGGCAACCACCGTGGAAGAGATCTTCTCATTGCAGGAGGAAACATGACCAACACGAACAAGGCACACAAGCCCAACGAACTCGCCGACAGGATCGCCGGGTTCAACGACCCATCGATGGGTGACGAACGCGAACGTGATGTCATCCTCCGGGCCTACACGTTCGGATCGGTCGTCTCGATCTATGTGTTCTACATTCTCGGACTGCTCTTCGCGGTGATCGGAGCAGGACTCTGGACCGTGCCTCTCATTCTGGGAACGGGAGTCATCGGCATCGCGGTCTCGAGCTACTGCAAACGCGAAGGCATCGACTTCGCACTCGCCACAGCCCGCGTCGCACCCAAGCGCCGCGCTCTCTCGCAGATCATCTCCGCGGCCTTTGCCATCCTCTGGCTGCTCGCCATCGTCTATCACCAGACTGCCGGGCACCCACTCATCGACGCAGGGCTAGGCTCAAACATCGCAAACTCGGACAGCACCTCGCTCATCGTCGGCGGCGCAACCGGTGCCCTCATTGCGATCATCTTCATCACGGTCGCCCGCCAATACAAGCTCAAGCAGGCTCGACACGAGGCCGCCCGCGCGGCTGACATCGAGGATGAGGACTGAGCGGATACGAAAACTGAGCGAGAGCCGCCGAGGTGCACGACCACCTCGGCGGCTCCCTTCGGGGCGAGCGCTACTCCACGAGCTTGCCGACCTGGCTGATCTCCTCGTGGCGCATGAGTTCGGCGACCTCGGGGTCGACAGCCGGAATGTCCTCGCGGACTACTCCGGTTGACGGCGACCACACGAGGTTGACCTGCAGGTTCTCATCCTGCTCGGGGTAGTCGCTGCGGTTGTGGCAGCCGCGGGTCTCCCTGCGTTCGAGCGCGCACTCCAGGGTTGCCCTGGCCGCAAGCGCCGAGGATTTGAGGTCGAAAGCGTGTGAGAGATCCGCGAATCCGGCGATGTCCGGGTGGATTCCGACAACGCCCATCCGTGCCTCGATGTCGGCGAGCTTCGCGAGTCCGGCCAGCAGCCCGGCTTCGTCGCGGACGACTCCGGCGTGCTCGGTCATGAGGTTGCGGATCTCGCGCTGCAGCGCCCGGACATTCTCCGTGCCCTCGGAGGCAAGCAGATCATCGATCTCAGCCCGCGCCTCGGCGATGGCGGACTGCGACCGCACCTGCGCACCCAGATCACCCGAGTACGCGACGGCGGACCGGCCGACGATGCGACCGAAGACGAGGAGTTCGATGAGCGAATTCCCGCCGAGGCGGTTGGCCCCGTGGAGCCCGGACGATGCCTCGCCGATGGCCCAGAGTCCCTCGACGTCGGTGCTGTGCTCGACGGGATCGACCCACACCCCGCCCATCGAATAGTGCGCGGTCGGGGCGATCTCGATGGGGCTGACCGTGATGTCGAGCATCTGCGTCTCCATCATCGTCTGGAACACGCGCGGCAGGCGGTTCATGATGGTCTCGCGCGGCAGGTGGGAGACGTCGAGCCAGACTCCGCCGTTCTCCGTGCCACGGCCCTCGGCAATCTCCGTGTAGGCGGCCAGGGCCACACGGTCACGAGTGGAGAGTTCCATGCGCTCGGGATCGTAGCGTTCCATGAACCGCTCCCCCAGCCCGTTGCGCAGGATTCCGCCTTCGCCGCGGGCGGCTTCGGAGACCAGGGTGCCGGCCGCGTTCTCGGGTTCGATGATGCCCGAGGGGTGGAACTGAACCAGCTCGGCATCGCGCAGACGAGCGCCGGCTTCGACGGCCAGACGGAAGGAGTCGCCGGTGTTCTCGTCGCGGCGGGAGGAGGTGCGGCGCCAGATCCGATTGTGGCCACCGGCGGCGAGGATGACAGCGTCGGCATGGATCCGGTAGCGGGAGCCGTCGACGATGTCGAAGCCGAAGGCACCGAAGATGCGGCCGTCGGCGACGAGGAGCTTCGTGATGTAGACGCGGTCGAGAATGGGAACTTTCAGGGCCTCGGCACGATGAATGAGGGTGCGCTGGATTTCCAGGCCCGTGTAGTCGCCGGCGAAAGCGGTGCGACGCCAGGTGTGGGCGCCGAAGAAGCGCTGCGAGATCCGACCGTCGTCCTCCTTCGCGAAGTCCATTCCGTATCGCTCCAGGTCAGCGATTCCCTGCTCGGCTCCCTGGGTGACGATTTCGACGGTGCGGGGGTTGGCGAGGTCATAGGATTCCTTGATCGTGTCGGCCGCGTGCTGCTGCCAGCTGTCCTCGGGGTCCATGGTGGCCAGGGCCGCGTTGATGCCGCCGGCCGCCAGCGAGGTGTGGGCGTCACCCTTCGGGCGCTTGCCCACGGCGAGGACGTCCGTGCCGGCCTCGGCGACCTCGATCGCGGCGCGCAAGCCGGATCCGCCGGTGCCGATGACCAGCACCGAGGTGGAGATCGTATGTTCTTTGGTGCGGGCATTTGCCTGTGTGGTGTTCATGTCTTCCACGCTAGATTCGGCCGCTCTATGCGTCCAATGCATTGTTTGGCTGGAGCTGATAGCGATAGGCTATTGGCATGAATCTGGAACAGCTCTCAAGCTTCGTCGAGGTCGCCAACACAGGACATTTCACGAAGGCCGCCGCCGCACTTCACCTGGCGCAACCCTCGTTGAGTCGGCAGATTTCGACGCTGGAGAAGGAGCTCGGTTCCGAACTCTTCCATCGCACCCATGGACACATCGGTCTCACCGCAGCAGGTGAAACTCTGCTGCCGACGGCCCGGCGGATGCTCGCCGACGCCGAGGCTGTCCGCCGTGACATGGATGAGCTCGCCGGCCTGCGGCAGGGTCGCATCCGCCTGGGTGCGACGCCGACGTTGTGCGTCAGCCTCGTCGCCGAGGCGATCAGTCGCTTCCACCGCGAGCATCCTGGGGTCGAGCTCGAGCTGGTGGAGAAAGGATCGCGGGCGCTCATTGAGGCGTTGGGTGCTGGTGAGCTCGATCTTGCGCTCATCACCAGGACGCTGGGTCCCAGCGCGCAGATGCCGAGGCTGCGGATGCAGGGGGTGCTAAGTGAGGACCTGGTCGTGATCGCGGCGGCGGACCGCCGTTCGGGCGGGAGCACCCCGTGGTCAGGCGCCAGCAACAGCGGTACCCCACTTCTGCCCGGTGACACGGTGACTCTGGCGGAAGTCGCGGCACTCCCCCAGGTGCTGTTCCACCACGGGTACGATCTGCGCGAAGCTACCTCGGCGGCCTTCGATGCGGCGGGGCTGGCTCCGAACATCGTCGTCGAGGGTGCGGAGATGGATGCGGTGCTGCGGTTCGTCGAACGCGGCCTCGGCATCGCAGTCGTCCCGGCCATGGTCCTCGTCGACCGGCCGCGACTGACCTCGGCACAATTGGTGGAACCGAGCCTGTCGCGAACGGTCAGCCTCGCCACCCGAGCGGACGTACGGCCGACCAGAGCCGCCTCGGCGATGGAGAAGACAATCCTCGACACCGCACGAGCATTGGCCTCGGAGGACACAGGACTGGCGGCGTATGTGCGGTTGGCGGAGTAATCACACATGCCCCGAAAGTATCACTATGAGATACAATTGGTGTATGTCCAGAATAGTCACTGAAGTGCTAGATCTCGCTTCTGAGCAAGGTGGCCTGCTGACAACGCAGCAGGCCCAGCGCCGCGGAATTTCCCGGCTGGCACTCAGTCGCCTAGCCGATCAGAACGTGATTGAGCGCCTCGCACATGGTGTGTACGCCACTGCCGAGGGGGCAACAGGGCAGCATTCTGCACTCAGAGCGGCCTGGCTGAGCCTCGATCCTCAACGCTTCGCGTTCGAACGTATAGAGGAAGATCCGGCAGGGTTCGCGGTCACTCACCGATCTGCCGCAGAGCTGTGGGGCATCGGTCAACTCATTCCCGACAAGCTTGAGTTCGTGTCGACTACGAGAAAGCGAACGAGGCGAGAGGATGTTCGTCTTCGGCGACGCGCGATCACTGGCGACGACATCACCGTCGTTGAGGGCCTACCGTGCACGACGATTGAGAGAACAACCGCAGATCTCATTGACTCTCACGAAGATCTCTCGCTGGTTACCGACGCGTTCGGGGACATCGAATTCGGCAAGGTCAACTTTGACCGTCTGCGTGCTCTCCTCGATCCTCTTGCACACCGGAATAGCTTCGCGGACGGATCAGATTTCGTGCGTTTCCTCATGTCAGGCTCCAACGAATTCGAGCGCGGCGCTATTGCTTCCCTGCTCTCCGGACCCCTCAAGCCACTGATGGATTCACTTCGTCCACAACTGCCCCACCTCGTTCTCGATTCCCCCTCATCGCCAGCCTTCCAAAGGGCGATGGCGGACATCGCTAAGAAAGTGACTCCGGATCTGAAGATCGGTAATGTCGAGGCACTCCACAACTCGGCATGGTCGGCTCTTGGCATGTCGGCTGCATCTCGACCGCACAAGTCAGACGGTCGCATGAAGCCCAATGAGGGGATCGCTGATGACTGACTATACGAGCCCTAACGCTGTCTTAAGAGCAATATCTGACGTGGCAAAGAGGCAATCGAAAGTAGTCGGCGGAAACGCCAACACCATCGTTGAGATGGAGTATCGCAACAGGCTGCTCGCCCGTGTGTTTACTGCGTCCGATCCCGGCTGGGTCCTCAAAGGAGGAACGAGCACCCTCGTGAGACTCCCCGACGCCAGAGCAACAAAAGACATTGACCTCCTTCGCGAGAATCGCACACTCCAGACTGCGATTCAGGAGCTGAAAGAACTTGCCAGCGTGAACCTGGGCTACTTCTTTCGATTCACTCTGCTCACCACAGCCTCAACTCTCGAGGGGAACGGTCAAGGCGCTCGAGAGGGCGCAGTGCTCACCTTTGGTACCTACTGCGGGCAGACGAAGCTGAACAACGTCAGCGTCGATCTCGTCGTTTCGCCCACTTCTCTGGTTGGAGCAGTAGAGGAAAGGAAGTCTCCTTCGGCTCAGCTGTTGCCACGGCTGCCGCAGGGGACCTACCGACTCTACCCACTTGTCGACCAGATCGCCGACAAAGCATGCGCCATGGTCGAAATTCGTCCCAATGGTCAGCGTTCGACACGGACGAAGGATCTAGTTGACATCGTCACCTATGCCTCGACCCAGGAGATCGAGAGTCACCTCCTGAGGCAGGCTATCGTCACCGAAGCCCACCATCGGGGGCTGTCGAGCGTCGACTTCGCCGATCGCGTGCCTGCGGAGGAATGGAAGAGCCGATATAGGACCGCAGCCAGTCGAATTTCGTACTGCAACCGGCATGCCACTGTCTTTGACGCAGTGGATCTTGTTCGAGACTTCATCGACGGGGCTGTGTCGAACTTGAGTGACCCCCGGATCTGGAGTCCACAGTCTCTAATCTGGGAGTGATCAACACATAGACGGACCAAAGAAAGCTCGGCGTCTCGTATCCCAAACGCCGAAGTCGAGAACGGATCACAAGTTTTGAGACACGTTGAGTCGAACCATCACGCCGCAGACTGATGTGGTGAGGCGCGGCCTCAGAACCAGGCGTCGGCAAGCAGCTTCAGGGAACGCTCCGCCGTTGCGGGGTCATAGGCGTAGGTGACGGTGATGAGCTCATCGGCACCGGTGCGCTCGACGAACTCCGACATCTGACGGGTTGCCGTCTCCGGCGAACCCACGGCGCTGATCCGGAGCATCGGGCTCTCGCCGCCTCCGGCCAGCTCGCTCGGGTCGACCGGCGGCTGCAGGTGACGACGGCGACCGCGGCCGATGTCGGCGAACATCTGCTTCACCGTCGTGAACTCACGCTCGGCCTCTTCGTCTGTCTCGGCAACCAGCACATTGATCCCAGCCATGACGTAGGGCTCGTCGATCTGTGCGGTAGGAGCCTCGGTGGTGAAGGAATCTCGGTAGACGCGGATTGCCTCATCGATCTGATCGGGCGCAAAGTGCGAAGCCAACGAGAACGGCAGCCCCAGCTGACCGGCGATCGACGCGCCGTTCATCGTCGAACCCAACACCCAGATGGGAACGTCGGTGCCGACCGAGACAGCAGACTCGATCGGAGTCGTGTGAGCCTTGCCTTCTGGCCCGAACCAGCCCTGCATGTCATAGATGTTCTGCGCAAAGGACTGCGGCTCGGCCGACGAACGGGCCAGCGCCTGCGCCGTCATCCCATCGGTGCCAGGCGCGCGACCCAACCCCAGATCAATGCGATCGCCGTGGATGTTGGCCAGAGTTCCGTACTGCTCGGCGACCATGAGCGGAGCGTGGTTCGGCAGCATCACTCCGCCCGAGCCCACACGGATCTTCTCAGTCACCGAGGCGGCCTGGGAGATGAGCAGCGCCGTCGCACTCGCAGCCAATCCCATGGTGTTGTGATGCTCAGCGAACCAGAGACGCCGGTAGCCGAGTTCATCGGCCAGACGTGCGGCGTGCATCGAGGTGGCGATGGCCTCGCGAGCGGTGGATCCTTCACGGATCGGGACGAGGTCGAGAATATTCAGTGGCACGGACAAAGCGATGCGGTCCTTCAGTCGAGAAAGTTCAAAGATCAGTTATCTGGAACAACAGCGGCTCAGCACGGTTCTATTCCGCCCAAGCGGTCACGTTCGCTTCATCTTTCACTCTGGACTCGACAACTAGATTGATCAATCTGTTTGTATAGTGAGGCAATGCCTGATCCGAACCTTGCTGCGGAATTCCGCAGCGCACTCCGACCGCTCATCCGCCGTTTCAATAAGGAGCGGACGATCTCACTCGGGAAGTCCGGAATCCTCGGCCGTCTGAATGAGCAGGGTCCGGCCACAGCATCCGAACTCGCCGCGTCAGAACGAATCACTCCGCAGGCAGTCGCAGTGGCACTGCGCGAATTGGAAGAACTCTCCTTCGTCACCCGAGCACGCGACGACATCGACCGCCGCAAGGTCCGCGTCCAGATCACCGAGACCGGACGCGTCGCACTCGAAAGCGAACACGCTGCCGGCACTCGCTGGCTCGCCGAAGCGCTGGTCGAACGTCTTGACAACTCAGAGCGCGCGACGCTGTCAGCGGCAGTGCCCGTACTGCGCAAGCTGATGCAGGAGACCGGGAATGAGTGAGCGGGGATCAGGTGGAAATCTGCTCCCCGCTCTCATCTACGCGGCACTGTCGACGGCGATCGTCAGCTCGCTGGGAATGCTGCTCGTACCGACGATCTCGGCCGAATTCCATGTCTCGATCAGCACCGCCCAATGGATGCTCACGATCAACCTGCTCGTCGGAGCGATCGTGACCCCGGTGATGGGACGGCTCAGCGATGGCCCACACAAGAAGAGACTCCTCGTCGGCGCCCTCACCATCATCTTGCTGGGCTCGATCACCGCCGCCCTTGCCACTAACTTCGCCGTCTTCCTGATCGGGCGTGCACTGCAGGGACTGAGCTACGGCATCGTGCCGATGACGATCGCTCTTGCCCGCCGGTATCTGCCTGCGGAGAAGAGCACTCGCGGCATCGCCAGCCTGTCGGTGACCGTGTCGACGGGAATGGGCATCGGGTATCCCTTGACGGGACTCATCGCGGGATCGCTCGACTATCAGTTCGCGTTCTGGTTCGCAGCGCTCTTCGTCGCCACAGCCATGATTGTCGTGATCATTGCTGTCCCCTCGGGACCGGACACGCAGGCACCGCGAGTCCGCTTCGACGTGCCGGGTGCGACAGTGCTTGCCTTCGGTCTCGCGGCTCTGCTCCTCGGAGTCAGTGAAGGAGAGACCTGGGGATGGGCCGCGCTGCCGACGCTGGGGTGTTTCGCGGTTGCGGCCATACTGCTGACGATCTGGGTTCTCCTGGAACTGAGCGTGAGGCATCCGCTGATCAATCTTCGGGTCCTCCGCAGCCCGGACGCCCTCGTCGCGAACTTGACGGCCATCACCCTCGGCACGGTGATGTATATGGTGCTGTCGATCGGCAGCATCATCGCGCAGGCGCCGAGCGAAACCGGATATGGCGTTGCCCTGCCGGTATTCTGGGCGGGCTTTGTGATGCTTCCGTTCTCGGTCGGCAGCTTCCTCGCCAACCGCCTCGTGCGACATCTGACGAAGCGGATTCGGATGGCCACCCTGTTGCCGTTGGGCGCAACGCTGGTCACCGCGTCATCGATTCTGCTGCTCTTCGCTCATACCCAACTCTGGGAGATCCTGGTCGGCATGTTCGTCGTCGGCATGGGTGTCGGCACCACGTATGCGGCGATGCCCGCACTCATCGCCCGCACCGTCGCGGCAGAAGAGTTGGGCAGCGCGGTCAGTTTCAATCAGGTGCTGCGAACCGTCGGCGGCTCCTTCGGCAGCGCGATCTCCGGCGCTGTGCTCGCAGCGCATCTGGGCGCCGACGGCCATCCCACGGCGAGTGGCATCTTCGTTGCCCTCGCGATATCAGCGATCGGATGCGCTGCAGTGCTGATCGGCCTGTTCATCGACCGTGCCCGCGGGGCTCGCGTGGGCGGCTGAGGCCTCTCACACAGATGCAGCAGGGCCCCGGGAGCATCTGCTTCCGGGGCCCTGCTGTCGGTTCATCTGCTCACCGCGTCCACCGCGTGCGGCAGCCGGTCAGTCGTGCTGAGCGACGTCAGCCGTGCTGACCTCAGTCGTGCTGACCTCAATCAGCTGCACCAATCAGGCTCAGTCGTCCTTCGGTCCGTCTCCCGAGTCGTCGCTATTGGTGGTGCCGGGCAGGCCCTGGGCCTTGCGACGCATGAGCAGGATGACGATGACGATGATCGCCAAACCGCCGACGCTGAGCAGCACGATCATCGGCGTCGACATACCGGAGTCACTGTCAGCGGATTCGCCGATCTGACCGCGATCCTCGGTGTTCTTGCCCGGTTCGTCGACGACACCGCCGCCGAGTCCGGCCTGCGAGGACTCCTCAACCGCTCCGCCCGCACCTTCGGCGTCGTTGAGCGTGAAGTCGAAGTCACCGGAGATCGGGTGACCGTCGGCCGACACAACCCGCCAGGTCACCTTGTAGTCGCCCGGCTTGAGGTTGTCCGGCAGAGCCACCGTGAGCTTCTTGCCGTCGACGGCGAGTTCACCGGCAGAGACATCCTTACCGTCGGTGACGACCTTGACCTCGGAGCCGACTTCCTGCACATCACCGGAGAACATCATCTCGATCCATTCCGGCTGCTTGTCGAGCTTGGATCCGTCCTCGGGGTTCGATGACACGAGCTGGTCATGGGCACTGGCCGGAGCAGCAAAGGCAAAGACACTCAGGGCAGCCACCAGCAGAGCCGCGAAGCCCAACTTGAGAGTGGACCACTGTGTTCGAGTCATGTGAGTTTCTCCTTCAGAAATTACCTTCAGTATCACCGAGTCTGCTCGGCCAACGAATTCAGATAGTCCGTGAGTCCCGGCACGGACACCTCTATTGTCTCAAGAGTTTCTTCGAAATCCTGCAATTCGCCGCCCCACGGGTCGTCAACGTCGGGGGCCGGCGCTCCGTCGGCCCACCTCGGCGACATTCCGTCTCCTGCTGCTGACGACTCCGTCGTCGATCCTGACCCGACCCGGGGATCGAACTCGCGCAGCATGCGCAGCTGCGGAGCCGCCTCGGCGGGAAGGTCTGCGATCAGTTCCTGCAGCGCACGATAGTGACGGTAGGTCATCGCGATCGCGACATCGCGCTCAGCCAGCCATTCGGGCGTGATCTGGCGGGCAACGTGATCATCCGTGCGGTAGCCGGCGGCGGCGAGCACCCGAGCCTGCCGCCGATCGATAGGGTTGCCGGCCTCTTCGTCGCTGATGCCGGCGGAGTCGACGACCGCCTCGACGCCGTTGACCTCGAGATGATGCTGGAGCACGCGTTCGGCCGTGACCGACCGACAGATGTTGCCCGTGCACACGAACACCACGGATGCCATACTCATGCATTCCTCCTCATCGTTCTGCCTACCGATCACGATACTGTTGCACCATGACTTCTGAAACATCGAACGCTTCGGCGCGCCCTCAGGACGATCTCTACCGCCACGTCAACGGCGAGTGGATCGACACGTTCACCATTCCCGATGACCGCGCGGGCGACGGCGCGATGCGCGAGCTCTTCGACACCGCAGAGACCAAGGTCCGCGACATCATCCGCACCGTCACCGACACCCCGCAGGAACCCGGCAGCGAGGGCCAGAAGGTCGCCGACCTCTTCACCTCCTTCATGGATCTCCAGCGCATCAACGAACTCGGCGTGCACCCCCTCGATTCCTCGTTCGCCGCCATCGACGCGGCCGAGGACAAGTCCGAACTCGCCGCCCTCCTCGCTCGCCTCGAGACCGAAGGCATCGGCGGAGTGCTCGGCGGCTACGTCACCGCCGACGCGAAGGACTCCGACGTCTACGCCCTCTACCTCGACCAGGCCGGCCTGTCCCTGCCCGACGAGGACTACTACTTCAACGACGACCACGCCGAGGTGCGCGTGAAGTTCGTCGACCATGTGAAGAAGATGTCCGCCCTGGCTGGGATCGGTGCGATGAGCGACATCTCCGACGCCGAGGTGGCCGCCAAGGTGATGGCGTTCGAGACCGCCCTGGCACGCCACCATTGGGACCGCGTCGCCTGCCGCGACGCCGAGAAGACCTACAACAAGTTCTCGATCTCCGAACTGCGCGAGCTGGGCCCCGAGTTCGACTTCGACTCCTGGTTCGGCGTCCTCACCGCCGACGCCGAGGACCTCAAGTACCTCGTCGTCGGCCAGCCGTCGTACGTGACCGGCATGGCCAAGGTGTGGGCCGAGGCCGACATCTCCACCATCAAGGTGTGGCTGCGCTTCTCCATCGTCTCGGCCACCGCGTCGCTGCTCTCCGACGAGTTCGTCGAGGAGAACTTCGACTTCAACTCCCGCACCCTCTCCGGCACGCCAGCACTGCGCGAGCGTTGGAAGCGCGGCGTCGGCCTCGTCGAAGGCCTCCTGGGCGAAGCCGTCGGCAAGCTCTACGTGGCCGCCGAGTTCCCACCCGCAGCCAAGGACGCCATCGACCATCTCGTGTCGATGCTCATCAAGGCCTATGACAAGTCGATCACCGACCTTGACTGGATGAGCGAGGAGACCAAGCAGAAGGCGCTGGTCAAGCTCTCGAAGTTCACCCCGAAGGTCGGATACCCCGATGTGTGGCGCGAGTACCCCGCCGCGATCGATTCCTCCGACCTGGTGGGCAATGTGCGCCGCTGCGCCCGCGCCGAGCACGTGCGCCAGATCAAGCGCATCGGCGGACCCATCGACCGCACCGAATGGCTCATGACCCCGCAGACCGTCAACGCCTATTACCACCCGGTGATGAACGAGATCGTCTTCCCCGCCGCCATCCTCCAGCCGCCGTTCTTCGACGTCACCGGCGATGTGGCCGCAAACTTCGGGGCCATCGGCGCGGTCATCGGCCACGAGATCGGCCACGGCTTCGACGATCAGGGTTCACGCTATGACGGCGACGGCAACCTCGTCGACTGGTGGACGGCCGAGGATCGGGAGCGCTTCGAGGAGCGCACCAACGCCCTCATCGCCCAGTACGATGCCCTGGTCCCGGCCGGGCTCGACGCCGCACAGCACGTCAACGGCGCAATGACCGTGGGCGAGAACATCGGCGACCTAGGCGGACTGTCCATCGGCTGGAAGGCCCTCGAGCTGGAGCTCGGTCGGACGCCGTCGGCAGATGAGGCTGCGACGTTCTTCGAAGCCTGGGCCAAGGCCTGGCGGGCGAAGATGCGCACCGAAGAGCGCGTGCGCCGCCTGAGCATCGACCCGCACTCCCCCGAGGAGTTCCGCTGCAACCAGGTCGTGAAGAATATGAGCGCCTTCCACGAGACCTACGGTGTTGAGGCCTCCGACGGCATGTACCTTGCCCCGGAGCAGCGCGTCACCATCTGGTAGCGACTGCGCGGTCAGGCTGCCCGGCTGCGGGCGACGGGCGGCGGGCGACGCGGCTGCGGACAACCCGGCGGCGAGCAACGATTCAGCTACCCTTCGGTCATTGCGCAACCCTTACACGGGTTGCGCTGCGACCGAAGGGTAGCTGGGTTAGCGAATACTGGTCAGCGCGACCACCCGCCGGGCGGACCGGGCGCACCGAGCGGACCCGGCGAGCACCGGAGCTGCTTGGCGCCTGCCGCTCAGCGGTGCCACAGGCTCAGCGTCGCCTGCTGCTCAGCGTCGCCACGGGCTCAGCGTCGCCACGGGCTCAGCGGTGCTGGCGGATGAGGGCTGCGGTGCGGTAGTCGAACTCCTGCCAGCTGGCGATCGGCTTGCCAGCCCGCATCGACGCTTCGAACTCGTCGACCTCCGAGAGTTCAGATTCGAGCGGGATGTCGTAGGGCATCTCGACGTAGAGGAGGCCGCTCGCATCGGTGTGCACGACATCGAACCCGACCGACTTCGGCCTCAGCTCGTTGTTCATGACGATGAGCAGATTCCCCTCGGTGACCTCGTACTCCGACTCGATGCCGTCGACGTACCCCTCCTGGTCACGCAGTTCGCGCTGCGCCCGGATCAGGAATTCGGCGTAGGCTCCGATCCCGATCACCGGGATGCGCGAAGTCAGTGCCTCTGTCGCGACCTTGACCAGGCGTGACCTGCCCTTGCGGTTGAGCGGAGTGAGGTCACCGCCGGACATTGCGACTCCGTCGTAGCCGACGAGCGACTGCTCCCCGTTGTCCAGATTCGGGTTGAGAACCGTGATGTCGAGGCCGAAGGGAGAGTACCAGGGGCGAGTCACCTCGGCGCTCTCATCGTCCCACCACACATAGAAGAGGAACGGCACGTTGATGCCCGCCTCGGAGTAGAAGAACGGCGGCTTCCGCTCGCCGGCGTTGACATCGAACGGGACGACGTTGCCCTCGATCGGCGCGGGGCAGGTGGCGAAGGCAGTGAACGCGAACGGGTAGTTGACCGCGCGGTTGAAGTCGATGACGAGCGAGCCGTCCTGGTTCGCGACCCCCAGGTCGAGGGTCCTCCACGCTGAGGTGGTCCTGCCGTTCGTCGAATCGTGGAAGTCCAGCTGCAGTCCGGTGCGCGGGCACCCGGTGGCCAACAGCTTCACCTCGCCGGCCTCGGTCTCGAAGCTGACGATGCCGACGGCCGTAGCCTCAAGGTTGAGGTCATCCTGGGCAGTTGCGATCCCGTGAACCTGCGGTGTCTCGAAGGGGGTGAACTTCCCGAGGAACACGAAGGACGGGTTCGGGTCGAACGCGGGAACTTCGAAGAACTTGCCCAGCAGCGGTGACTTCGAATCCCGGACTCTGATGCCGATGCGTCCGCCGCGATCGATGAGTTCGTAGAGCACGTGACCGACGGTGAACCACTCGAGGGAGCCGCCGGCAGGCAGCTTCGCGCTGAAGCCGCGCTCCTCCACCCGCACCTCGGCGCTGGGCGTGAGCGGCACCTCGTCGATTTCGGTGGCGAGTTCGATGGTGGACGGGTTGGCCCCAGCCGCAGCGTCGACGGTCTTTTCGCTGGGAACGGGAGCAGCCTCGGCGGACTTGCCGAACTTGCCCGACTTGCCCATGAGATCGAAGGTGGCCGCTGCGGGCCCGGCCTTCGCGCCGGGTTCCAGGGCGACGTTCACCCAGCCGTCGTCAACGGTGAAGGTGCCGGGGGCGTCGGCCCAGGTCGATTCCTCGTCGAGCCAATGCAGTCCGACAACGCTGAGCCATCCGAAGGGTGTTGCCAGCGCAGAGTTGCGAGAATCCCGCCACGTGTTCCATTCGGCAACGAACTGGTTCACTTCGAACACTCCTTGTACTTTCGGCGGACGGTACTCAGCTGACCATACTCAGCTTACGGGTCCTCGGCGTGCAAGGGACAGTGTCTTTCACGACTGATGTCCTTGTGGCCAAAGCTACCGCAAACGATAGGCTGGGGAAATGAGTACATCGTCCATGGGACCCCGCTCGGCGGCAGAGATCACAGCCGATCTGACGGAATTCGTCAGCTCCTCCCCCAGTTCCTATCATGCCACCGCCACTGCGGCCGCGCGCTTCGACGCCGCTGGTTTTCAGCGACTCGACGAACGGTCGACATGGACGCTCGAGTCCGGCGCCGGCCACTACGTCGTCCGCGACGGTGCGATCATCGCCTGGCGAGTGCCGGCCGGTGCAAACACGGTTCCCGGCTTCCGCGTATTCGGTTCGCACACGGACTCCCCCGCGTTCAAACTCAAGCCGGGCGAGGAATTCTCCGCCGAGGGCGTCCGCCAGGTCGGCGTCGAGATCTACGGTGGGCCGCTGCTGAACTCGTGGCTCGACCGTGAGCTCGCGTTCGCCGGTCAGCTCAGCCTCGCCGACGGGTCCGTCGTGCTCGCCCAGACCCCGCCGATCGCGCGCATCCCGCAGCTGGCCATCCACCTCGACCGCCAGGTCAACGAGGGACTGACGCTGGACAAACAGCGCCACACCACCCCGGTCATCGGACTGGCGAACCTCGCCGAGGCTGACGTCATCGAGCTCCTGGCCGCCTCCGCCGAGGTGGATCCTGAGTTGGTCGTCGGACACGACGTGTACACGATCCCCGTTCAGACCCCCGCGGTCTTCGGCGCCGCGGAGGAGTTCTTCGCCTCGCCGAGGTTGGACAACCTGCTCTCCGTCCACGCCGGAGTGTGCGCATTGGCTGAAGTCGACGCTTCTGGCCTCGATGCGATTGCGCTCTTCGCCGGCTTCGACCATGAGGAGATCGGGTCGAACTCGCGTTCCGGCGCATGCGGACCGTTCCTCGCCGACGTCACTGAGCGCATCATCGCCTCGCTCTACCCGGAGTCGACTCGCAGCGACTACCTCGTCGCACTCGCGAACTCCGTGTGCGTGTCCTCCGACGCGGGCCATGCGGCCCACCCGAACTATCCGGAACGCCATGACCCGCATGTGCGCCCCCGCCTCGGCGGTGGTCCGCTGCTCAAGCTCAACGCGCAGCAGCGTTACGCCACGGATGCTGTGGGCACGGCCGTCTGGTCACGGGCATGCGCGGCCGCCGGCGTAGAGTATCAGGACTTCGTGTCGAACAATGCGATGCCATGTGGATCGACGATCGGCCCGCTGACCGCCACCCGCTTGGGCATGACCACGGTGGATGTGGGCCCGGCGCTGTACTCGATGCACTCGGCGCGCGAGATGGTCGCCGTCGACGACGTCGTCGCCCTGGCAGCCGCAGCACGCGCATTCCTCCAAGGGTGAGCGCGGTGGAACCAAGGGTGAGCCAGGGGTGAGCGCCTGACGAAATCCGCGCCGTAGAGCTCCTCGAACGTTTTTGGGCACAAAGTACGGTTTGCGTCACGATAGCGCGATTGCAATTGCACTATCGTGACGCAAACCGTACTTTGCGGGCCGCTCCGCATGGAGCATCAGCTTTCCCGTGCGCGTCCGCCGGTTCCGCCTCCGTACCGCGTCGACTTACTTATTCAGCTCGTCGAGCGCCTTCTGCGATCCCGGGTGCAGCTTGATCGGCTCCGGCGGGTCAGCCTTGTCGAGCTCGATCTCCTTCGCCGCAGCGTGGACCTTCTCCAATTCGGACTTCTTGTCGTAGATCAGCTTCGTCAGCGCACACGCGGTGCCCGGCCACCATCATGCAGGCCCAAACCTCAGCGGTGGCGAAAAACTGGGTGCCCTACCGTCAGCGGTAGGGCACCCAGCCGATGCAGCAGGCAGGAAGCATTCAGCCTGAATCGGCCGCACTATTGACGGCAGCAGAGCGCTTCAGCATGGTTCGAATAAGCAAGCCCGCGGCGATCCCAAGAGTGATCCCAATCCAGCCAATCACAACAGTGGCTGAGTTAAACTGCGGCCTCGCGAGCGGCAATACCAGGTACTGGATCAATTCCACTATGACCGAGGTCGCGTAGGCCACCGTCGCAAACACAGCGATGCTCTTCCTCCGGGCGAAGAGCGCGCTGGTGATTCCAATCGGCATGAACATCAGCAGGTTCATCGACTGCCAGTTCACCGAGAAAAACGCACTCATGTCTGGCAGGTCCCATACCCAGTTCCGCGACATCAGCACACCGGGTTCCATGCTCAATGCATAGCTTGAAGGCGTCAATGTCAACGCGAGGATGAACACCAAGCTTGCCATCCAGCACACCAATACGATCCGACGTTCTTCAACTCGCTGAGCAAGTGGGCGCGACACGAAGAACACGATCACAGCGCCCAGGATGAAGGCTGGAGGGGCGAACGGAAAAGCGTTGAGATACTGCGTCACTCAGCGCCCCGTGCACGAAGTCGTTTTAGTGTAGTAAATCTTCCCGGAAATCGTGTCCTTCATCAGTGCACGAGCACACGGGCGCTTACTGCTCAGAGCTGCATGACCACTGAAGGTGGCAGTCTTCTTCTGCTTCGCTTTCATCTTATAAGTGCCCGACCACGACACTGGCCCCTGTGCGCCGCCCTTCTTGTTCACAGCTTGGAACCCGAACTTCACCGAGACGCCTGATCCCTTCTTCTTGTTATAGGTGACCTTTGCCTTCGTGACAGCGCTGCTACTCATGTAGAGGCTCGAGCTGAGGTTTCCGTTCTGCACGTCATTCCCGCCGCCCGCGACCCAACTCGCACTAGGGCATGTCTCCTTTATTGGCGGAGCCATGTCAGGATCGCGCTGATCACGACGGCCGCTCGATAGGTGATGGCGAGCTTGTCGTATCTCG
>NZ_JALDSX010000020.1 GCF_022748595.1 Brevibacterium sp. ZH18 | reverse complement strand
ATCACTATCTGTTCAAACAAATACGCTATTGGATTCTCAAACCACAAACACACACCCATCACCACACGATCAAAGAGACCACATGTTCACTGGGGATATCAGTTACTTTATGTCGCTGCCACTTCCCGCACGACCGGCCAGTCGATCACAAACCGTGTCTGTGCTGGTCAGTCCCGGTGAAAACTGTTCTCGAAGAGTTCGTTTTCTGTGGGGCAACGAGATGTAACTCTAGACCAGACGATGAGCACCACGCAACTCGAGATCCGAAATTGCGCTGTGACACCCGTCACGAGCCTTCTCCATGCCTACGCGATCCCCGTGTTGGCGGGGCAGGACGGCATTCTCAGGTCGGCTCAGGCTCCGCGGTAGCCGGGCATGAGGCGGTCGCTGTCGACGATCTGTTTACCCAAAGGCATGAGCGAGACGGGAATGAGCTTGATGTTCGCCCAGCCAAGGGGGATTCCGATGATCGAGACGAACAGCGGGATCGAGGTCACCACGTGACCGATGGCCAGCCACACGCCGGCGACGACGAGCCAGATGATGTTGCCCAGAGTGGTCGCCACACCCGCCGGTCGGGTTTCAATGACCTCCCGGCCGAAGGGCCAGAGGGCATAGTTGCCGATTCGGAAGGAGGCGATCCCCCAGGGGATCGTGACGATGAAGATGCAGGCGATGATGCCGGCAGCCCAGTATCCCAGCGCGAGCCAGAGTCCGCTGAAAATGAACCAGATGATGTTGAGCAGTGTTCTCATGGTCTCCTCGCTTCGATATATCCGCTGAGTCCACTCCTGCTGGCAATCGCCAAATCACAAGTGCTCACGTTGTATTCAGCGAATACAACGGCCAAGCGGAACTGAATACTCCTGGATACGACAGAACCGCGCCCGGAATCATTCCGGGGCGCGGTTCTGGTGGTGGTCATGGTCGTCAGCTGACGATGTCAACTGCTCCCAGTGTCTTCTTGCCACGGCGGACCAGGATCACTCCCCCACCTGAGGTGGGAAGCACCTCGGCGGCGGTGAGGGTTTGGTCTTCACCGGTGACCTTGACGTTGTTGATGTACGCGCCGCCGTCCTTGATCGCACGACGAGCCTCGCCCTTGGACTTGACGATGCCTGCGGTCACGAACGCGTCGGCCACGGGAAGTCCCTCAGCGAGCTGTGCGGCACTGATTTCACCACGGGGCAGTTCATCGGTGGCTGCACCCAGGGTCGCCGGATCGAGACTCTGCAACTCGCCTCCGCCGAAGAGCGCCGAGGCTGCGGCGATCGCCTGATCGTAGCTGTCCTTGCCGTGGACCAGCGTAGTGACATCCTCGGCCAGCGCCTTCTGTGCCACGCGGGTGTGCGGTGCCGCGGTGAAATCGGCTTCGATCGCTTCGATCTCTTCGAGCGACCGCAGCGAGAACACCTTGAGGTACTTCACGACATCGCGGTCATCGGCATTGAGCCAGAACTGGCTGAATGCGTACGGGCTGGTCAGGCTCGGATCCAACCACACCGTGCCGGACTCGGTCTTGCCGAACTTCGTGCCGTCGGCCTTGGTGATCAGAGGTGTCGCCAATGCGTGCACGCTCTTCTGCTCGACGCGGCGGATGAGATCGACGCCGGAGGTCAGATTGCCCCACTGGTCGGAGCCGCCGGTCTGCAGAGAGCAGCCGTACCGACGGTTGAGTTCGAGGTAGTCGTTGCCCTGAAGCACCTGGTAGGAGAACTCAGTGAAGGAGATTCCGTTCTCGCTGTTGAGGCGCGCGGAAACGGATTCCTTGGCCAGCATCCGGTTGACCGGGAAGTGCTTGCCGACGTCACGGAGGAAGTCGATGGCCGACATCTCGGATGTCCACTCATAGTTGTTGACGATCTGCGCGGCGTTCGGGCCGGAGAAGTCGAGGAACTTCTCGACCTGTGCCCGGATCTTCTCGACCCACTCCTCGACGACCTCCTGCGGGTTGAGGGTGCGCTCCCCAGACATCCGGGGATCGCCGATGAGTCCGGTCGCTCCGCCGACCAGGGCCAGCGGATTGTGCCCGGTCTGCTGCAGACGCGACGCGGTGATGAGCTGGACCAGGTTGCCCATGTGCAGGCTGGGTGCGGTGGGATCGAAACCGACATAATAGGTCAGCGAATCCTCGTTCAGAGCCTTCTTGAGGGTAGCCTCGTCGGTCGAAACCGCGATGAGGCCACGGGCCTTGAGTTCGCTGAAGATGTCGGTCACTGTTGTCCTTTCGAGTCAGAATGACTGCGCCGACCTCGGGTCGAACGCGTCGATTCCTGATTGTGGGTGCCGATTCATGATCGACACCCACAATTCTACGGTCTTCGTTCTCCGGTCAGGAATCCATGTCAGACGCTGCGCGCCGAATCGGCGAACTCGCGCAGTCGGGCCACCTCGGCCTTGGCGTTGTCCAACTGAGCGGCCACAGCTGATCGTGCAGTCCCACCCTTGGAGTTGCGGGAGTCGATCGAGCCGAGGGTGGTGAGCACCTCGCGCACATCCGGAGTCAGATGCTCCGAGATTCCGGCGTAGTCCTCGTCGGTGAGACCCCACAGCTCGACGTCCTTCGACTCGGCCAGCTGCACGCAGGCGCCAGAGAGCTCGTGAGCGACGCGGAATGGCACGCCGTTGCGGACCAGCCATTCGGCGATGTCGGTGGCCAGGGCGAATCCGCGCGGAGCCAGGTACGCCATCCGCTCGGTGTCGAACTTCAGGGTGGCGACCATGCCGGTGAAGGCGGGCAGCAGGAGTTCAAGCGTGTCGGTCGCGTCGAAGACCGGTTCCTTGTCCTCCTGCAGGTCCCGGTTGTAGGCCAGCGGCAGAGCCTTGAGTGTCGAAAGCAGACCGGTCAGGTCACCGATGAGTCGGCCCGACTTGCCGCGGGTGAGCTCGGCGACGTCGGGGTTCTTCTTCTGCGGCATGATCGACGACCCGGTCGAGTAGGCGTCATGGAGGGTGACGAACGAGAACTCCTTCGTCGCCCAGGCGATGACCTCTTCGCTCAGACGCGAGAGGTTGATGCCGATCATCGTCGTCACGAACAGGTATTCGGCGAAGACGTCGCGTGAGGCGGTGCCGTCGATCGAGTTTTCTGCCGAATCGTTGAAGCCGAGGTCAGCGGCCACAGCCTGCGGGTCAAGCCCCAGCGAGGATCCGGCCAGTGCACCTGAGCCGTAGGCCGAGATGCCGGCGCGCTCATCGAAATCGACGAACCGCTGCACGTCGCGCAGCAGCGGCCAGGCGTGAGCCAGGAGATGATGGGCCAGCAGCACAGGCTGCGCGTGCTGGAGGTGTGTGCGCCCGGGCATCGGCGCATCGGGGTGCGCCTCTGCCTGCGCGATGAGAACCTCGACGGCGTCGAGGACGAGGCCGGCGATCTCACGAGCGTGGTCACGCAGGTACATCCGTCCCAGCGTGGCGATCTGGTCGTTGCGGGACCGGCCAGCGCGCAGCTTGCCGCCGAGTTCCGGTCCGGCGATCTCGATGAGTCCGCGCTCGAGTGACGAGTGCACGTCCTCGTCCGACTCGGCCGCGACGTACTCGCCTGTCTCGACACGACGACCAAGCTCGTCAAGCGAGTCGGTCATGCCCTTGAGCTCGTCGTCGTCGAGCAGTCCGGCGTGGTGCAGAACCTTTGCGTGCGCTTTCGAACCGGCGATGTCGTACTGGGCCAAACGCCAGTCGAAGTCCGTCGATTTGCTCAATGCTGCCAGTGCATCGGCCGGGCCGTCCGAGAATCGTCCGCCCCACAGGCTCAGTCGTTCGCTCACAAATCGTCCTTCCCCACCATCGTCGTTCTCACGTCGACGGCTCTCATCCGCCGGTCGGGTTTCGACCGTCGGTTCAGTCGTTCAGTTGTTCAGTTGTTCTGTCGTTCAGTTCTCGCCGGCGCTGCCCGCTGCGTATTCGAGGAACGTCTCGGCCAGGGCCGCTCCCCCGACAGCGGAGACAGCGATGACGAGAACAGTGTCGTCTCCTGCGATTGTGCCAAAGATTCCGGTCATCGAGGAGCGGTCGATCGCCGAGGCCAGATATTGGGCGGCGCCGGGTGGTGTCCGCAGAACCACCATGTTGTCCTGCGCGGACGCGGAGACGAGGAGCTCCTCGAGCAGTCGGGGCAGCTTCGCATCAAGGCTGTCACCGGTGGACTGCTGCAGGCTCCGGTCCCCGCCTTCGCCCGGAACGGCGTACACGGATCCCGAGGTTGATCGGATCTTCACGGCCCCCACCTCGGCGAGGTCACGCGACAGCGTCGCCTGGGTGACGGTGATCCCCATCGTCGCCAGGGCCTCGGCCAGGTCGATCTGGGAATGCACGGACTTGCGGGTGATGAGATCGATGATCTTCTGCTGCCGCGCGGTCTTCGTCAGCGGCGCAGAGTTCGCCGGTGACGTGGTCTTCTCGGTCATCATCGCTCCAGGAGGAATGCCAGCAGTGCCTTCTGCGCGTGCAGACGATTCTCTGCTTCGTCGAAGACCACCGAGGCGGGGCCGTCGATGACCTCGGCCGTGACCTCTTTGCCCCGGTATGCGGGCAGGCAGTGGAGGAAGATCGGGTCGTTGCCCAAGTCCATGAGTTCCTGTGTGACCTGGAACTTCACGAACGGTGACGACTCGTCGTCGCGGCCGTCCGCGTCCTGGCCCATGGACACCCAGGTGTCCGTGACGAGGACATCGGTGCCTTGGGCGGCGGCGACCGGGTCGTCAGTGACCGTGACGGATCCGCCGGTGACACCGGCGAGTTCGTTCGCCTCGGCGATGATCTCCGCGGCCGGCTGGTAGTCGGCCGGTGCTGCGATGCGCACGTGCATGCCGGCGTTGACCCCGCCGAGCACGTACGAGTTGGCCATGTTGTTCGCGCCGTCGCCGTAGTAGGTCATGGTCTGGCCGGCGACGTCGCCGCGGTGTTCGCGGATCGTGAGCAGGTCGGCCAGGATCTGGCAAGGGTGGAAGTCGTCGGAGAGCGAATTCACGACCGGGACGCTAGAGTACTCGGCCATCTCTTCGAGACCGGCCTGCGCGTAGGTGCGCCAGATGATCGCGGAGACCATGCGTGACATCACCTGCGCGGTGTCGGCGATCGACTCCTTGTGCCCGAGCTGCGACTCACCCGGGTTGATGATGAGCGGCTGGCCGCCGAGTGCTGCGATGCCCGCAGCGAAGGAGACCCTGGTGCGGGTCGAGGTCTTGTCGAAGATCACGGCCGCGGTCTGGGGTCCGGCCAGAGGGGTGCGCGAGTACGGTGCGGCCTTGAGTTCGATGGCGAGGTCGAGGACCTCGGCCTGCTCGGCCGGGGTGAGGTCCGTGTCCTTGAGGAAATGCCGTGTCATGGTTCGTCCTTGAGATCGGTATGGCGAGCGCCGGTGACGCTCAATGCTGTTCGGGATGTGGGCGGGGCGGCGTCTTCAGCCGGCGATGAGTGCGGGCAGGGCCGCGATGAAGGGCTTCAGATCCTCTTCCGTGATGATGAGGGGCGGTGCGAGGCGCAGTCGGCCAGGGGCGACCGGGTTGATGATGAACCCTGCTTCGAGTGCGCGTGCTGCCACGGCCTTCGAATCCGGAATCTCACCCGATGCGCCGGCGGTGAGCTCAATCCCCAGCAGCAGGCCCTTGCCCGTGACCGAGGCGACGCCGGGGATCTCGAGGAGTTCAGACTTCAGCCACTCGTGCATCTCGCGCACATGTTCCAGGATGCCCTCGGACTCGATCGTCTCGAACACGGCCAGGGCCGCAGCGCTGGCGATCGGGTTGCCGCCGAAGGTCGTTCCGTGCTGTCCGGCTTCGAGGAGCTTCGTATTCGCATCTCCCACGGTGATCGTGGCACCGATCGGCATGCCACCGCCCAGGCCCTTCGCCGAGGTGATGATGTCCGGGGTCACGCCCTCGCCGATTTCGTCTTCCTGGTGGGCGAACCAGTACCCGGTCCGTCCCATCCCGGACTGCACCTCGTCGAGGACGAGGAGTGCACCGGCGGCAGTGGTGAGTTCGCGTGCCCGACGCAGGTAGCCGGCCGGGTGCTGGCGCACACCCACTTCACCCTGGACGGGTTCAATGAACACGGCCGCACAGGTCTCGTCGATCGCGGCGGCGAGCGCCTCGACATCACCGTAGGGAACGTGGACGACTCCGGGGACTCCGGGAGCAAACGGTTCACGATAGGCCGCCTTGGCTGTCAGGGCGAGGGCTCCCATGGTCCTGCCGTGGAAAGCACCGTCAACGGCGACGATCGTGGGTCGACCGCCCCCGGCTGCGCGCCGGGCCATCTTGAAGGCCGCCTCGTTGGCTTCTGCACCTGAGTTCGACAGGAACACGGCCGAGCCGGTCGGCAGGTCGAGGACTTCGTGGATCTTCATCGCCAGGGCGATCTGGGCAGGAGAGGTGAAGAAGTTCGAGATATGACCCAGCTGCCCGGCCTGGTCGCTGATGGCCTTGACCCACGCCGGATGGCAGTGGCCCAAGGAGTTCACGGCAATGCCGGCGAGCAGGTCAAGGTACTCCTTGCCCGAGGCGTCCCACACGTGTACGCCCTGCCCGCGGACGAGGTCGAGCTGGGGTGAGCCGAAGACCGGTGAGAGGACGCGGGAGAAGTCATCGCGCCAGGTCTGAGCCTGGTCTGTGTTCGCGGTCGGTGTCTCACTCATCGTTCTTCTCCTCCTGTGTTGCCTCGTGCTGAGTTGCCTCGGACTGGGTTGCCTCGGGCTGGGTTGCCTCGTGTGCTTCGCCTTTGTGCCCGTCACCCAGGGGCGCGGGTTCGACGACGGTGTCTTCGACCATGGTGCCGATGCCCTCGGAGGTGAAGACCTCGAGCAGCAGGGAGTGCGCCATGCGGCCGTCGATGATGTGAGCCTGCTTGACCCCGTTCTCGATCGCTTCGAGTGCCGCCGTCATCTTCGGGATCATTCCCGCATCCAGGCTCGGCAGCAGCTCCTTGAGCTTCTTCGGTCCGATGCGGGAGATCAGCGACGAGGTGTCGGGCCAGTTGGCGTAGAGGCCGGGCACGTCGGTGAGCATGATGAGTTTGTGCGCTTTGAGTGCCTTCGCCACTGCGGAGGCGGCGAGGTCGGCGTTGATGTTGAGCGGTTTGCCCGCTTCTCCACCGATCTCCGAGGCGATCGAGCAGATGACGGGCACCCGCCCGGCGTCGAGGAGTTCGGTGAGCACGGTGGTGTTGACTTCGGCGATCTCGCCCACCCGGCCGAGGTCGATGACTTCACCGTCAACCTCGGCGTGGGTCTTATTCGCCAGCAGCAGGTCCGCGTCTTCACCGGAGAGACCGATCGCGGCATTGCCGTTGCGGTTGATGCGGGAGACGATGTCGCGGTTGACCTGACCGGAGAGGACCATGCGGATGACCTCGGCCGCTTCTTCACTCGTGACTCTCTGTCCGGCCTTGAACTCGCTTTGAATACCCAAGCGAGCCAGCATCGATGTGATCTGGGGTCCGCCGCCGTGGACGACGACGGGTCGGATGCCCGCGAAGCGCAGGAACGCGATGTCGTCAGCGAAGGACTGCTGGAGCTCCGGGGAGATCATCGCGTTGCCGCCGTACTTGATGACGATCGTGGCGCCGGCGAAGGTCTTGATCCACGGCAGCGCCTCGGTCAGGGCTTCGGCCTTGACCTGGGCGGCTGCGAGCCGGGCGGCCGTTGACTTCGTGGACATGTCGTGTGGGTTGCTCATGTGGAGTAGGCGCTGTTCTCTTCGACGTAATCGTGGGTGAGGTCCGAGGTCCAGACCGTGGCGGTGGCATCTCCTGCGTGGAGATCGATGACGACGTCGACGTTGCGCCCGAATTCGACCTTCTCCGGGTCCTCATAGGGACCAGAGGCCCGGCACACCTCGGTGCCGTTGATGCTCACGTCGATGGCGGTGGGGTCGAATTCCGCCGAGGTGGTTCCCACCTGCGCAACAACGCGACCCCAGTTCGGGTCCTGACCGAAAATCGCTGCCTTGAACAGGGCCGAACGTGACACGGAGCGGGAGACCTCGACGGCCTCGGCTTCACTGACCGCGCCCTGAGTGGTGATGGCGATGTCGTGGTGGGCGCCTTCGGCATCAACGTGGAGCTGGTGCATGAGGTCGAGGCAGAGTTCGCGCAGCAGGCTCGTGAACTCATCTGTATCGACGGCTGCCTCGTGGGCGCCGGAGGACATGAGGATGACGGTGTCGTTCGTCGACATGCACCCGTCGGTGTCGAGGCGGTCGAAGCTGTTACTTGTCGAGGCCCGCAGAGCCTGGTCGAGCACAGGCTGGTCGACTGTCGCGTCGGTGGTGATGACGACGAGCATGGTGGCCAGGCCCGGGGCGAGCATTCCTGCACCCTTGGCCATGCCGCCGATCGTGTACCCGCTGCTGCCCTCACGGGTGGCGGTCTTGGCCACGGTGTCGGTGGTCATGATCGCCTCGGCGGCGTGCTCGCCTCCGGTCACGGTGTCCTCGGCTGCGGCCACGAGCGGCGGGAGGTTGTCGATGATGGTGTCGCGGAAGTCCTGGCCGCCGACGCCGATGAGTCCGGTCGAGCAGACGAGAATGTCCTCGGGCGCTGTTGCGGTGCCGGCCTCGGTGAGGAGTTCGGCGGTGGTCTGTGCGGTCAGTGTGGTCGTCTCGTATCCGAATTCACCGGTGTAGCAGTTGGCTCCCCCGGAATTCAGCACAACGGCGCTGGCCGTACCCGTGGCCGAGACCTTCTGTGACCACAGGACCGGGTTGGCCTTGCACCGGTTTGAAGTGTAGACGGCGGCGACGGCATTGTCGGGGCCGGTGTTGACCACGAGCGAGAGGTCTTTCTTCCCGCTGGGTTTGAGGCCGGCGATGAGGCCGGCAGCGGTGAAGCCGAGTGGTGCGGTGACGCTCACGGGGCGACTCCTTCCATGGGTAGTGCGGTGGTCTCATCGAGGCCGAGGGCGAGGTGGATCGACTGCAGCGCCTGACCGGCGGTGCCGCGGACCAGGTTGTCCAGTGCCACGACGACGAGGACCTTCTCGGCTCGCTCGTCGATGGTGAACTGGATGTGGGCCATGTTCGAGCCCGTCGTCGACGAGGTCCTGGGCCACTGGCCTTCGGGGAGGACACGGACGAAGGGTTCATCGCCGTAAGCCTGGGCAAAGGCCTCGCCGAGGTGGTTCTTCAGCGCCGCGACGTCGATCGCACCGTCTGCGGTTCGTCGTGCGTTCTCCCCCAGGTCGGCCGTGATGGTCGCCAGGATTCCGCGGGCCATGGGTACGAGCGTCGGAGTGAAGGAGATCCGGGTGGGGCCCTCTGCTGCGTCGGTGCCGAGGATTCTGTTGAGGTTCTGTTCGATCTCGGGCACGTGCCGGTGCGTACCGCCCGTGCCGTACGGGCTCGCATCGCCGAGGACCTCGGCTGCGGTCAGGTGCGGCTTGAGCGCCTTGCCTGCACCGGAGACCCCATTGGCCAGGACTGCGTTAAGACCTTTGGGCGCGACGAGTCCTGCCTGGATGAGTGGTGCCAGACCCAAAGTCACGGCGGTGACGTTGCAGCCGGGGACGGCGATGCGCTTCGTGTCCTTGAGTGCCTCGCGCTGTTTGGTTCCATCGGCGGTGAGGAGTTCGGGCAGACCGTAGGTCCAGGTGCCCTGATGGGCCGAGCCGTAGAACTTCTCCCAGGCGGCCGCGCTGATAAGGCGGTGGTCGGCGGCGAGGTCGACGATGAGTGTCTCGGGGCTCGACTTCGCAAGTCCGGCGGCGATGGCACCGGATTGACCGTGCGGGAGTGCGAGGATGACGACATCGTGGCCGGCGAGCACCTCGGCGGTGGACTCCTTGACAACGAGATCGGAATATTGGGCAAGATGGGGTTGATGTCGGCCGAGCTTCTCACCCACGGAGGAATGTCCGCTCACCGTGGTGACGTTGAGATGAGGGTGAGTGCTCAGCAGCCGGAGGACCTCTCCCCCGGCGTATCCGGTGGCACCGGAGACGGCAACCGTAAGATCATTCATATGTATAACTATACCAGCACATTAAATTATATGCAGGAGGCGTGATGACCCAGGCTATTCAGGCGATGCGAGCAGGTGGACCCGAGGTTCTCGAGTTCAATGAGGTCGATACTCCTCAGCCCGGTCCTGGTGAGGTCCTGGTCAACGTCGAGGCCGCGGGCGTGAACTTCATCGACACGTACCGTCGTTCGGGCACGTACCCGATGAGCTACCCGCACATCGTCGGGTCTGAGGGCACCGGTCACATCGCCGAGGTGGGCGAAGGTGTCGAGAGCTTCTCCGTCGGCGACCGCGTCGCCTGGCACGAGGGCCCGGGCTCGTACGCAACGCAGGTCGTCGTCAAGACCGATAACCTGCTGCGTGTGCCCGAGGGCGTGAGCACCGAGGTCGCTGCCGCGATGCCGCTGCAGGGTCTGACCGCTCAGTACCTGGCCACGAGCTCGCATGAGATCAAGCCTGGCCATACTGCGCTCGTCCACGCTGGTGCCGGCGGCGTCGGCCTGCTGCTGACCCAGATCATCAAGCACCTGGGCGGCAACGTCATCTCGACCGTGAGCACCGAGGAGAAGGCCGAGCTGGCACGCAAGGCCGGGGCCGATGAGGTGTTCCTCTACGGCGAAGGCGTCGACATCACAGCGAAGGTCAAGGAGCTCACCGACGGTGAGGGCGTCGAGGTCACCTACGACGGAGTCGGCAAGACCACCTTCGATGCTTCGCTGGCATCACTCAAGCCGCTGGGCTCAATGGTGCTCTTCGGTGGGGCCTCGGGTCAGGTGCCGCCGTTCGACATTCAGCGCCTGAACTCCTCGGGAGGCATCTTCCTGTCCCGTCCGTCGCTGGCGTGGTTCGTGCGCTCGTCGGAGGAGTTGGCCAAGCGCTCGTCCATGCTCTTCAACGGCATCGAACACGGGTGGCTTAACTTCCGGGTGGGTGCCACGTTTGCGTTGGCTGATGCTGCGGATGCGCATCGCGCTCTTGAGGGGCGTGAGACGACGGGCAAGGTTGTGCTGACAGTGTGATTCATCGGCGGTAGTTGGGGCTCAGGGTTTCTATCAGAAGGTAGAATTCTGGGCCCCAATTTTTGTGCCGCCGGAAGCACATAAGCCGCCCTCTTCCGCACCTCAACTGTCACAGTATTGCTTGGTACCGCCCAGACGACACTGGTCGCTGATACCTTAAAGCCATGTATGAAGTTTCTGTTCGTGACACATTGCGCCAGTTCATGGCCGAACGAGATTGGCAACAGTTCCACACCCCCGAGAATCTCGCGAAGAGCGTTTCAATCGAAGCAGCAGAGCTGCTCGAATGTTTCCAATGGGGAGAAGCCGACCTCGATTCTGCGAAGGACGAGCTGGCAGATGTGCTGACATATTGCATGCTGCTCGCCGACAAATTGGACCTGGATCCCGACACCATCATTTTGGACAAGCTGGCGAAGACTCGCGAGAAGTACCCAGTGGAGAAGGCTCGAGGCACGAGCGTGAAATATGACCAGCTTTAAGGTCGAACGCTTCCCGTTCGACGCCGACCGAGTTAAGGCGTGGGGATCCGGCGATCCCCGTCATCGGAACTGGCCCGTCGTGTACGTCATGAACAATAAGAAGGAAGTCTACGTCGGTGAGTCTCTCAACGTCGAGGGACGGATGCGGCAGCACCTCGAGTCTGACTCAAAACGAAGACTCCAGTCGGTCAGAGTCGTGCTCGATGACACCTTCAACAAATCTGCATGCCTCGATCTTGAATCGTTCCTCATCCGAATGTTCCATGGTGACGGTAGCCGCCAAGTCCTTAACCTCAATGCCGGTATCACCGACGCGGAATACTACGACCGCGAAAATTACAACAAGACATTCCAACAGATCTTCGAGGAGCTCAAGACTCGCGAAGATCTCTTCCAACGATCAATTCCGGAGATCATCAACAGCGATCTCTTCAAGCTCTCTCCCTTCAAGGCGCTGAACCAAGATCAGGCAGCCGCCGTAAATGACATACTCGAGGGCTTCTTTGCCGACCTTGAGCGTGGCGTCGACAACACTGTTGTGGTCGAAGGCAATCCCGGTACCGGTAAGACCGTGATTGCAATCTATATGCTCAAGTTGCTCGAAGACATCCGGCGGCATGATTCGGAAGAACCCCTGGACATCGATTCAATCTTCAGCGACTACTTCACCCCTGGACATGCCGAGCTGCTCGAGACCCTCAGATTCGCAATCGTCGTGCCCCAGCAATCGTTGCGAGAATCAATCGCCAAGGTGTTCAAGCTGACACCCGGACTACACAAAGACATGGTGTTGACACCATTCCAGGTAGGCGAGAGCCCAGAACCGTTCGATCTTCTTGTAGTCGATGAAGCTCATAGGCTCAACCAGCGCGCGAATCAGGCAGCGGGGCCGCTCAATAAGAAGTTCACTGAGATCAACGAAAAGCTCTTCGGCTGGGACGATCCACAGAAGACGCAGTTGGATTGGATCAGGAAGCAGAGTCGACATTCGATCCTCATGCTTGACGTCAACCAGACAGTCCGACCTGCAGATCTACCAGCAACCAAGACGAAGGAAATCGCAGCGCAGGCCAGAACCGCGGGCCGACTCTATCCTCTCCAGACCCAGATGCGGATCTCAGCGGACAAAGATTACGTCGGCTACATCAGGCGTGTGCTCAGTGACAGCCCACCTGCGATTCGCGAAGACTTCGGTGACTACGACCTCCGGTTGTTTACTAATCTCGGGGAGATGAGACGAGAGCTCCAGAAACGCGAAGAGGAATGCGGGCTCGCGCGACTCGTCGCAGGATACGCCTGGCCGTGGAAGTCCAAGAAGGACAGGTCCGCGTTCGACATCGAGCTCGACGGCCAGCAGATGCGCTGGAATTCGACCACGACGGATTGGATCAACTCGCCCAAGTCAGTCGATGAGGTTGGATCGATTCACACTGTGCAAGGGTATGACCTCAACTACGTCGGAGTCATCGTCGGCAATGACCTCCGCTACGATGCGAGTACAGGCGAGCTCGTCTTTGACCGCGCGAACTATCACGATAAGAAAGGCCGCGAGAACAACCCGAAACTAGGGATTACATACTCCGACGAAGATCTGTTGGAGTACGTTAAAAATATCTACAGCGTACTGCTAACCCGCGGAATTCGTGGGACCTATATTTATGTCTGCCACTCGGCTCTGCGCGATCACCTCCAATCGTTCTTCTGACGCGGCATTTGGCTCGCTTCAACGGTAACTCCGCACAGGCGTAGGCCATTAATAACAACACACCCTTAACCCCCATTACAAATCACAACTCAGCCTGCAACCAGCCGGAAAGTGAAATAGCTAGCGCCGAAGCGTCAAACACCTTAGATATCAAAAGACATGCCCTGAAACGACTCTCTAAAACGTCTTGATTCGGAATCTTCGCCTGATTCTTAATTTCATTTCTGTAACTGGCCAAAAGAACCGACGCGACATCGTGGCCATAGGCAAAGGCACGCGGATCTTCGTCATCGCGTCTCGGGTAACTGTCCACCTCGTTTGCAACATCCGGGGAGACAGCCATTTTAATATCAAAGTCATTCGGATTCTTTGATCGACCAAATCCTTTATCAACGTCTGGGCGCGGAAGATCTCTATTAAAATATCGAACGGTAAACAGTTCATTCAAGACAGGCGATAGCTTGGCAACAATCTCCCGCCCCGGAGGCAGCCGATCTCCCAATTCCAGACGATTCAAAACGCCAAGTGCCGCTTCAGTGAAAATGTAACTCTCAAGGGCGGGGAAATCCGTCCACCAAAGATTTGGAAACTGAAAGTTATCTACATGATGCCCGCAGTCCCGATCAGCTATAAACCCAATATCCGCGGACCGAGATTTTGCCTTCTTCGCACCGAACATCACGTAGCTCCGGTTGCCAGGAGTCAAGTCATGAACTTCATTCCAAAATTCATCAAATTCAATAAAATCAGCGGATTCAATTGTTATATTCGTAGAATCGAACTTTCCAAACTTCTGATAAACCCATTCTCTATAAAAAGCCTTATCGGTAGCGCCTTCGACTATTAAGTATTTTCCACCGGTAAGTTCAGCCTCATTCAACAACTCACCGAGCTTGAGCAATGGTTTTTTGGACATCTCACCAAGCCTCTGTTGGACGCATGACGTCGTCCAGATCACCCATGATTTGAACCGAATGGGATGCCATCAAAAACCGCACACCGCTGCCTTCGGTGCATCGTAGCAGCTCGGAAAGCAATTTTCGCTGCCACCGAAGCCCGAGTGAGAGCTCAGGTTCATCGATAATTACGAGAGACCCCGCTTGACGCGCAAGAACAGAATGGCTGAGCAACAACAACAGGTGTTTCTCTCCGCTAGAAAGGCCGTCAGGATCAATTTCCTCCTGGTTGCGCCCCCGCAAACGGATACCTTCACTTATCGAAAAGCGAAGTTCTTTCCTTTCGAGAAATGAATTCACCGAGCTTACAAACGTGTCGATTAATTCTTGTGTATCGACTAACGTGTCTATTTTGTCTCTCATGCTAGACAAATAGGGCTCTATAATGCCATGCAGCGGCCGAAATGTTTGGTGGTTGACCCTAGTTTCGTCGATCATCTGCTTAATGCGACGAACCTGGTTGAATGAAACTAACCCATAAGTCTCATATATTGGAGCTTCTTCAAGTAGTGATTCCACCTGATCCAGCAACGACCTTCTGGCGTCGGCAGCTAGCAATTTTTGCGCATTTCCCTCTAGCACGCGCTTCGTAATTTCTACGTATACACCTTCACCAGCACGTGTAGAATCTTTAGAGACTGTTCTAATATACTGATTCATAAATTCGCGTCCAACCGCATCCAAAGAATCACGCAAACTTTGTCCCGGAATTTGGGGCTTGTCTACGGTCCAGTGCCGATTCTCATTGGGTGAACTTGAACGGTAGGGCGGTGACGACTCGGATGAAGAATGGATGAGACGGTCATCTCCAACAAATACTGCTGGATTAACAATCTCTTCAAGTGTATTCAAGTATTTGTATATGTCATGTCGTCGAGAAGCTCGACGAAATGCTCGCGAGTCAATATCTTCTTGCCTGACAGTTACTTCCACCAAGAGATCATCATCGAACTCCTGCGGAATTTGCAACTGGCAACTGAATAAAGCGTCCGCATCTGACGCTTCACTCAGACTGATCGTTGCACCACTTTCCAACGAAATTTTCATCTCGTCAACGTGTAGGTCTGCGAGCGCTTGCAGGCTTTCAAGTCTTGGCGACAATAGATGGTACACAGTCTTCAAAAAATTTGTCTTGCCCATGCCGTTCTCGGCATAGATCAGAAGCATCCTGTCCTTTAATGGGTGAGAGCCGTCAAACTGCAAACGATAGTTAAATTCACCAAGGACCGTATTGCTCTCAACTGAGACTACCGGCGATTTGATACTTCTGTTCGGCCGCTCTTTCTTCTGCTCCATATGTCAGAGTATATAGGTGACTGCGCTCAAATTCTGGATCATACCAATGCTGAATTCCGTAGTACCTATTGGGGCTCTCCACCATGAAACAGTTGATGACGCAGAATTCGCGATTGCAAACGTGGCGTCATCCGCGGGCACACTCCGAGACCTTCTTCGGAGCTTGAAGGGTGTTGGGCAGACAATAGTTCCACCAGTCAATCGCACAGTGATCTGTTACGGATTGGCACCAACTGTATTTCGCTAGAGTCACACGACTGTCAATTTTCCTCGCTCCTCCACCCGCTCAACCCGTCCAACCAGGAACACGTAAGAGAGCACACCCACGATGGTGATCGCAGCCATGTAAACGAATGCTGGCGCGAAGTCGATGTCGGTGACGAGGAGGCCGATGACGATCGGTGTGGCGATCGAGGAGAGGTTACCGATGAAGTTGAACATGCCTCCGGTCAGGCCAAGTAGCCGCTCCGGAGCCAACGCGGACACCAGCGACCAGGTGATCGAGGCGAACCCGTTGCCGAAGAATGCGATCGACATGAACACGATGACCAGCGCAGTCGAATCCGTGTAGTTCGCGCCGAGCATGAACACTGTCAGCGCCAGGCCTATGATGATCGGCAGCTTGCGGGCAGTGCCCAGCGTCAGCCCCTTCTTGACCATGAGGTCCGAGACCCACCCGGAAAGCAGTACGCCGACCAGGGCGGCGATGAACGGCAGGGACGCCATGAAGCCTGATTCGATATAGTCCATTCCGCGGTAATCAACGAGGTAGGTCGGGAACCAGGTGAGGAAGAACCACAGGGTCGAGGTCAGACAGAACTGGCCGAGGTAGATGCCCCACAGCTTGCGCCTGGAGAGCACCACCTTGACGTCGGACCACTTGAGCTTCGGCTTAGTCTCCTTCGTCGCACCGGATTCAATATCGACCAGTCCCCCACCGGAGGCGATGAGTTCAATCTCGGCCTGGTTGACTCCCGACTTGTCACGCGGCTCGCGATAGACGAACCACCAGATCGACGCCCAGATGATGCCGACGACACCGGTGAGGATGAACACCCAGTGCCATGTGAGCACGGTCTGCAGCCAAGACAGCACGGGGGTGAGCAGCGCCAGGCCAATGAATTGCCCCGAGGTGTAGAAGGCGATGACCCGTCCACGCTCACGCTCCGGGAACCATGCCGTGGCCACCTTATTGTTGATCGGGTATGCCGGAGCTTCGAACCCGCCAACCAAGAGCCGGAGGATGATGAGAGCGACGAACCCACCGGACATACCCATGAACAGTGTGGCCAGGGACCACAGCACGAGGCACGAGGCATAGAGCACCCGCGGCCTCACCCGGTCGACGAGCCACCCGCCGGGCAGCTGCATCGCGGCATAGGTCCACCCGAATGCAGAGAGCAGAAGTCCCTGCTGCCCTGTGGTGAGATCGAATTCCTGGGACAACGCCGGCATCGCGATGGACAGGTTGGCCCGGTCCATGTAGTTGATGACGACGGTGATGAAGAGCAGGAGTGCGATGATGTAGCGCATCCGTGTCGGCCGCGTGGCCGTGTGCTCAGCGAGTTTCGTCATGAGCTGGTGTCTCCGATCTCTGTGGCGGCGCTGTCGACCCGAATCGGGGCACGCAGCAGAAGCAGATAAGCGATCCCCGCGATCACCGCAACAACGGCGCCGACGATGAATGGAATGAGGTAGGAGCCCGTTGTCGTGACCAGCACCCCGGTGAGCCAGGGCGAGAGCGAGCCGGCGAAGTAACCGCCGAAGTTCTGGATGGACCCCAACGATGCGACACGACTTCCGGTCACGACATCAGCGGGAATCGACCAGCCCACGGCACTCAGTGCTCCGCAGAAGAACAGCGCCATGCTCATCGCCGCCAGCTGCAAAGCGAAGTGGCCGGTGGTGACTCCGACGAGAATCGAACAGATGGCGAGCGCCCCACCGTAGACTGCGGCGATCCGCCGTTTGCAGGCAAGAGGCGCCAGATGAGACCGCATCCTCGAGTACTTCGTGGTGAACCATCCGCCGAGGATTCCGCCGATGCCGCCGACTGCGAACGGGATCGCTGTGTACCACCCAAGCGCCTCGTCAGCGACGGAATAGATGTCGCCCAGCATCAGTGGGAGGAACGTCACGAAGATGTTGAGGGTCCACACCACGGCGACGAATCCCAGCACCATCGCCCAGGTCTGTGGCTTGGTGAAGAGTCGCAGCCAGGGGATGTGGCCTGTTGGAGCGTTGTTGTCTTCTTCTCTCGCCCGGATGTGTTCGAGTTCAGCCGCTGAGACCCTACGGTCGTGTTCCGGGGATCGATAGAAGACCCAGAACCCGATCGCCACGATGATGCCGAGCACGCCGAGGATGACGAACATGGCACGCCACCCGAACCCGAGGATGAGGAAGGTGAGAATCGGTGGTGCCACTGCCGGGCCCCATTTGCTTCCCGAGTCGTAGACTCCGACTGCCGCTCCACGTTCCCTTGGCGGGAACCCTTCGGAGACGATCTTCGCCGAGGTGGGTGAGACCGGTGCTTCAAAGACGCCGAGCAGGACGCGTGCGATCATGAAGTGCCATAGGTGGTGGCCGAATGCCATGACTGAGGTCGCCAGCGACCAGAAGCCCAGTGCGATGACGTAAACCGGTTTCACACCAAGGCGATCAGTCAGCCATCCGCCGGGCAGCTGGAAGAACGCGTACGTCAGGGAAAACGCCGTGCCCAGCAGCCCGATGTCGGCAGCGGTCAACCCCAGTTCGTCGATCATATGCGGGGCTGCGATCGACAGCGACGATCGATCCATGTAGTTGATCATCATCGCTGCCAGCAGCCAACCGAGGATCCACCACCGGGCTCGCCCCGGCGAGGCAACACGACGTTGCCTTTTCACTGCAGTCTGTGAGTTCATCCTTGAACGTCCTTCTCTCTTACCGAATCCGCCTGCTCACCATTCCGCGAAGGAGCCGTCGCTGTGACGCCAGATGGGGTTGCGCCAGCGGTGTCCTTCAGCGGCACGTTCGATGACGTACTCCTCATTGACCTCAATGCCCAGCCCAGGCCCGGACGGGATGTCGATCATGCCGTCTTCGTAGTTGAAGACCGTGGGGTCGGTGACATAGTCGAGCAGGTCGTTGCTCGTGTTGTAGTGGATGCCCAGGCTCTGTTCCTGGATGAACGCGTTGTAGCTGCCGGCATCGACCTGCAGGCAGGAGGCGAGCGCGATCGGGCCCAGAGGGCAGTGCAGCGCGAGCGCGACATCGTAGGCTTCGGCCATCATCGCGATCTTGCGCGTCTCTGTGATGCCGCCTGCGTGGGAGACGTCGGGCTGGATGATGTCGACGGCACCGGAGGCGATCACCTCGCGGAAGTCCCAGCGGGAGAACAGTCGCTCCCCCAGTGCTATCGGTGTCGGGGTGTTGGCCATGACGTCACGCAGCGAGCCGAAGTGTTCGGAGAGCACAGGTTCTTCGATGAAGAGGAGTCGGTAGGGTTCGAGTTCCTTGATGAGGACCTTTGCCATCGGCTTGTGCACGCGTCCATGGAAGTCGATGCCGATGCCGAAATCGTCGCCGGTGGCCTCACGTACCGCCTGCACGTTCTCGATAACCTGGTCGACCTTTGTATAGGAGTCGATGAACTGCAGCTCCTCGGTCGCATTCATCTTCACGGCGGTGAACCCGCGGTTCTTCGTCTCCAGTGCTGCCGCAGCTGTGTCGCCGGGACGGTCTCCGCCGATCCATGAGTACGTGCGGATCCGATCCCGGACCTTCCCGCCAAGCAACTGGTGCACCGGCTGTCCGAGTGCCTTGCCCTTGATGTCCCAAAGCGCCTGGTCAATGCCTGAGATGGCACTCATGAGGATCGGTCCACCGCGGTAGAAGCCACCGCGGTACATGATCGTCCACAGGTCCTCGATGTTTGCGGGATCCTTGCCGATGAGCAAATCAGAGAGTTCATCGACCGCGGCTGCCACTGTTGCGGCCCTGCCCTCGATGATCGGCTCGCCCCAGCCGACGATGCCTTCATCCGTTTCGATCTTGAGGAACAGCCACCGAGGCGCCACGGTGTACGTCGTCATCGACGTGATCTTCATTGTTCTGGCCTTTCGTCTGGTGTACGTCGTTCGCGTGTCGTTGTTGGGTTCAGTGGGCCTGGGCCCACGCCGAGGCGATGGCCTGTGCCCGGTCATGCACGTCTTCGGGGCGGTCGCCTCGGCGATAGAGCGAGGAACCGAGGCCCAGGCCGGCAGCACCGGCGTTGCGCCATTCGGCAGCGTTGTCGGCTCCCACTCCCCCGACAGGGAAGAGTTCGGTGCCGGCAGGAAGAACTTCTCTCCAAGCCTTGAGTCCGCTGATTCCGACTGCCGAGGATGGGAAGAGTTTGACCTTGGTGGCTCCTACCTTGATGGCAGCGAATGCCTCGGTCGGGGTCGCGGCTCCCGGGTACGGGGTGAGCCCCATCCCGAGCGCGGTCTGGATGACTTCGGTATCGGTATCGGGTGCGACGATGATGCGGGCACCGGCTCGCTTGCAGTCGCGGACCTGCCGGGCGGTCAGCACAGTGCCGGCGCCGATCTCCACCTCGTTCCCGAATCGACCGACCAACGCGGCGATCGAGGCCAAGGGGTCCGGTGAGTTGAGCGGGACTTCGATGGCGGAGAAGCCAGCAGCGACGATGCCCTCGGCGATGTCGAGGACCTCGTCAGAGCGGACCCCGCGGAGGATGGCGATGAGGCCGGTGGGGACGGTGTCAGTCATTGATGTTCTCCTTGGTCGGCACGAGGCCGGATTGTTCGGCGATGCGGAAGAGTCCGGTGGCCGCAGCCCGAGGGTCCGCACCGGCTGTCTGTCTCCCTTGTCGGCGGAGGGCACGTGAGTATCGCATCGTCAGGTCCGCGGTTCCACAGACGATGACGGGAGCAGAAGGGTCGGCTGTTGTCCTGAGCTGGCTGGCCACCTCGGCACCGATGAGCATTCCCGAAAGGTAGTCGTTGACTTCCTCGGCGCGCAATCGTCCATCGAGGGCCCAGGTACGAGCGGAGAAGATCGAGGAGGTGAGCGCGGCAGGGTCGTCCGCCCCGACGCTCAGTCCCCAATCGAAGACGGCGGGGTGGAAGTCATCGGTGGGTTCGGCCAGACGGCCGAGGATCGACGACGTGGACAGCAGACCGAACATCTCTCCGCTCATCGAGGTGGAGAAGTCAGTCACGTGCTGTCCCTGGCAGCTGACCCATTTGGTGTGCGTTCCGGGAAGGATCACCGTGGTCGCTTCGACCTGCTCTGCATCGAGGAGACCGAGCAGTTGGGTCTCCTCTCCGCGGATGACATCGGGGGCAGTCGCTTCGGTGGGTGTCTTCTGCAGTCCGGGGACGATGTGGAGATCACCGATGGTCAGTTCGACCGACGTCAGGTGCCTGCCCACGACGCTCAGGTCGGTGGGCAGGTCGAGGTATCCCGCTTCGGCGACTCCCTGAGTCGAACCGATCATTCCACACGCCAGGATCGGGAGGGGGCCATTCTCGCTGAGCCAGTCACCAACCGCGGCCTGCGCGATTCGGGAGAAATCGCCTCGGAGGTCGTCGGTATCTGGGCCGACGGCCATGATTCCGTCTGATCCGTTGCGTTCAGCGAGGACCGTCCCGTCGTTGCCGATGAGGAAGGCTCGAAGCGAGCTCGTCCCCCAGTCGAGGCCGATCATCTGCGGGGCCTCGGATGTTGCCAGTTTTGCCATAAGTGCCACTATGGGCAGGTGTTCCATAATACGCCACTGCTGTCCCTATATGTGGGATCAATGTCATACTGTTGTGATGAGTGAGGACGCCGATACCACTGCGAGCAATGCCATCCCCCAGGGCACTCAGACGTTGGCCAGAGGTCTGCAGATCGTCAGTGCCGTCGCCCATGGGTCCACCACGTTGAAGTCCGTCGTCGACGCCACGGGAATCGGTCGATCGAGTGCACATAGGATGATCCAGCTGCTGGTGCACATGGGCTATTTGAGGCATGGTTCACCGGGCAAGTTTCGGCTGGGTTCTACTCTCATCGAGTTCGGCTTCACTGCACTCAACCAGGATCCGCTGCCGGTGGTCGCCCGGGAGAGCCTTGATGCTCTTGCGGAGCGGACCCAGGACACGATTCATCTCTCGGTCGAGGATGGTGAGTCGGTGCTCTACCTCCACAAGATCCCCGGGACCCGCGGTGCTGAGATGCGCTCACGCATCGGCCACAGGATGCCGATGACGCGCACGGGTGTGGGGAAGGCACTGCTGCTGGGTCAGGAAGACCGGTGGGAACGGATGTTCACAGCCGAGAATCCGGGTGCAGACGCCTCGGCGGTGGAGGCGTTCGTTAAACGAATGCACGGGTACACACGCGATGGGGCATCTCTCGACCTGGAGGAGAACGAACCGGGGATCCGGTGTGTGGCGGCTCCTGTTCGAGATGGCAGCGGGGACATTGTCGCCGGCATCTCACTGTCGGCCACGCGACCTTACATGCCGAAGGAACGGATGCAGGCGCTGGTGCCGGTGATGAAGTCTGCGGCGCGGGAGATCTCGGTGAA
Source organism: Brevibacterium sp. ZH18 (assembly GCF_022748595.1). Taxonomy (GTDB): domain Bacteria; phylum Actinomycetota; class Actinomycetes; order Actinomycetales; family Brevibacteriaceae; genus Brevibacterium. The sequence goes on along the minus strand of NZ_JALDSX010000020.1, from coordinate 36,498 downwards.
GCTGGGGTACCGGCAGGGGTAGGAGCAGAGCTGGCCCAGCGCCAACGATTTCTGATCCGGCGGGTAGTGTGTGAGCACTTTCTGAATCAGGCCCGAATGCACTGCTGATTGCTGAGCGAGGTTCTCACCTGAGGTTTTGACAGCAGATAGGCTGTTTGAATGTCACTCGGTCGAGGTTTCTTCGTGCTCTGGAGTGCGAACGCGCTGTCAAATTTGGCCGATGGTCTTGCCTTTGTATCAATGCCACTGCTGGCAGCGTCCATGACCAATGACCCCCGCCTCGTCGCTGGCCTGGCTACTCTCTATGCGCTTGTTCGACTCGTAGTTGCTCTGCCGATCGGAGTCTGGGTCGACCGGATCGATAGGCGCACGCTTATCGTAGTGGCAAATATTCTGCGCGGCATCGCATTGGTGGGACTTGCGCTGACCATCCAGTTCGGGCTTTCTTCACTGGTGTTTCTCTACTCAACGATGGCCATTGTCGCGACATTCGAGAGTCTGGCCGACAATGCGGCCGTCGCCGTTCTCCCCTCGCTCGTCAAAAAGAACCGCTTGGATTCTGCGAATGCGCGGATTTCAGCGGCCCAGCTGATCGCCGACGAGTTCGCCGGCCCGCCGTTGGGCGGAATGCTATTCGCGCTAGCGGCGTCAATACCAGTCTTCGCAATGGGCGGGCTTTGGGCCCTTGCCGGAGTCGTCGCTCTCGCTCTGCCCATCCGCCGTAACGAAGACTCGCCTGACATCGGAATCGACTCCCGACAATCGGTCTTCGCTGAGGCACGCGAGGGCATCGTCTGGCTCAAACGCCACCGAGTCGTCGGCAGCCTGGCACTCATCGGAGCGCTGGCGAGCGTCGGCTACATGCTGCCATTCTCAATCCTCGTGCTATTTGCTCAGGACAATCTTGGCCTGAACGGCAGCGGCTACGGGCTATTGCTCGCCTTCTCCGCCCTCGGAGGACTGCTCGGTTCGTTCCTCGCCCCTCGGCTTCGAAATCGCTTTGGGTACAGGTCGACGATCGCAGCCAGTCTCGGCCTGGGGGCGGTGACTCTCGGCGGTCTTGCCTTCACAACAGACCCGATCATCGCCGGTGTCCTTTTGGCGCTGTATATTCTGCATGCAGTCGTCTGGAACATCTGTTCGCTCTCGCTGCGGCAACGACTCGTCCCGGACAACCTACTCGGACGCGTCAGCGCTGCCGCCCGCGATCTTGGACTATTGGGCCTAGCTATCGGCTCTGCACTCGGAGGAATCCTGGGCACAGTCGATCTGGCGCTGCCAGTGGCCCTAGGCGGTGTGCTGTTCCTTGGCTGCTGCTTCGCTGCCATGGTCACGCTTCGCGGTGAGTTGGTCCCCGATGATCAACGTCCAATTGTGTCCCGCGACTGAGCTCCTTTTCCAACGAAGGGGCGCTCATCGAACTCAGCGAACACCTCGGCGCCCGGCTTGTCCCCTTGGAGTTCCAGCTAATACCCCCGACTACGGAACTGAGAGAATCCCGCCCCTCTCACACAGACCGCATCACACTGTTTCTGCCCCGAGAAACTCACGCATCGCAGGCAGCTCACGACGTGACTGGGAGAGCCCCAAACGATGAGCCGCGGCGAGGCGGCGCAGGTCGCGGGTACCGTTTTCGACCGGCATGCGCTCCGGGGCGAAAACATGGGCCTTGCCTTCCGCCTCGAGGGCGAAGATGCGTTCACGCGTCTCGTTGTATCGCGCCCATCGGGTCAACAGCGCCTCCCCCAGCGCCGGATACCGACGGAACATGCTGCGGTAGACCGCGGGGAAACGCTGCGGCACCTTCCGGTACGAGCGCTCCTGAGTGAGCACGATGACGAACTTCTCGAAGCCCTCACGCTGGGCCTGGCTCAGAGCGATTCCACCGTCTTCGCCCATCGCACCGTCGACATAGACATGACCGTCAAGATGGACTGGCGGCATGAGGGCAGGCATCGTCGAGGACGCACGAACGCGAATCATCAGGTCTTCGATGTGCGGAGTGTCTTTTCGCGACCACACGACCTCGTCACCGGATACCGCATCGAACGCGATGATCCTCATGTCCCCAGTACTTGATTGGAACGACTCCCAGTCAAACGGCAGCGCCTCCTCAGGCCCGCCCGCCTTCTGGTAGATGTATTCCGCGTTGAACATGCCCTGTCCACGAGCGAAGTAGCGCAGACCGCCAAACTGTTCGTCCGCGGCGAAGTCGACGAACGATCGGCGAGCTCGACGGGCGTCACCGGAAAGATAGTTCACCGTGTTCGACGCCCCGGCGCTGATGCCTGCGACCCAGTCGAAATCCAGCCCGGCGTCGAGCAGTGTGACGACCATTCCACTTGTCAACGACGCCCGCATGCCGCCGCCTTCGAAGATGAGGGCTGTGTCGCTGATCCGCGTCGTGCTCGTCGTACCCGTCGTTTCGATCATCTGTCCTACCCGAGCCCTTCCCACATCATCCGCTGGCGCAGAGCCGGGGCCAGCACCAGGGCGGCGATGACACTGCCTACCAGCAGCACCCACGCTCCGAAATACGTGAAGAGCTTGAGTTCAGGCGCCAGGGCCGGGCCGAAGTCCGCGGCCATGAGGATGACGCCGCCGAGGATGAGCGCCGTGGACACGATCACCTGAATGAACTGTTCGACCGTGGATTTCAGAAGGTTTTTGATCATCGAAATGTTCAGCCCACTCGTACCGACATCAAGCGTGCCGTCCTGCAGGTGCCCGGCGATCCGTGACAGCTGCCCGGGCAGCTCCGCCAGCTGCGGAGCCACCGCCGCACCGTAGAGGGCCATCTCGTGACGATCCACGCCCAATCCCCCGACCTCGCGCAGCAGGCTCCGCCCATTCTGCGTCACCAGGGTGAGCAGATTGAGCTCGGGATTGAGCTTCGTGATCGACCCTTCCAGCGTGCTGATCGCACGGAAAGCCGTCGCCACCGAGGCAGGCATCGGGAACCCGAAATCGACGACGAAATCGATGAGCTCCCCGAACAGCGCCGCGGAGGTGGACCCTGGACGCCCATCCCCATACTTCAGCAGAATCTGTCCGATCTCGCGCTGCAGCTCACGCAGATTCACATCGCTGGGAGTCCCGAGGAGATCAAGGATCGCCGCAGTCGCTGCCTGCGAGTTCTGAGAGTCGAAGGCCATGAGCAGCAGAGCAATCGCTCGGCGGTCGCGTTTGTCGATGCGCCCGACAGCACCGAAGTCGACGAGCCCTGCCCGCCCCGCCGGAGAGATCACGATATTGCCCGGGTGAAGATCCGCGTGGAAGATCCCCTTCCCCAGCACCTGCCTGACGACCATGAGGAACAGGTCCTGAGCGATCTCGTCCCGAGCCAGAGCCGACAGCCTCTCCACCACCTCGGTGGCATGCGAGAGGGGAACGCCCTCGATGAGGTCCATGACGATGACGAACTCACCGGAGTACTCCTTGTACACGCGCGGGATGCGCACTTTCGCATCCTCCCCCGAGGCGGAACGTCCGGTTTCGTCGGCCAAGCGCAGAGCCTCGATGTGGGACAGCTCGCCCCGGTAGTCGAGTTCGCCCTGCAGAGAGTCGACGAAGCTGTGCGCCAGCTTGCCGATGCCGACCTTGCCCGCCCATTCGGTCGTGCGCTCGAGCCGCTCGGCCAGGGACAGGACGATGTCGCAATCGGCGCGCACCTGCTTGCGGATCTTCGGGCGCTGGACCTTCACGGCGACGACACGACCGTCCCAGGTCACCGCACGGTGGACTTGTGCCACCGACGCGGCTGCGAAGGGAACCTCATCGAACTGTTCGAACACCTCGGCGACGGGCTTGCCCCACTGCGTCTCAAGCTGATCCCTGACCTCGCTGAACGGGACCGGAGGGACACCGGCTTGGAGAGTGGAGAACTCTTCGACGAATTCGTGCGGGATCATATCGCCGCGGGTCGCGATGAACTGGCCTAACTTGATGAAGGTGACGCCGGCGGAGGCAAGAGCATCACGGGTCGTTGACGCGATCTCGCGCAGGGACACGCGCAGGGTCGGGATCCGCGGTTTGAGGTAGCGGGAGAGGCCGAACTTGATGAGGATTTTCTGGATCTGGGCCAGCCGGTTGAAACGCCGGTACCAGGTGGGGATCTTCGGAGCCGAACGCAAAAGCGAGGTCAGCGAGCCGGTCGGCATGACGAGTTCGACAGCGAGCAGCACAAACATCTGGATGACGATGAACCAGGCGAAGAGGAGCAGGAAGATCATGATTGCCGGAAAGCTCATATCCAGGGTCGGATAGCTCCCGCCCTCGGCGACACCGAGGAGCCTGTAGGCCTGCAGGGTGATCGGCCAGATCGAGAGTCCCATGACCAGGGAGACGACGATATTGCGAGCGGCTCCGGTTCCGGTGAACATCATCCGCCGCACGAGGAAGCCGACGATGACCGCATTGATGAGGCCCAAACCGATGGAATAGAGGATCGTCACCCGTCAGCCCTTCTGTCGTTCGATCAGATGCGCGCTCCGGCTAAGTCGGTGTGCCGACTCAGTTGCGCGCCGTCACCAGCCTAGTTGATCAGACACGTGTGAGATTGAGAATTCGCAGTGCATCGAGGAGGTGGGCTTCCTCAATAGCCGCAAGCGAGATATCATTGGAGCGATATCAAGGGAGGTCATGATGGAACAGATCCTCATTCGAAACTTGCCTGAAGGAACGAAGGCAATCCTGCGCAAACGGGCTGCCGAGCATGACTCAAGCATTGAGGCAGAAGCTCGCGCGATACTCGCTGCGGGACTTGCAGTCGACAAACCCACGCTCGTCGATCTGATCTCCATGAGCGGCGATATCGACGTCGACTTTGAGCCACAACGACTCAACCTGCAGGCACGTACGCCTGAGCTATGAACTTCCTGCTGGACACAAACACGGTCTCTGCACTTCGCATTCGCGGTCGTAACCCCGAAGTCGAGAAGTGGTCCAATTCGGTGCCTCTCAACGCACAGTTCATTTCTGCGCCAAGTGTTGCCGAAATCGAACGCGGAGTGCTGGCGAAGGAGCGCCAGGACTCGCGCCAAGGTCTGGTTCTCCGTGGGTGGTTCGAAGAGCAACTGCTCCCCGGGTTTGCTGGCCGCATTCTGGCTTTCGATCTTTCAACCGCGCGCGTCTTGGGGTCGTTTCGAGTTCCTGAGCACGCGCCACTCGACGACGCACTCATCGCGTCCATCGCGGTGGCCAATAGTATGACGGTCGCTACCCGCAATACGAAACATTTCGAACCCCTTGGTGGCGTTCGGCTGATCAACCCGTGGAACGATCATTGATAGTTCGCTCCTGAGGGCTCTCATGCACAGGCCTCTTTACGGCCGATCAGATCGACATAGGGAGCCTCGGCGGGCGTTCCACCTCGGTCCCAGCCGCACTCACTCCGGCCGGTGCTCGGCCATGACCTTCTCGAAGAGCTGCGTACCGAGCTCGTCGTAGTTCGCGCCCTCTGGGTACCACTGATCGAGGTCAGCGAAGTCGCCCTTGTCCTCATAACCGAGCTCGGTCACGCTCTTCTGCCAGTCTGTCCCCGCGGTCTTCAACGTCGACGGCGCATCGGGAACGCCTGCCTTCTTCGCCGTCTTATCGGAGAGCATCTTGGCATATGTGGCCATCTGTTTCTGCACGTCGTCGTCGAAGGGCTCGACCGATCCGTCGTTGGCCTTCGCTTCTTTCACTGCCTTCGCCTTGGCACCGATGACGACCTCCATCATGGTGGAGAACGTCGTGGACATCGAGTCGAAGATGACCTGCTGGTAGGCCACCGGCAGCTCGGAGTACTTCTTTCCGGCAGTGACCGCACCGGCAGAGCGGGCGATTCCGGCGTCGGCGGCGACTCCGATATGGGGAGCAACCTCGAACGTTCCGGCCTCGACGTTCGGTGCAAGCTGACCGAGATCGCAGTCGACGGTCCCCCGCTGCAGCGCCTCGTACGTCTCCGGGAACGACAGTGACACCGGGGTGGCCCCGAGATCCGTCACCTGTTTGCCGGCAGCGGCCGAACCGACGCGGATCTGTTTGCCCTTCCAATCCTCGGCGGAGCCCATCGGCTTCGAGCACATCGTCGAATACCCACCGGCGGCGAGCATCGGGATGAGCGGAACGAGCTTCTTGTCCCCGAACTCGGCCAGCACCTCGGGCGTCTCCCAGGCTGCTTGGACACCGGCCGCATTCGCCGCCAAGTCACTGGCCACCGGTGACGACGGCAGCGTCGACATCGCCGTACCGAGCGCATCGAAAGCCGGGTATTCCGCCGGGGTGTAAGACGGCAGAGTGAAGGCGAGGTCGACTCGCCCGTCAGCCAGAGCATCATCGACGTCGGCGTAGCTGGCGATGGCCTGGCCCCACACGATGTCGACGGTGATCTTCCCGCCCGAACGTTCCTCGATTGCCTTCTTCACATCAAGCCCGTTGGGCGCGAGGATCGACTTCTCCGACATCGACGACGGCTGGAACTTCAGGGTCACCGGGTCGAGGTCAGCCAGCGCCTTGTCGATCTCATCCTGCGAGGCGTCGTAGGCGAACCCTGCACCGGCGGAGGCCTTCGAATCCGAGCTCGAATCGCCCCCGACCGATCCGGCACACCCGGCCAAGAGCGCCAGCGAGGCGAACATTGCTGCGACCTGCGTGGGGCGGATTGCCGCCGTCGGGATGCGTTTCATGGGACTCCTTTGAACGGCGGCTGTGAGTTCCCTTCGATCATAGGTCTGAATGAGTCCACCCCCACCATGACTCCCCTCACACCGTGCGGAAGCCACTCATCGGCACGGGCGATTGCCTGGTGGGGCCACCTCGGCGAGGCTCAGCCCGACAGTCCCCCGCTGGTGGTCTCGATGAGATCGGGCAGCCATTCGGTCATGCCGGGCACGGCGATCATAAGGACGAGGAAGACCACGACGACGGGCAGGAACCACAACAGCGAGATGAAGATGTCGCGCAGTGTGATGGTGTGCCCGAGGTTGACGTCCTTGGCCTTGACGATGCTGTGGACGATGTAGGGGATGATGCCGACCGGTGGGGTGACCATGCCGAACTCGCCGAGCAAGACGACGAAGACCCCGAACCACAGCGGGCTGACTCCCATCGTCTCCAGCGTCGGCAGGAGGATCGGGATGGTCAGCAGCATCATGGACATGGTGTCGAAGAACATGCCCATGATGATGTAGAGGACGATAAGCACGAGCAGGAAACCCACCGTTGACAGGCCCAGGCCGGTAATGAATCCGGTGAGGATGGGAGCAAGCCCGGTGATGGCCAGCAGGCTGGTCAACATCGTCGCGCCGATCATGATGAAGAAGATCGCCGAGGTGGCCGACACCGTTGCTATGGCCGAGTCCGCGACATTGCGCCACGGATGGTCCTTGCGCTTTTCCCACAGGCACAGCAGAACCGAGCAGAGTGCTGCGGCGGCTCCCGCCTCGGTGGGGGTGAAGATGCCGGAGAACATTCCGCCGAAGAGCACGATGAGGATGATGAGGAAACCCCAGATGCCAGCGAGGGAGCTGAAGCGGTCACCCCAGCTTGTCGTAGGGCGGGTGGGGGCTGGGCTTTGGCCGCGGCCGACGAGTTTCGGGGCGATGATGCCGAGGACAAGGATGAAGGCGGCGAAGCAGACAGCGAGCAGAATGCCGGGCAGGGCACCGGCCATGAGGGCCGGACCAACGGGCACCGAGGCGATTCCGGCGTAGATGACCATGAGGATCGAGGGTGGGATGAGGTTGCCCGTCATGCCCGCGACCATGATGGTCCCGACGGCCATGCGTTTGTCGTAGCCGGCCCTGAGCATCTCGGGGATGCCGGCTCGGCCGAGGGCGTAGGTCATCCCGATGGTCGAACCCGTCACTGCGGAGAGTCCGGCTCCGGCGAAGGTCGTACCGATCCCGATGCCGCCGGGCAGCCAGGAAAACCAGCGGTCGGCGACCCGGTAGACCTTGCCGGAGAGCCCTGATTGAGTGAGGAGCATGCCCATGAAGATGAACATCGGCAGCACGCTCAGCGTCCAGTCCGAGACGGCGCTGAACGGTGCCGTCGAGAGGATGTTCATGGTCGCAGGGATGCCGCTGACTGCGTAGACGCCGATGATCGAGGGCACGGATAAGGCGATGGCCACGGGCACGGAGAGGAACAGAAGGACGAGCATCATGGCGATGCACCAGGCACCCCCGACGGCGGCCGAGGGGCTGGTGAACAGGCCGATGAGGCAGACGGCGACGACACCGAAGCCGATGGTCAGCGCCAGGTAGCCGGGGCGTTTCCGGCGCGCCCCGGAAGGAAAGAGGGAGGCGCTGGTGGTGGTGTCGTTGGCGGGTGAGGCGGCATCCGGGGGCAGGGCCGCGGAGGAGTTGCCGGTATTGGAGATCACTGGTCGTGTCCGTCTGCGACTGTCCTGGAGGTAGTATCTCCGGACTTCTCAGCCGTCGGCCCATCGATGGCGAGGTTGACGTCGGGCTCGCCGGTCATGCGGTCGGCCGCACCGGAACGGGCGATGACGACGGCGTCGAGCACGTAGAGCACGGCCAGCAGCACGAAGACGATGGGGACGAGGAAGTACACCGGCCAGGTGATGATGTCGGAGACGTCGGCGGTCTGGCCGATCGCCATGTTCGCAAGTGCCTTCATGAGACCGAACCAGGCGAAGGCGATCGAGACCAGTGCGCCGAGGATGCAGGCGAAGACTGTGAACACCGAGGCGGTGGCTGGGCGTGCCCGCTCGGTGAGCATGGTGACGGTGATGTGTTCCTTCTGGAGTTGGGCGGCGGGGATGCCCAGGAGTGCCACGATCGGCAGGTACCAGTATTCGACAATCTCGTTGGTGCCATAGATCGGGGCGTCGAGGAGCGAACGTGCGAGTGCGTGGGTGACGATGTGGACCATCATGACGATGACCGCCGCGGCAGTCACCATGGTCAGGTACTTGTTGAGGACTTTCGTGAATGTCAGCATCACCGTTCACCTGCGCCTGTGACTTCGACTTCGACTTCGACTTCGACCGAGCGAAGAGCGTCTAACAGATCCTCGACTTCTGGTGCCGATCGCAGTCCATCCGGGATCATCGCGGTGACTCTGCGTGCCCCTGCCTCGTCGAGGGCGATCTGGTCGATGCCGGCCACTTGGGAGTAGCGGCGGGCGCTGCGCGGAAGGAGTGCGACGCCCAGTCCGTTGGAGACCAGCGACTGGATTGCGCCCGGGTTGTCCGTGATGTGACGTGTGCGTGGTTCGAAACCGGCACGTCGGCAGAGGCGCTCGGTGGTGGAGCGGCAACGCACACAGCCCATGATCCACGGCAGGTCTGCGACATCGCTGAGGTGGGTGATCTGTCCAGCACGGTTCCACCGTTCGGGCACCAAAAGGTCAAGATGGTCGGTGCCGAGGTCGACCGTGTCGTGAGCAGGCAGCCGCGGTGCCTCCTCATCTTCGTGATGGAACAGGAACGCCACGTCGATCTCACCTGCCTCCAGCAGAGCCATGGCTTCGGGCGGTTCTGCCTCGGCAACCTCGTAGGAGTGGTGTTGGACGGATTCGCTGCCCATGCCGGAGGCTGATGCGAGACTTCCCAAGGCTGCCGCCAAGGGACCGACGACGAAACTGGGGAATCCGGCCAGTCGGACATTGCGTCCGCCGAGGCCGAATGCTCTGGCCAGGTCCCCTCGCAGACCTGTCACCGAGGTGGCTATGTCGTTCGCGCGGATGCGTGTGAGTTGGCCAGCGGTGGTGAGGACGATACCGCGAGAGGTGCGTTCGAAGAGTTTGACGCCGAGGTCTTTCTCAAGCGCGTTCATGTGTTGGGACAGTGCTGGCTGTGACCAGCCGAGTTCGCGGGCAGCTGCTCCGATACTGCCGGCCTCGGCGATCGCGCCGAAGATCAGCAGACGTTTCGGTTCGCCGACGTCGAGCGCCTGCTCAAACACATTTGCCATAAGTCCAGGTTATGTCATGGCAGAGGCAGCTGGGCCTACCGGGAATCCTGGGTTCGGACGAGACTGGAGGTCGGTGATTGATTCATGAGGATGAGGAGATGGACTATGCGCAGGATCGGCCTGTTGGGTGGAATGAGCTGGCACTCGAGCATCGAGTACTACACGAAGATCAACATGGCTGTGTCCACGCGACTCGGCGGGCATCACTCTGCGCAGATCCTTCTCGATTCCACGGACTTCGCGGACATTCGTGACCTTCAGATTACCGAGGATTGGGCGGGTGCCGATGCGTCGCTGTCGTCGACAGCGCAGCTGCTCGTCGATGGTGGCGCCGAGGCTGTCGCGATCGCGACGAACCTCATGCACAAGTGCGCACCTGCGATTGAGGCATCCGTCGATGTCCCGCTCATTCACATCGTCGATTCGATTGCCTCCGTCGCCAAAGGTGCAGGGCACACAACGCTGGCGGTCCTCGGTACGAGGGCGACCATGTGCGACGGCTTCTACACCGAGCGGCTCGAGGCGCAGGGCATCGCGACTCTCGTCTCCGACGAAGAGACCTGCCTCGAGGTCGACCAGATCATCTTCGACGAACTCACTCAGGGGGTGTTCACCGATGCCTCGCGTGCCCGCTATATCCAGATCATGAACGATCTCAAGGCCCGAGGCGCAGATGCGGTGGCGCTCTCGTGCACGGAGATCGGTCTGCTGGTCCCGCCGGAGACCGCTCCCCTGCCCGCGATTGATTCGGTTGATGCGCATGTGGCTGCGATTGTGGAGTGGATGATGGCCGAGGAATCAGTTTCGGCGGGGGTCTGAGATTCGGCACCCTCCAGCGTCAGCGACCAGTGGCCTCTCTGTCATATGTCTCATCATCGGTGATATCGCTGCGTGATCGATCAGCCAGTAGCTTCAGCGCGATGAGCGTGATCACAGCCGAGATGAGGATGTAGACCGATACGGCATAGCCGGTGCCGAACTGGTGGATGAGCCAGGTGGCGATGAGTGCCGTAGGTCCGCCTGCGATGATCGATGAGAGCTGGTAGCCAAGTCCGGCCCCGGTGTACCGGAGGTTCGTCGGGAAGCTCTCGGCGATGATTGAGGCCTGCGGGCCGTACTGCATAGCGTGGGGAATGAGTCCCAGGCACAGAGCGGCGAACGCCAGCCAGGAGATGCCACTGTCCAGCAGAGCGAAGTAGATGAAGCCCCAGACTCCCATGATCGCGGCACCCCAGGCATAGATTTTCTTCCGCCCGATCGTGTCGGAGAGATGCCCGAACAGCGGGACCAGCACCAATTCGATAGCAGCGGCGATCAATGTGCCGATGAGGACGAAGTTATAGCTGAAGTTGTGGCCCGGCTCCCCTGAGGTCATATACGACAGGACGAACGCAGTGACCACGTAGAACGGCATCTGTTCTGACATCCGCAGCAGCGCCGAGAGTGTGATCTCTTTCGGGAAGCGCCGCAGCACCTGCAGCAGCGGAGCCGTGCTCGTGTCCTTGGACTTGACCACCTTCGTGAACATCGGGGTCTCGAGGATCTTCAACCGAATGTAGAGACCGATACCCCCAGAACAAGGCTGAGGAGGAACGGAACGCGGAATCCCCAGGAAATGAACGCTTCCTTGCCGAAGATCGCGTTGAACATCGCCATCAGCCCGGTTGAGAGGATGAGGCCGATCGCCACACCCAGCTGCGGCCAGCTGCCCATAAGTCCACGGCGCTTCTGATCGCCCCACTCCATCGAGAGAAGGACAGAACCGCTCCACTCGCCGCCGACGGCGATGCCCTGGAGCACGCGCAGAATAATGAGGATGATTGGAGCTGCGTCACCCCATGACGCGGACCCCGGCAAGAGACCGATCAGTGCCGTGGAAATGCCCATCATCAGCAGAGTGACGATGAGCATAGTCTTCCGGCCGATACGATCACCCCAGTGGCCGAAGATTGCTGCGCCCACAGGCCTGGCCAAGAAACCGACGAAGTAAGTGGCGAAAGCGGCGAGCGTGCCGATGTACGGAGAGACGCCGGGGAAGAACAGGTGTGGGAAGACCAGTGCGGCTGCTGTGCCGTAGAGGAAGTAGTCATACCATTCGATCGTTGTGCCGATGGTGCTGGCCACTGCGGCCCGTCGAACCTGTGTCCTATGTTCAGTTTCAGCCGGTGTGAGATTGTGTGATGCAGTCATGTCGACACGCTTAGTCACGGGAACAATCTGACTTTTTCAATCTACTGCGGCCGCAGTGACTTTGACCCACCGCTCAGAGTTCTCGCAGAGAGTTCTCTGTCAGGTCTCTGAGCGGTCGTTCGATCATCGCAGTCGTGTCTACCGCTGAATCTCGGCGAGGTACTCAGCCGAGCACGAGACGGCGTGCCGACTTCTCCAACCCGGCACCAACCTCGGCGATCAAGGACTCTTCGTCGTCGGCCCCTGCGCGCACATACCTTCCGGTGAACGCATCGAGTGATCCCGAGGCCAACGCCAGCGCCAGGTCGGTGACCTGGGACGGCGTCGTCCAATCGCCCTCGCCACGGAAGTCGTGGACAGGCATGGACTTCGTCATCTCTGTCTCCACGACGCCAGGCGCCATTTCGAAGATCCGCAGCCCCAACTCATGACCGAAGTGCACGACCGAGTCGGCGATGCGGAACAGTGAGGCCTTCGACGCCGAATACACGGCGTAGGCAGGCGTCCCCTGCGCACCCGAGCCGGAGTTGAGGTCGATGATGCGGCTGGGACGACCGGTCACCTCGGCGTTGGTGATGAGAACGGGCGCGAACGCATTGACCATGAGCGCGACCCCGAGGACGTTGGCGTCGACGACACCCTTGATGCTCTCCGGGTCTGCCTCCCACAGCGGGCCCTCGGTCGACTCGATGCGGCCGGCATTGTTGACCAGCACCTGGAGCCGTCGGCCACTCTCAGATTCGAGCGCTGCGACCGCAATGCGCAACGCCGACACCGAGTCGATGTCATCGGCGCGCATCTCCAACCCGGTGACCGCTCCCCCGGTGGCGTCGACGATCTCTGCCGCCGCTGCCTCAGCCTTCGACGCCGAGGTGGCCGTGACGACCACGTGGTAGCCGGCGTTCGCGAATGCCTCGGAGAGATAGCGGCCGATGCCGCGCGCTCCCCCGGTGATGACGGCAATGGACTCGGCCGGTACAGCGGTCGCTTCGCCAGGCGCCGAATCAGTGGGCAGGTTGGTCCCGTAGGGCAGTTTCTCGGTCATGGTCAGACTCCTCTGATGTTCGGTTCGGATGTGACAGGACCCGGCCGGGAAACCGAAGCAACCGACCGGGCCCTCATGCGTTTAATCCTCAGCTGCGGACTTCGGCGCCGTGGCGCTCAGCCGCCAGCTGCGTCGCAGCCTCACGCATCGCCGAGGCGTCACCGGCCTTGAGCGTACGATCCGGTGCCCGGAACGTCAGGCGGAAGGCCAGCGACTTCTTGCCCTCGGGCAGTTGGTCGCCGGTGTAGAGGTCGAAAGTCTCGAGCAGCTCGAGTTCCTCCCCTGCACCTTCGCGCAGAGTCGCGGCCAGCGTCTGAGTCGGCAGATCCGCATCGACGATAAGTGCGACGTCCTGACGCGAGACCGGGTAGGTCGACAGTGCGCCGTCCCAGGTGCGCAGATCGTCCTGGGCCAACAGGGCATCGAAGTCGATTTCGAAGGCCACTGTCCGAGCCGGCAGGCCGAGGTTCTCGCACACCTTCGGGTGGAGCTCACCCGCGTGTCCGAGTTCCTGACCGTCGGCGAGGACGAACCTCGCGGCCCGTCCCGGGTGCCAGGGTGCGATCTGGTCGGCTTCGACGCTGACGTCGATGCCGTTGACCGCAGCGATGCGCCGCACCGTGTCGATGACGTCCGTGGCTTCGGCCTTCCGACCCTTGCCCCAGACGCCGGCAAGTTCGGCATTGCCGGTGATGATGCCCGCGTAGTGGTAGGGCTGGGCCGGAACGGAGGCGTAGATGTCCTCGAGCTCCGCATCGCTCGGGTGGTAGCCGGGCAGATGCCGTGGCCCGGGACCGGCAGGCAGACCCGCCGAGGTGGAGACGAGGCCGGCTTCGAACAGCGCGATGTCCTTGGCTCCGCGGCCGAGGTTGCGCACGACGAGGTCGACGAGCGTCGACAGCAGATTCGTGCGCATCAGCGGCAGATCTTCGGACATCGGATTCGCCAGCCGAATGTGGCTGCGGCGCGCATCGCCTGCATCGAGGCGCAGCTGATCGTCGCGTTTGTCGGACGTGAACGGGTAGGACAGCACCTCGGTGAAACCGTCGGCGGCCAGCAGGTTCGAGACCCGACGGCGCGTGCGCTGCGCCTCGGTGAGTCCGTTGCCTGCACGGGCCGCGGGCTGGATCGAGGGGATCCGGTCATATCCGCCGGTGCGAGCCACTTCCTCGATGAGGTCGACGTCATCGGTGATGTCCGTGCGCCAGCTGGGGACGGTGACCGAGAGCGTCACATTCGAATCAGCATTGCCCGAGGCGGCGGTGTCGGAGCCTGCGGTGACTGCGGCGCCGACACCTTCGAGGAGCTCGGTGATCTCAGAGACCGAGTAGTCCACACCGACGAGCGAGCCGACTCGCTCGACAGGAAGCTCGATGACGGTGGGCTCCGGAGCCTGACCGACCTGAGTGGTCGCCGGGCTCAGCGTTCCCCCGGCGAGCTCGACGAGCAGATCGGCACAGCGGCGTGCTGCCACTGGGCCAAGTTTCGGGTCGACTCCGCGTTCGAAGCGACGCGAGGCCTCGGAGGACAGTTTGTGCCTCCGTGCGGTGCGGGCGATCGAGATCGGGTCGAAGTGTGCGGACTCGATGACGACGTCGGTGGTCTCATCGTTGACTTCGACCGCGGCTCCGCCCATGACACCGGCGAGGCCGATGATCTTGCCGCCCCGGCCACTCGCAGCATCTGAACTATTACGGTCGGTGATGAGGAGGTCTTCGGGATCGAGTTTCCGTTCCACATCGTCGAGCGTTGTGAACTTCTCCCCCGCCTGCGCCCGGCGCACGACGATCTGATCGCCCAGCAGCGAGGTGTCGTAGGCGTGGAGGGGCTGGCCGAGTTCGAGCATGACGTAGTTCGTGACATCAACGATCAGGCTGATGGGGCGCATGCCTGCGGCGATGAGGCGACGCTGCATCCAGAACGGGGTCTGTGCACTCGTGTCCAGGCCGGTCACCTGGACGGCGGTGAACTGGTCGCAGCCGACGTTGCCGTCGATGGGGTTGGAGTCCTCGATCACGACAGGGAAGCCGTCAGCGGTGGGGGCGTTCACCTCGGCGATGGACGGGCTTCCGATGTCGGTGAAGGACTGGCCCTTCATCTGCGCGTACTCGCGGGCGATGCCGCGCATCGACAGCTGGTAGCCGCGATCGGGGGTGACGTTGACGTCGAGGGTGACCTGGTCGAGTCCGAGAAGGGCAATCGCATCGTCACCGGGTTCACCGCTCAGGCCGAGGTTCTTCAACACGATGATGCCATCGTGGTCCTCACCCAGGCCGAGTTCCTTGGCCGAGCAGATCATGCCATCGGACTTGTGTCCGTAGGTTTTGCGGGCAGCGATCTGGAAATCACCGGGCAGGACGGCTCCGGGCAGGCAGGCGACAATGAGGTCGCCGACGACGAAGTTGTGGGCACCGCAGATGATGCCGCGGCTGGGTCGTTCCTCGCCGGGCTGCGGGTCCTTCGGGTCATCGGCATCTTCATTGTGCTCGGGTCCGACGTCGACGCGGCACCAGTTGACGGTCTTACCGTTCGAGTGCTCTTCCTTGACGAGTTCAAGGACACGGCCGACGACGAGGGGGCCGGTGATCTCGGGGCCGAAGAAGTCCTCTTCCTCGAGTCCGATCGACGCAAACTCAGCGGCCAGGGCATGGGGATCCGTATCGGCCGGGAGATCGACGTAGTCGGCCAGCCAGTTCAGTGGGACGCGCATATCAAGCCTTCATTCCGAAACGAGCCGAGAAGCGCACATCGCCCTCGACCATGTCATGCATATCGTTGATTCCTTCGCGCAGCATCAGGGTGCGCTCGATGCCCATGCCGAAAGCGAAGCCCTGGTAGACATCGGGGTCGATGCCCGCTGCTTTGAGCACATTGGGGTGGACCATGCCGCAGCCGCCCCATTCGATCCAGCCGGGGCCGCCGACCTTCTTCGGGAACCAGAAGTCCATTTCCGCGCTCGGTTCGGTGAACGGGAAGAAGCTGGGGCGCAGGCGGGTCTTCGACTCCGGGCCGAACATTTCGCGGGCGAAGCCGTCGAGGGTGCCCTGCAGGTTGGCCATGGTCAGGCCCTTGTCGATGGCGATGCCTTCGATCTGGTGGAAGACCGGGGTATGGGTGGCATCGAGTTCATCGGTGCGGAAGGTCTTGCCCGGGCACACGACGTAGAGCGGGACACCCCGCTGCAGGAGGGAGCGCGACTGGACCGGTGAGGTGTGGGTGCGCAGGACGAGCCCAGCATCGGCAGGGTCGACGAAGAACGTGTCCTGCATCTGCCGGGCTGGATGGTCGGGCCCGAAGTTCAGCGCATCGAAGTTCAGCCATTCGGATTCGATCTCGGGGCCTTCGGCGACCTCCCAGCCGAGGCCGATGAAGTAGTCGGAAGCCTGTTCCTGGATGAGGGACAGCGGATGGCGAGCGCCGAGGCGGTTCCGGTCGGTGGGCAGAGTGACGTCGATGGACTCTTCGATGAGAACGGCTGCGTCGCGCTCGGCCTCGAGCTCGGCCTGACGGGCGTCGAGGGCCTTCTTGACCTGGCCGCGGGACTTGCCGACGATCTTGCCGGCGGCAGCCTTATCGGCCTTGTCGAGACCGCCGATGGCCCGGTTGGCCAGAGCCAACGGGGACTTGTCGCCGGTGTGGTCGATCTTCGCTGTCTTGAGATCGTCGAGAGTGTGTGCGTCCGCGAATGCGCTCAAGGCCGCGTCAACGGCCGCCTTCACGGCCGACTCGTCCAGAGGGTCGAGCTGGTCAGTCATCAAAGTCCTTCGTATGCCGGGTATGCCTGCATTGGTGCCGTACTTCTACCGCGCACAAGTCTATCGCCTGAGAAAGAACCCCTGACCACCCGTCCGGAAGATGTCCTGGGTCGGTCACGATCATCATGTCCACGTCCGGCCGTGGCCCACCGACACCGAGGTGGAGCGACCGCCACCGAGGTGATGCGACCGCGCCCCCGCCCGTGCCCCGAGGTGTGACCTGGGCCATCGAGCTGAGGCAGTGAAAGATGTAGTGTCGAAGCATGACGACTCAGCGAGCTTCCGATGTCATGGTCAAAGCCCTCGAGAACGAAGGGGTTGAGCGCATCTTCGGCATTCCGGGCGAAGAGAACCTCGACTTCATCGATTCGCTGCGCGAATCCTCCATCGATCTGATCCTCACCCGCCACGAGCAGGCGGCCGCATTCATGGCCGCGACCTACGGACGGCTGACCGGCAGACCGGGAGTGTGTCTGACCACGCTCGGGCCCGGTGCGCTCAACCTCGCGACAGGAGCAGCCTATGCCCACCTCGGCGGCATGCCGGTGATCATGATCACCGGGCAGAAGGGGATCCGCACAGCGCAGCAGGCACGCTTCCAGATCGTCAATACGGTCGCCACGATGCGGCCGCTGACGAAGGCCAGCCAGCAGATCACCTCGGCGAGGATGATTCCGACGATGATTCGGGAGGCCTTCCGGATTGCTCAGTCCGAACGGCCGGGGCCGGTTCATCTCGAGTTGCCGGAGGACATCGCCGCGATGCCCGTTGAGCAGTGCGACCTCGTTCGCCCGCACGCCGCCGCACGGGCGATCGCCAGCGACGACGCTGTCGATGCCGCCGCCGAGGTGATCCGCGGGGCCCAGCGCCCGTTGCTTATGCTCGGTGCAGATGCATCCCGATCGGATTGCAGCGCGGCCCTGTCGCGGTTCGTCTCCCGGGTGGGCATCCCCTACTTCACAACGCAGATGGGGAAGGGGTCCGTGTCCGGATCGTCCCATCTCTACTTGGGCACAGCGGCGCTGACCAGCCGCGACTACGTCCACGATGCGATCGAAAAAGCCGATGTCATCGTCACCATCGGACACGACACGACCGAGAAGCCGCCGTTCACCATGGGCGAGGACGGCCCCACCGTCGTCCATGTCGGCTATCGGGCCGCTGTGGTCGAACAGGTGTACTTCCCGCAGGTCGAAACCGTCGGCGACCTGGGACCGAGCCTCGACAAACTCGCAGTGGAGCTTGTCGGACACGTGCGCAACGCGGGAGCACTGCTGCCGATGCGCGAAGGAATCCTGGACAAGGTCGCTGAAGGTTCGACCGATGAGCGGTTCATCCCGCAGCGCATCGTCGCCGAGGTCCGCAAGGTCATGCCGGTCGACGGCATCGTGGCTCTCGACAACGGCATGTACAAGATCTGGTTCGCCCGCAACTACCGCACGACCAGGGCGAACACACTGCTGCTCGACAACGCTTTGGCCACGATGGGTGCCGGACTCCCCTCGGCCATGGCCGCCAAACTGACCTACCCGGAACGCCGCGTCATGGCAGTCTGCGGCGACGGTGGGTTCATGATGAACAGCCAGGAGATGGAGACCGCTGTGCGGCTGGGCCTCGACCTCGTCGTGCTCGTTCTCGAAGACAGCTCCTACGGCATGATCCGCTGGAAGCAGGCCGTCGATGGCATGCCGGACTACGGTCTGACCTTCGGCAACCCCGACTTCGTTGCCTACGCCGAGTCATATGGAGCGTCCGGATATCGGCTCGAGAGCACCGACGAGATGAACGAGGTCCTCGAATCGGCATTCACTGCCGGCGGAGTCCACCTGATCATCGTGCCGGTCGACTACTCGGAGAACAAGCGGGTGCTCATCGACGAACTCGGCGAGCGGTGAGGCTTTAGCTTCGCACTGATCAAATTGAATCAGGACTTCGGGAGCCAAATCCATCCTTCGCGCTTGATGGTTGCCGAGAGGTCCTCTGGTGGAGGTACACACCGGCCGGAGAACGCTTCATAGGCAATGAGTGCCGCAAGTACCGCGTCGAGAGCGTCGTCGTCTTCAATGCATTGATCCTTATGGCCATTCCAGTCCATGTACGCGATTCTCTCGGACAACGCCGCGACAAGTTCTAACCGTGAAGCCGAGTTCTTCGCGCCCTTGTATCCCCGATGCTGCAAAGACCACACTTTCAACGCCGCCGCAGGATAGACCTCGAAGAGTGCACCGGAACCACCCCGCGCGACCCGTATCCCGCTCTCACGCAGATTTGCTTCGATCCCGGCCCATCGCATCGCCGCATAAGCTATTCGTTCAGTCGCAACGCTCAATGGCCAAAGACCGGTTCGCTCGTGGACAGCTACGTCCGTGGCTCTCATCGCCATGCCACGTCGCCATTGCCGATCAGTGGACCGCGGTGGATGAAGCTCATGAGCTGAGTGCGCGGTAATCAACTCGACGAACTGATCCGGCCAGCCGAGCGGCACATCGACGCCAGTCCGTTCAGCAACTGAAATCGCCTCGATGATCGAGGAGTCGTCTGCGCCCACTTTGAGGCGATCAACTACGCACTTTCCGTCGGATTCCGAGAGAAATGCAAGACCAGTGCGACTCGCCTCAGCTGCCAGATCGACGCCAGCGAACAACTTCACAGTCACCCGTCCTCCTTCATCTCTTGCCGGTAGAACTCTGCCTGATTTGTCGTGATCAGAAACAGTGTCGTCGACTCATGGTCGTTCGATGAGTGTCTGGACCGAGTCCACAGTCGTATACGTAGACAACCTATTCGACGGTGATGCCGAGTTCGTGGGCGAAGAGTTCGGCGAACATCATCATCTGTGTCTCATCGATGGTGGCTCCGCGCAGCGAGTGCACGCTGGAGATCTTGTGCGGCTGCAGACCCCGCAGGTCGACATTGCCGAAATTCGAGCTCTCGCACTGAAGAACGCCGACCTTCGATCCGGGAAACGACACCCTGCTGGCTTTGGCCCGGTCGAGGTCGATCTCATCGATGACACAGTCACGGAATTCGACGTCGGAGAGCTTGGCCCCGCGCAAGTTGAGGTAGGAGATCCGGCAGTTGTTGAAAGTCACCTTCTCCCACACGCTGTCATAGAAGACTCCCGCACCGATCCGGGTCCCGGAGATCTCGGAGTGGATGAAGCTTCCCCGCGGCATCGTCCACGTATCGGCACGCGATTCTTCGATCTTCGAACCCGAAAAGCGCACACCGGTGAAGTTCACTGGAGACTCGGCTGCACCGAAGTTGACCCGGGACAGCGAACAGTCCAGGTACGTGGCCTGGGTGGAATCCACCTCGGCGAGGTCGAGATCGGTGAACTCCATGCCCTCGAGGAACTCCTCGGGACCGATATCGCCGAGGTATCCGGGCGTCAGCTGTTTCAAAGTGATCTTCGGCGCGCGTGGAGCTTCAGTCGTCATGGTGCCACCGTATCGGGTGGCGGCAAGTGGCTCGCTCAACGGCTAGTTCGAAACTGTCGTCACCAGCGACGATGAGAACGAAGCAGCAGTGACTCGACACATGGGAGTCAGCCAGGAGTCGCCCTTGTCGGGAATTTCGAACGCGCAGAGCCTGTTCTTTCCAAGCAAGAGGTTCACAGCCAGAGACCGCCAAGCCGAAAGAGGCGCCACCGATGCCGAACGACGAAATCACGAACTCATCACACCCCCTGACCGGCAAAGTCGCCATCGTCACCGGTTCCGGCCGAGGCATCGGGGCAGCGACCGCAACCCACCTGGCGGACTTGGGCGCCGACGTTGTGGTGAACTACCTGAACAATGCGGCCCCAGCAGAAGAGATTCGTGATCGTATCCACAGCATTGGGCGACGGGCAACAGTAGTCGGCGCCGACGCCGGCACCCAAGCAGGCGCCGAGTCCTTGGTTGCCGCAGCTCGCAACGAACTCGGCCGTCTGGACATCTTGGTCAGCAACGCGGGTCCGCTGTTCCGCCCGATCTCTCTGGTCGACATGACCTGGGACGATTTCGGCGGAGTCGTCGAACAGGATCTGCAAGCAGCGTTCCATTCCACCAAGGCTGTGCTGCCGACCATGATCGCCAACAACTCCGGCAGGATCATCTATATCGGCTCAGCCTCAGCGCATAACCCCACCCCAGGTTTGGCCCACCATGGCAGCGCCCGGGCAGGGCTGAGGACGTTCGCCGCATATGTGGCCAAGGAGATGGGACAGCATGGCATCACGTCGAACGTCGTCTCACCGGGCATGGTCCGCACAGATCGGACCGCAAACGCCGGGGACATGACAGAACGCATGGGTGCGATGACACCGGCCGGCCGCATCGCGACGCCAGACGATGTGGCTCGTGCGGTGGGCTTCTTCGCTGCAGATGCAGACGGCTTCTACACCGGCGCGGACTTCCCCGTCGACGGAGGGTTGGCCGCGGGCCGGTAGGCGGCGCAGTTGCTAGGGAGACTCTCAACGAACACGTACTTTGCAGCCTTACATCCGCTGGTTGCGAGCACTTTCGTAGATGCAGACGCTCGCTGCGGTCGCGAGGTTGAGGCTCTCGGCCTTCCCATAGATCGGCACGGCCGCCGAGGCATCGCAGAGCTCGAGGTCGGCATCCTTCATCCCCCACGCCTCATTGCCGAAGACCCAGGCGGTCCGAGCACTGAGGTCGAGGCCGGTGTCCCACGGGTGGTGAAGATCGTGGGCATCCTCGTTGGCGTCGGCAGCCAAGATCTGGAGTCCGCGAGCACGGGCGAGTTCAGTCACCTCGGGCAGACCGACGCCGGTGACCACGGGGATATGGAACAGCGACCCGGCTGTCGACCGGACGGTCTTGTCGTTGTAGATGTCGACGCTTGACGACGTGAGCACGACAGCATCGGCACCGGCAGCATCGGCGAGGCGGATGATCGTGCCCGCATTACCCGGATCACGGACCTGCGAAAGGACGACGATGAGCTGGGAATCCTTGGTGATGACCGAATCGAGCTCGACATCGATGGCCTCACACACGGCCACGACACCTTGTGAGTTCACTGTCGTCGCGAGCTCAGCAAGCACCTCGGCGGTGACGAGGTTCCAGTCGATCCGGGCAGACTTCACGGTCTCGACGAACTCAGGATGCGCCTCGGCGGCCTCCTCCGTGATGAAGAGCTCGACGACCGCTCCGTGCGGATCCACGGTCGAGCCCATCCACTCGGGAACCCCATGGGTGCTCCCATCAAGACCCTGCGTGACATGACGATCCAGGGCCTCGCGCACGGCCTGTGGACCCTCGACGAGGAACTGGCCGGTCGCCTTGCGGTCACGGCGCTTGAGGAGCTTGACCGCGTTCTTGATCCGCTTCGAATGGGGTGAGGAGATGACGCCTGGAAAATTCATGGAATGCGCGAGCCTGCGTTCTGGCTGGAAGGGTGTCTGGCTGGAGGGATGGGGCGGAGAAGTCCGAGAAAGAATCAACGGCCCCGAACCAATGAAGGTCGGGGCCGTTGACTATGTCTGTGCGAGCAGATCAGGCTGCTGCGGTCTTCGCTGCGTTGACGTCAGCAGGAAGAGCTTCCTTGGCGACCTTGACCAGGTGCGCGAAGGTGGCCGAGTCGTTGACTGCGAGCTCAGCGAGCATACGGCGGTCAACCTCGATGGAAGCGGCCTTGAGGCCCTGGATGAAACGGTTGTAGGTCATGCCGTTGGCGCGAGCGCCAGCGTTGATGCGCTGGATCCAGAGGCGACGGAAGTCACCCTTGCGGGCGCGACGGTCACGGTAGCTGTAGACCAGCGAGTGGATGACCTGTTCTTTGGCCTTGCGGTACAGGCGCGAGCGCTGTCCACGGTAGCCCTTTGCCCGGTCGAGGATGACCCGGCGCTTCTTGTGAGCGTTGACCGCTCTCTTAACACGTGCCACGTGTTACTCCTTCGAAAAATAGTTCAACCGGCAAAGCCGGAATCTGGTTCAAGCTGAGGGACCCACGTCAATGGCGTCCCAGGGAATGGAGACCGGAGAGGGTCTCTCACCTGCCCTTGAGCTTGCCCAGAAGCTTGCGGGCCATCTTGCGATCTCCGCCGGTAATGACCTGATCGGCACCGACGCGGCGCTTCTGAGCCGAGGACTTGTGCTCAAACTTGTGCTGGTTATTCACGCCTTCACGCATGATTTTGCCAGTGCCAGTCACGCGCATGCGCTTCTTGGCGCTGCTGTTCGTCTTCTGCTTCGGCATCGTGCCGTTCTCCTTTGCATTTCGTTGACGGTGGGGCCCACCATCAACTACTTCACACGCTGAAGTCGTTGAGACCTCAGCGAATCGGTACATACTTCTTACGCGTCGGGCGTTGCGCTCTTCTCTGCAGCAACCCGATCGCGACGGGACTTCACCTCGGCGACGTTGCCCTTGGCATCCGAAGATGCCTTCCGGGCCTCGGCCTTGGCGTCAGATTTGGACTTATGAGGGGCGATGACCATCACCATGTTGCGTCCGTCGACCCGTGGTGAGGATTCGACGGTGCCCAGTTCCGACACATCTGCGGCCAGGCGGTTAAGCAACTTGATGCCCATCTCAGGGCGCGACTGCTCACGTCCGCGGAACATGATCATGACTTTGACCTTGTCGCCGCCGGCAAGGAAGCGGGTCACATGGCCCTTCTTCGTCTCGTAGTCGTGCTCATCGATCTTGAGACGGAAGCGGATCTCTTTCAGCGCAGTGTTCGCCTGGTTCTTCCGGGCTTCTCTGGCCTTCTGAGCAGATTCGTACTTGAATTTCCCGTAGTCCATGAGTTTGGCCACGGGAGGCTTCGCCTGCGGCGCAACCTCGACTAGGTCGAGATCTGCCTCGCGGGCGAGATCGAGTGCCTTGCGAATGGCAACGATACCGACCTGTTCACCGTTTGGTCCGACCAACCGGACCTCGGGAACCCGAATCCGGTCATTGATGCGCGTCTCGCTGATGTGTTCACTCCTTTTTAGCTCTGATGATGTCGTGGCAACAGAAAAGGCTCCCATTGACACACATGCCAAGGGAGCCTGCACACACGACTGCAACGGTTTTCAGACACCGTCCGAGTTCAAGTGAATACACCTCGATCTGCTGCTTTCATTCCGAGTTCACACTCGGTTTTCTTCAGCTGATCATTGGACCCGATCGTTCTTCACGATCCAGGTGGGAGTCAGACCCCTCTTCGCACCACGACCTAGTGTACTACGCATCATGACTCTTCGCACATCGACGTCGGATGTGCCTCCGAAGGGTCGTTGATATGTCAAGCTTAGCTCATGAGTTCTGAAGATTCTGTACCCGCCGAGGCGGTTGCCGATGTCACGCGTGACATCGCCGAAGTGCCTGCCGTCGAGGTCCTCACGTCCGCTGCCGTCCACCTGATGTCCGCCGCCGCCGTCAAATGCGGCCTGGCCGAGGACTCCCCCGAACAGTCCGCATCCGATCTGCAGGACCTCGATGAGGCCCGCAAGCTGATCACCGCTCTGGCCGGCCTCGTCACGGGTGCCGCCACTGTGATCGGCGATCACCACGCGCGCCCGCTGCGCGACGGACTGCGCAGTCTGCAGCTTGCCTTCCGCGAGGCCTCGACCATTCAGGATGCTCCCGGACAGGGACCCGGCGAGAAGTTCACCGGCCCCGTCCGCTGACGATTCTTTGACGCAGACGGCGTTCATCCGCTGACTGCTTCCCATCACTCATCCACAACGGCTCCCGACCACTGGTCGGGGGCCGTTTCTGCTGTGTCAGTGCCGCGTGAGACTATCTTCGTATGTCCACCGCGGAACTGCCATATGTCAGTGCGAAGGAGTTGCAGGACTACTTCGGCACGACGTTTTACGAGCGTGGACGCAGCTACGCGAACAAGGGAATGGTCGGCGACATCGAATGGGTCGCACAGGAGCTGACTCTGCGTGCTGAAGTCTCCGGGTCCGCCGAGCACGACTATGTCAGCGTCGCCGTTCTCACCCGCAGCGACCCGGCAGGAAAGTCGTTCTCCGTCAGGGCCTCGCACTGCACCTGCCCTGTCGGCGGGGACTGCAAGCACGTGGTGGCGGCACTGATGGCGTCATCCGTTCGCAGGGTGACCCCCTACGGGTCAACGGTGCTTCACGATCCGACTCGTCGACGTTCACCCAGGACTGAGGATCAGCCCCGCACCCGCGGGGACCGTCTGCGCCGTTCCGGCACCGACCGCAGCGGTTCGACGACACGGAATACGATCCAACCTCGGTGGCAGACGATTCTGGCTGGGTTCTCATCCGACCGCGAGGACGCATCGGTTTGGTCCTCGGGACCCACCGGCACTCGGGCCGCTTCTCCCCCGACCCGCCTCGCACTCGGACTGGAGATCACCGCACTGCGACGCACCAGGTACGGAAACTACGTCGCCGAACCGCTCGAACGCTCGCAGTTCTCCGGTCATTCCGAGATCGTCGTGACGATGAGACCGCTCATGGAAGGGGCCCGCGGCAACTGGATCAGGGGCAACGTCTCCTGGGGAAGCGTCGCTAACAATGTCGGCACTCGGATGTTCGCACGTGGGCAGGCGGACTGGTTCGCTCAGATCAGCGGTCTGTCGCTCTCCAGTCCGCAGCGTCAGAGCCTGGACGAGGATTCTGTCGTCCTCGACTGGTTCTCCTCCCCGCTGCTGTGGACACTGCTCGAACAGGGCGCCGCACTTGGCATCGAACTCGTCGGCATCAACAGAGGGCTGACCATTCACCGCGGTGTCGAAGGCACGACGGACTGTGATGTCATCTCTGTTCCCGGCGGCATCGAAGCCCGCAATCGCATTTCAATCGACGACGCGACCTACGATTGGGGCTTCTCCGGACCGATCGAGGACCATGGTTTCTACGGCGTCTCCACGACCGGCGGATACTCACTGACCTTGGCACCGGCGGCAACGACCACTGACCCGCTGATCGCTGATCTGCTGCGCAGGTGGGAGCCGGTCACGATCTCTGCCGACCAGGCCGACACCTTCTTCACCGACTTCTATCCCCGACTCGCCTTCGCCACGACCGTCATATCCTCCGACGACTCGGTGACGTTCCCTGTGCTGGTGCCCCCGGAACTGCACCTGTCTGTCGTCTATGAAGACGGCGGCTCACAGCTGACGTGGACCTGGAAGTATAACCATTCGGAGCGCACCCTGCCGGTCCGAGGTTCTTTCGACGATGACCACGACCGCAGCGTCGAACACGAGGATGCGGTTCTCGACGGGCTCAGATCAGCAGTCAGGTCCACTTCGCTGCCGTTGACTCTGCCGAATCAGATCGCCGAGGCTGGCAGCGCCGACCTCGACGAACTGCAGACGGCCGTCTTCGTCGACAGGCTCCTCCCTGCCCTCGGCGACGTCGAACACCTTCTCATCGATGAGACCGGTGAACGACCGGACTATCGGGAGCTGACCGAAGCACCCTTGGTGAGGATGACGACTGTCGAGACCGAGGACAACGACTGGTTCGATATTCGCTTCCACATCACGATCAATGGGCAGCTGGTCCGCTTCGCCGACCTGTTCCTGGCCTTGGCACAGGGGGCAGAGGTGATGATGCTGCCCGACGGATCCTACTTCTCACTCGATGCACCTGCCTTCGACAAGATCCGGCAGATGCTCGCCGAATCGGACGTCATCGCAGAGTGGGAGCCGGAGTCACCTCGACTCTCTCGCTATCACATGGACCTCTGGGCCGAATTCGACGACCTTGCCGACGAATCGGAAGCAGCCGATTCGTGGAGGCGCTCGGTCGAATCGCTCAGCCACCTCGGCGAGATCCCGGCTCTCGATGTTCCTTCCTCCGTCAATGCGACGCTGCGGCCGTATCAACTCGACGGCTTCCGGTGGCTGGCGGCACTCTGGGAGAGCGGGCTCGGAGGCGTCCTGGCCGACGATATGGGACTGGGTAAGACTTTGCAGGCGCTGAGCCTGTTCGCCCACATCAAGGATGCGGCTCCGGACTCCGGCCCCGTTCTCGTCGTCGCTCCGACTTCGGTGATGTCGACGTGGAGGGAAGAGGCCGAGAAGTTCGCTCCTGGACTCAGGGTCGCCACGATCACCGCCACGGAGAAGAAGCGCAGGACTTCCCTGTCTACGGAGATCGAGAACGCCGATGTCGTCATCACGTCCTACGCGATACTCCGCCTCGATGTCGCTGCCTTCAAAGACATCGATTGGGAGGCGTTCGTCCTCGACGAGGCGCAGTTCGTGAAGAACCGCACCGCCAAGGTCCACGCTGCCGCGAAGTCGATTCGTGCGCGCTTCCGTCTGGCCATCACCGGCACCCCGATGGAGAATTCGCTCACCGACCTGTGGTCGCTGTACTCGATCACGTCGACGGGACTGCTGCCGGGCATCGAGAAGTTCCGACGCGAAGTCGTCGCACCCATCGAGTCCGGCGCCAGCCCCGAAGGCATGGCACTGCTGCGCCGGCGGATCCGGCCATTCATGATGCGGCGCAACAAAGAGCTCGTCGCCGCCGATCTGCCACCGAAACAGGAGCAGGTGCTCACGGTCGAGCTCAGTTCCAAACACCGGAAGCTCTACGACACGATCTTGGCGAAGGAGAGGAAGAAGCTTCTTGGGCTCATCAACGACATGGACCGGAATCGGTTTGCGATCTTCCGTTCACTGACACTGTTGCGAATGCTCGCCATTGATCCCTACCTCATCGACAAGGAATACGAAGCCGTCGGTTCGAGCAAACTCAGTGCGCTCTTCTCTCATCTCGATGACATCGTCGCCGAGGGGCATCGGACCATCATCTTCAGCCAGTTCACCTCATTCCTCACCCGGGTCGGCGAACAGCTCGAGCATCGTGGCATCACCTACTGCTACCTCGACGGGTCCACACGCAATCGCAGCGCCGTCATCGACGAATTCCGCAACGGTGATGCACCCGTCTTCCTCATCAGTCTCAAAGCCGGCGGATTCGGACTGACTCTCACAGAAGCTGACTACGTCTTCCTGCTCGATCCTTGGTGGAATCCGGCAGTCGAGGCGCAAGCCGTTGATCGCGCCCATCGGATCGGGCAGACGAAGAACGTCATGGTCTATCGGCTGGTCTCGGAAGGCACGATCGAGGAGAAGGTGCTGGCGCTGCAGGAGAAGAAGGCCCAGCTTTTCGACTCACTGGTCAATGAGGGCGATGGATTCTCCGCGACGATCACCGTCGATGACATCCGCGGTCTCCTCGACGGCTGAGTAGTCTCCTCGATGTCTGACAGCGTTCACTCCGTCAGAGTCGTCACCAGCCCCTGCATCAGCTCGTCCTCGACCGAATCGAACCCTGGGCCGAACTGACCGAACCGCAGCGCGTTGATGAGACCGATGACGGCGACCCACACAGCGACGGTTCGCATGATCACTGGGTCGTCATGTGACACCCCTAACTCTTCCAGGCCCACTCGTAACGGTTCCAATGCTTCAGCGGGAACCGGTGACGGAGAGGGGCTCGCAGGAAGTTCGGCCACGAGGCCCGCTAGAGTCACCATGATCCGTGTCCCCGGCACTACGGTGGCCTCTCTCGGCGCCTGATAGTTCGGGATCGGCGTTCCGTAGATCAGTGCCCATCGGTTCGGGTACTGCCGCGACCACTCGAGCATCGTCGCCCCGATAGTGAAGACCGAACGCTGCGGAACCAAGTCGCGATCGACGGCATCGGCGACAGAGGTGAATGCATCGCTGATGAGAATCGTCAGCAGCTCGTCGCGGCTTCGGACATAGCGATAGACCGCGCTCGAGACGATGCCGAGCTCACGGGCGATCGCCCGCAGGGAGATTCCGTCGATGCCGCCAGAGTCGAGCATCCGGTTGCCGATTCGGATGATCTCGGCTTCGGTCTCCGTTCTGGCCCGCTGACGCGGTGTCTGGTTCGCCATGCTCCTACCCTACTGAGCAAGAACACTGATAACAACAGTGAGCACTGCTCTTGTTTTCATGGTCGGGCTGATCTAGGCTGAATTCCAGAGAGCACCGCTCTCCATTTCTCGGAAAGCATCAATCTTCAGTGCCCATCCCTTGGAAATCGGCATCGTCGATGACACTCATTCAGTCATACAGAGATCCGGCCATCCGGATATCTGGCCGTCCGCTATCCGCTATCCAACTGAGAAATCCTTACTTCTTCAGGAAGATCATCATGAAATCAGCACTCGTCATCGGACACGGGCAGATCGGCACAGAGATCGCCACTCAGCTCTCAGCTGCGGGGATCCGCACACGGATCGCCAGCAGAACAGCACCCCATCCCCCAGTACTCAATACGGCGACCCGAGGATCACTGATTCCGTCTGGCGCGGAGTCCGCTTCACTCTTGCCAACCAGTCGAACTGGCATCGAGAGTATCCAAGCTGACGCGACCGATCGCAGACAGCTTCTCGCCGCGGCTGCGGGCGTCGACGCGATCTTCGCCTGCGCTCATGCGCCCTACGACAGCCGACAGTGGGCGACGATCCTCCCACGAATGGATGCAACGATCTTGGATGTCGCCGAAGAACTCAATATCCCTGTGGTGTTCCCCGAATCGGTCTATGCCTTCGCCCGCCTCAGCGGCCCAATCACAGAATCCTCGCCGTTCGCACCGGCCGATGCCAAGGGACGAATCCGGCAGGGTCTCATCGAGGCGCGAGCCGTCCACGGTGCCAGAGCCATCAGTGTCGCGGCCGGCGATCTCATCGGCAGAACCGCGGCGCCGGATACGTCCGTGATCAAGATGTGCATCACCGACCCGATCCAGGCCGGGCGCAGGGCGCTCGTCCCGGCACGTGTCAACGTGCAGCACGGGATCACGGTCATCTCCGATCTCGCCCGCGCAATGATCCACGCAGCCACGCTCGACTTCACACAAACGGAGGCCCATCGGCTCTTATTGGCGCCCGCGACCAATCCGACGCCAGCGGAGATCGCCCGATACACCTATGAGCAGGTCGGTTCTCCCGCCAAGCGGGCGATCTCCCTGCCGTGGTTGAGCACTCGGCTGGCTGGCGTGTTCAATCGCTCCATGTTCGAACTCTCCGAGCTCAAGCCCCTCTGGTACGAGCCCAGCATCATTGAGCCGGGAGCCTTCGCAGCCACGATCGGCACCACCACCTGGCAAGCAGGTGTCAACGAAATGCTGGCGTGAAATGTGCGGCCGGCAGCTCAGGCAACCGACTGGATCCTGATGGCCAGGGAGTCGATTCTCGCCACGAGGTCTTCGTCGGCGGCGACGGCTTCTTGGAATCGCTGAACCTCAGCGGCAGGCACTTGGGTTTCCACACCGAGTGTGATGGCCAGTTCCGGACCACCGACATGAACGTTCGCACTGCCCGGGCTCACGCCGAGCTTCGCCAACCAGGGAAACGACTCTCCGATGCTGACGAGACGCTGTCCCACCTCGGCGTCGGCCCAGGACGGAGTCCAATCCATCCCTCGAACGAAAGCGAACATCGCGGGGCGACGCAGCAGAAACGACGTCTCAGCGCCGGGATCGAGGACGACAAGCTGGGACTCGGCTTCGATCGCGCCGAGGACCAGGCGCTCTGCTTCGATCGGCACCGGGCGGGCATCGCGGTGCCATGCAGTCAGCGGCGGAATCGAGCAGAAGCCGGGAGTGCACTCACGGCCGTCCTCGGCCTGGAGGCGGACCATCGCCATCTCCGAGGAGTTGTCGACCATCAGTCCGTTCTCTCCGACCTCCTGATCAACAGCCATCGGCACGATCGGGGCGTAGAGGCGAGCCCCAGCCAAGGCAACGAGAACTTCGCGATGGAAGTTCGCGTCCAACGGGGACCCTGCCACCTGATTCAGAGCTTCGAGCAGCCCAGCATCAGCCAAACCGGAATCGCCTGAGAACGGGTTGGGCTTGAGCTCACGGCCCGACCAGGTCTGCCCGGCCGAATCGGTGGACTCCGCGGCGTCAGCATGGTGACCCGAGTCGGTCGGAGCCGTTCGGTCGCCGGCAGGGCCTGGGTCAGAGGATTCGGTGGACAACGATTACTTCCCTGCGACCTCGAGTGCTTCTTCCAAGGTGAACTTTCCGGCGTACAGGGCCTTGCCCACGATTGCCGAGTCGACCCCGAACGGCACCAGCTCGCGCAGATTCTTCAGATCCTCGAGGCTGGAGACTCCGCCTGAGGCCACGATCGGCTTCTCAGTCTTCTCAGCAAGGGACTTCAGCAGCTCGACGTTGGGTCCCTGCAGAGTACCGTCCTTGCGCACGTCGGTGACGACGTAGCGTGCACATCCGGCGGCTTCGAGGGTGGCGAGCACTTCGTAGAGGTCTCCCCCGTCCTTGGTCCATCCGCGAGCCGCCAAGGTGGTCCCACGAACATCGAGCCCGATGGCCACCTGGTCGCCGAAGCGAGAGATCATGTCGGCAGTCCACTCAGGGTTCTCCAGTGCGGCAGTACCGATGTTGACGCGCTCGGCGCCGGTGTCGAGGGCGCGCTCGAGGCTCTCCGTGTCCCTGATTCCGCCTGAGAGCTCGACCTTGATGCCGACAGCCTTGACGACCTGATTGAGCAGCTCAGAGTTCGAACCCCGACCGAATGCGGCATCGAGGTCGACCAGGTGGATCCACTCAGCGCCCCTGCTTTCGAAGTCCTGGGCGGCATCGATGGGCGAGCCGTAGTCGGTCTCGGTGCCGGCTTCTCCCTGGACGAGGCGGACGGCTTTGCCGTCGGCGACATCAACCGCGGGAAGGAGAACGAGCTTGCTGGGGGTTTGAGTCATTGTGACCTTTCTCAAGAGATACGTGGGACTGCTCGGTGCAGCGAAGCGACCGGGGTGGACTCTGCCTCGCTACAGCCTGGTATCCGACGGGTGCCCGCCGGGGCTGGGAAACGAACTGATCCAATTGCGCAGGAGACGAGCCCCTGCGTCTGCCGACTTCTCCGGGTGGAACTGTGCCGCCCAGGTCGTTCCGTCTTCGACAGCCGCGATGAACGGCTCTCCGTGGACAGCCGTGGTGACCAGCGCATCCTTCGGGGCATCGGTGGCCGCATAGGAATGGACGAAGTAGAAGCGCTCATCGCCGATTCCGGAGAACATCAACGAATCCGACGGTGCCGAGACCTGCGACCAGCCCATATGCGGGACGACGGGAGCGTTCAACGCAGTGACTTTGCCGGGCCACAGTCCGATCCCTGCCGTCTTCACGCCATGTTCTTCGCCTTCGGTGAAGAAGACCTGCAGACCGACGCAGATTCCGAGCAGGGGGCGACCCTGCTGATGCCGAGACCGGATCAGTTCGATTCCGTCTACGCGCTCCAGGCCGGCCATGACTGCCGAATAGGCACCGACTCCGGGCACGAGGAGCCCGTCCGCGGCATCGATGACACTATGATCAGCCGTCAGCACGACCTCGGCGCCGGCGGCTTCAGCTGCTCGGACGGCCGAGCGGACGTTGCCTGCTCCGTAGTCGAGGACTGCAATCGTGCTCATCGTTTCGCTCCCTTGGTGAGGACACTGTAGATACGCCATAGGGAGAAGGCGAGAACGATGGCGCCGAAGACTGCGACTGCCCAGGCCATCGAGTTGCCGCCCAGTCCAAGGGTCAACCCGAAGGCCGTGATCAGACCGGCGAGGACAGCCACGACGATCCACAACAGTGCGGTCCTGGCAACCGCTGCACGGCCCGGGGTCATCGTCGCAGCACTCGCCTGAAGTTTGGTCATCGACGACGTGGGAATATTGCCCTCGACCTCTTCCGCGGGCACGATTTCGAGCAGCAGCTTCTCGAGCACGTCCGGCAGGTTCTTCAGTGCCAGACCGGCCGGCACATCGGATTCCCGGGACCCGTGCCGATAGTGGCCGGCGTCGATCTGTACGTCACTGCGGACGAGCAGGAGCACTTCATGCTTGCCCGCGAGCTTGGAGATCGATGCGGCAGCCTCGTTGCCTGCTTCAACACCGGTGTCAGCGAGGACGATTCCCGTGAAATCGCCGATGGGCACGATCGTGCCTTTGATGTTCGACAGCACGCATGCGGCGGCCAGCTGTTGGGCCTGGCCGAACGGCGTGACGACGACGGTTGTGCTCACAGGACTCCCTTGGTGCTCGGCACAGCTGAGTTGCGGCCATCGAACTCGACGGCTTCACGCAGTGCCCGGGCGAATGCTTTGAACTGGGCTTCGACGATGTGGTGCGGGTCCCGGCCACGCAGCAGATCGAGGTGGACGGTCAGCCCCGCATGGAATGCGATCGACTCCAAGGAGTGCGATGTCATCGACCCGGTGAAGTGCCCACCGATGAGGTGGTACTGCTGCCCCTCGGGCTCACCTTCATGGACGAAGTAGGGACGACCCGAAATGTCGACGACGCAGCGTGCCAGAGACTCGTCCAACGGCACTGCGGCGAGCCCGTAGCGACGAATGCCCTTCTTATCGCCCAGCGCTTCACTCAGGGCCTGGCCCAACACGATCGAGGTGTCTTCGACGGTGTGGTGAACGTCGATGTGCGTATCGCCTTCGGCACGGATCTCCATGTCGATGAGCGAGTGCTTCGACAAAGCAGTGAGCATGTGATCGAAGAAAGGCACACTAGTGGAAATGTCAGCCTGACCCGTTCCGTCGAGGTTGACGGAAACGGATACGGAGGATTCCGAGGTCGTGCGAGAGCGTTGGGCCTGCCTCATGAATTGCCTTTCATTACTGTGGGTTCTGCCGATGGATACTCATTGTCCCCGGAACGGGGTTCGAATTCTGTATCGATCCGTCAGCCACGATCCTACTGTGGAGGTCTCACCGTGGCGATGCCGGGTGCAGATCAGCGCCGCATTATGGACCGGTCCGCAGGGCACTGATCTCGCCGAGCTTCGAATCGATGACACCTCCTTGAACCGGAACGCAGTGCTGCGGACTCGATTCCCTGTGCCACGCCGTCAGCGCACGTCGTCGGCTCTGGTCGTCTGCTCGAGTCGTCAGCTCGGTTCGCCAGCTCGGGTCGTCAGCTCTGGCCGTCTGCTCTGGTCGTCAGCTCACGTCGTCTGTTCGGGCCCCGGTGAACACGGGACGTGCCGTCGGATCGTAAGACTCAGCTCGACGACAGCAGGAGCTCGGGGCGCGCTGCAAGGATCTCGTCGATCGCGGTGAGGAACGCTGCTGTCTCCGCTTCCGTGCCCGCATTGACCCGAGCATGGTGGGCGATGCCGATGTCACGGATGAGGATGCCCCGGTCGAGGAGCTCCTGCCACAGATCCTGGGGCGAAGAGATATTGCCGAATAGGACGAAGTTCGAATCACTCAGATACACCGTGAAGCCGACTTCACTCAGATGAGCGGAGATCAGATCACGTGAGTCGATGAGTCGATCGACATTGTCCAGAAGCACGTCTGCGTGTTCGAGCGCTGTGCACGCGAGCACCTGGGTGATTTCGGAGAGATGGTAGGGCAGGCGCACCAGGCGCAGCACGTCGATGAGCTCCGGAGCGGCGATCGCATAGCCCAGCCGCAGACCGGCACAGGCGAACGCCTTGCTCATCGTCCGGGACACGACCAGCCGCGGGCGTCCATCGAGAAGAGTCATGGCCGAGGGCTTCGCCGGACGCGAGAATTCCGCATATGCCTCATCGACGATGACGATGCCCGAGCAGGTGTCGTAGGCAGCTTCGATGACATCGAGACCGATCGAGGTTCCGGTGGGGTTGTTCGGAGTGCACAGGAACACGATGTCCGGATCGACGCGGGCAACTTCCTCAGCCACCGCATCAGCGTCGAGAGTGAAATCTTCGTTGCGTTCAGAGGTGCGCCATTCGGCACCGGTCCCGGTTGCGATGAGCGGGTGCATCGAGTAGCTCGGGGTGAAGCCGAGGACGGTCCGACCGGGTCCGCCGAAGGCCTGGACGATATGGGAGAGGACTTCGTTCGACCCGTTCGCAGCCCAGATCATCTCAGGGCTGAGGTCGACCGGAGCACCGGCCCGGTCGTTGACACCATTGAGATAGGTGACGAGATGGGCCCGGAGCTCCTCGAACTCACGGTCGGGGTAGCGGTTGAGACCGGCAAAGTGACCGTCAACGGCTGAGCGCATACTCTCAACGACGACATCCGGGATCGGATACGCGTTCTCATTGACGTTCAGCTGCACCGGCACATCCAAATGAGGAGCACCGTAGGGCTTGAGGCCGACTAGATCCGAACGTACTGGCAAAGACTCGATATTTCCCACGCGCTCAGTCTAGCGTCGGGGCACATCCAGGCTCTGACCCGGGTGCACCACAGGCGACGACAGGTGGTTGATGTCCACGATGTCGGAGACGACATCGCGGGTGTCCCGGTCGAGACCGAGGTTCGCAGCCACGGCCCACAGCGACTCTCCTTCACCGACGACCACGGCATCTGCTTCGATACCGACGGTTTCCGTGTCGGCCACAGCGGCGGCCGAGAACGACTGTGTGGCGACGAAGAGCGCTCCGCCGACGATGACGAACGCGAACACCAGAGTCCGGAGCAGGCGCAGTGCACGGCGGCCACGAGTGGTGAAACGCAGTTCCTGGTTCTGTGCAGACATCGCATTACCTCTTTCATTCGTACGATTCCACCCGTAATAGGTAGAACGTCTGTTCTATTCAACATGCCAATCGAACATATGTCCAGTCCAACTCGAACATTTATGCGACAATGGGAGAGAACCAGCGTTGTTGATCGACTGATAGAACCATCTCAGGCGGCACTGACACGAGAATTCTCAACGCGGGAATCCAGCGGCAGTGCCGGAGGGAATAG
The DNA here is from genome assembly GCF_022748595.1 of Brevibacterium sp. ZH18. GTDB lineage: Bacteria > Actinomycetota > Actinomycetes > Actinomycetales > Brevibacteriaceae > Brevibacterium. The sequence goes on along the minus strand of NZ_JALDSX010000020.1, from coordinate 895 downwards.
AACGAAGGGGAACGAGCAATGGTTCAGAACAAACGAGGCAGAGGACGTCCTCGCAATGAGGACGTTGCCAGTGAGATCGCAGCTGCTCGCAGCGATGACGAAGACGTCTCGATCCCAGATGGCTCTACTGGAGAGGGCGATTTCCGCCTGACCCCGCGGCAGCGTCTGGTCCTCGAGACCATCGAACGCGCGGTCGTCGCCAACGGCTACCCGCCGAGCATGCGCGAGATCGGCAAGGCCGCTGGACTCGCTTCACTTTCCAGCGTCGCGCACCAGCTCTCCCAGCTCGAACGCCTCGGATACGTCCGTCGCGACCCGAAGCGGCCGCGCGCCATCGAAGTGGTCAACCCGTTCGAAGAGGAAGAGGCCGAGCGCGCGAAGTACGAGCAGCTGTCCAACAACACTGTTCAGGTTCCTGTGGTCGGGCGCATCGCGGCCGGCGGACCGATCCTCGCTGAGCAGGAAGTCGACGATGTCTTCTCCCTGCCGACCCAGGTCGTCGGCTCCGGAGAGATGTTCCTGCTCAAGGTCGTCGGTGACTCGATGATCGAAGCAGCCATCTGCCACGATGACTGGGTGGTCGTGCGCAAGCAGCACACGGCTGACAACGGCCAGATCGTGGCCGCACTCCTCGATGGTGAAGCCACCGTGAAGACACTCAAGCGCAAGGCCGGCCAGCAGTGGCTGATGCCGCAGAATGAGGCCTACGAACCCATCGACGGCACCTACGCTCAGATCATGGGCCTCGTCGTCGCAGTGCTCCGCCGCCTCTGATCCAGCTCCGCCGCCTCTGATCCAGCCCCACCGCAGTATGCAGCTCCGCCGCAGTACCCAGCCCCACAGCAGTTCCCCGCTCCTCAGTCTGAATGCAGTGTGCCCACGATCGTTGTCGATC
>NZ_JALDSX010000001.1 GCF_022748595.1 Brevibacterium sp. ZH18 | reverse complement strand
TCACTCGATGTCGCGGCACATTTCTCATTACCGAACCATTGAAAGCGCTGAACACGGCTTTCGAGTGCACTCTGACCAATAGCCCGCACTCTGCGAGTCAGCGCAGACCTCTCCCCCGCAGCTTCGTCTGCCTGGTTAACTCTCGAAGGTGTCGCGGCCTTTAGAGAGATCATCAATAATCTCCCTTGCTACGAATCTGGCGTGCAGCACTGGTCGGCGTGCTGGGTCGACGCTGGACGGTGGTATCCAGGCGGGACGTCCATCTTTAAGCATGACTGCATACCAGTCGGAGTGGTCGATGAGATGATGATGCATCCCGCAGGCCAGGGTGAGGTTGTTCACGTCGGTGACTCCCTCGTCTGCCCACGGCACGATGTGGTGAGCGTCGCACCATCCCGGTGGCGAATCACATCCGGGGAAAGTGCATCCTTGATCGCGAGCGGTGATGATAGCGAGCTGCTTCGCATTCGCGAAGCGCTTCTCCGTCGCCACGGCGACAGTCTTCGCTTGGCCGGACATGAGATGGAAGAAGACCGAACCGTTCAGACCTTCGAGCTGTGCAGTCGAGATGGGGAACTTAGCTTCGCATCCGGTGGTTGCGTATCCGCTGCCCATAGCCAGATCCTCAGCGTTTGCGGTGACGACCAGAGAATACGGTGCGCCTTTCCCGACCCGATCCATCTCGAACCGTTTGATGACTGTGGAGAAGCGCTCGTAGATGAGGTTGCGGACCGAGCCTTGAGCATCGGTCGTATCGACCGTGGTGCCATCGTCGTGGACACCGACTCCGGCCATCGTCGACGTGGCCTCTGTATCGGCATCGGGAGACGGCGCCAGAAGCGGTGCATCAGAGATATCGCCTGCCAGCACCGCACCGAAGATGTCGAAAGTTCCTTGCTCGGAGTCCGGTCCGGCAGCATCAGGAAGGAAGTCTGGCTTCGACCCTGCTTGCTCCGGAATGGATGCCGGTCGATTCAGGTCACTGGTTGCCTCGAAGCGGTCGTTGCCTGTCACAGAATTGTCGTTGTCCGAGTGGATTCGGGACGTCAGCAGACCGTTGAGGACTCCCCCAGTGACTGCGTCGAGCAACCCGGATAGCACCCAATCTCCGTTGTCGCGCTGGCGGACGGTGACCCGATAGTCACAGCGGTCCTGAGGTTCAACTGGCTCAGTCCCGTCAGGGTCGATGCGTTCGAGGATGGCCGAGAATATCCGTCGCAAATCGAAGACTCTCACCAACGGCGCCTTGGCGACGAGGTCCGTTTCGACTTGAGTACGTACGTCTTGAGATATCCATGTCGGGAGCTTTGACAGGCAGTCATTGATCGCCGTGGCCTGACCAGCTGACAGCACGCCGGTGTGCAGGCCATCGGCGACGATCGGATTGAGCGGTCCTCTGGCCTGTCCCGTCATATCGACCCTGTTGCCGAGGTTCTTCGCCATCTCCGTGCGACGGCTCGCTTCGCGTCCGGTCAGATGGAGGCGGTCCTGAACGAGTGACTTCGTCGTCTTCGCTCCATAATCGGTCGGAGTTCCGCAGCGTTCGTAGATCGACAGCGCCACTGTCGACATTGCCTCGAGGACGCGGGAGGCTGTTTCGATGCCGTTGATCACTGTCATTGCGTCGTCAGGGCCGAGCGGTCGCTCAAAGGTCCTGAACTCGTCACGGAGCACGGACAGGCTGCCGATGCTATTGGTCAGTTCAGGGGCAAGCCGAGCGAGATGATTCCATTGCGAGTCGGTGAGCAGCGGATGGGATACTTCTGTGTCGGGGACGCTCGAGTCCGGCAATTCGGTTCGGTCGGGACCGCTATCGCCCGTGGGCACAGCCGCCATTTCCTCGAACTTTCCAGCCAGCGGATTGCTGCTCATATCCATTCCCGCGGATTCGAGCTGTTCGCGCAGAGTATTGAGCTCAGGTTTCGCCGACTGCACCTTGGCCGCACGCGAACCAGGTTCGGCGCTGGTGGAGCGCTTGCCCTGATTGCCTGGCGTACGGTCGGGGGTAAGGGTCATCGTCGCGAGTTCCGTTCGTCAACTGCGCTGTTGTCCGGTTGCTCCTATTCTACTCCTCCAACAACCTATTGTCGATAGGTTTGTTCGAAATTCGTTAGTACACAACTAAATCGCGACAAAGATGGTTCCGATTCTTCTTCCGCGTGCAGTTCAAGGTTCCATCACTGCAGTCTCACGCCTTGGTGACGTCCAGCCGGATCGACAGTAGGAATACGGCGTCCTCGGTGGCTGTCACGGAGTGGCGCTGCGGAGGAATCGCCATGAGGTCACCAGCGCGAAGAGCCCACGATTCGTCTCCGCCGGAGAGTTCGACGGCCCCTCGAATAACCTGAAGAGTCGCTTCCGGCGGCGAATCATGCTCCGCGAGTTGAGAGCCCGCAGCCAGTGCCAGCATCGTCTGCTTGAGGTACTTTCCGCCGTAGACTCCCTGCGCGGTGCGACCACTGCGTGCTGCGCGCGCCTTCACCAAGAGCGCCGCGGCCAGTTCGGTCAGATTTTCGATAGTCGAGTGGTGTGTCATGTTTCGCTCCTTGCGTGGTTTGGGTTGCTGGTCAGGCATTGCACGTCTGTGCACAGCGTTGCGATGTTCAGGGTCCGCTCGCTGCACCGCTCACGGTGACTTCGCTGCGCTGCTCACGGTGACTTCACTGCGCTGTTCCAGAGTGGTCCGACAGACTCCGGGCGACGCGAACGGCTGCAAAGCCCGCACCGACGCGGGTGCGTCGGTCTCGTCGAGGAAGCCGCGCATCATGCCCTCATGGACGGCGCAGGCAGTCCGTCCATGCGCCGCGACGAATTCCTTCAGCGGACAATGCAGCAGATCGATGGTGTCTGCTGAAGCCGCGGTGGGGGCGAAACCCGCATCGTCGAGCACATCGATGAGCTCACCGATTGCGCGAGAGTTCACGTTGGCCGTAGCCGGTGGGTCTGTCGTCGCGTCTTTGCGTGTCCCCTGTCTGCGCACAGCTTCTGCTCTCCCCCACCTGACACCTGCAGCACGGGCCCGTTCGAACGGTTGGGCATCGGCGTCGACCTCGGACAGCAGGATATGAGCCAAGAGGTCTGCCCGCTGATGCTCAGTGCTCTCGTCGGGCACGGACTGATAGGTCACGGCAGGCCGACCGGGACCATGTGCGACACCTGCTGATCCCCGGACGATCTGGCCCTCGGCTTCGAGGCTGCGCAGGTGGAAGCGCACTGTGTTCGGGTGCACTCCGAGATCAGCCGCCAAGCCATTGACGCCTACTGGCGATCGGCTCGAACGGATTGCCCGCAGGACATCGGCTCGCCTCTGTGTCCGAGACTCATCCTTCGCTGACAGTGAATCCGAAAGAGGTTTCATGGTGTTAGTTTATACAAGAACGACTTGGAATAAACTGCGGAGGATCACAATGGCCGAAAACGAAGCAGCCGACGCATCGGAAGTCATCGATGTGCGCACCATCCCGAAGCCCGAGCGCCATCCGCTCATCATCACCGCCTATCGGAAGCTCGAGGTTGGATCCTGGCTGACCCTCGTCAACGATCACGAACCCAAACACCTCAAGGATGAGATGGAGGCGGAATTCGCCGAGGCGGTCGGCTGGGAACCACTGCCCGCCACCGACGACGGTTTTCGAGTCCGAATCAGCAAACGCGCCGCTACGCCGATCCCCCGCGTTCTCGTCGACGTCGATGACGTCGACGCACTAGCCGAGGCGTCCGGCTCGGTCTGGCAGCTGCAGCCGGCGCAGCGCGACCTCGATGCGAACATCATCTCGTTGGCCCCAGGAGGCGAGATCCGTGAGCACATGGGCCCGGACCTCGACGTCCTCATCCACATCCTCGGCGGCGGCGGAACATTGGAGACCGAGCTGTCGACGATTTCGCTCGCCCCGGGGCAGATCGTGTGGCTGCCGCGCCGTTCGCGCAGGCACTTCGTGGCCGACGACGAAACCGGTCTGCGCTATTTCTCAGTTCACCAGCGCAAACAGGGGCTGACGATCACAAGCAGGTCGTGACCGTCACACCACGGCCCCGGCCGGCGGATCCTTGAGGCCGCAGAGTGACAGCTGGGCCTTGCGCGGAGAAGACCCGACTTTGGTTCAGTGGCACAGATTGCGCGGATCGGACGGGGACGCGCAGCGATACTGCCCGCAGCCCACGAGCGACGTCGGTGGGCCGGGTCTTCGGGGTTGCCATGGCCCACTTACGGCCCGCGAGTCGGAGCGCCTTCCGCGCTTGCCGATCATTGGCCGACGGGAATCCATTCGGTGCCGTCCTGGACCTTGTAGATCAAGTTCGTCCGGGTGTGGGCGACCGCGGGATAGCGGGTGAGATAGTCGAGGACGAAGGACTGGACCGCCTCGGTGTCGGTGGCGACTATATGGAGCAGATAGTCGTCGGCGCCGGCCATGTGATACATCCGTACGACCCCCGGAAACTTCGGTGCCGCGGCGGTGAACGCGTCGATCTCCGCCCGATCGTGCTTGGCCAGGCGGATGGAGATCAGGGCCTGAAGCGGGACGCCGAGGGCCGCGGCGTCGAGGTCGACGCCGTACCCTTTGATCACGCCGAGGCTCTTCAGCCGTTTGAGGCGCAACGATACCGTCGACTCCGAGATGCCTACGGTGCTTGCCAGAGCTGCACCCGAGGTCCGTGAGTCACGGCTGAGGACCGTGAGCAGCTTCCGGTCGACGTCATCGATCTCCACTTTCTGCGACATGCCTCACAGTCTGTCACGAGTGATGGCAGAATCTGCATCCAGATCAGAGATCATCACAGATCCTTGAGTTTCCATTGCGCTTGGTCGGAGGAATGGCTTGAATGCTCTCATGACTTCTCTACACCCCGAAACACGTATGGTCCACGGCGGAATGGATGGCCTCACCGAGGCGGGCGTCCATGTGCCATCGATCGATCTGTCGACGACGAACCCGGTCAATGACATCCGCACCGGAGGTGACTCATACGAATGGCTCGCCACCGGGCATCCGCTCAAGGACGGCGACTCGGCTGTCTACCAACGCCTGTGGCAGCCCGGCGTCGCTCGCTTCGAGACTGCGCTGGCCGAACTCGAACATGCCGACGAGGCCGTCGCCTTCGCCACGGGTATGGCGGCGATGACCGCTGCGCTCCTGGCTGCGGTCAACGCGGGCACTCCGCACATCGTCGCGGTGCGCCCGCTCTACGGCGGCAGCGACCATCTTCTCGAATCCGGGCTCCTCGGCACGACGGTCACCTGGGCCGAAGAGGCAGATATCGCCTCGGCGATCCGGGAGGACACCGGGCTCGTCATCGTCGAGACGCCGGCCAATCCGAGCCTCGACCTCGTCGACCTCGACGCAGTGGTCGCGGCTGCCGGCGACGTCCCCGTGCTCGTCGACAACACGTTCTGCACGCCTGTGCTCCAGCAGCCCATCAAGCACGGTGTGGCCCTCGTCCTCCACAGCGCCACGAAGTACCTGGGCGGTCACGGCGACGCCATGGGCGGCATCATCGCCACGAGCTCCGATTGGGCGATGCGCCTGCGCCAGGTTCGTGCGATCACTGGCGCCCTGCTCCATCCGATGGGCGCCTATCTCCTGCATCGCGGACTGCGAACGCTGGCTGTGCGGATGCGCGCCGCACAGGAGACTGCGGGACAGCTCGCCGAGCGCCTGAGCGCCCATCCCGCGATTGCCGAGGTCCGCTACCCGGGTCTGAAGGGTCAGGACCCGCGGGGGCTGCTCGGACGGCAGATGTCCGGCGGCGGTGCGATGATCGCGCTCGACCTTACGGGCGGGTTCGAGGCGGCCAGAGAGTTCGTCGAACACTGCAATCTTGTCGTCCATGCGGTCTCCCTGGGAGGCGCCGATACGCTCATCCAGCACCCGGCCTCGCTGACGCACAGGCCTGTGGCCGCCACGGCAAAGCCCGGTGACGGTCTGGTTCGGCTGTCCGTCGGGCTCGAGCACGTCGACGATCTGGCCGAGGACCTGTTCTCAGCTCTCGACGCCGTGCGCGCCGCGGCCTGAGTCGGAACCGCACTGCCGCACTGCCTGCACGAGACTTCGACGCACGTCGTATCGGCCGCTGAGCCTGTGAGCGACTGAGCCTCAGGACTGCTTCGCGAGGGCCTGCCGGATCTTCTCGGCGGGCCCTTCGAGCTGTTCGGGGGTCTGCATAGGGGCACGATCGCTGATGTCGAAATCGTCCATCGAGTTCGTTGCCAGAACGTGGATATGCAGGTGCGGGACCTCGTAGCCGACGACCATGAGACCGATCCGGTCACAGTCGAGAGCCTCTTTTTGGGCGCGGCCTATGTTCCGGGCGACGGCCATGAGGTGATCGAGAAGGTCTTGATCCGCGTCGATCCAGTGCGAGATCTCCTCTCGGGGCACGACTATGACGTGGCCTTCAGTCATCGGAGCGACGTCAAGGAAGGCAACGCACTTCTCATCCTGGTGCACGAAGGTGCCCGGGATCTCGCCGTTGATGATCTTGGTGAAGATGGTGGCCATGAGTGTTTCCTCCCTGACGGAAGCGCGCTGCGCGCTGGGTCCGATATGGTCAAGCTGGTCATGTGGTCAAGCTGGTGATGTGCTCAACATAGCCGACACGGAGTCGATATTCACGGAGCCGCCGTCACAGACCAGCCGTCACAGACCAGCGGTTACAGACTGGCGACGGCTTGGGCGATATCGCCCGTGAAGTCACGAGTCTCCGAACGCGAAGCCTGACGGCTGCTCACGATCGTTCCACCGCGAGAGATGACGAAGACGCCCCTCTCAGCGACACCGTGATCGGCATCGAAGACTCCGAAGGACTTCGCCGCCGCACCATGCGGCCAGAAATCCGAACCGAGGTCGAAGGAGATGTCACGGGAGCGCGCCCACTCGGCGAGCGTGTACTTCGAATCGACGGTCACGCCAATGACCTCCACCGGATGGGACGCGGCCCGCAGCTCTTGGACGAAGTCTTCGAGCGCACCGAGCTCGTCTCCACACACTGGAGAGAAGGCGAACGGGAAGAATACGAGGACGACAGCGGACCGCTGGAGAACCTCGGCGAGGTCGATCGTCGACCCGAAGTGATCGGGCACCTGAAGATCAGGTGCCCGATCACCGGGCCGAAGGATCATGAATAGTTCTTCTTGCCCACAAGTCGGAATCCGGCCCAATGATCGGCTGCACTGACTGTCGAGGTCACGTGCATGCCGGCTGTCGGGGCGGCTTCGGAGATGTCAGCAGGGGTGATGTGGCCGGGACGGCTGGCCTTCGGCGAGAGGAGCCAGACAACGCCGCCCTCCTTCAATGTGGCCTGGGCGTCGACGAGACCATCGATGAGATCATCATCGTCAGCTCGCCACCACATCAGGATCACGTCGAAGACGTCATCGACATCACCGTCCGCGATTTTCTCACCGATGATGCCTTCGATCGCCTGACACAGTTCCAGGTCGACGTCATCGTCGTAGCCGATTTCTTGCACATAGTCTCCCGCTGACAAACCGAGGTTGTGGCCCAGCTCGTTGGGGAGGGTCGACGTGGAAGATGTCCTTTCAGAAGCGGAGTTGCTCATGCCCTTATTGTTCCGTCAACAGTGCTCAAGGCGCAAATGGCGGCGCGTCCAGCGAGTCCGAAGCATCGCAAAAGACACCGAACGGCATCAACCCGTCAGGCAGATCACAAGAAATCGGACCAGCGAAGTTCGGGTGGGAGTACTAGGCTGAAGGGAGCATCGGGTGGAGTCTGGGCTCAATCATGAGTTGATCGCACAATCCACTCGTCAGGCTTGATCTCGACACGAACGAAGATCGTGGAGCGGAAGAGAGGACCACACCGTGGACAATCGGAATCAGGGCGGACCCATACTCAATGGCCTGCCCAGTCAGGTGCCGGACATTGATCCGGAGGAGACCGAGGAGTGGCTGGCCTCTCTGGACGGCCTCATCGACGAGGCAGGACGCTCGCGCGCACGCTATGTGATGCTGCGGATGCTCCAGCGCTCCCGGGAGAAGCAGATCGGCGTCCCCAGCCTCACGGCCACCGACTACATCAACACCATCGGACCAGAGAACGAACCATGGTTCCCCGGCGACGAAGAGGTCGAACGCCGCTACCGGCGCTGGAACCGCTGGAACGCAGCGATGCTCGTTCACCGGGCGCAGCGTCCTGGCGTCGAGGTCGGCGGCCACATCTCGACTTATGCCTCCTCCGCCACGCTCTATGAAGTCGGCCTCAACCACTTCTTCCGCGGCAAGGACCACCCCGGCGGCGGCGACCACATCTTCTACCAGGGCCACGCCTCCCCCGGCATGTACGCCCGCGCCTACCTCGAAGGCCGGATGAGCAGCGAGCAGCTCGACGGCTTCCGTCAGCAGCAGTCGCACTTCATCGACGGCAAGCCGCAGGGTCTGCCTTCGTACCCGCACCCGCATCAGCTGCCGGACTTCTGGGAGCACCCGACGGTCTCGATGGGCTTGGGCCCGATGAACGCGATCGCACAGGCGCAGTTCGACAAGTACATGCACAACCGCGGCATCAAGGACACCTCGCAGCAGCAGACCTGGGCTTTCCTCGGTGACGGCGAGCTCGACGAGCCTGAAAGCCGCGGCATGCTCCACGTCGCAGCGTACGAGGAGCTCGACAACCTCAACTTCGTCATCAACTGCAACCTGCAGCGACTCGACGGACCGGTGCGCGGCAACGGCAAGATCATCCAGGAGCTCGAAGCCTACTTCCGTGGTGCCGGCTGGAACGTCATCAAGGTCGTATGGGGACGCGAATGGGATGCCCTGCTGGGCAAGGACCGCGACGGTGCCCTCGTCAACTTGATGAATGCCACCCCCGACGGCGACTACCAGACCTACAAGGGCGAGTCCGGCGGATTCGTCCGAGACAACTTCTTCGGACGCGACCCGCGAACGAAGGCCATGGTCGAGGACTACAGCGACGACCGCATCTGGCAGCTCAAGCGCGGTGGCCACGACTACCGCAAGGTCTACGCTGCCTACAAGGCCGCCTTCGAGCACACCGGTCAGCCGACGGTAATTCTCGTCAAGACTGTCAAGGGCTACTCGCTCGGACCTCACTTCGAGGCTCGCAACGCGACGCACCAGATGAAGAAGATGACGATCGACGACCTCAAACTGGCCCGCGATCACTTCCAAATCCCCATCTCCGACAAGGACCTCGAGGCCGATCCGAAGCTGCCTCCGTACTACCACCCGGGTGAGGATGCCCCGGAGATCAAGTACATGCAGGAGCGCCGTGCGGCTCTGGGCGGATACTCCCCCGAGCGCCGCAGCACCCACATCGATCTCAAGCTGCCCTCCGACAAGGCGTTCGACGCCGGCAAGCGCGGTTCGGGCAAACAGACGATCGCGACGACGATGGGATTCGTCCGCGTCCTCAAGGACCTCATGCGGGAGAAGGAGTTCGGCAAGCGCATCGTCCCGATCATTCCCGACGAGGCTCGCACCTTCGGCATGGATTCGTTCTTCCCGACGGCGAAGATCTACAACCCGCACGGCCAGAACTACATCTCGGTCGACCGCGACCTGTTTCTCGCCTACAAGGAAGCCACCGACGGCCAGCTGCTCCACGTGGGCATCAACGAGGCCGGCGCCACCGCTGCTCTGACAGCAGCCGGCACGGCCTACGCCACACACGGTGAGCCGATGATCCCGTTCTACATCTTCTACTCGATGTTCGGGTTCCAGCGAACCGGTGACTTCTTCTGGGCCGCCGGCGATCAGATGGCCCGCGGCTTCGTCCTCGGCGCGACGGCCGGTCGCACGACGCTGGTGGCCGAGGGCCTGCAGCACGGCGACGGTCACTCGCACCTGCTGGCGTCGACCTACCCGTCGATCGTCTCCTACGACCCCGCCTACACCTACGAGGTCGCCCGGATCGTCCGTGACGGCATCCACCGCATGTACGATCCCGAGGACGAGCGCGATCCCAACGTGCTCTACTACCTGACCCTGTACAACGAGCCGATGGTTCAGCCTGCTGAGCCTGAGGATCTGGACGTCGAAGGCGTGCTCAAGGGCATGTACCTGCTGTCCAAGGGACCCGAGACCGACGGCCCGAAGGTCCAGCTCATGGCCTCAGGCGTCGCTGTCCCGTGGGTCCTCGAGGCCCAGCAGCTCCTCGCTGATGACTGGGGCGTCTCGGCCGACGTGTGGTCGGTGACCTCGTGGACCGAGCTGCGCCGGGACGGTATGGACATGGAGAACGCGCGTCTGACCAATCCCGACGCTGAAGCTCGTGTGCCGTACGTGACCGAGAAGATGGCCGAAGCCGAGGGGCCGGTCATCGCGACCTCGGACTACATGCGCGCGGTTCCCGACCAGATCCGGCAGTACGTACCCAACCACTTCACCTCGTTGGGTACCGACGGCTACGCGATCTCGGACACCCGTCCGGCAGCGCGTCGCTACTACCTCGTCGATGGTCCTTCGGTCGTCACCCAGGCCCTGATCTCCTTGGCCGACACCGGTGCACTGCCGATTGAGAAGGCCGCCGAGGCTGCTCGGAAGTACCAGCTCGACGACGTTCGCGCCGGCAACTCCGGTTCGACCGAGGGTGCAGGCGCCTGATCTTCGCCGCAATGAGCTGAACGCTCATCCTGCCGAGAATGGCCGGAGTCATCACGACTCCGGCCATTCTTGTGTTCCTCGACAAAACTTTGTGCGTCGCGGACAATCCGATTGTTCGGAATCGTTTAAAGTGGAACCCATGACAACTGACGCCGAAACCCTCCGGCGCCGCGCTGAGACAGCACGACGGCTGCGGGCAGGAGTGGGAGTCCTCTCCACAGTCACGCTGCAGAGGCTCGAGAATCGGCTCCCCTGGTATCGGTCCATGTCGCCGTCCGATCGTTCCTGGGTCGGTCTTCTCGCCCAGTCCGGCATCTCGTCCTTCATCGACTGGTACCGCAAGCCGGACACCGATCTGCGCGTGGTCAGTGAGATCTTCAAATCCGCACCCCGCGACCTCATCCGCGCGATCAGCCTGCAGCAGACGCTGCAGCTGCTCAAGGTCGTCGTCGGGGTCGTCGAGGAGCGCGTGCCCGACATCGCCCGTGCGGTCGAACAGCCAGCACTGCGTGAGGCCGTCCTCGTCTATTCGCGCGAGATCGCGTTCGCAGCAGCCGATGTCTATGCCAGAGCCGCCGAGGCGCGGGGCAGTTGGGACGCCCGCTTGGAGGCCATGGTCGTCGATGCCCTCGTGCGCGGGGATTCCGTCGAAGAGCTGGCCAGCCGGACCGCAGCCTTCGGGTGGCAGTCAGAGGGACCGGTCAGCGTGATCGTCGGCCGTGCCCCGCAGCGCTCCGCGAAGAAGGGGCTCGAGGTGATCCGGCGCAAGGCCAGGCGCTGGGCCGACGACGCCCTCGTGGGCATCCACGACAACCGTCTGCTCATCGTGCTCGGCGGCGTCACTGAGATCGACGAGTCAGTCGAGGACCTCTCGGACTGCTTCGGTCCCTCCGAAGTCATCGTCGGGCCCAGCGTGCCGACCTTGGCCGAGGCAGCCACCTCGGCGAAGGCGGCGATCAAGGCGCTCAAGGCGGCAACCGCACGTCCAGACTCCCCGCGCCCGGTCAAAGCCGACGACCTTCTGCCTGAACGGGCGCTCTCCGGGGATGGCGCAGCACTGAACGAACTCATCCGGCGCTACTACGAACCTCTGACGTCTGGCACCGGTCAGCTGCTCAAGACCGTCAGCGCCTACGTCGAGTTCGGGTCATCATTGGAGGCCACTGCCAAGGCTCTGTCCGTCCATCCCAACACCGTGCGCTACCGCCTCCGCAAGATCACCGAGGTCATCGCACTCGATCCCACGACCGCCCGTGATGCCTTCGTCATCCACATCGCATTGGTGTATGGGCGACTGTCAGATGCCGGGCTATTGTCGAACAGCGACAAAACTCAATGAGCAACGCCAACCATCCACTAGATTGAACATCGAAGTCGAGCGAAAAGAGAACTGAGTGCTAGCCATCACCTGTCCGGGCCAAGGAGCCCAGAAGTCGGGATTCCTCAGCTCCTTCCTGGAGCTGCCCACCTTCGCCGCGCAGATCGACGAACTCTCCTCCGCGTCCGGGATCGACCTGCGACTGCACGGGACCGAGTCTGACGACGAGACGATCAAGGACACCGCGCTCGCACAGCCGCTGCTGGTCGCCTCGGCGATCGCCTGTGCCGCCGAGCTCGGTGTCACCCCCGACGTCGTCGCTGGCCACTCGGTCGGTGAGATCGCCGCCGCCCAGATCGCAGGAGTCTTCACTCCGGCAGACGCGATGCGCTTCGTGGCCGTGCGCGGCCAGGGAATGGCTGCGGCAGCTGCCCAGACTCCCACCGGAATGTCGGCTGTCGTCGGCGGCGAGCCGGAAGACGTGCTCGCAGCCATCGAAGCTGCGGGCGCGAGCCCGGCCAATGTCAACGGCGGCGGTCAGACCGTGGCCGCGGGATCCGAGGAGAGCCTCACACGGCTGTCCGAGAACCCGCCGGAGCGCGCCCGTGTCATCGCGTTGCCTGTCGCAGGGGCCTTCCATACGGAGTTCATGGCTCCGGCGACCGAGGAACTGGCAAGCACCGCCGCGGCGCTGCAGATCAGCGACCCGAGCGTACAGATACTGAGCAACTCCGACGGCACTGTCGTCACCGGCGGTCAGGAATATGTGGACCGTCTCGTCAAGCAGGTCACGAACCCCGTGCGGTGGGACCTGTGCCAGGAAACTCTCCTCAATGCGGGAATCACCGGGATGATCGAACTGGTTCCCGGTGGAACCCTGACCGGAATCGCCCGCCGCGCCATGAAGGGCGTGGAGACATTCGCCATCAAGTCTGCCGCCGACCTCGACGGTGCGCGTGAGTTCGCTGCGGCCCACGCCTGAGAATCGAAGGAAACCCACAATGCCAACACTGAAGACAGCCGAAACGGGAAGCTTCTCGAAGATCGCGGGAATCGGTGCCTACCGCGCCGAGAACCTCGTGACCAACGATGACATCGCCGGTCCGATCAACTCCTCCGACGAGTGGATCCGCCAGCGCACCGGAATCATCACCCGCCGTCGTGCCAGCAAGGACGTCGGCGTCCTCGACATGTGCGAAGAGGCCGCACTCGAGGCCATCGCCTCCTCCGGGCTCAAGCCTGAGGACATCGGCGGAATCATCATCTCCACCGTGACCTTCCCCTACATGACCCCGTCTGCCGCTGCTGCTCTGACCGATCGTCTGGGAACCGGGCCCGTTCCGGCGTGGGACATCAGCGCCGCGTGCGCCGGCTACTGTTACGGCATCGCTCAGGCTGATTCGCTCGTGCGTTCCGGAACGATGGACAACATCCTCGTGATCGGAGCCGAGAAGCTCTCCGACATCATCGATCCTGAGGACCGTTCGATCTCGTTCATCCTCGGCGACGGAGCGGGCGCAGTGGTCGTCACCTCCGCTGATGAGCCAGGCATCTCGAAGACCGTCTGGGGATCGAAGGGCGAGAACTGGTCGACGATCCGGATGACCGAATCGCTCATCGATGTCCGTGACGATCGTGAGACCCCGTTCCCGACGCTGCGACAGGACGGTCCGACCGTCTTCCGCTGGGCCGTCTGGGACGGCGCCGAGGTCGCGAAGGAAGCTCTGACGGCGGCCGGGATCGAAGCCTCCGACCTGGCGGCGTTCATCCCGCACCAGGCCAACATGCGCATCATCGACGAACTCGCCAAGCAGCTCAAGCTGCCCGAGTCTGTCGTCATCGCGCGTGACATCGCCGACAACGGCAACACCTCGGCGGCGTCGATTCCCCTTGCCACCGAGCGACTCCTGCGCGAGCAGCCGGAACTCAGCGGCGGATTGGCCCTGCAGATCGGCTTCGGAGCGGGTCTTGTCTTCGGCGCACAAGTGATCCGCCTCCCTTAAACGTGCTCATTCACGGAAAACCCTCCGTGAATGTCCTAAGATATTCGGCGGGACACTCGTCGAAAAGTTCCTCAACCGGCCGAGCAACCCTCGGCTGACACTAGAAAGTAGGAAAGAAATGGCATTCACCGAAGCTGAAGTCCTCGCTGGACTCGCAGAGATCGTCAACGAAGAGACCGGCCTGGCTGTTGAAGCTGTCGAGCCCGCGAAGTCCTTCACCGATGACCTCGACATCGACTCCATCTCGATGATGACCATCGTCGTCAACGCTGAGAAGAAGTTCGGCGTCAAGATTCCCGATGACGACGTCAAGGACCTCGTCACCGTGCAGGACGCTGTTGACTACATCAACAAGGCTCAAGAGGCCTGACCCACCCAGACGTACACGGCCCGTCCACCGACGGGCCGTGTTCACACCATCGACACTATCGACGAGGTTTGTACCATGACACCTAAAGTTGTCGTCACCGGAATCGGTGCGGTAACCCCGCTGGGCGCAACGGCTGATGCCACGTGGCAAGCCGTTCTGGCCGGCGAATCCGGCGTCCACACAATGGACAATGATTGGTCCGAGAAGTACGGCCTCGCCGTTGACTTCGCCGCCCAGGTCGACCCTCAGGTCGTCCCCGACAACCTCAAGCGGGTCCAGGCCAAGCGCCTTGACCCCTCCAGCCAGTTCGCTCTGATCTCTGCGCGTGAAGCAATGGCTGACGCAGGGCTCGAAGAGACCGACCCCGACCGCACCGCGGTCTCATGGGCCACAGGAATCGGCGGAGTCTGGACTCTGCTCGACGCCTGGGACACCCTGCAGGCGGAAGGCCCTCGTCGGGTGATGCCGCTGACGGTCCCGATGCTCATGCCCAACGGCCCCGCTGCCGCGATCGGCATGGAGTTCAAGGCCCGCGCCGGTGTTCAGACCATGGTCTCCGCCTGTGCCTCATCGACGGAGAGCCTCGGACACGCCTACGACGTCGTGGCCTCCGGCCGTGCTGACATCGTCATCGCCGGCGGATCAGAAGCCGCTATCCATCCCATCACGCTTGCTGCGTTCAATTCGATGCAGGCTCTGTCACGCCGCACCGACTCCCCTGAGACGGCATCCCGACCCTACGACGTCGGCCGCGACGGCTTCGTCATGGGCGAGGGCGCCGGAACGCTGATCCTCGAGACCGAGGAGCACGCGAAGGCTCGTGGAGCCAAGATCTACGCCGAGGTTGCCAGCTGGGGAATCTCGAACGACGCCTACCACATTACCGGCGGCGAACCCGGCGGCAAGTACGCGCTGCGTGCGATGCAGGACGCACTGGATGCTGGTGGCCTCGAAGCCGCCGACATCAAGCATGTCAATGCGCACGCGACCTCGACTCCTGTCGGCGATATTCCCGAGTCGGTGGCCATCACCGAGCTTCTCGGCGATCACGTCTCGGATGCTCTGATCAGTGCGACGAAGTCGATGACCGGTCACCTCTTGGGTGGCACCGGCGCTGTCGAGTCGATCCTCACGGTCAAGGCACTGCAGACCCGCCTCGCTCCCCCGACGATCAACATCGAGGAAGTCGACCCGAACGTCGTTGGAATCAATATCGTTCGCGACACTCCGGCGGAACTGCCTTCCGGAGACATCGCGGCGATCACGAACTCGTTCGGCTTCGGCGGGCACAACGCCGTCGTTGCGTTCAAGTCTGTGTGACCTGATCTCCTCAGTGATCAAGACGGCCCGTACGAACCTCGGTGTTCGTACGGGCTCTCTGTCTCTGTTTCTGTCGCTGTCATGGTTCGTTCATAGGCGTTGTGGGTTCGTTCATTGGCGCGCAGTGCCCACACGGTGAGGAAGTCTGCGGACATGGCAATGGGCACACCAGAGGTAGATTGGTGTGCCCATTGCCGTATTGCGGCGTTGCTGTGAGGCCCGTGGAGTTCGGGCCGTCGTCAGTCAGTGATCAGCCGACCTTGGTCAGCCAACGAACCGGTGCGCCATCGCCTGCATGGCGGAAGGCGTCGAGTTCTTCGTCCCAGGCTTCGCCCAGGGCAAGTGACATCTCAGCGGAGAGTCTGCTCGGATCACCGGCAGCACGTTCCATGACAGAACGGATGCGATCTTCGGGTACGAGGATATTGCCCGCGGAGTCAGTGACTGCGTGATAGATGCCCAGATCAGGCGTGTGGCTCCAACGGCCGCCGTCTACGCCGGCCGAGGGCTCTTCGGTGACTTCGTAGCGCAACGAGTCCCATCCGCGCAGAGCGGACGCGATGCGTGCACCTGAACCCGCCGGCGCACGCCAGCAGACTTCAGCGCGTACGAGCCCTGGTGCTGCCGGCTGGGGTGTCCAGTCGAAGCGTGCCTGAGCACCGATTGCCCCGCCCGCTGCCCATTCAATATGCGGGCATAGCGCGCGAGGTGCTGAGTGGACGAATAGTACGCCCTGTGTCATATCCATTTGTGCCTCCTACCTCGGATACGTCTTCCCCTACGATCCGAATGGAGGTACTTTGCCCATGATAGACGAGAATCACGCCCAGGCCAAGTAGTGAAATGCCTGGTGGCGCATGGTCTTATGAAATGAAAGCTGAATCTGGATGGTGCCCGATCGTCGGTGCCCCCGGCCGGACTTGAACCGGCGACCAAAGAATTATGAGTTCCCTGCTCTGACCAGCTGAGCTACGGGGGCGAGCAGAAACCAGATTAACACCAACTGAGTGCCGGCACCCATTCGCCTGACGCAGACGCATCAGCCTCGCCGAGGGGACAGACTTCGCAGTGCTCAGTGAGTCGAACCAACCGGGGCAATGCGCGTCAGGACGCTGCGGGCAGCGTCGACACATGTATAGCGTTCGGTCGTGATGAAGACGTCGAAGACGGTCTGTCCGTCACTGCCCGGATCATTGCGCTTCGAGGCGGCGACGAGTCCGGACCAGTCAGGGCCTACGACGACGACTCCGTGCTCATTGCGCATCGGGTCCGAGGCGTCGACGACGCCGGTGCGGACTCCGGGGACCGGTGACTCGGTGAAGCCGCCGGAGAACATCGCGGTCAGGCCGACGGTGTCGCGAATACGCTCGTACCGGTCGTGGGTGGCTTGGGAGACCGTCTCGTCCTCACCGAAGACGCCCAGCGTAACCGTCGTGGCGCCTGAAGCCAGGGCACGCTCCTCGAGCGCGGCGATCTGAGCCACGAGCAGCTCGCGGTTCATCACGAGAGGCTCGCGGCGAAGTCCCTGCGCGATGGAGTAGGGAGTGCCCAACGCTGGGTTGTTGCGCGAATGATGGTCGACCAGACCGTCTTCCACCGGTTCGCTGAACGGTGTGGGCTCTTTGGTGGCGGATCCGAAATACGGACCGGTCATGAACCGAGCCCCCAGCGCGCGAACCCGGTCGAGGTCGTCCTCGGTGGTCACACCCTCGGCGAGGATGACTGCCCCGGTGCGCTCGAGATGAGCATGGAGCAGGCGGTTGAGTTCGGCCAGATGGGAGTCGCAGTCGATCCGCAGCACATCGGGGTGCAGTCCGACGACGGAAGGGTTGACCAGAGGCACGAACGAGGTGCTGCGCAGATCCGCACCGATCGATGACATTCCCACGCCCCATCCCATGGAGCGAGCCTGACGGACGGCACGAAGCACCGAGGCAGGTGAGGACGATACGCGCGAAGCATCGAGCTGCAGAATCACCGAGCGATCCGGCTCCCCGGCGCGGTCCTCAAGGGTGACGAAGGATTCCGACTCCGAATGGAGGAAGAGACGATTCGACTTGGGCAGTCCCGCCGCCTCCGCGGTGCGCAGTGCGGTCGCCCGCAGCGAGGCATCGATATCGCCGATCAGGGCCGAGTCGTACATCGCACGACGGAGGTTCTCGGATTCAGCGTGCCCGAGCACCGGATCCCCGACAGGAGCCTGGAGGATCTGATAGCCCACCTTGTCGAGGGTGTAGACATCGACGACGGGAGCGAAGTACGTCTCGATCCCGCCGGACCTCACTAGCTCTTCGAGAGCGAGGTCCTGGTCGTGTACAGCCTCAACCACCATATGTCCTTCCGTGGGCAAACGTGCGTAGCCAGTCTTCCACATTGAGACACACGCAATTGTCTATATTCAGTAACATTATTGCGCTCAGAGCTGACGTGTACGACCTCGCCTGACCTCGGCCAGACCAACGATCCCCGCCAGAATGACGACAACGGTGATTGCCAGGAATGAGGCGATCATCCCGACGTTCCAGTCGCTGGCAGCGGTGACGGCGAAGGCCAGCGCGGTCATGATGGCCAGGCCCATCGATGTGCCGATACGCTGACCTGTCTGCAGCACGCCGCCAGCGGAGCCGGCGTACTTCAACGGCACCTCTTGGAGCGTCAGCGTCTGGTTCGGGCTGATGACCATGCCCTGCGCCGTTCCGATGAAACACAGGGTCAGGAGCATCCACCATTCGCTTCCGATGCCCAGCGTGAGCAGGAATATCACCACGATGGTCGAGGCGAGTCCGATGAGGCACAGGAGGATTCCCCAGACGACGAGCTTGCGGCCGAAACGGAAGACGAACCGACCGGACACGTCGGCTGACAGTGCTGAGAGCAGCGCTGCCGGAAGACCGATCATGCCGGCAGCCAGGGCTGTGTGCCCCTGTCCCTGCTGCATGTACATCGCGACGAGCACCCACACGCTCGTGACTCCCATGAAGTAGAGAGCGATGATGATCGAGCCGTTGCTGAAGCTGCGGATTCGGAACAGGTTGAGATCGACCATGGGCGCCCGACCGCGTGCGAGGTACCGGCGCTCCCACCGGGTCCAGGACCAGATCGTCAGCAGACCGAGCGGCAGCGCGAGCCAGATGAACCAGCCCACGGACGACTCGACGAAGGGCAGGAGCACGAGGAGCACGCCGATGCCCAGCAGAAGCACACCGACGGGATCAAGGTCACGATCCCTGCGCCGGATCGAAGCGGTCTCCGCACCAGCGTCCGCGCCCGATGCTGGGTCCTCCCCCACCTCGGCGCTGGAATCATCCGCCGAGGCGGTCGTTGCGTTGCCATCGACGCCATCGTTCTGGGCGATGGGGTGCCACGCGGACGTGGGAAGCCAGCGCTTGGCCAGGATCAGTGACACGAGGGCGATGGGGACGTTGACGAGGAATGCAGAACGCCAGCCGAGGTCATTGCCGAAGAGGGCGATGAAGACGCCGCCGAGGACGGGACCGATGGCCACGGACAGGCCGACCGTGGTGCCCATGAGCCCGAAGGCACGCCCACGCTGCGGTCCCTGGAAGTACTGCTGGAGGAGGCCGACGACCTGCGGGTTGAGCAGGCCCGAACCGAGCCCCATGAACACGCGCGCGATATTGAGTGTCAGTGGACCTGGTGAGATGCCCGCGACCAATGAGGCGAGGCCGAAGAGGCCCACGCCCATCATGAATAGCTGGGCACGCCCGAAGACGTCTCCTGCACGACCTGCGGCCACGAGGACGACGCCGAAGGACAGGGCATAGCCGGTCAGCACCCACTGCAGTGCCGAGGATGAGGCGGAGAGGTCCGATTCGATCGCAGGCAGAACCACATTGATGATCGAGACCGAAAGCAGAGACATGAAGAGCGGAACCAGACCGATGAGCAGGATGTGCCTCTGCACCTGGTTCATGCTCTGTCTGCTGCTCACGTGATCACCCCTGCCGAGGACTCTGCCGCGCACAAGTGCTTCTGCACGAAGCGACGTCGAATCGATGCTCCCCAAAGGGAAGCTTGTCTCATCATACGTGCATTTCGTGTCCGACAGGCGAACATCCGGTGACGTCCGATGACTGCGTCAGTCGGCGATGCCGGTGACCGGTCCTACCGTGTTCGGCTCCCACCCCAGTGCTGGTGCGACATGAGCGGCGAAGGATTCGAGGATGTGGAGGTTGTAGTCGACGCCGAGTTGACTGGGGATGGTCATGAGAACCGTATCCGCGGCTGCGACAGCGGGGTCGGCCTTGAGCGCCTCGATGAGTTTGTCGGGCTCCGCGGCATAGGTCTTGCCGAAGGTCGAACGTGCTCCGTCGATGATGCCGATCTGATCGGATTCCCCGCCCGAACGGCGACCGAAGTAGAGGTCATCGAGGTTCGTCGTGATCGGAAAGATGCTGCGACTCACCGAGACCCTCGGGGTCCACGTGTGCCCGGCTTCCTTCCATGCTGCGCGGTAACGGTCGATCTGCTCGCGCTGGAGTTCGCCGAAACTCGCGCCTGTGGCTTCGGTGAGCAGGGTCGAACTCATCATGTTCACTCCCTGTGTCGCAGCCCACTCGGCTGTTGCCGCCGTACCCGCGCCCCACCAGATCCGCTGCTCGAGTCCCGGCGAGTGTGGCTCGACGGCGAGCCTGGCACCGGGAACGAACTGCGCAGGATCCGCCGGTGCGAGCTTCTCGCCCCGGATCGCGGACATGAAGGTTGCGAATTTCTCGCGGGCCATGACTGCGCCCTTGACATCATCGGGGTCGTTGTAGCCGAAGGACTCCCACCCGCGCTGTGCGGGTTCCGGTGATCCCCGACTGATGCCAAGTGCGACTCTCCCGCCCGAGAGCAGGTCGAGTGCGCCCGCCTCCTCGGCGAGGTAGAGCGGATTCTCGTAGCGCATGCCCGGGTTGTAGCACCCGTTGTCAGCGTCGGCGCGCTTTACAGCACAACGCTGACGGCAATCCTGGCTGGTTTTCGATGAAGGCGGCTCTTCCTGCGCTGAGCGTCGGTGCGATGATCGCGCAACCCGGCGGTGCTCCACCCTCATAGAGGCGCATCAAGTACTTCGCGCAGCTGATCGACGGTGGGCGAACCAGCCAGCCCGGCAGGAGTGCGGAACACTCGACAGGCGAGCTCCACCGGCGTGTGCTCGTCGGCGAAGGGGTCGGAACCGTCAATGAGGACGGTCGGGGACCCGTGGAACCCGAGGCGGGCGGCGTCCTCGGCAGTCTCGACTCGTTGATGCACGACGCGGACGGCCGATCGGCCGTCGAGGGCCTCGGTGAGCCGCCGGTCGAGCACCTCCCAGTTCGGGCACCCGTCGAAGTACTGCAACGTGATCTCCATGATCCACTCCTCTCAGGCTCTGTCCGCGCGGACCGCGGCCGGTGACGCCGTCTCAGGCGACGCGGCCGCCGCTTGGCTCTTGCGGGCACGCGCGGCGCGCAGCCCGTTGGCGATGACGACGACCTCGGCGACCTCGTGGACGAGCACGACTGCGGCCAGGCCGAGCACGCCGGTGATGGCCAGCGGCAGCAGCACGGTGATGATCGCCAGGGACAACACGATGTTCTGGTTCATGATCGCCCGGCCGCGGCGGGCGTGCCGCAGCGCCTGCGGGATCAGGCCGAGGTCGTGTCCGGTGAAGGCGACGTCGGCGGACTCTATCGCGGCGTCGGAGCCGGTCGCGCCCATCGCGATGCCCACGGTCGCACCGGCCAGGGCGGGGGCGTCGTTGATGCCGTCGCCGATCATCGCGGTGGGTGACTGCTCGGAGAGCTGGGCCACGATGCGGGCCTTGCCCTCCGGCCGCAGCTCGGCGTGCACGTCGCCGATCCCGGCGATCTGCGCCAGGGCGTGGGCGGTGCGGGCGTTGTCTCCGGTGAGCATGCTCACCTCGACGCCCTGGCTCTTCAGCGTGCGCACGACGTCGGGGACCTCGGGGCGCAGCTCGTCGCGGACCCCGATCGCCCCGGCCAGGCGGCCGTCGACGGTGACGAGCACGCAGGTCTGGCCCTCGGCCTCCAGGTCCTCGACCCGGGCCTTGAGCGGTCCGGCGTCGATCCAGCGGGGGCTGCCCACGCTCACCCGGAGGCCGTCGACGGTGCCGCCGATGCCGTGGCCGGCCTCCTCCGTCACCTCTTGCGCGGCGGGGGCTCCCTGGCCCGCGGCGGCGATGGCGGCGGCGAGAGGGTGCGTCGAGTGCTGCTCCACCGCCGCGGCCCAGGCGAGCACCTGCGCGTCGTCGAAGCAGTCGGCGGCGACGACGGCGGTGACCTCGGGCCGGTTGCGGGTCAGGGTGCCGGTCTTGTCCACGGCGAGGTGGCGGATGCCGCCGAGGCGCTCGAAGGCGGCACCGCTCTTGATGACGACGCCGAACTTCGTCGCAGCCCCGATCGCGGACACCACCGTGACGGGCACCGCGATCGCCAGCGCGCACGGGCTGGCCGCGACGAGCACGACCAGGGCGCGGGTGATCCAGGTCTCCGGGTCGCCGAGCAGCGAGCCGAGCACGCCGACCAGGACGGCGAGGACCATCACGCCGGGCACCAGCGGACGGGCGATCCGGTCGGCGATGCGCGCGCGTTCGCCCTTCTCGGTCTGGGCCTGCTCGACCAGCTCCACGATGGTGGTCAGCGAGTTGTCGGTGCCCGCCGCGGTCGCCTCGACCTCCAGGACCCCGGCGGTGTTGATCGCGCCCGCCGACACTGCGTCATCGGGGGCGACCTCGACCGGGATCGACTCGCCGGTGATCGCCGAGGTGTCCAAGCTGGAGCGACCGGACCGGACAGTCCCGTCGGTCGCGACCCGCTCGCCGGGGCGGACCAGCAGCACGTCGCCGACGGCGATCTCCTTGGCCGGGACTTCGACCGAGGCATCGTCGCGCAGCACGGTCGCGGTCTCCGGCACAAGCTTCAGCAGCGCGCGCAGGCCCCCGCGGGCGCGGTCCATCGCCTTGTCCTCCAGGGCCTCGGCGATCGAGTAGAGGAACGCCAGTGCGGCGGCCTCCTCGGCGTAGCCGAGGATCACTGCGCCGACGGCGCTGATCGTCATCAGCAGCGCGATCCCCAGCTTCCGCTTGACGAACAGGTTCCGCAGAGCGCCGGGCACGAACGTGTACGCGCCCAGCAGCAGGCCCGCCCAGAACGCGACCAGCGCCGCGACGTGCAGTCCCGACCACTCCAGCACCAGGCCGGTGCCGAACGCGACGCCGGAGAGGATCGGCACCACCAGACCCGGATCGCGCCACCACGGGCGCTCGGCCTCCTCGGCCTCTTCGGCGGCACTGGTGGTCGGCTCGTCGCAGCCGCAGGCGGCGCTCACGAGGCGTCCCCTGAACCGGTCGCGGCGCAGCAGCCGGGCACCGAACAGTGCGGGTCGATGCACGGCGCGCTCTCGTCCACCGCGAGCGTGACGTCCACCAGCGCCGTCAGCGCCCCGGCCAGGTGCGGGTCGGCGATCTCGTAGCGGGTCTGGCGGCCCTCGGGCTCGGCGACCACGATCCCGCAGTCGCGCAGGCACGTCAGGTGGTTGGACACGTTCGAGCGCGTCAGCCCCAGCTCGCGCGACAGCACGGCAG
Organism: Brevibacterium sp. ZH18; assembly: GCF_022748595.1. Lineage (GTDB taxonomy): Bacteria > Actinomycetota > Actinomycetes > Actinomycetales > Brevibacteriaceae > Brevibacterium. The sequence goes on along the minus strand of NZ_JALDSX010000001.1, from coordinate 162,416 downwards.
GGTGGCTCGGGCCGTCGAGCAGGGACATCAGGATCTTGGAGCGCGTCGGGTCGGCCATGGCCCGGCCAAGCCGGTTCATGACGTCGAGGCGCGAAGCAATAGTCAGCATGCACTGAACTATACAGTGCACGCTGACCAATCGTCCAGATGCAGGGGCTGCCGCACGCGCTCCGCGCGCTTGCCCTCGGGAATCGCGGTCACCTCTTGCGCCAGCTCGGCCACGTCGGCATCCCGCGGCCCTTCCACGTCTCCACCAAGCCGGCGACCCAACGCACGGACGCGAAGAGGGCGTAACCGGCCCCGGCGAGGCCAGCGCCGACCGCGAGCCAGCGCCCGATCCCGAGCCACACGCTCCCGTCCACGTCCACCGCCCACTGAGCGCCCGTGATGAGCCCGGCGATGCCCATCCAGAGCCCGGCGACGACCACGACCACCGGCAGGAGGGCGAGGCACATCGCCGCGGCGACCGACCAGAGCTGACGGGCCCCCAGCGTCGCCGTGGCGGCGATGATCCGCTCGGCGCGCTCGTTCGACGCGTCGATGTTCGCCGTCATCGTGGCCGAGGCCTCCCCGGCGACCTGCTCGACCGCCTTCTCGACCCGCTCCTCGGTGCGCTTCTCGATCCGCTGCACGGCACCGCCGACCTGGCTCACGAGCTTCTGGTTGTCCTCGGCCAGGGACTGGAGCTTCTCAGCCGCCGAGGCCGTAGCTGCTCGATTCATTTGCGCTTCGGCGATCAAGCTCTGCGAGGCGCTCTGCAGCTGCTTCCCGTCGAGACTCTGCGCGAACTCTCTGAGCGTGCTCTCGATCTCGCTCAGTCTGCTCTCGACGCTCTCGATCTGCGGCGACTTGTTGACGGACGGCTGCAAGGTCGACGGCAGGCCCTTCAGCTCCTCCTTGACGGTTTCCTCGATCGCGATCCGCAGATACGACTTCAGTCCGTTCACGGCCTTCGTCTGCCTGTTGACCGCTGCGATGACGTCGGCGTTCGTAGGCTCCGACAGATTCGACGCCGTCGAGCTCGGCTCGGTCTCCTGCTGCTCGTTCCTCATCTCGTCGAGAATGCTCATTGCTCTGCTCCTTCGGTCGGTTGTTCTCGTGGAACTCGAAGATTTGCTGTGCGCCCTCGGCGGTGAACTCGGGCGTCAGCCCGGATGCTTTCTTCCGGCCGAGCTTGCCGTTGTCGGCCCGGCGCATCTTGTACGTCCAGCCGTCACGCTGGGTCTCTGCGAGGGCGACGCCATGCTCGTCGAGTACCTCGGTGAATCCCGCCCGGTCCACTGACCGCTTGTCCCGCAGCGAGGCGGCGACCTTGTCCCCGAGGATGCGCTCGAATCCGCCTGACGCGAAGTCCTCCCGGCGCTGCGACCAGTCCGGCTTTGCTTGCTCCGGCGACGGGAGGACCTGGCACCCCTCGTCTTGCATCAGTTCGTCGTTGGCCTGGCGCAGGCCGTTCTTCCACGACGTGTTCCGCTGCAGCGACTTCCCGGTGAGGTTGTCGTGGTTGATGACGTAGATGTGGTTGTGCAGGTGCCCGCCGGCCGAGTCGGCGTGGGTGACCACGAGGTGATCGGCCGAGTGCATCCGCTCCGCGAGCTTCACGCCCAGCTCATTGACCCGCTGCACGTGCCCCCGGTCGTTCTTGCCGAACTCGTCCGGCGAGAAATTCTGCGTGTACGAGTACAGCTCGTTCTTCCGCCCGTGGGCCCTCGCCAGAGCCTCTGCGCGGGCGACGAAGGCCCACGGCGACTCCACCGAGCACGACATCGCTGCGGCACGATCGGTGCCGGTCTGGACGTGGCCTGTGCGCTTGTCCTTGTCGTTGCCGTACAGCGCGTACCCGACCGAGTCGCTGGCGGACCGCGACGGCTTCACGTTGACCGTACTTATAGCGCCGTCCGATCCCCGAGCTGTGCCCGCACGGCATCCATCGATTCCATGACCTCGCGCAGCAGATCGTCGTCGAGGGCACCACCGCGACGCACCGCCTGGTTCAGGTTGATCCCGATTCGGCGCACCTGCTCGACCGCCTGACCCAGCTCCGGCGACGGCGTGGAGGCCGCCGCGACCTCTAGATGCCCGAGACCGTCCCGGCGGGAGTCCAGGGCGTCGAGAATGACCGTGCGTACCCATTTGCTCGGCTTCACGCCGAGCCTGCGAGCACGTCGCCGAACCGCTTCGCCCTCCGCATTCGTGACCCGCACGTCGATGCTCACGTCGCGATTCGCCTGGGGCTCATCGACTCCATGACCATCATTGGTGTTGGGAGCCGTACGGTCAGGGCCAGCAGGGTACTTGTAGCGCATATCGGGGTTGTAGCGTTGGAGTCATTGGCTACCGTCGTCTACAAGTACCTACACACTTGATCGGTGCTGCACGTTTCAGGGTCCGGGTGCGCGGCGTCCTGTCTGAGGTCCGCGATAGTGTCGCGCAGCACGGAGAGCTGCGCGATCTGCTGCTCGATCTCAGCGAGGCGCACGTCAAGCAGGTCGCGCACGTGCTCGCAGGGCGCATGGCCGCCGTCGCGGATGTCGAGGATCTGGCGGATCTGGGCGAGGGTGAGGCCCGCGGCCTGGCCGCGGTGGACGAAGTCGATCCGGGCGACCGTCTCGGGTGCGTAGTCGCGATAGCCGGACTGCGTGCGCTCGGCCGGCGGAAGCAGCCCCTGCCCCTCGTAGAAGCGGAGCGTCTTCGCCGTGGTGCCCGCGCGTTCGGCGAGTTCTCCGATGCGCATCGCGGCCTCCGATCGTTCGGCAGGAGCAGGCTTGACCTTCCCCTGCACTGGAAGGTCCAGTATGGCTGAGACAGAGCAGAAAGCCAAGGACTGACAGGAGCAGCGATGCCTACCAAGTACGACCTCGCCATCATCGGATCCGGAGGCGGAGCATTCGCCGCCGCCATCCGTGCGACCACGCTCGGCAAGTCGGTGGTGATGATCGAGCGCGGGACGCTCGGCGGCACCTGCGTGAACACCGGCTGCGTGCCGTCGAAGGCCCTCATCGCCGCTGCCGACGCCCGTCACGTCGCCGCCGACGCTTCAGGCCGGTTCCCGGGGATCGCGGCGACGGCTGAGACAGTGGACATGCCTGCGCTGATCGCCGGGAAGCAGGCGCTGGTCGAGTCGCTGCGCGGCGAGAAGTACGCCGACGTCGCCGACTCCTACGGCTGGCAGGTCCGCCGCGGCGATGCATCGTTCGCCGGCGGCCCAGACGCCCCGGTACTGGAGATCATCGCCGGCGACGGGACGGTCGAGACCATCGAGGCCGACCACTTCCTGGTCGCGACTGGTTCTCGCCCGTGGGCTCCGCCGATCGACGGCCTGGAGGAGACCGGGTACCTGACCTCGACCACGGCAATGGAACTCGCTGAGGTTCCTGAGTCGTTGCTGGTACTCGGCGGCGGCTACGTCGCCCTGGAGCAGGCGCAGCTATTCGCTCGCCTCGGCTCGCAGGTCACGCTGCTGGTGCGGTCCCGGCTCGCCTCGAAGGAGGAGCCGGAGGTGTCCAAGGCGCTTCAGGAGGCGTTCGCCGACGAAGGCATCCGCGTCGTCCGCCGCGTGGTGCCCACCCGGGTCTCCCGCGGCACGGGAGGCGAGGCCGTCGTGACCGCCGACGTGTCCGGCGACTCGCAGGAGTTCCGCGCCGAGCAGGTGCTCGTCGCCCTCGGACGCCGTCCCGTCACCGATGGCCTGAACCTCGATGCGGTCGGGGTGAAGACCGGGGACTCCGGCGAGGTGGTCGTCTCCGACCGGCTGCGGTCCTCGAACCCGCGGATCTGGGCCGCGGGCGACGTGACCGGGCACCCCGAGTTCGTCTACGTCGCCGCCCACCACGGCACCCTCGTCGCCGAGAACGCGTTCGCCGACGCCGATCGTGCCGTCGACTATTCCCGCCTGCCGCGGGTGACGTTCACCGGGCCCGCGATCGGAGCGGTCGGGATGACCGAGAAGGAAGTGCTTGCTGCGGGGATCCGCTGCGATTGCCGCGTCCTGCCGCTGCACCACGTGCCCCGCGCGCTGGTCAACCGCGACACCCGCGGGTTCATCAAGATCGTCGTGAACGCCGACACGAACGAGATCCTCGGCCTGACCGCCGTCGCCAAGGACGCCGGAGAGCTCGCCGCCGCCGGTGTCCACGTGCTCGGCAAGACCGTCGCCGAGATCGCCGACGCCTGGGCTCCCTACCTGACAATGGCCGAGGGCATCCGGATCGCCGCGAAGGCCTTCACCACCGACCCGTCGCTGCTGTCGTGCTGCGCATGACCGGCAACGCAGGCAATCGGGGAGATCTCATCCTGAAGAGGTGCAGACGATGGGCGCCGATCAGGACCGCGACGAACGGCGCGCCGGTCCCGTCGTCGCTGCAGGGACCGGACTGCTCTTGCTGGCATGCTGCGCGCTTCCGTTGCTGCTCTGTTGCGGCCTGCCGCTCATCGCGGCGGGCGGAGCACTCGCGGGCGTCGGTGGGCTCCTCGGTAACCCCTGGATCATCGGTGCCGGGATCGCCGTCGTGATGGCCGTCACGGCGGGGATGCTCGTCAGGTTAGGGCGGCGGCACCGAGGCCGCAGGACCGGCTGCTGCGAAAATCCTTCGACCGCTGATCGGAACCGGTAGCTCGAGCGGATCCAGCCATCATCGCCACCTCGGCCACTTCGGCACCCCGCGACCCTTCCACGTCTCCGCGAGACCGGCGGCCGAGCGGACGGACGCGAAGAGCCCGTAGCCGGCCCCGGCGAGACCCACGGAGACCACGAGCCAGCGCCCGATGCCGAGCCAGATGCGCCCGTCCACGTCGAGCGCCCACTGAGCGCCCGTGATGAGACCGGCGATGCCCATCCAGAGCCCGGCGACGACCACGACCACCGGCAGCAGGGCGAGGCACATCGCAGCGGCGGCCGACCAGAGCTGACGCGCTTCGAGCTTCGCCGTCGCCGCCATGATCCGCTCGGCGCGCTCGTTCGAGGCGTCGAGGTTCGCGGTCATCGTGGCCGAGGCCTCCCCGGCGACCTGCTCGACGGCCTTCTCGACCCGCTCCTCAGTACGCTTCTCGATCCGCTGCACCACGCCGCCGACCTGGCTCACAAGCTTCTGGTTCGTTGTGGCCTGCACCTTCAGACCCTCAATCGCCGAGGCCGTAGCCGCGCGATTCTTCTGCGCCTCCGCGACCAAGGTTCGCGACGCGGCGTTCAAGCTCTCGCCGTTGAGACTCTGCGCGAACTTGCCGAGCGTGCTCGCGATCTCGTTCTGCCTGCTCTCGATACTCGCGATCCTCGCGGACACGTCGCTGGAGGGCGAGGAGGTCGACGCCGGGGTCGTGATCCGCTCCAGCCGCCTCGTCGTCTCCTCGTCCATGACCTTCACGAACCCCGCGAGCTTCTTCTGCTGCTCGGTCAGCGTGGCAATCCTCGTATTCTGCGCCTCGACGGCGGCGAGGATCGAGGTCAACAGCTCCATCGTCTCCGGACTGCCGAGCGGCTGCGGCGACTGCACGGGCCCGTTCTGCTGCTTCAGCCTGTCGAGCGCTGCGCTCATGTTCCTGCTCCTTCTGCTGCTGGTGGTAGTCGAAGAACGCCTGCGCGCCCTCCGGGGTGAAGTCCGCCGAGAGCGCGCTCGCGCGTTTGCGGCGATCGGCGCGGCCGGACTCGCCGCGGCGGTCCTCGATGTAGAGCGTCCAGGTCTCCTGCCCGGCGCGCTTGCCCTTCTTGCTGACGGGGCTGTGCAGCCGCATCCTCGGCACACGTTCCCCGGCGTCGTCGAGCTGCTGGTTCTGCTCCTCGATCACCGCTTCGAGACCGGCCTTGTCCACCACGCGGGGGTCGGCCAGTGCGGCGCTCATCCGGTCACCCATCTCGCGGTCGAGCCCGCCCTCCGCGAAGTCCTCGCGGCGCAGCTCCCAGTCCTTCGGCGCGTGCTCCAGCCGCTTCACGACCGAGAGCCCGTGCTCTCGCATCAGCTCGTCGTTCGCCGACTGCACGCCCCGCTGGTTCCCGGCCTTGCGATCGTGGAACGTCCGGTAGTCCGAGAGCGCCTTTCCGGTCCGGTTGCTGTGATTGATGACCAAGATGTGGTTATGCGGCTTTCTGCCCCGGCCATCCACGTGACTGACCACGAGGCAGTCCGAGTCGGGGTGCATCCTCTTCGCGAGCTGATAGCCGAGATCGTTCACCCGCTGCACGTGCTCCGGGTTCTTCGGGTCGAACTCCTCGTCGCTGAAAGACTGCCGGTAATGCAGCGCCTCGACCTCGCGCGTGGTGTTCTGCGTGAGCGCCCGTGCGCGCGCCGAGAATGCGCCAGGGCCTCCCGGCACTTCGCACGTGATCGCGACGCCCCGCTCGTCCTCCTTCCCGCGGATATAGCGCTCGGTGTCGGCGGCGCTGGTGCTCGGGCTGTAGTGGGTGGTGCTCATGCGGCCGTCCGATCCCCGAGCAAGGCGCGGACCTCGCGCAGCAGCTCGATCAGCTCGGGCACCTCCGACGACAGCGCCACCGCCTCACCGGCGCGCGCGCGGTGATCCAAGTCGTTGACGTTGATCGCCAGCGGGCGCACCTGGGCAGCCAGCTCACGAGCGTCCGCCGACGCCTGCACACGCGCCTCGACCCCGAGCAGGTGCGCCGCCACGGCGGCGTCCAACTCCTCCGAGCGGGAGGCGTGGAGGGCATCGCGTAGCGCATGTCGATGACGCCGGTGCCCACTTCGATTCCCGTGGTCTTCGCAGCGATCGCCGACAGGAGCGGCATCGGCGAAGCCGCCTGCTCAGCGAAGTGATGAACCCGGAAGTAGGCGCCGTTGACACCGATCTCGTCGGCACCGACACCGATCTCCACCGCCTGCTGCAGTGCTTCCTTCGCGCCGTACTCACCGGGAGCGCCCCCCGAGCCGTAATGGCCGAAACTCAAGAATCCGAATGCCTTCATGTCTTGACCAACCTGGTCGGCGCACCACGTATTCCCTTGGCTCCCGCGACGTCAGAACTGCAACGATCCGGATATGACGAAGGCCCCGTCCATCAGGACGAGGCCTTTGCCGCTCCCCCGGCTGGGCTCGAACCAGCGACCCTTCGATTAACAGTCGAATGCTCTGCCAACTGAGCTACGGAGGAAAGGCGCAGTTGCCTGCGCACGTTGAAACAGCTTAGCAAAGCAGATGGGGTCCGGACAAAGCGAGATCGAGTGCGTTAGCTCACACTCTTCGCGATGAGAATGTGCAGGCACGATGACCTGCTTCGGGTTAGCCCCACCTCCGGGCACCCGGCAATCCGTACAGTCAGGACAAACTCAGCCAACAGGCAACTTCACCTGGTGCATGCACTGTAAAATCGACTGAAACCAGGACAATCCTCCACAGACCCCGCAGCGGAAGAGGCGTACGTGACCATAGTGGCAATCGCCCTCGCCCTTCTGGCATCGGTGGCACTTGCCTACGGAGCTCTCTACCAGCACGAAGCGGTCACTTCACAGGACGATTCGCATGACGGGCTCAGCTGGGCTCACTTCAAAGAGTTGCTGAGCAACCGGAAGTGGCTGCTCGGGCTCACCATCCTCGGACTCGGCACGGCCGGAAACTTCGTCGCCCTGGCACTGGCACCGGTGATGGTCGTCCAACCCATCGGCGCCTTCTCACTCATCGTCTCCGTCCTGCTGGGGATCCGCCACCGGGGGCTCAAAGTCAATCGTCGGCTGGTCCAATCCGTCGTCTGGTGCACCGTCGGCGTCACCATCTTCGTGGCCCTCTCCGCCACAACGGCCCGTTCCGAGGTCCATCTGGGCGCCGATGCGATGCCGCTCGTCTGGATCACCGGCGTCGTCGTGGTGCTCGGCCTCGTCATCATGCTGTTCTTCAGACATGCCCCGCAGCTCGTCCTCATCACCTCAGCAGGACTGCTCTTCGCCTGCGTGGCCACGAACGCCCACCTCGTCAGCGTTCAGTTCCTGCAGGCTGGGCTGGGCGAGGTCACGTGGATCAACATCATCGGACTCGCTGCGGCCGCTGCCATCGGGTCATGGTTCGTGCAGAACGCCTACGCTGCCGGTCCTCCGGAGATGGTCATCGCCGGCCTCACCGTCGTCGATCCGATCGGTGCCGTGATCCTCGGCTCAGTCGTCCTCGGCGAGGCTGCATCGGCCCCCATCTGGCTCATCATCGTGATCACAGCCACAGGATTGGTCGCGTGTCTGGGAGTCGTTGTATTGTCGCGTTATCATCCCGATGTCAAAGATCGAGAAGACCAGCGTCGAGTAGCCCGTCGCGCAGACGAGATGACCGACACCGAGGAGTGCTGAATTCTGTCCGCTCACAGTGACACACCGCCCCGTCGCATCCTCATCCCGACGGAGACCTACGCGCCCGAAGTCAATGGTGCTGCGAAATTCGCCGAACGACTGGCCGCCGGCCTCGCCGCACGTGGCAATGACGTCCATGTGGCGTGCCCGTCGGCCACAGGCAAAGCGTCGGTGAGCGTCGAAGACGGCGTCACGGTGCATCGTCTGACCTCCCATCGGTGGCTGCTGCACCCGACATGGATGATCTGCATGCCGTGGGAGACGAAGCCCGAGCTCTCGCGGCTGCTCGATACGCTCCAACCTGATGTCGTCCACACGCAGGCGCACTTCGTCATCGGGCGCTACGCATTCTCCGAGTCCAACCGGCGTGGGATTCCCGTCGTGGCGACCAATCACTTCATGCCGGACAATGTCCGTCCTTACGTCAAGGCGCCCAAGGCACTCCTCGACGGCGGCACTGCCGCGGCGTGGTGGGATCTGCGAAGGAAGTTCCAGTCTGCGGACTTCATCACCGTGCCGACCCAGCTGGCAGCAGATCTGCTGACCCAGAACGGCTTCACCTCACCCATCCGCGCTGTCTCCTGCGGCATCGACCTCGAGCGCTTCGCCCACGTGCGCGACGAGGACGACGCTGCTCCTGCAACCACGGCACCACGATCAACAGCACCACCGTCAACGGCACCGCGGTCAGCGGCCGCGGCCGAAGATCGGCCCACCGCGGAAACGACTCCCCCGCGGGTGCTCTTCGTCGGTCGCCTCTCATCGGAGAAACATGCTGCGGACATCGTCGAAGCTGTGGCGAAGACCGATCCGGCCCTGGGACTCGAAGCCGACATCGTCGGCGGCGGCGACCAGGAGGAGCCGCTCAAGGAACTTGCCGCCGAACGCGGCATCTCCGATCGCATCCACGTACTCGGCAAGATCAGCGACGCGCAGCTCATGGACGCCTATCAGCGCTGCACGTTCTTCTGCATGCCCTCGACAGCTGAGCTCCAGTCGATCGCAACTCTGGAGGCGTTGGCGTCACGGAAGCCCGTAGTCCTCGCCGATGCGGTCGCGCTTCCCCACCTCGTCCGGGACGGAGTGAACGGCTTCCTATTCCCACCCCGCGACATCGACGAACTCGCGGAACGTTTCACCCGGATCGCCACGATGCCGGACGGCGACCTCGACACGATGTCGAAAGCATCTCTCGACGTCGTGGCCAAACACGACATCGAGTACACACTCGACACCTTCGAATCGATCTACGACTGGGTCATCGAGAACAAGGACCGCGCAGCAGCCTGAGCCCACACACTGGGGTACTGGGACTGGGAAGGCGGAAGCGCCGAGATCAGTCCAGGCCGCTCACCCTCGGCGCTTCAACAGGCGGGGTGAACACCGTCGGCTCACGCCGTATCCGGTTGAAATCGATGCCTGCGATCATGTCGTCGAGACTCGTCCACCCCGGCCCGAAGCCGAGCGACTCCCCCATCCACGCGAAGACGTCGGCACTCGTCCAACCCGATGCCTGGAGCTGCTGGTAGGTAACTGCACCGTCACGTTTGGCCAGACGCTGTCCGGACTCGTTGAGCACCAGCGGCACATGCAGCCATCCCGTCGCGGGCAGACCGAGGAGGCTGGCGAGATGAGCCTGTCTGGGTGCCGACGTTGCCAGGTCGTCACCCCGCACGACCTCGTCGACGCCGCTGGCAGCATCATCGACGACGACGATGAGATTATAGGCGTAGACGCCGTCCCCGCGCCGGAGGACGAGATCGTCGGTGGGCGCTGTGATGTCACCGAGCAGTTCGTCATGGACGGTGACCGGAGAATTCTCGGTCCGCAGCCGCAGAGCCGGGCTGCGCCCGTCAGCGGCCAGGCGATCCCGTTGCCGTTCCCGCTCAACCTCGCCGAGGCTGCGGCAGGTTCCCGGATATGCCCCGGGTGGGGCATGGGGTGCGGATGGGGCCTGTTGGATGTCCTTGCGCGAGCAGTAGCATTCGTAGACCAGCCCGCAGTGCTGCAATGACGTGATCGCCTCGGCGTAGATGTCGAGCCGATCCGACTGGATAAGCGGCGCCTCATCCGGGGTGACGCCGAGTTCCGCGAAGACGGCGAGCTGGGATTCAGCCGCACCTGGACTGACCCGGTCGAGGTCCTCGACTCGCCAGAGGAATCGACGTCCTGTCTGGCGGGCACGGACATAGGCGAGCAGTCCAGATCGGATGTTGCCGATGTGCAGGTCCCCGCTGGGACTGGGAGCAAATCGTCCGGCAGCACGGGCCTGCAGGTTCAAACTGTTCAAACTGTTCAAACCTCGTACACGAGGTCGGCGTACTGAGGGAACCGCTGGAGGAAGTCCTGGACGTAGCTGCAGGTCGGCACGACCTTCCTGCCTTCGGATCGCATGCGGTCGAGGACGTTCGTCACGAGCGTCCGCGCGAACCCGCGGCGCGAGAACCCTTCGGAGATGATCGTGTGTTGGAGTTCGAGCGTATTCCCGTCCAACGTCTGATACGCGAGGAAACCGACGAAAGAAGCAGGATCCTCGGCTGTGTAGATCTCAAACCGCTCGCGGCCGACATTGTCGACCACTGTGACCGGGGTGGAACTGAGTTCGGGTTGCATGTGCGACTCCTTGTCACCGGCATAAGAGCGCGGAATCTTCAATCGGTGGAGCAATCGGCTCCGAGGCCAAGCGGTATCGACAGCGATGTCAACGAGACGACTCCGCGAGGGAACATCTTGTGCTCGCCACGATACCCTTGCGCCGAGTTCGGTGCTACGGAGACGCGCCACCCTGCACCGCTCAAGCAGGCGTTCGTCCGGCGGACCGCCGACAACAGGAGCGCTTGGTGCCAGGACAGAGTGAGGGCTGCCCTCCGCAGTCGGAGGGCAGCCCATGAACAGTCGAGCAGCGAGCGGCTCAGGTGCCTGTCTTAGCAGACAGGCCCTCAGCATCGATCGGAGCTGTGGTCTTGCGCTGAAGTCGCTTCTCGAGCCAGCGAGCCAACCCGGCGACCAGCATGTTGATGATGATGAACAGCACGGCACCGACGAGGAACGTGGGCAGCAGGTTGTTGTACTCGCGTCCGATGAGGTTCACCTGGTACAGCAGGTCCTGGTAGGTGACGATGAAGCCCAGGGCTGAGTCCTTGAGCAGAACCACGATCTGAGCGATGATCGTCGGCATCATCGCACGCAGCGCCTGCGGCATCAGCACCAGGCTCATCACCTGGCCCGGGCGCAGGCCGATCGCCATGGCGGCTTCCTTCTGCCCTTTCGGAACTGCCAGGATGCCTGCCCTGATGATCTCGGCCAGGACCATTCCGTTGTAGAGGGTGAGACCGACGACGACCGACCAGAACGAGCCGATGGCGTTGCCGAAGATGAGGAACATCGCGAAGATGAGCAGCAGCACCGGCACGCCGCGGAAGAATTCGAGGATGATGGTGCCCGGCACGGAGACGAACTTCGAACCCGAGAGCCGCATCAGTGCGAAGACCACGCCCACGATGAGCGCAAGAACCGAGGCCACGACGGCGACCTTGAGCGTGGCGAGCATGCCCTGGAGCAGCACCACCTGGATCTGCGAGAACGTGAATGGATACCATTTCGCGGGCTCGAGCTGCCCCGCGTCTGCGAACTTCCAGACGACGAAGACGATGATGCCGGCCAGCACGATGGCGGAGACGATCGAGAGGATGACGTTGTTGCGGCGGGCCTTGGGCCCGGGCTCGTCGAAGAGGACCTGAGTCGGAGCGCTCATCGCAGGATCACCAGCTTCTTTTCGAGGTAGGCGAAGACGCGACCGAGGATCAGCGCCAGGATCAGGTAGGCCAATGCAGTGCCGAACAGCAGCGGGATGACGAGGTCGCCGCGCACCTCGATGGCATTGCGCATGGCGGAGATGAGCTCCCGGTTGTTGAACGCCGAGGCGATTGACGTGTTCTTGAGCATCGCGATGATGACGCTGCCCATCGGCGGGATCACCGTGCGGAATGCCTGCGGCAGGACCACCTGCCCCAGAGTCTGACCGAACGTGAGTCCGACTGCCCGTGCGGCTTCAGCCTGGCCGACGGGAATCGTCGAGATTCCCGACTTGAGCGTCTCAGCCACGAAGCAGGCGGTGTAGGCGGTCAGCGCGATCGTCGCGTAGATGAACGAGTTGAAGGAGCTCGTCGATCCGAAGCGGATGTCGAGGAACGGCAGTCCGAAGGCACAGAAGAACATGACCAGGGTCAGCGGAGTGTTCCTGACGATGTTGATGTAGGTCGACGCGGCGATGCGCAGTACGGGCGTCGGAGACACCCGCATACCTGCCAGCACGGTGCCGAGCAGGAGTGAGCCGACGAGGGCGATGAGGAAGAGCTTGACCGTCCCCCAGATGCCCGAGAGGAACATTTCGATCAGCTGCAGAAAATCCATTCCGGATTCCTTAATCGATGCGAGGGCACCTGACGGCGCCCTCGCATCATGTCAGTTCGCGGACGTGTCAGTAACGGTCGATCTCAGGCATGTCGACGCCATCGGTCGAACCGAGAGTGTATTCGAACGCCTTCTTCCAGTCGCCGTCGTCCATGCCCTCCTGCAGCGCATCGTTGACCGCGTCGCGCATGGCCTTGTCGCCCTTGGGCAGTCCGACGCCGTAGGGCTCTTCGGTGAAGGGCTTGCCGACGACCTTGAACTCGCCCTCGTACTGCTTGGCGTAGCCACGCAGGATCGCATCATCGGTGGTCACGGCGTCGACAGATCCCGACTGGAGATCAGTCACGCACTTCGAGTACGCGTCATAGGTGACGAGTTCGGCGTCCTTGTACTTCTCTTTGATGTTCTGCGCGGGAGTCGAACCGTCGACCGAGCAGACCTTCTTGCCCTTGAGGTCTTCGGGCCCGGCGATATCGGAGTCCTCAGCCACCAGAAGGTCCTGGCCGGCGACGTAGTACGGTCCCGCGAAGTCGACGACTTTCTTGCGCTCGTCATTGATCGTGTAGGTGGCCACGACCATGTCGACGGTGCCCTGCTGCAGGAACGGCTCACGGTTGGCGGAGACGGTCTCTGTGTACTTGATCTGGTCCGGCTTGAAGCCGAGCTGAGCCGCGACCATCTTCGCGATCTCGATGTCGAAGCCCTCAGGTTGGTCGGAGCCGGCCTTGACGTTACCGAGGCCCGGCTGGTCCTTCTTCACACCGATGGTCAGTTCGCCGGCGTCCTTGGCGGCCTTCAGTGTCTTCGAGTCAGAGACATCGGCCTTGTCGTTGACCGTGTATTCCGGCGCGGCTTTCGAGTCGCCGCCTTCGGCTGGGGCATCGGGGGTGCCGCCCTGGCCGCAGCCGCTGAGTGCGAGCATGCCGATCGCGACCGAGGCGATTGAGAGTTTGAGGTTCTTCATTGCTTCTCCTTGTGAGAGTGGTGCTGAAATGTGGGCAGAGTGGTGCTGGAGGAAACAGCGCGTGGCTGCTTCAGTGGGTGAGGATCTTGGACAGGAAGTCCTTGGCCCGCGGAGTCTGCGGATTGTTGAAGAACTCCTCGGGCTCGGCGACTTCGACGATCTCACCGTCGGCCATGAAGACGACGCGGTGAGCCGCTTTGCGAGCGAAGCCCATCTCGTGGGTGACCACGACCATGGTCATGCCCTCCTTGGCCAGTCCGACCATGACGTCGAGGACCTCGTTGATCATCTCGGGGTCGAGCGCCGAGGTGGGCTCGTCGAAGAGCATCACCTTAGGCTTCATCGCCAGCGCCCGTGCGATGGCCACACGCTGCTGCTGACCGCCCGAGAGCTGGGCAGGATACTTGTCGGCCTGATGGGCCACGCCCACGCGTTCGAGCAGCGCCATCGCCTGCTTCTCAGCCTCGGCCTTGGACAGTTTGCGGACCTTGATCGGCCCGAGCGTGACATTCTCGAGGATCGTCTTGTGGGCGAACAGGTTGAACGCCTGGAAGACCATGCCGACGTCCGAGCGAAGCTGAGCCAGCGCAGCGCCCTCGGCAGGCAGTACCTTGCCGTCGATCGTGATCGTGCCCGAGGTGATGGTCTCGAGGCGGTTGATGGTTCGGCACAGGGTCGATTTGCCGGAACCGGACGGACCGATGACGACGACGACTTCGCGCTCTTGGATATCGAGGTTGATGTTCTTCAGAGCGTGAAAGTCACCGTAGTGCTTCTCGACATTCCGTACGGACACCAACGGCAGTGATTCATCTCTCATGAACACTGATCTTAGTGAATATAGGTCACACATGGAAAACTCGGCGAGTGCACAGAAAAACTGCAACCGACTTGTGACCTCGATCATTCGTCGATTGCAGCTCTTCCTTCACCTGCATCGAGGCTCGACGGACGCGTTCCTCACGTCCGCCGCGGTTGAATTTCGCTCAGCCGTCTGCCTGACTGTGGACGATCTTCTCGCCCTCCTCGCGCAGGTCGATCTTTCGGATCTTGCCGGACACGGTCATCGGGAACGACTCGCGGACCTCGACGTAGCGAGGAATCTTGAAGTGTGCGAGCTTGCCCGAGCAGAACTCGCGGACCGCCTCCGCATCCAAAGACTCGACCCCGTCCTTGAGGATCACCCAGGCCATGAGCTCTTCGCCGTACTTCTCGTCCGAGATTCCGACGACCTGAACGTCCCTGATCGACGGGTGGTGGTAGAGGAACTCCTCGACCTCGCGAGGGTAGACGTTCTCTCCGCCGCGGATGACCATGTCCTTGATGCGGCCGGAGATGTCGACATAGCCGTCGTCATCCATGATCCCGAGGTCACCGGTGTGGATCCACCGGGACTCATCGATCGCCTCGGCGGTCTTCTCCGGGTTCTCCCAGTAGCCGAGCATGACCGCGTACCCGCGGGTGCACAGCTCACCCTTCTGCCCGCGCGGAACGGCGAGTCCTGTGACCGGGTCGGCGATCTTGATCTCGAGGTGGGGCATCACCCGGCCGACGGTCTGGGTGCGGGCCTCGAGGCTGTCGTCGACGCGGGTCATCATCGACACGGGTGAGGTTTCGGTCATGCCGTAGCAGATGGCGACCTCCTCCATATTCATGTCGTCGATGACACGCTTCATGATCTCGACCGGGCAGGGTGATCCGGCCATCACACCGGTGCGCAGGGAGCTGAGATCAAACGTCGGGAAGTCGGGGTGTTCGAGTTCAGCGATGAACATCGTGGGCACTCCGTAGAGCGAGGTCGCCTTCTCCTCAGCGACGGCCCTCAAGCTTGCCGCAGGGTCGAATCCGGGAGACGGGAGGATGACGCCGGCACCATGGCTGAGAGCAGCGAGGTTGCCGATGACCATGCCGAAGCAGTGATAGTAGGGCACGGGAAGGACCACGGAGTCCTTCGGGGAGTAGCCCAGCAGCTCCCCGATGAAGAAGCCGTTGTTGAGGATGTTGTGGTGGCTGAGCGTCACGCCTTTGGGGAAGCCCGTGGTGCCGGAGGTGTACTGGATGTTGATCGGGTCGTCCATCGCCAGCTCGTCCATAAGCTGCTGGAGACGAACAGAGTACTTCGCAGACGCGTCGTCGAGAAGTGACCGACCGTTTCCGATGAGATGGGCGAAGGACTCACGTTCGCCGATGATCGCATCACCGCAGAGGTCAGCCGGAACGGTGTCGAGGAAGACAAGTTCGAGGCCGGGAACCTTCGCCGCGACCTCGGTGGCGATCGCATGGAAGTCCGAGTGCGGGGGTGCCGTGATCTGGGAGACCAGCATGGTCATGCCCGACTGCTTCGCGACGTATTCGAGTTCGTGGCTGCGGTAGGAGGGATTGACGTTGACGAGGATGGCCCCGATCTTCGCAGTGGCGTACTGGATCAGCGCCCATTCTGCGACGTTCTGTGCCCAGATGCCTACCCGGTCGCCCTTCTTGACTCCTCGCTCGAGCAGGCCGATGGCCAGGGCATCGGTGTCGCGGTCGAACTCCGCATAGGTCCAACGGCGGTCCGAGTGGCGGTCGATCAGCGCCGACGAATCGGCATGAGCGGCTGCTGTCGCTCTGAAATGTGCGGGGATCGTCTGGCCCAGAAGCGGGGTGAGCGAGGGACCGGAGGAGTAGGAAAGTTCTGACACGTCAGTGTGCTCCTTGGCTCGGTGCGAAGAATCTACTGTGACTCAATGCACAGTATTCCTTCTCGGTCTGTCTCGCAAAAGCTGTGCAGGAAATCGTGGCCGGGAGTACCCGGAACCGGTGAGACCTCCCCCACCGGGGCGACGTAGGCAGCGGTACCTGCTGAGAGCAGCACGAGGGTCGAGGCCAGCGCCGAGACATCCTCGACGTCGTGGGTGATGAGGACAGCACTGCGGCCGGACAGCACATCGGCCAGCACCCGCCTGGTCTCGATCTTCACATCGACGTCGAGGGCGGCGAGAGGTTCGTCGAGGAGCAGCAGCTTGGGATCGATGACCAGAGCTCTGGCCAGCGCGATTCTGGCTGCTTGTCCCCCGGACACCGCATCGGGTCGTCGGTCGCTGCAGTGTCCGACGCCGAGCCGGTCGAGCATGTCCTGGGCCGATGTCCGTGCCTCGCGCGATCGTCGACCATGGGCACGCAGTCCGAAGGCGACGTTGTCGATGACCGACAGGTGCGGGAACAGCAGCGGGTTCTGCGCTAAATGAACGATGCCGCGATCATGCACGGGCGGCCAGACACCGGCCGCAGTGTCGACGATCGTGTCATCGCCGATGCGCAGGACGGCCGTGTCCGCCGCGATCGCCCCGGTCATCACCTGGAGCAGACTGGATTTGCCGGCACCGTTGCGACCGATGATCGCCGTCGTGCCTTCCGCGGGCACGGTGAGATCGACGTCGATGCCGCGCTCGGGAAGTGTGGCGCGGATGCTCATCGTGGAGTCCGGCGATGCTGATCGACCTTCGGCATCAGCCCCCGCCTCGGCGCGCAGGACGCCGATGGACGCCTCCACAGCCTCGTTGTGCGCGGCAGACGGCCCCGTCGCCCCTCGCGAAGCCCGCAGCCTCGGAGCAGACGGCGATCGGTAGGCGAGGACGATGATGATGAGAGCCACGACGATGAGCAGCAGGGACAGGCCGATGGCCGACTGAGGGTCTGTTTCGCGGACCAGGTAGATCTGGAGAGGCATCGTCCTGGTCACGCCGGACAGCGACCCGGCGAATGTCAGCGTGGCACCGAACTCCCCCAAGGACCGGGCGAAGCAGAGCACGGCGCCGGTCATGATGCCCTGTTTGAGGAGCGGAAGGGTGATCCGGAAGAAGACGCGGTTCGGTTTGGCGCCGAGCTCCGCAGCGGCGAGTTCGAAGTTCTGTCCGCGTGCCGCTGCTGCTGTCTCGACGGACATCACCATGAACGGCATGGACACGAAGATCTGGGCGAAGATGACGGCTGCCGTCGTGTACGCCAGTCCCAGCCCCATGCCCTCAAGTGCCGAGCCGAGGAGCGCGGACCGACCCCACGTGTAGAGAAGAGCGAGGCCGCTGACGACCGGAGGCAGCACCAGGGGCAGCAGGATGAGCGTGCGCACGACCCGTTGACCTCTGAAGGTGCGCGTGGCCAGCAGATACCCCAGCGGGAACCCGATGATGACGCTCACAAACGCTGAGATGAGTGAGGTGCCGAGCGAGAGTCCCATCGCCAGCTTCGACTCGTCGGCGAAGATGACGTCGCTCAGCGAGCCGGGGTCGATGCGGCTGATCATCCCGATGATCGGGACGAGCAGGAACGCGATCCCCAGAGCGGCGGGCAGCCAGAGCCACCCCGGGAGGCTCGGGTGCCCGCGCCTGCCACGCTGGACTCGCCTACGCTCCTGCACTGACCCGCCCTGCACTGACCTGCCCTGCGAGAACCTGCTGCGCGCTGCCATGATCAGGGAGTCGCGAAGCCGGCATCGTCGAGCAGATCCACGGCCTTGTCCGAGCCCAGGAACTTCACGAACTGAGCGGCCTGCTCCTGGTGCTTGCTGGCCTTGACCGTCGCCGCCGGATACTGGTTGACGACCTTGTCAGCGCCGTCGAGTCTGACCTCTTCGACGTCACCGCCGGCACGAGCCACGTCGGTGACGTAGACGATGCCGGCATCGGCCTGACCGGCGCTGACCTTGCCGAGCACGTCGGTGACCGAGTTCTCTTCGCTGGCGGGGTTGAGCTTCACCTCGTTCTGATCCGCCCACTTCTGCGTGGCCGCACCGCACGGCACCTGCGGCGCGCACACCACGAGGTCCTTGCCCGCGAAGTCCTTCGAGGACCTGATGTTCTCTGGATTGCCTGTGGGCACGGCCAGGGTGAGGGTGTTCGACGCGAAGATCTGAGGATCACCCGCGAGCAGATCATCGCCTGCGAGAGTGTCCATGGTCTTCTCATCGGCGGTGGCGATGACATCGGCTGGGGCGCCTTCGGAGATCTGCGCGACAAGGTCGGAGGAGCCGGCGAAGGAGAACTTCACGTCGACATCCGGGTTCGTCTTCTTGAATTCGTCGGCGACGTCGGCAAAGACCTCGGTCAAGGAGGCGGCGGCGAAGACCGTCACGGTGGCCTTCTCCCCCGCACCAGAGTCCGAGCCCGAAGCCGAGCCCGAAGCTGAGCCGGAGGAGCATGCTGTCAGAGAGAGCGCTGCGACGATGCAGAGGACGGAAAAAGACTTCATCTAGCCATTAAACCCGCATCTGCGGACATACTGCTAATTCAACACGGCATTTGAGTCACCACAGCGGATCTCAGCGGTCCGGAGCGGTATCGATCGAGACCATCGTCGCCTTCACCGAGGCAGTCGCGAGGCTCCCCGGTTCAAGCTCCAGCTGACGACAGGCCTCCGCCGACATCAGGGAGACGACTCGGAACGGTCCGCACTGGAGGCTGACCTGCGCCATCACTCCGTCCATGACGACATTGGTGACGAGGCCGGCGAAGCGATTGCGGGCCGAGCTCGTGACCCCGGTCGGATCGTCGAGTGCACCGGGACCGGACTGGGCCATCGCCACGAGCTCCCGGCCGTCGACCACGGCGCGGTTGGAGGCGTCCTTGCGTTGGGTGAGCTTGCCGTCGGCGACCCACCGTCGCACGGTGTCATCGCTGACGCCGAGGAAGCGGGCCGCATCGCTGATGCGCAGTTCCGTCATTCGAGCGCCCCCACCCATTCGTCGGCACCGTCGGCGAAGTACTGGTGCTTCCAGATCGCGACTCGAGCCTTGACCTCGTCGATGAGCTCTGAGCAGGCCTCGAAGGAATCACGGCGATGAGCCGATGCGACGACAGCCGCCAAGGCCACGTCACCGATCTCGAGCGGACCCACGCGGTGGACGACGGACAGACGCACGGCAGGGTGTCTGTCCGCGATCTCAGCGGCCACCTCGGCGATCTGGGTCGTCGCCAAGGGATGGGACTCATAGGTCAGCCGTGATACTCCCCGTCCGTCGTCGTGATCGCGGATCACACCGGAGAAGCTGACGACGGCTCCGCATTCGGCGGTGAGCACAGCGGGTTCGAGGGCGGCGGTGCTGATCGGGGTCTCGACGATGTCGGTGCGGATGACGGTCATGGCTCACGGGTCCAGTCGCCGCTGCGTCCACCGGATTTCTCGATGACTTTGACGTCTCCGATGACTGCCCTGTTGTCCACGGCCTTGATCATGTCGAAGATCGTCAGTGCGGCCACGGTGACGGCCGTCAGCGCCTCCATCTCCACGCCGGTCTTCGACACCGTCTTGACGGCCCCGATGATGCGCACGCCGTCCTCGAGCAGTTCGAAGTCGACGTCGATGCCGGTCAGCGGCAGCGGGTGGCACAGGGGAATGAGGTCACTCGTGCGTTTGGCACCCATGACCCCGGCGATGCGCGCCACGGGCAGGGCGTCGCCCTTGGGCAGCCCCGCCTCGGCGATCATGTCGATGACGTCGGTGCGGGTCGTGATCAGAGCAGTCGCCACGGCACGGCGTCTGGTCACGTCTTTGTCCGCCACGTCGACCATGTGCGCGGCCCCGGTCTCATCGATGTGCGAGAGTTTCATGCGATCTTCCACGTCCTCACCCTATCCTCCGAGCCCGTGAACGGATCATCGGGTGAGGGCATCGGATCCGTAGGCGGAATGAAGACGAGATGGGTGCTCTGCGCATAGTTGTGGAGCAGATGCGAACGGGAGCCGCCGAGGAGTTCGAGACCGCGCTCGGTCATGATCGCGCGGCGGACCTGCAGCTTCCCGCTCGGCGGTGTCTCGTCGAGTCCGTCGACGAGCCGGTGGAACTCGACCTCCCGAGGGTCTTCGTCGACGTCGAGGCCCAGCAGGGCGGGACGAACGAACATCTCAAAGCTCAGCAGTGCACTGACAGGGTTGCCAGGCAGCGCGATCCAGCGGCGTCCGGCCAGCGTGCCGCACCCCTGCGGCCCTCCGGGCTGCATGGCGATGGGTTCGAAGACCATGGCCGATTCAGAGTCGAGTTCGGAGGCGAGCTTGACGACCTCGTGCGCACCTTTCGAGATGCCGCCCGTGGAGATGACGAGATCGGCCTCGGCGGCGGCGACACGGTCGAGGAGCAGCTGCGGATCGTCGGGGATCGCAAGGGTCGTCACCTCGACCCCGAGGCGACGCAGACTTGCCGAGAGCGTGATCGCGTTCGCGTCGTGGATCCCGGCGGCCGCATCGGCTGTGATCTCGTCGCCGGTGCTCACGACGAGCACGCGCGGCAGGGCCTGAACCTCGAGTTTGCGGATTCCGCAGGCCGCAGCCACACCGAGGTGGGCCGGAGTGAGCATGGTTCCGGCACGCAGGACCGTGGTCCCTGAGGTGACGTCGCTGCCGCGGGGTCGCACATAGGCGCCCGGGTGTGGGCCGGAGCCGACGTCGGAGAGAGTGACTGTGATCTCCGGGGATTCGAATTCGCCGGGTCGGGTGGCTTCGATCGCCACGATCGTGTCCGTGCCGGGCGGCAGGGGCGCCCCGGTCATGATCTCGACGGCGCTACCCGGGGCCACCTCGGTGCCTCGGGCTCCGGCAGCTACCCGACCGTGGACTGGGATGGGTCCGAAGACGGTGAGGGCACTCCTACCGGAGCTGTCCGAAGCTGTGGGATCGCCAGGACTGTCTGTGTCGGGGTGTCGGACCTGGGCGGCGTCCCGGAGAGTCGAGGCAGCGAGGGCGTAGCCGTCCATGCTCGAATTGTCGAAGCCGGGCACGTCGATGGGCGAGAGGACGTCGACCGCGAGACGACGGGGCGCATCGAGCAGGCGGCTGAGCTCGACCGTCTGTGTGCCGACCAGGTCGGAGATCGTCTCGAGCACGCGTTGACGATGCATGATTGCGGTAGTCATGGGACGATGATAGCGACAATGCCTTTCAAGGAGGATGACGGAATGCGGAAGATCAGCCTGCCGACTCCGGTTCTGAGAACTCCGACAGTGGACCCCGGTGAGGAGTTCAGCGCCCACCAGGAGGATTCCCTCCTCGACACGTTCGGCCGTCGGGCCCGCGACATGCGCATCTCGCTCACCGACTTCTGCAATCTTCGCTGCAGCTACTGCATGCCCGAAGAAGGCGTCGAGTTCATGTCGCGGGATGCGGCCATGAACGCCGATGAGATCATCCGCTTCGCTCGGATCGGCGTCGAGAAGTTCGGCGTCGACCAGATCAGATTCACCGGCGGCGAACCCCTCACCCGCGCAGATGTCACCGACATCATCGCCGGTGTCGCCGCACTCCGACCCCGCCCGAATATCGCATTGACGACGAATGCCATCGGTCTCGACAAACGTGCCGCGAAGCTGCGCGACGCCGGACTCGACCGGATCAACGTCTCCCTCGACACCGTCGACCCCGACACCTTTGCCACGATCACCCGCAGGCCGTTCCTGCACCGTGTCCTCGAGGGCATCGACGGTGCTCTGGCCGCGGGTCTGGATCCGGTCAAGATCAACGCGGTCCTCCTGCCCGGCGTCAACGACCATCAGGCGCCCGACCTGCTGCACTGGTGCCTGCAGCGCGGGCTGAAGCTGCGATTCATCGAGCAGATGCCCCTCGACGCCGGTCACTCGTGGGAACGGTCGAGCATGATCACCGCCGCTGACATCTTCGCCCTCCTCGAACCGGATTTCGTCCTCACCCCGGATTCGGCTCCGCGAGGCGGTGCCCCGGCGGAGAAGTTCCTCGTCGCCTCCCGTAAGGATCCCGACACGATCCTGGGCGACGTCGGCATCATCGCCTCGGTGACCCGCCCCTTCTGCGCCGACTGCACCCGCACCCGCCTCACCGCCGAAGGCCGCGTCCGCACCTGCCTGTTCTCGCACACCGAGGTTGACCTGCTCACGGCCATGCGCAATGGTGCCGACGACGAGGCCATCGCCAACCTGTGGAAGGGTGCCCACTGGAAGAAGCTCGCAGGCCACGGCATGGATTCCGAGAGCTTCGAACAGCCCCAGCGACCCATGAGCGCCATCGGAGGATAAGTGCCCCAGATCAACGTCCGCCTCTTCGCCGCGGCCCGTGAGGCCTTCGGCACGAAGGAGCTCACCGTTTCCGCCGCGACCCTTGAGGCTCTGGTGGCGTCCCTGACCGACGATGCCGGTCCTCAGGGGAGAACCGTGATCTCGCGATCGAGCTTCCTCGTCAATTCCGTCGCGGCCACGGATCGCGGCCTCGCGCTCGCCGAAGGAGACACAGTCGACGTGCTTCCGCCCTTCGCGGGCGGCTGATTCGCAGTCCCTCAGGGTTGGGAGAGGTACGCAAGATACCCACCCGAGACCGACCTCGCAGCGATCCCCAGTCCCCGCAGCTGTGCGCACGCTCGTGCGGACCTCACACCTGAGCGACAGTAGAGGGCAAGCTCTGTCCCACCTGCGAACCCTGAGGGGTCGGCGAGCAGGACGTCCATCGGCACGTGTTCGGCCCCCGGGACCATCCCAGTGGCCACTTCGTCGTCCTCGCGGATGTCGATGAGGCGAGTTGCGGGCTCGACCTCTGCCCAGGTCATCGTCGGCCGAGCCGTGCCCTCGTCGATCTCCGGTCGGCTGTGCCCAGCGGCTGACGGGGGCTCCCCTGGGGATGAATCGTCCCCGTAGTCGCCGCGGTGGCTTGTCAGCTCGGTGATCGCGACTCGGTCTGGAATGCGGGAGACGGGAATCGTCTCCCAACTCGCGTCGAGGCTGCTGTGAACCGACACCGCGTTGATCAGAGGCGTGCCGATGCCGGTGAGCACTTTGATCGTCTCCATCGCCATGGCCGCCCCGATGCTGCCGCACAGGGCGCCGAGAACCCCGGCAGTGGCACAGTCGGGAACGGAGCCGGGTGCGGGAACGACCGGGTAGAGGTCACGCAGGGTTGCGCCCCGAGCTGAGTCGAAGACAGCAACCTGCCCGTCGAAGCCGAGGATGGTTCCCCAGACCAGCGGCGTGCCGAGGATCTCACAGGCATCATTGACCAAGTAGCGGGTGGCGAAGTTGTCGCTGCCGTCGACGACGATGTCCGCATCGGCGATGAGGTCGAGCGCATTCTCAGCGGTCAGCAGGACCGGGTGGGTGACGATGTCGATCGAGGAGTTGAGCTCGGTGAGCCTCGCCTGCGCCGAATCGACCTTCCGCTGACCGACTGTGGTCTCGGAATGGATGAATTGGCGGTGAAGGTTGGACAGTTCGACGACGTCAGGGTCGACGATACTCAGGTGGCCGATGCCGGCGGCGGCGAGGTAGGTCAGAACCGGTGCACCCAATCCCCCGGCGCCGATGATGAGCACATGGGATCCCAATAGTGTCGACTGGGCCGCGGGGCCGAACCCCTGGAGCCGGATCTGCCGCGCATAGCGTGCGGTGTCCGCGGAGCTGAGAGGGTTTCCTGACATAGTTGCCAGTCTAGTTCTCAGCAGTCGAGGACAGAGATCACGTCCCCGTCTTCGAGGGCGCTGGGAGCACCGGGGACTCTGATGATCACATCGGCGCCCGCGAAGTCGCGCAGACGTGAACGCGGGGCGATCTCGACCTCTCCGTGCGCAGTGAAGCGCCCCGGGGCCAGGGACACACCCTTGCGATGGCCTGCGACGGCGGGACCGGCGAAGACCGCCTTCTTCCACCGCGTGTCCAAGGTCCGACCCGTCAGCAGTGAGACGGCGAAGAGGTGGAACGACAGGAATGCTCCCGTCGGGGTCCCTGGGGAATGCAGCATGGGTACATTGCCGCAGCGGCCGTACCCCTGCGGGCCGCCCGGACGCAGCCCGAGACGTAGAAAGGTCGAGTGGCGGCCTTCGAGCGCCTGCCGGACGACTTCGAAGGCACCGGCGCTGATCCCGCCGGTGGTGATGATCAGGTCGACCTGTCCGGCGAGGTCGTCGAGGATCTGCAGCAGGTCATTCGGATCGTCACCGCATCCGCGTTCGAGCGGGACGGCTCCAGCCTGCCTGAGTGCCGACGCGAGCATCGGCAGATTCGAATTGTGGATGAACGGTCCGGAACCTGCCTTCGCCGAGGCGGTCGCGTCGGTGCGCAGCTCATCGCCAGTGACGATGATCCCGACGGTCAGGGGCCGCTGCACGCTGATTTCGGTGCGGCCGAGCATTGCGAGCGTGCCGACTCCAGCGGCGGTGATGGTCTTGCCGGCAGTGATCACGGTGTCCCCGACCTGGGTGTCCTCCCCCACGTGCCGGATGTTCCAGCCCGAGCGCAGACGGTCAGGAAGACCGGTGACGACGAGGTGGTCGGGCGCAGCTCCTGTGCGGGAGGCATCAGTGAATTCGACGGGAACGACCGCCTCGGCGGCGTTGGGGACTTGGGCCCCGGTCATCACCCGCACTGCGGTCCCGGGCAGGATGTCCACGGTTGCGCCCCCTGCCGGGACGTCTCCGGTGACGCTGATCCGCACGCCCGCCCGGGCGCGGGTGAGCGCCTGCACGTCGAGGGCGTATCCGTCCATCGCCGAAGTCGCGAACGCCGGCAGCGCAACGTCGGCGATGACGTCCTCGGCCGCAGTGCGCCCGATCGCCTCATCCGTGCCCACGACCATGCCGGTGCGCTGCGGGGCGGAGCCCGCGATGAGCTCGCAGTATTCCTCAGGTTCCACTGACATCCTTTCGCCTGCCTCAGATCCTACGGGGCGCCACCGGCTGCCGACGACGTTCTCGGACTGCGGTGCTCTAGAGTGTGCATCGTGGACACGCACTCTCAACTCGAGCCCGCACCTCGCCGCTTCTCCGTGGTGTCGTGGCCCGGCCTCGCAGCGGTGCTGCTGGCACTGTCGGCTTTCGTCCTCTTCGGCCTCGGCACGACGTTCCCCGAGGTGAGAGCCTTCGGCTACATGCCGATGATCGCTTCGGTCATCATCGCATGGATGACCGATCGCGTCTTAGCCCGCGACCTCAGCGTCATCGCTGGCTGCCTCGGGCTCATCTCGTCCATCTCGGTCGAGGCCGACATTTCGTGGGCCAACATCGCGCGTATGGGCCTCGTGCTCAGCACCGTGGTCATCGGACCGTGGCTGATCACCCGGTACTGGTTCCACGATCGGACCATCGTCTTCCCGCTCCGGCGCGGACAGAGATGGTCGCGGCTCGAATGGGCATGGCTGGCCTTCGTGATCGTCGTCGCCTGGCTCATCCTCCCCCAGTACTTCATGCGCACGGGGGTCTACCTCAACTGGCCGCCGGTGACCCACTGGGACGAGATCATCCGTCTCTTCTTCGGAGTCAACGCCGTCGGGATCTGGGATGAGCTGTTCTTCATCTGCACGGTCTTCGCTCTGCTGCGCAAACACTTCCAATTCTGGACGGCCAACATCATCACCTCGGTGATCTTCGTGTCATTCCTCTGGGAGTTGGGATATCGGTCGATCGGCCCGTTGCTGACGATCCCGTTCGCTCTCGTCCAGGCATTCATCTTCACACGCACGAAGTCCCTGCCCTACACGGTGACCGTGCACCTCCTCTTCGACGCACTGGTCTTCCTTACGATCGTCCACGCCCATCATCCCGAGGCACTGCCGATATTCTTCGGAATCTGAAGGCACCTCAGCTGACCGGTGGGCCACATGTGCACACTGTTCACGGCAGCGCGCGACATCCAGACGAAACGCCCCCCATTCACACGAGGTGAATGAGGGCGTTCGATCTACGCAACTCAAGAGAGCCTGCGCAACTCAAGTGAGTCTGTGCGACTCAAGTGAGCCTGTGTGGCGTCAGCGGATTCCGCGCAGAGCCTTGAGCATCGGCTTGGTCAGGGTCAGTGCCAGCAGGCCGAGAACGATCGATGCTGCCCCGATGGACGACCAGTACGGTGTCTGGTTGTCCGCGGAGTAGTATCCGCCGAGCACACCGGACAACGCGGTTCCGACGCCCGAGGAGAGGAAGAACACCGCGATCATCTGTGACTGGAAGACCTTCGGCGCGACCTTCGAGGAGAAGGACAGGCCGATCGGCGAGATGAGCAGTTCGGCGAAGACGAAGAGCAACAGGATGAGAGCCACCCACAGCAGCGGTGTCGAGTGCGCCTCGCCATTCGCGAACGGAAGGAACAGGAGGAACGCGATGCCGATCAGGATGAGTGCGAGCCCCGCCTTGACCGGGGTCGAGATCTGCCGTGGCCCCAACTTCATCCAGATGGTGGAGAAGACCGGTGCGAAGGCGATGACGAAGATCGCCGGAATCAGCTGAACCCAGCTGATCGGCATCTCCCAGCCGAAGATCTCGCGATTCATCTGCGTATCCGAATACGCGGTGATGGTACCGAAGATCTGCTGATACAGGGACCAGAACACGACGCTGGTGACGAAGAACGGGATGAATGCCGCCACGCGTGAACGCTCATCGGCAGAGGTCTGCGGGCTCGTGCTCATGACGATGAAGTAGCAGATCGCAGCGCCGGCGGAGATGCCGGCGATCCACCAGTCGAGGTTGTCGGGGTTGACGACCCCGGTCATCCACAGCACCACGATGATGATCACTGCGACGACGATGGCCAGCAGGAACAGGACGAGCTTGGATCCGGGCAGAGGGTTGACCGCGCCGCGTGCCTCGTCGGGCAGCTTCTTCCGACCTGTGGCGTAGATGATGAGGCCCAGCGCCATGCCGACAGCGGCGGCGCCGAAGCCGACGTGGAAGCCGATGCTGTCCTGCAGCAGGCCGGTGATCAGCGGACCGAGGAAAGCACCGAGGTTGACGCCCATGTAGAAGAGGGTGAAGCCTGCGTCCCGACGGGGGTCCTTCTCCTCGTAGAGCTCTCCGACCAGCGCGGAGGCATTGGCCTTCAGTCCGCCGGAGCCGAGGGCGACGAGAATGAGTCCGGCGGCGACTCCGCCATAACCGGGCACCAGTGCTAGGCAGATGTGTCCGACCATGATGATGATCGCCGAGTAGAAGAGAACCTTCTCCGGGCCCAGCAGCCTGTCGGCGACCCAGGCGCCGAGGATCGTGGCGAGGAAGACTGCGCCGCCGTAGGCGCCGACGATTCCGATCGCAGTCGGCTGCGGCATGGCCAGGCCGCCGTCGGAGACCTGGAAGTACAGGTAGAGGACCAGGATGCCGTTCATGCCGTAGTAGGAGAACCGTTCCCACAGTTCCAGGCTGAACAGCTGCATGAGCGGAAGCGGGTGCCCGAAGAAGCGGGTGTCGTTCCGCACGGCCTCGGTCGTCGAGGTGCTTGATGACATATCGTGCTTTCCGTAGTGCGGTGCAAACGCGCGAATCGCTGCGCGTTTCACTGTGAACAAGCGGCAATGCTACTCTCCGACATGCCTCAGGTCACACGCTGGCAATGCTGGGACGCTGCGTCCCAGAACGCGGAAACTACGAGTGAACCAGGTCTCTTTTTCGGGCGCTGTCGCCGACGAGGAGGTTGAGCAGGCCGGCCAGGAGGACGATCGCGGCAGCCGCCATCGGGACAGCCATTGCGGCTGAGGTCCCGTCCGCCTCGGCGAGGATTCCGTTGACTGCCGATGCCACTGACTGCCCGACGATGATCGCGGATCCGGCCATCGACATGACGGTGGCCGATCGCCCCAGCGGACTGCGCTCGGCGGCGAGGCTGAACAGCGTCACGAGGGTCGGACCGACTGCGCAGCCCATCAGCAGCAGCGCGACGATGACCAGCGGCATCGATTCGCTGCACGAGAGCAGGATCGCGCCGATGACCATCAGCGGTGCGAAGCACAGCCAGCGGGCCCAGAGCCGGAAGCGCGGTGAGAACAGGGCGACGGAGATCGCGAGGATGGCGGAGCCGATGCCCATGACTCCGTAGACGAGTCCGGCCTCCTCCGCCCGCCCGATGTCATTCATCAGTGCGGTCAGTGCAGTCAGGGTGGAGCCGAAGACGAGACCGATGCCGAAGACCCCGAAGACGATGACGAGCACTCCGAATGTGAACAGGTCCTTGGCGGGGCCCTGCACCCGCGGTCCCGCCGATGAGGTCGACTGTGCGCGGCCGCTGGGATGGAGTGCGAACGAGGTGACGAACACGAGGGTCATGATGACGGCGCCGATGATGGGGGCGACCGGATGGAGCGTGGTGGCGAGGAGGCCGACGATGACGGGCCCGAAGACGAAGACGAACTCGTCTGCGGCCGACTCGTAGGCCATCGTCGAGTTGAGCGTCTTGGGCTGACGCGGCCCCTGCAGACGGGTCATGATGATCTCGACGAGACGCGATCGGGACATCGGTGCCACCTGCGGCGCTGTGGCTCCGATCGCGAACGCTGCGATGAGCACGATCGCGTCGGGCAGAGGACTGTAGACGACCCACGCCATGAAGATCAGAGCCGCACAGTTGAGCAGTCCGATGGTCAGCAGCACGATCCGCTGCCCCCAGCGGTCTGCGGCCGCGCCGATGAATGATCCGAACAGGGCTGTGCCGAGTCCGACCATGGCCGAATTGATGCCGCCGAGGCTGAGCGATCCACGTCCGGCGACGACGAGGGTGAGCACGCCGATGACGACCATGGCATAGGGCAGGCGTGCCATGAAGGCGATGGGAAAGTAGGTGCGTCCGACGACGGAGAACAGCGTCGGGGCTGCACTCGCGTCGCTGTGGGTGCGGGTGCTGGTCTGAGAACTCGACATACCAATCCAGTTTCTGCCCCGCCGGATGCGCGGGGATCCGTGCCGCCGTGGTGACCTGGATCAAATCACTCGGTAGATGCACACTTCTGCTGACATACGCCGTCTGGCGCTGTCTCCAGGCTACCGGTTCCAGCGGCGCAGGACGAGGCCCTTCGGGGCTGGCGCGGATTGAGCTTCCTCACGTCCGCGACTCAGAAAGAATGCAGATCGGCCTGCAATGATGAAGCCATGAACTTCCTCTCTCGAGTTGTCGTCAACGCCTGTGCGATCTGGGTCGCGGCGTGGATCCTGCCCGGCGTCGAGATTGCAGGAAACCGCGTCGTCGAGGACCAGACCGGGCCGATTCCCGCGATGATCATCTCCTACCTCGTCGTCGGGCTGATCTTCGGCCTCGCCAACGCGTTCATCAAACCGATCCTCAGCTTCGTCTCCGCTCCGATCACGTGCCTGACGCTGGGACTGTTTTCCGTCGTCATCAACGCGGTGATGCTGGCACTGACGAGTTGGCTCTCCGGTTTCACACCGTTCGTCTTCACCATCGACTCGTTCTTCTTCTCGGCGATCCTCGCGGCTGTCATCGTCTCGATCGTGTCTGCCCTCCTGGGCTGGCTGGTCCCGGAGAAGAGGGCTCAACGCGACTGAGACGATCGCTCGGATCGACCGACATCATCAGGCGTGGCCCGACTCCGGAATCTTCTCTACGAGATGTAGACTGGACCGCAGTGTGTCAGTCAGGACCCCATTGACCGTCGGAGGAGACCATGTCCAATACCGCCACGAAGAGAGTGCGGAATTCAGCCTCATTCGCTGATGTCATCATCTTCATCATCTCGTTCGCCATGTTCGTGTTCGGCATCTACCTGTTCGGTACCGCCATGGGCACTCCCGAGGGAACCGAGTTCTGGGTCTTCTGGGGCGGTCTGCTCTCTGCTGGACTCTCATTCCTCGTCCCGATGATCTATCACTGGCTCCGCGACCACAGAGAGTGATCGACAGAGACTGACGAAAGAGGGCCGATGCGTTGAATCGCATCGGCCCTCTTCTGTCTGCCCAGTCTGATCTGTCTGACGAGTCCATCCCGAGGAGGCCGTCGACGGGTCCGGCTTAATCCCGGCCGGAGCAGAAATCCATGATCGCGAAGGCGGCTTCGTCGGGCCGCTCATAGTGCACCAGGTGCCCCACTCCTCCCAGCTCGACGAATTTGACCTCCGCGAGGCCGGAGACGAAGGCCCGTGTCACGGCGATCGGCGCGATCGCGTCCCGATCCCCGGCGACCACGAGCATGGGCATGCACAGCCGGTCGGCGACCTCGGTGACGGTGTGTGCGACCGAGACATCGAAGGCCTCGGCCAGGGACGTCCGATCGGAGAACGTCGAGAAGTACTTCGCATGCTGATCATGGATATATCGGCGCAGACCCCGATCGCCGGTCGTCGCCATGACCTCGCTCATGGCTCTGACGATGAGGGGATTGGCCAGCAGCTGGTGACCGATGGATTCAGGCAGCCGCGCCCCGAGGCCGTAGTAGATGCGCGTCAGAGAGGTGAGGAACTTCGCCGGTCCCTCAAGTGCGGGTGAGGTGATCGGGTTGATGAGGATGAGCTCGGGGGCAGTCTCGGGCCGACGCGCGGCCAGGTGCGAGACGAGGATCGAACCGAAGGAATGACCGAGCACGATCGGCGGCTTCTCCCACCGTCGGGCCACCTCGGCGATCAGGGCATCGAGATGATCGCAGTAGCCGTCGAGAGTCAGACCATCGCGAAGCGGAAGGGTCTGCCCGAAGCCCGGCAGGTCCCCAACGATGACATCGCGATCGCGCACGGCGGCCGCGATGCGATCCATCCCGTGATGGTCCCCCCGGAACCCGTGGATCATGAGAAGGGGCCGTGCCGATGCCGGTACTGCCTGAGCAGGCGCGGGATGGAGCCAGACCGCGGTCGGGTGGCCCGCGACGCTCAGATCGATGCGATGGGATGTTCGGCCGGGAACTGCGGTCATTCAGCGGAGCCGGAGCGCCGGGGAACGACGACGACCGGGACCGGAAGCACACGCAGCAGACGTCGCGCACGTGCACCGAGGAAGACGCGTCCGCCTCGCCCCAGACGGCTTGACCCGATGAAGGCCAGCTCCCCCGGGCGCCAGTCGACGTTGTCGGCTGCTTCCTCGATATCGGCGCCCGCCTGCGATTTCACTGCGGCCCGGCCGGTCTTGAACATGTCCGCTGCCCGGGCAGCGAGCACTGCGCCGCCGTACTCTTCGGCGAACTCGGTGATCTCAGAGACCTCGTCGTCGGCCAGCCCGTCATTCTCAATCAGAGACAGCAGACGCAGGTCCACGTCGAGGGCGGCAGCCGATCGTACGGCAGCACCGATGAGCGTCGCTGCACCGGGTCGAGCACCGAAGAGGGTCGTGACCCGAGAAATCGGACCGATGTCCGAATTGCCGGACGGCGCGAGGACGATGGGAACCTCCGATGCGTGCAGCAGCGAAGTGGCGACGGTGCCGATCCGGAACTGACGCATGAGTGTTGTGGCGCGCGCTCCGATGACGATGCCCAGAGCACCCTCGGCGGCGGCGACCTCCATGAGGCCCTTGGACTCATTGGACGATGTGTGGATGACTCCGCGAGCCGAGACGTCGTCGGGTATGAGAGCGAGGGCCTCCTCGAGCCAGTCATCGAGCTGCTGGGCGACGATGCCGGTGCCATCCTGCGGGATCGCATTGCCAGCGGTGAATGTGGAAGCCTCGGGCCGAACGATCGTGACGACGAGTTCGATCTCAACCGACCTGGCGATTGAAATGGCCAGGGCGATGGCGTCGCGTCCGCGATCCGTGGCGATGTAGCCGACGACCAGTCGGCGGGATGTGTCAGCTGCCTGTGTCATAAGTCTTCTCCCAGCACGTAGCGAGTCTGAGTCGATTCTACGTTGGTCGGCCCGGCATCTTCGACCTCCGCGCCGAAATTGCCACGCACCCGTCGCTGCACGCCCGGTTCGCGGTCCGTTCGCGTGTACCGACTCACCGTTCATGAGCACTGCCGCGCCGTAGTGAAGAATAAAGTTCAAAAAGAATGAACAGAACTCCCACGCAATTCTTCATTTGTGATAACTTTGACAGTGCAATTACGGATTCGCATAAACACCCACAATTGCACATTCCACAGTGAGCGTTGACGCCGCTCCCACGAGATCCATTGCTAAGAAAGGAGCGCAGACTCCATGATGAATATTCAGATCACTTCCATCGACTTTCCCTACTGCTGGAACGGAGACACTGCCTGCCTGACTGGCGGACAAGGACTCGTCGGCTGAATTCCAGCCGCATCTCTCGTCTGTTTCCACCGGTCTTCCGAACACCGGTTTGCTCTGACTGCACGATCGCAGCACTGCCCTGACGCAATGACGCCACCGTCGGCGTTCATCGTCCTCAGGCACAGCTGATGCCCGTCTCGTCGCAGCCGAACGGGGCCGTATCCTGCAGTGTCGAATTCAATTGACCTCTATTCAGTTGAATTCCATTCAAGAGGGTTGCTTTCATTCGAAGCACTGCGTTTATTAGCGACGCATTCTTTCGAATCATTTCACTAATCGCCATTCGGGGATATTCCCTGCCCGAAAACAGTGAGGAATCATTGTGTCCACGTTGTTTCCACTCCCATATCCACGGCGCCTGGCACTGTCTGCCGGAATGACGCTCGTACGTTGGGCTCGCCAACCGGAGAGGACTGCTGTGCGCCGACGCCGGAATTCCGACGCCCATCGCCGTGCTCGAATCAGCAGGCACCTCCGCGAGGAGCGACTGGCCCAGACACGCGAACGGGACGTCGCACGCTATCTCAGTCAGATCAGGCCAATGATCTGAGACGCCCCACAGCCCGGTTGGAGAGCGGCGGAAAGTCGAACCGTCGCCCTCCGACCCGACTGTGGCCAGGGTCACTCTGTGCCGATTTGTCGTCCCGGCAGGTCGTGAGTAATATTGATCGAGCAAGCGGGGGTATGGCGCAGTTGGTAGCGCGTCTCCATGGCATGGAGAAGGTCAGGGGTTCGAATCCCCTTACCTCCACCGCACGAAGAGCCCGGACTCATTGAGTCCGGGCTCTTTTCGCATATCTGCCCGCCTGGCTGGCGGTCGCTGCCGGTCGCTGCCGGTCAGCGCCGCTCAGCGTAGGGCGGTCGACGCGTGCTCGGCTTCAAGCTGGAGGAGAGCGCGTTTCTTGTCCTCTCCCCATGCATAGCCCGTGAGCGCACCGTTGGCTCCGACCACTCGGTGGCAGGGCACGATGATGCTGATCGGATTCCTGCCGTTGGCTGCACCGACTGCACGTGCCGCGCTCGGCCGATTGATCCATCCGGCGAGTTCGCCGTAGCCGGCGGTGGCTCCATAGGGGATCGTTGTCAGTGCCTGCCAGACCTGACGTTGGAACTCGGTGCCCCGCGGTGCCAGTGGAACGTCGAATTCGGTTCGCGAGCCTGCGAAGTACTCCCCCAGCTGCTCTTTTGCCATTCTCAGCACGTCTGTTTCATCGTCGGCATGCAGGTCGGGGCCGTGCTCAGCGTGCAGCCGTTCGATGATCTCGGTGAAGTCATCGACGTAGAGTCCGGTCAGCGCCTGGCCATCAGAGGTGAGGACGATCTCTCCGATGGGCGAGTCAAAGGTCGAATAGGTCGCCGGGGTGCTCGGTGCGGTGAGCTTCATGGTGTCGTTGTTCCTCATCTGCGGTGGGTGGCTGTCTGTCGGTCGGTGCAGAGCTGTCGATGTCATCATCAGTGATCCTCAGGTTTCGTGTGTGCCGTCTCCGTGCTCGCATGGTGGGCCCAGAGGAGATGGGTGAGATAGGAGCGCCAGGGACGGCACCTGGTTGCGATCGCCTCCCACTGCCCTGCAGGCTTACCGCCGGTCGAATCGCTGTCCAGGTCCGCCATTGCCTTCTTCACCCCGAGGTCGGTGCTCATCCAGACGTCCGGGTCGCCGAGGGCGCGCATGCGGATATAGCCGAGGCTCCACGGTCCGATCCCCGGCAGCCCGAGCAACGCTGCACTCGACGCCTCACGGTCGCTGCCGGGTCCCAGGTCGACCGACCCGTCGTCGAGGGCCGAGGCGAGGGACCGGATGGTCGCGATGCGCCGACCCGGCAGCGCCCAAGACTCATCGGGGACAGCCGCGACCACCGCGGCGGTGGGGAACACACGATCGACGGCACCTACTCTCAGCTCGGTCGGAAGGTTCTCGCCGAAGCCGTCGACGAGACGATTGAGGTGGGTCCGGGCAGCCCCGATCGAGATCTGCTGTCCCAACACCGTGCGGATCGCGAGTTCGACGGGGTCTGCGGTACCCGGGGATCTCAGTCCCGGGTGCCCAGCGACGAGGTCGGCGAGGCCCGCCTCTGCCAGTGTCGAGTGCACGGCTGCGGGATCGGCGTCGAGATCGAGGATGCGCCGGGCTCTGGCCACGGCGCTTCCCAGGTCGCGGGTGTCGGCAAGTCGGAGCCGACAGTCGATGAAGTCCCCGTCGCCCTGGGTCAAGGTCATGACCGCAGGCCCGTGGGCCAACGGGAGGGAGCGTGTGTAGTGACCGGACCCGACCTCCTCGACGCCGGTGATCGCCCGGGCTCCGAAATACCGGAACAGTCGATCGAGGTCCAACGGCGGACGGTAGGCCAGGCGGACGGTGAGGTCGTCGGCCCCGGCGGGAGGGGCCCCACCCGAGCGCAGGTTTCGCGGAGCCGTCGAATACACGGCTCGGAAGGTGTCGTTGAATTGGCGGACGCTGGAGAATCCGGCGGCGAAGGCGATCTCGCTCATGCTCAGCGCTGTCGATTCGACGAGGATCCTCGCCGTTCGAACCCGTTCGGTGCGGGCGATAGCCAAAGGACCCGCGCCGACTTCCGCCTGCATCACGCGGCCCAGCTGGCGGGTGCTGTAACCCAGCTCCGACGCGAGCCCGGGTACCCCGCTGCGGTCGACGACCCCGTCGCGGATGAGCCGAATGGCCCGCGCCGTCACGTCGGCGCGCACATCCCATTCCGGAGAATTCGGGCTCGCGTCGGGTCGGCACTTCCGGCAGGCTCGGTAGCCTGCTTCGGCGGCAGCGGCTGCTGTGGGGAAGAAGTCCACGTTCTTGCGCAGCGGAGTCCTAGCGGGGCATGAGGGACGGCAGAAGATTCCCGTCGTGCGGACTGCAGTGAAGAACATGCCGTCGAATCGACGATCTCGACTCGACACTGCCTGATAGCACTGGTCCGCTGTGAACATATGTCCATTCTGCCTCCATGCGCCGACCAATACTAGCGGTATTCGGACATGGCAGTGTCAGGCGAGATCAACGCGGTGCGATCAGCCGAACGCAACGGACAAGGATGACCATGACGAGCAGTTCGACCAGGGTCTGCGCGACGACGACGGCCGGGCCGACGCCATCCGGGGTGATTGCGCGCACGATCGGCAGCATGACGAGTGAGTTCCGGGTCACCCCGGTGAAGATCAGCGCCCGGGCGTCGGCTGTGCCAAGGTTCAGTGCCCGTGATCCTGCCCAGCCGAGCCCGGTCATGATCACGGCGAAGAGGACGAACACGGTCATCGCCAGGCCCAGTTCGCGAAGGCGTCCGGAGATCACCGGAGTCACTGCCGCGGCGATCACCGCCAAGGTGAGCATCATCAGCGCGACCATCGAATCCGCGGCGAAGGAGGCGCTTCGGCGAACCCTGCCCACCGACCTGGAGAGGACCCTGATGAGGAGTGCTGCGAGCAACGGAAGGACGATGAAGAGGACCAATGCTGTGAGGAACGGCTCCGGATCCAGGCTCTCCGCGACGCTGCCGCCGATGATCATCCACAGGTAGAGGGGCAGCAGGACGATCTGGGCGAGCATGAGCACCGGAGTCAGCACAAGCAGGCGGTCGTGGGCTCCCCCAGCCAGTTTGGTGAACACGAGGACGTAGTCGATGCAGGGGCTCAGCAGGACGATGAGAGCCGGCACGGTGAGACTCGCGTCGAGGGGAATGAGACGGTGGAGGCCCGCCACGACGAGCGGTACGACGACGAAGTTGAGCCCGAGGACTGCGAGTAGGAATTTCGGCTCGGCGAAGGCCTGCCGCATCCGCTCGAAGGGAACATCGAGGAAGGTCACGAACAGGAGCGCGATGAGACATGCGGTGATCGCCGCAGATGCGATGTCCGATGCGACGGGCAGACCGGTTCCGATGAGGGCGCCGGCGACGATGGCGCTCAGATAGTACGGGACCTGATGTTGGGAAAGATGAGCCGAGACGGTGCCGACGATCAGCTGTCCTCCGGCCAGTAGTGGCTGTCGGGCACACCGCGTCTGCCGAAGATGGCCTGTCCGACCCTGACGCAGTCGGATCCCTCTTCTATCGCGACTTCGAAGTCGCCGGACATCCCCATTGACAGTTTCCCGGGCCCGATGAGTTCGGGATCGGTCTCCACCGCCTGATCGCGCAGAGTGCGCAGACGCTGGAAGCAGGCACGGACACGGTCGGTGTCGGAAGAGAACACCGCCAGTGTCATCAGTCCTTGGACGTGCAGCGCCTCGTAGTGCCGAAGCTCTTCGAGGAAGGCGCTGAGCTCCTCAGGCGGGAGACCGAACTTCGAGTCCTCGGCAGAGGTGTTGACCTGGACGTAGACGTCGAGGCTGCGCCCTTCGGTCTGGAGTCGTCGCTCAAGTGCTGCGGCGACCTTGAGCCGGTCGAGGGCCTGGAACTCCGCGGCGAACGCCACGACGTCGCGGGCCTTGTTCGACTGCAGATGTCCGATCACAGACCAGCGAACGTCGAGGTCCGCCATCTCTGCGGACTTACGGTGGGCCTCCTGCACCTTGTTTTCGCCCAGCTTCCGGCAGCCTGCAGCCACGGCCAGGCGAATCCGGTCCTGGGGCACGGTCTTGCTCACGGGCAGGAGTTCGACCGCGGAACGGTCACGGCCCGCCCGCTCAACGGCGGAGGCGATGCGGCGCTCCACCTCGGCGAGGTTGGCCCGGAATTCCTCGACGGTCGCGGCCGTCAAGTACTCTTCATCGTGGTTGAGCCTGTCGTCGGGTTTCATATCCCCATCGTACTCAGCAGGTGTGCTCGAGGGGCCGTGGTGCTCAGGCCACGATCCGGTCCCGGCCGGCGGGGATCCTGTCCGTGAATTTCAGTGCATCGTCCCAGGCTGCGGCCAGCCGCGGACCGACCTCGTCCAGCTGCGCTTCGGCGACCGTGTACGGCAGTCTGATCCACCGGTCCAATCCCCCGGTCGGCGCGAAGTTCGGACCCGAGACCATGCCGAGTCCGTGGTTCCTCGCGGCGATGGCCAGGGCGCTCGAGCGTGCCTCGGGCAGATGGCACCACAGCGCCATGCCTCCTGTGGGGACGACGACCTGCCACGACGGCAGGTGCGCGCGCACCTGTGCGGCCAGACTGTCGCGTGCAGCTCTCAGCCGCGTCCGGTATTCGGCGACGATCGTGTCATGATCGCGCATCAGTTCGACGGCCACGAGCTGTTCGAGCACCGGCGCCCCGAGGTCGAGGCTGAGCCGACTGGCCGCCACCGCATCGACCCGGTGGGGCGGGATGCGCAGCCATCCGACACGGAGCCCGCCCCAGAAGATCTTGCTCGTGCTTCCCGCAGTGATCGCATCGGGTGCGAATGCGGCCATCGGGCTCGGACTGGGACCGCCGTCGAGTCCGAGTTCGACCAAGGACTCGTCGATGATCGGCGTCACGCCATTCCGCCGCAGCATGGCGGCGAGCTCACCGCGCTGGGCATCGGGCAGCAGTGCGCCTGTGGGGTTGTGGAAGTCGGGGATCAGGTAGGCGGCGGAGACCCGCGTCTGACGGCAGAGCTGGTCCATGGCGTCGATGTCCCAGTGATGACCGCTCGGACTCAGCTCGAGCGGATAGGAGACCAAGGAGGCCCCGGCGCCCTCCAAGGTGGCGATCGCATTCGGGTAGGTGGGACTCTCGATGAGGACCCGGCCCGAACGACGGATGAGCGCTCTGACAGCGATGGCCACTGCTCCGAAGGCGCCGGAGGTGACGAGGATCTGCTCGGGATCGGTGCGGACTCCACGGGCCGTGTAGCGGTCGGCGATGAGCTCTTTGAGCACGGGCAGTCCCGAGGGGTAGTAGCCGGTGCCCGGCAGGTAGGCGGGGACCTGCTCGACGGCGCGCTCGTAGGCGCCCATCAGCCACGGCGGTGCGACAGTGGCCGTGCAGCTGAGGTCGATCTCGGCCTCGTCGGCTCCCGCCGGGGTCAGCAGATGATCGATCCGACCACCGGGGACCTCGGGCAGCCGGACGACGCTGCCGGATCCGCGTCGGGTGATGACGAAGCCCTGATCCCGCAGCTTCGAGTAGGCCCGTGTGGTCGTGGTGCGTGAGAGGTC
This sequence comes from Brevibacterium sp. ZH18, assembly GCF_022748595.1. Taxonomy (GTDB): domain Bacteria; phylum Actinomycetota; class Actinomycetes; order Actinomycetales; family Brevibacteriaceae; genus Brevibacterium. The sequence goes on along the minus strand of NZ_JALDSX010000001.1, from coordinate 123,783 downwards.
GATGGCCTGGGCCAGCTCGCGTTCGCTGGGAAGACGGGCTCCGACGGTGATCCGCCCGTCGCCGATGGCCCGGGAGATGGCCGAGGTCAGGGAGTCATAGGCGGGCCCAGGCCAGGGACCGGTGCCGATGATGGTCGCGAGCCTGGCTCCGCTCATCACAAGTGCGTTCATGGCGGCCTCTCCTCTGCCGGAACCGAGCCGGTCGATCCCGCGTCGTGGCGGCCGCGCACGGCCGACGGTGATATGACCACTTTGTTCCAATTGGCTATTTTATGCAAGGCCACTTCGAGGCATGATGGTGGTATCAGTCAGCACGAACCAGAAAGATCCACGATGTCATCGACGCCTGCGGCCAAACGCCAACTCGCGAATCTCGGCCCAATCCAGCAGCTGCGGGGCGGCCGCCTGCCACGCCGTCTGCCGCAGCTCATCCTCGGGCTCTATCTCTACGGAGCGTCGATGGCGATGATCGTGACGTCCGGGCTGGGCATGATGCCCTGGGACGTGCTGCATTCGGGCATCATCAAGCACGTGCCGCTGACCTTTGGAACGATCGTCACGATCACATCGTTCCTGGTCCTCCTCATCTGGATTCCGCTCAGGCAGCAGCCGGGACTCGGCACGATCCTCAATGCCCTCCTCATCGGCCCCTCGCTGGACCTCACACGTCTGTTCCTGCCCAAGCCCGAGGAGCTGGGCTGGAACATCGCGCTCCTGATCGGCGGAATCCTGCTCAACGGCGTCGCCTCGGCGATGTACATCGGATCGCAGTTCGGCCCCGGGCCCCGGGACGGTCTGATGACCGGCCTGTCCCGGGTCACCGGTCGCTCGATCCGCTTGGTGCGGACCCTCATCGAAGTCAGCGTCGTCGTCGTCGGCTGGCTGCTCGGAGGAGTGTTCGGCCTCGGCACGGCACTCTACGCCCTGGGGATCGGGCCCATCACACAGGCGCTGCTGCCGACGTTCACCGTCGAGATCAGCGGTCCCAAGCGGGACTGAACCACGGCGCTGCATGACTGGCCGGCTTCACTCCATCGAGTCGAGGATGTCCGTGAGGTCGTCGAAGGTCGTCAGCGGATTGACGATCGCGAAGCGGGCATTGGGCCGACCGTGGTGAGAGCTGGGAACGACGAAGGCACGCTGATCCTCGAGCAGCCTGTCCGACCATGTCTGATAGTCGGCACGGTCCCAGCCGTCGCGTTCGAAGACGACGACTGAGAGCTCGGGTTCGCGGACCAGCCGCAGGTTCGGACGCCGTTTGATCTCCGATCCGATCTGCATTGCCAGCTCGATCGAGTGGCCGATGGCCTCGCGATAGGTCTCGGCACCGTAGCTGGCCAGCGAATACCACAGAGGCAGTCCGCGGGGTCGCCGAGTCAGCTGGATGGCGTAGTCCGAGGGGCTCCACTCCTGGGAGTCGGTGAGCGTATCGAGGTATTCGGCGCGCTGAGTGTGCGCTCGCCGTCCCAGATTCGGATCGCGATAGATGAGCGCACAGGCGTCGAAAGGCGCGAACAGCCACTTGTGCGGATCGACGATGACGGAATCGGCGGATTCGACTCCGGCGAATTTGTGCCTGGCCAGCGGTGAGAGCATCGCGGCCAGACCATAGGCGCCGTCGATGTGGAGCCAGAAGTCGAAGTCGTCCTTGAGCGCGGCGATGCCTGCGATGTCATCGATGGTTCCGAAGTTCGTCGTCCCCGACGTCGCGACGACGGCGATGACTGCGTCGCCGTGCTCTTCGAGAGCAGCGCGCACGCCTTCTGGCCGCAGGATCCCGTCGTCGCCGGTGGCCACGGGTGCGACGTCGACGTCCATCACGTCAGCGGCCGAGGCGACCGAGGAATGCGCCTCGGCGCTGGCGATGATGACCCATCGCCCCGGGCGCTTGTCGTCGAGCTTCTCCTTCTGCGCATTGCGCGCGGCCACGAGCGCCGACAGGTTTCCGATGGTTCCGCCTTGGACGAATACTCCCCCGGCAGTCTCGGGCAGGCCGAATTCGCCGGCCAGCCATGACAGGACCTCGTTCTCGGCATGGACGACACCTGCACCCTCCAACCATGATCCTCCGTAGAGGGCACTTGCGGAGACCACGAGGTCGAAGGCCACCGCGGCCTTCGTCGGGGCGCTGGGGATGAACGACAGGTACTTCGGGTGGTCGGTGGTGATGCAGGCCGGAGCGAAGATGTGTTCGAAGATCGCCAAGGCCCGAGATGAGCCCACGCCCTCTTCGGTGATCGTAGGTCCGGCGAGGCGCTTGAGCTCGGTCTCCGTCGTCGGATGGTCCAGCGGAGTGTCGACGGCCAGGGTTCGCCGACGCGAGTAGTCGAGGACGAGGTTGACGAGATTGCGGGTCTCGTCGGACACGACGTGCATGCGGGAGTGGATGTTGTCGTTCATTGGACCCTCCGGGGTGTCATCGGTGGTGAAAGGTGATCTGTCCATCAGAACGAGACTAACTGCTCACGGACCCATCGTGGGAGTTCCGCGGCATCGGATCTCGCGATGGCTCCGCGATCAAGCTTGCGATGGTTCTGAGTTCTCATCAGAACTACTTGCGATTAGCTCTGTTCGAGGATAGGTTCGGGGCATGACCGCCAGCATCGATGCCCGGACCACAGCCGCACGCGCCAAGGATGCCGTTGCCGCCAGTGGACTCTCGCAGAGGAAGCTGGCTGAGATCATCGGGATCGACGAGACCAAGCTCTCGAAGTCTCTGTCCGGGCATCGCCGGTTCAGTGCGGCGGAGCTGTTGGGTCTGGCCACCGGAACCGGAGTCACAGTCAAGTGGCTGCTCGGCGACGAGTCTCAGGTCTCCGCCACCCCGGCGAAACTCAGGGATGGTGCCGCCGGTCCCGACTCCTCCGACCTCTCTCCTCGCAGACTCATCGTCGAGACAGCCTGGGATCTCTTCGCCCGACGCGGATACGACTCCGTGCGCATCGCCGACATCGCCGCGGCGGCTGGGACTTCGAGTGCCAGCGTCCACTATTACTTCTCCGCCAAGTCCGAGCTCTTCGATGCGACTCTCGACTATTCGGTCAAACTCGCCTTCGACCGGCAGATCGCGTGGCTCGATGAGATCCGCAGTCCGCGTCACCGACTCGAACGCCTCCTCGAACTGCAGTCGCCGATCGGTCGTACGGCCCGCAGCGAGTGGTCGATCTGGCTCCAGACCTGGAGCAGACTCGCTCTCGCGTCCTCCCCCGCAGGCGACTACCCTGCCGCCTATGACCGGTGGTCACGCACGGTCGCTACGACGATCGCCGACGGCCAGGCAACCGGGGATTTCCGGTCCGGGGACAGTGCCGCGATGGCCGACGAACTGACCTCGCTGCTCGACGGACTCGGAGTCAAGGTTCTCACCGGGGTCATGAACCTCCCCACTTTCCGGACCCGGCTCGCCGGCTACCTGGCCCGATCGATCCTCGCCCCGAACGCCGACCCAGCGCACGCCGACCCACCGAACGCCGACCCACCGCACACCGACCCACCGAACGCCGACCCAGCGCACGCCGACCCACCGCACACAGCCGATCCGAACCCTTTTGAGGAGTCACCATGAACCGAAAAGTCATTCTCACCTGCGCCGTCACCGGTGCCGGAGACACAGCAGGCAAGAGCGAGCACGTGCCCGTGACTCCGGAGGAGATCGCAAACGACGCGATCGCGGCGGCCAGGGCCGGTGCCTCTGTGGTCCACGTCCATGTCCGCGATCTTGAGACGAAGCAGGGGTCGCGGGAGGTCGCCCACTACCGGGAGGTCGTGCGCCGGATCCGCGCCTCAGACGTCGACCCGGTCATCAACCTCACGGCGGGCATGGGTGGTGACCTCATCATCGATCCACAGGATCCCACCACTCACATGCCCGGCACCGACCTCGTCAATGCCCTCGAGCGTCTGCCCCACGTTGAGGAGCTCCTGCCCGAGATCTGCACGATGGACTGCGGTTCACTCAACTTCGGTGAGGGTTCGAACCTCTACGTCTCGACCCCTGACATGCTGCGCGAGGGATCGAAGAAGATCCAGACGCTGGGGGTGCGACCCGAGCTCGAGATCTTCGACACCGGCAATCTGTGGTTCGCCAACGTCCTCGTCAAGGAGGGACTGATCGATCCCCCTCCCCTGTACCAGCTGTGCATGGGAATCCCGTACGGAGCTCCGGTGGATGCGGGTCTGCTGGCGGCAATGGTGGGTATGCTGCCGCCGGGAGCACAGTTCACGTCGTTCGCCATCGGCCGCAATCAGCTGCCGTGGGTCGCTCAGTCCGTGCTCGCCGGCGGTCATGCCCGAGTCGGCCTCGAGGACAACCTCTACCTGGCGAAGGGTGTCAAGGCCACGAACGCCTCCCTGACTGCGCGCGCGGTCGACATCATCGAGAGCCTCGGCGCCGAGGTGGCTACCCCGGATGAGGCGAGGCAGATCCTTGACCTGCGGGTCCAGACTCCCACCATCACCGAGGTGCACCTGTGAGCCCCGCAGAATCCACGTCCCGGCCAGCTGGATCCGCTTACCCCGACTTCGCGTCGATCGACACAGTCACCTGCATCGGGGCAGGCACCATCGGCGGTGGATGGGCCGCGTACTTCCTGGCCCGCGGGTTCACCGTGAAGGTCTGGGACCCCGCTCCCGACGCCGCTGAGAAGCTGACGCGCCTCATCGCTGCGGCCTGGCCTGCGCTGGCCGAGCTCGACATGGTCGAGGGCGCCGATAAGGATGCCTGGAGTGTGCACACCGACCTCGCCGAGGCGGTGGCCGGCACCGGGTTCGTCCAGGAGTCCGCGCCGGAGGACCTCGACCTCAAACGCAGCCTTCTGGCCGGCATCGATGCCGTCTGCGATTCGGATGTCGTGATCGGCTCCTCGACCTCGGGGTACTCGATGACTGAGATGGCGACCCAGGCGCACCATCCCGAACGTCTCGTCGTCGGACACCCCTTCAATCCGCCCTATCTGATTCCACTCGTCGAGGTCGTCGGCGGGCAGTCGACGTCCGCTGCGGCCGTCGAGTGGGCTGCAGGCTTCTATTCCCACATCGGCAAGTCCGTCATCCGGATGGATCGTGAAGTGCCGGGGTTCATCGCCAATCGGCTGCAGGAGGCGCAATGGCGCGAGGCTTTGCACATGATCGACCATGGTGAGGCGACGGTCGAGCAGATCGACCGGTCCATCACCGACGGTCCTGGTCTGCGCTGGCCGTTCCAGGGGCCGATGCTCACGTTCCACCTGGCCGGTGGCGAAGGCGGAATGGCGCATATGCTCGATCATTTCGGACCGTCCCTGAAGTCTCCATGGACCCGTTTGGAATCACCCGAGCTGACCCAAAGCCTGCGAGATGACGTGGTCGCGGGCTGCGACCTCGAGAGTGCGGATCGGTCGATTGCCGACCTCGTCGCTCAGCGTGATGCGGGGATCATCGCACTGCGCAGACTCACGCCTGACATCGCCTCAGTCCGTGCCTCAGCGAACGATGCTGCGCACGAAGGCTTCGACGATGTCCACGTTGCCGCCCGGACTGCCGGAGACGGCTCGGACCTGGACGCGGCACCCGTCGATCTGGACGTCTTCCGCTGCGAGGTGATCGAGGACTGGATCGACTACAACGGGCACATGTCTGAGGCCTACTATGTCCTGGTCTGCGGGTTCGCGACCGATCAGGTGATGAGCCAGCTGGGTCTCGACCGCGACTACCGGGCACAGACCTCGTGCTCGCTCTACACGGTCGAATCCCATATCCGCTACCTCGATGAGGTGTCCTTGGGAGCCCAGCTCGACATCACTCCGCTGCTCGTCTCCGCTGGTGCGAAGAAGCTGCACCTGGGTTATGAGGTCCGCGTCGGTGACCGGCTCGTGGCCACGGAGGAGATCATGGCCCTGCACGTCGACCAGAGCACGGATGCCGTGACCCCGTTCCCAACCGAGATCATGGACAGGATCGATCGCGTGCCAAGATGCGTCCCTGACTGGAGCGGGGGAACAGTAGGCTGACTCCCTCACGCACCAGCGGGGAGTGCGGACAGTCATCAGGAATCGAGAAGTCCGCGCCCTGGTTCGCCGACTATCCTTGAGCATCAGAGCCAACCGTCGCCAGCACCAGTGAACAGGGACAGACCATGAGCAAGAGCACCGCAGCCACCGCCTCGGCGATCGAATTCTTCGCACCTGCGAAGGTCATCAACGACAGGCCGATCCTGCACCTGCCGCCAGAGGCCAGCGCCGAGCTTCCCTCACGTGGTCAGGTTGCTGTTCGGGCGACGGCGAACGGCATCGATTTCACCACGGTCATCGAACCCGACGGCATGCGCGGACACTGGATCAATGTCGATGAGAACCTGTGGGCTGAACTGGGTGTGAGCGAATCGGAATCAGTGGCTCTCAAGCTGATTCCGACGAAGGAATGGCCGGAGACCGACATCCCCGACGATTTCCGCGCAGCTCTCGACGACGCCCCTGACCTCACCGAGGTGTGGGCCGGCCTGACGCCGATGGCGCGTTGGGAGTGGGTGCGCTGGATCCGGGCCACGAGGAACGCCGATACGCGTGCCCGCCGTGTGCGGGTGGCGATCTCGAAGCTCGAGAACGGCAAGCGCCGTCCGTGCTGCTTCGACCTGTCCTCGTGCACGGATCCGGAGCTGTCGAAGAGCGGAAAGCTGCTCGGCATCTCCTGATCCCGACCGGGATCGCCCTCAGGCCGGGTTCGGTCGCCGGGGGTGAACGGTCAGCGTCATCAGCGCGCCAACGACCGACACGATCGCCGCGGCTGCGAAGAGCAGCCAGAACCCTCCGACGAGTGCGACCAATCCGGCTCCGAGCAGAGGGCCGACGAGCTGCCCCAGGGCCGCCGAGTTGTTCACCATGCTCAGGTCCCGGGCGTGGTCATCGGGGTCGAGCAGCAGATCGGTGCCGAACGCCAGGCTCACCGCCATGTACGCGCCGTAGCCGGTTCCCATGACTGCCGCTGCGATGGCTGTGGTCGTGTACTCCGGGCTGATGAGGATGATCACACCTGATGCCGCCTGGACCAGCGCCGAGGCGATCGTCCAGACCCGTCTGTTGCCTGTCCGGTCGGAGATCGTGCCGATGACGATGGAGGAGATGACGACGAAGATCGTGTAGATGACGATGAGGATGAGCAGTTTGTCTTCGGCTCCGTCGGCGGGGACTTTGATTCCGTAGAGGAGGAAGAAGAGCAGCAGCGAGGTCCCCAGCGCGTTGCCGACGTTGACGACGAAGCGGCTGATGAGCAGCCAGGCGAAACTGTGGTCGAGCAGTGAGGAGATCCGAGCACCCGTGATCGGCTGCCGTCCCACGTGCAGACTCACGATCCGCGGATGGGTGGGAGTAGGGTCGGGCAGGAGCAGTGATGTGCCGATCCCGATGACGGTGATGATCCCGGCCAGGAGCGCGTAGGAAGCACCGAGGCCCAGTCCCAACAGCACGACTGCGCCGACCCCGACGACGATGCCCACGGCCTGAGCCGAACTCGCCGCTGCCGAGGCTGCACCCCTCTGCGTGTTGAGCTGGTCGGCGATGAGGGCGGTCAGCGCGGCCGAGGCCACGGACACACCGATCGACACCACGATCCAGGCCCCGCCGACCAGCAGGGGGCCGTGGGCGATGCCTGTGAGCAGGAGTCCGAGGCCAGCGCACAGCGAACCGCCGATGGCCCATGGACGGCGACGGCCGAACCGCGAACGTGTGCGGTCGGAGAGTCGTCCGGCGAGCGGGGCCACGATGATTCCGGCCAGCCCGCCGGCCGAGAGCACGACGCCTGACCAGACGACACCGGAGATCCAGCCCTCGCTCTCGGTGTCGAGCTGAAGCGGGAGCAGGAGCTGGATGGGGGTGAGCTGAACGGTCCAGATGGCCAGCCAGGCGAGGGTGAACCACACCATCCACCACGGTCCGACGCGCGCACTCGTCTGCAGAGATCCGCTGGGCCCTCCTGCTTTCGCCCCCGGTGCGCGCTTCATGCCCGTGCCGCGCAGATGAGGTCCCGATACCATGCGTACGAGGCTTTCGGCGTCCGCGTGCCGGTGTCCATGTCCACGTGGACGAGTCCGAAGCGCTGGGTGAAGCCCTCGGCCCACTCGAAGTTGTCGAGCAGCGACCAGACCGTATAGCCCTCGATGCGCACGCCGGCCGTCATCGCTTCGGCAACGGCGCCGAGGTGGTCGTGCAGGTAGGCGATCCGCGCGTCGTCGTCGATCGGTGCGGTGCAGGCGTCCGGCTCGGGGAACGAGGCGCCGTTCTCTGAGATCACGATCGGCGGCAGAGCCTGACCGTAGCGGCTGCTCAGATCGATGAGGAAGTCCCGCAGCGTGTCGGGGCGGATCGGCCACAGGGGGCCGAAGCCCGTCGTCGCTGCGCCGGGCGTGGCCACCATGTCGAAGGGCAGCGGGCCGTCGGCGACGGCGCGCACCGTGGTCGGGTTGTAGTAGTTGAGCCCATAGGCATCACACGGGGTCGAGATCACTTCCATGTCTCCGTCGCGAATCGGCATCTCGACCCCGAACGGTTCGAGGTCAGGGTAGGCGCCCACCAGCAGCGGTTCCGCGAAGAGCCGGTTGAAGAGGAGGTCGAGGGCTCCCGCCGCCGCCATGTCCGCCTCTGCGTCGGTCTCGGGTAGGACCAGACTGTGATTGACCGCCGGTGCCACCTGCTCGGCGCCGTGGTCTCGCAGGATGCGCGCTGCAGTGCCGTGTGCCAGAAGCTGATGGTGGACGGTGGGGAGGGCGGCGAAGAGCATGGTGTGACCGGGTGCCAGTTCCCCAAGAGCGTAACCCTGCAGTGAGGTCGAGGCGGGTTCGTTGATCGTGTACCAGTGTCGGACCCGATCGCCGAGGCGCTCTGCGACGACTTCGACGTATTCGCCGAAGCGGGAGACCGTGTCACGGGTGAGCCATCCGCTCGCGGCCTCGAGGCCGGGCCGGAAGGTCCCAATGGTAGAGCGTCGGTTCAGGCGTGATGCCTGCCTCCAGCAGCCCGTCGACGAGTCGGTCGTAGTAGTCGAGTCCGGCGGGGTTGACTTCGGTGCTCGTCAGAGCGTCGGGGATGATCCTCACCCATGACAGCGAAAACCGATATCTGTCGACGCCGAGACCCGCCAACAGCGACACGTCCTCGTCGCTGCGGTGATAGCTGTCAGGTCCCGGGTCGGCGGTGGATCCGTCGACGACAGCTCCGGGCATGTCGACGAAGTCGTCCCAGATCGATTCTCCGCGACCATCCTCGGTCCTGGCGCCTTCGATCTGAAAGGCCGCAGTGGCGGCGGAGAATCGCAGCTGACGCAGCTGCTGTGGATCGAACGTCAATGTCCCCGGCATGAATACCCCTTCGTATCTGTGAACAGCACGAGACGATCACAGTCGTCGTGCGCTGTCTGCCACGATCAGAATATGCCATGACCAGGGATGTTGTGACGTCAAGCAGTCGAGTCGCCGGCGATCGTCCAGGGTATCCAGATGAGGGGAATCTGCAGCGGCAGACGAGCAAGAGCGATCGCGCGGCCCTTCGGGCTGTGCCAGTGCTTCTTCACGGTGTAGATGTTCGCTGGGTAGACCCCGATCATCAGCGCGGTCATGGCCGTTCCGCCCGCACGGCGGGTGGCGGGGGCTGCGAGAAGTGCGGCACAGCCGAGTTCGGCGACTCCGCTGGCATAGGTCCACTTGCGGGCGCTGCCCAGCTGAGGCGGAACGATGGAGTCGAAGAACCGGGGCTTGAGGAAATGTGCGGCCCCGGCGAGTCCGAGGATCCCGATCATGGCTACTGTCCGAGCTTTCACGTTGAAATCACCTCGGCGAATATGTCGTCTGTGGAGCTTAGGGGAATCGAACCCCTGACCTTTTCATTGCGAACGAAACGCTCTACCAACTGAGCTAAAGCCCCTTGCGGATCCCACTTTACGCCGAAGTCCCCGTCCTGCACAAAATGGACACAACGACTCCCACCTGCGGTTGACTCACCCGCGGACTCGGTACAGGCTGGGAGAAATCCCCTCGAGGAAGGACAAGGCAATGGCCGAAGAATTCGGAACTGTCATCATCGGAGCAGGCATCGGCGGCGGCACCGTGGTCGAGGCGCTCCGGGAGGCCGGATACGCCGCGTCGATCGCTCTCATCGGCGCCGATCCAGCGGCTCCCTACTACCGTCCGGATCTGTCCAAGAAGGTCATGCTCGAGGGCAGTGATCCTGCCGAGTCGGCTCTGCGCGGCGAGGATTGGTACGCCGCTCATGACGTGACCACCCGCTTCGGCACGACGGTGACCGCGCTCGACGCGAAGAACCGGACGCTGACTCTCGACGACGGTGAGACCGTGACCTATGGTCAGGCGATCCTGGCCACCGGATCCACACCGAGAGTCCTCGACGTGCCCGGTGCCGATCTGGGAAACATCCACACTCTGCGTGATGCTGGAGACGCCGTGGCGATCCGCTCACAGTTCGGCCAGGGCAAGAAGGTCGTGATCATCGGCGGCGGCTGGATCGGCCTCGAGGTCGCAGCAGCCGCGAGCACGAACGGCTGTGATGTCACGGTCGTCCTGCACTCCACTCCCCCGCTGCGGGCAGCCTTGGGCGACGAGATCGGCGAATACTTCCAGGACCTGCACGAGAAGAACGGCGTGGAATTCCGCACCAACGTCGAAACCACCGGATTCACCGGCGACAAAGCCGTCGACACCGTGCAGACCAGCGCCGGCGACATTCCCGCGGACCTCGTCGTCGTGGGGATCGGCGCGGATCCGACCATCGACCTGGCCACAGCCGCCGGCCTGACCACGGACAACGGGGTCGTCGTCGATGAGAACATGCGCACGAGCGAACAGAACATCTTCGCCATCGGCGACATCGCCGCGGCTCAGAACACTCTCCTCGATGAGCGTCTGCGCGTCGAGCACTGGGACAACGCCGTGCGGCAGGCGGAGGTCGCTGCGGCCACCATCTCTGGTGGGGCGAAGGAATACGATTGGCAACCCTACTTCTACACGGACCAGTTCGACCTCGGCATGGAATACGTCGGACACGGTTCGGGCGACGATGATGTGGTCATCCGCGGCGACAAGTCGAGCGGCGAATTCCTCGTGTTCTGGACCCGCGGCGGCACCGTCACCGCGGCCATGAACGTCAACGTCTGGGACTGCAGCGACGAGTTGCGGGCGCTTGTGGGAAAGAGCGTCTCGGCGGCGCGCCTGCAGGACGAGTCTGTTCCCGTCGGCGAACTCTGATTCTCGTCTGAGTCGACTCAGTCGTGGAATCGCTCTTCGCCGACGAAGCCTTCGACCGGGCACCGAGGGTCGTCGCCGATGGCGCGGTCTGGCTGCCCGGATTTCTCGACGAGGCGGCCCAGGCATGGATCATCCGCCAGTACCGACAGTGGCAGTCAGGTCCCGTGCCCGCCCACGCGACCACGATCGCCGGACATCCGATGAGTGTTCAGACCATCGGACTCGGCTGGCACTGGCAGCCGGGTCGCTACGACCGTCGTGCCCGTGATGTCAACAACGCCCGGGTGCTCGACTTCCCTGACTGGATGACCCGGCTGGGTCGACAGGTCATCGCCGAGGCCGCCGAGGTGGCAGCGGCCGACCCGCAGTTCCCCTCCGGTGACGAGCGAGCTTGGGGACTGGATGCCGAGGACTACCGTCCGGATGTCGCACTCGTGAACTACTACGACTCGTCCGCCAAGATGGGCATGCATCAGGACAAGGACGAATTCGATCCGGCTCCGGTCGTCTCACTGTCGATCGGTGATACCTGCATCTTCAGATTCGGCAACACGGTCAACCGCAACAGACCCTATGAGGACATCCGACTTGCCTCCGGCGATGCCTTCGTCTTCGGCGGACCTGCCCGCTTCGCCTATCACGGGGTGACGTCGATCCAACCGGCCACGGCGCCTGAACACGGCAGGCTGGACCACCTCGGCGGGGGCAGGATCAACATCACGATGCGAACGACTGGCAGGGCCTAGTCGGACAGATACTCACCGACTGGTGACACTGGCGCTCAGGTGAAAAGGCTCTGCCCGATGTATCCGCCCTCTTGAACTCCCGGAGGGACTGCGAAGAGCCCTGAACCGGTGTGCACAAGATACTCGCTCAGCGCGTCTTGGGCGGCGAGGCGGTTCTGCATCGGAACGTAGTCGGTCTCCGGGTCGGCGACGAACGCGATGAAGAACAGACCAGCGTCGAGGTTCCCCCTGGTGTCAGCACCATCCGCGTAGTTGTAGCCGCGGCGCAGGATCCGCACACCATTGTTCTGGCTCGGATGGGCCAGACGAACATGCGAATCGACGGGGATGATCGGCTGGTTGCCGGACCCCGCCATCGAGAAATCGGGAGTGGCGAACTCGTCGCCTCCCGACAGCGGTGCTCCATCGACCTTCGTACGACCGAAGATCTGCTCCTGACCGTCGAGGCTCTCGCGGTCCCACGTCTCGATGTGCATTCTGATCCGACGGGCCACGAGGTAGCTGCCGCCCTCCATCCAGGATCCGTCCCTGACCCAGATGTGCTCGTCGAGGGCCTTCGACTCATCCGATCGGACGTTCGCGGTGCCATCCTTGAACCCGAACAGGTTGCGCGGGGTCTCCTGGTCCGGTGACGTCGAGGCAGTCCGGCCGAACCCGAGCTGCATCCACCGTGTCGAGACTGTGCCGAATCCCATCCTGATGAGATTGCGGACCGCGTGCACGGCCACCTGCGGGTCGTCTGCACAGGCTTGGATGCACAGATCGCCGCCGACGCGGCTATCCTCGAGCTGGTCACCGGGAAAGTGCGGGAACTCGATGAGCCCCTCCGGCAGCCGGTCGGCGATGCTGAAGCGGTCCATGCCGTCAGCGTCGCGGAATAGGCTGCGTCCGAAGCCGATGGTGATGGTGAGATGGCCGGCGCTGAGCCCCTGTGCCTCGCCAGTGTCGATGGGAGGGGCCATCCGTGAGCCGCCGCCGACTCCGTCGGGGACAACAGGCAGGCCCTGGCTGAGGTTGGCCGCCGCCTTCGTCCACTTCTGGAGCAGATCGACGAGTTCGTTCCGGTCGGAGGTGAGCACGTTGATCGCGGCGAAGCACATTCTGTCCTGGGCCTCGGTGACGATTCCGGCCTGGTGCTCACCGTAGAAGTCGACGACGTCCGATTCCGCTCCGACTGCCTCGGCGACGCTGTCGTGCCCGAAGTACCCCGCCGCGGCTCCTGCTGCCAGGGTTCCCGCACCGACTCCGAACAGTGCCCGACGGGACACGCCTGGACGATCTGCCATCAGCCCACCACTTTTTCCGTCAGCGTCGACAGCGGCTCTGACAGGGCATTGACGGAATCGGCGAGCTCTTTGATCTCCTTCTTGCTCAGATCGGTGTACAGAACGAAGCCATCGCCGTCCTTGTGCTTGTCAAGGAGCTTCTGCAGGTCATCGAAACGGGTCTTCAGTGTGGCGTCGAGCTCTTTGTCGCGGGTCGCCAGCAGTGGCTGCAGATCCTCGTAGGCGATTCGGGCACCGTCGACATTGGCCTGGAAGTCCCAGAGATCGGTGTGCGACCAGATCTCCTCCTCGCCGGTGACCTTGCCGGTGGCGACTTCGTTGAGGAGTTCCTTCGCGCCGTTGGAGAGCTGGTCGGGAGTGAAGGTGATGTCGCGGGTGCGATCGAAGAGGACCTTCGTGTCCGAGACGAGCAGGTCGGCGTATTTCTTTCGATCCGCGTCACTGAGCGCCGTGTAACTGTCTTTCGGCGGCCACAGATCCTTCTCGAGCAGGTGCCAACCGGTCCACTCCTGCCCGTCCACCAGGTCGGCCTCACGCAGGTCGAGCTTCGGGTCGATATCGCCAAACGACTCAGCCACGGGTTCGATCCGCTCCCAGTGCATGCGCACGGAGGCGTAGAGCTTACGTGCCTCGGCGTCGTCGCCGTCCTTGTACGCCTGGGCGAACTTCTCGGTTCCGGACTGCAGCTGTTCAGTCTGATCCTTGACATAGGAGGCGTACTGCGTCGTCGCCTGATCGGCGAGCTGGGAGTCCTCGGCGGCGACCTCTGTCCCGCCCTCGGACTTCGTGACCGTGAAATCTCCGCGGATGCCGTCGCCGACCATCCCCGGCTTGCAGGCGGTGAAGTACTTGCCCTCGGGAGCCGTCACTGTCAGGGACCGGTTGAGTCCGGGGGCGATGTTCTCGACCTCACCGATGATGCGCAGCCCGTCTTCGCCGAGGAGGTAGAACTCTGTGACTTTCAATCCGTCGTTTGTGACGTCGAACTTCAGCGTGCCCGCCGGAGCCTTCTCTGCCGAGACATCGCATTTGTCGTCGGTGCTCGAGACGGTGATCGAACCGTCGCCGGACTTCTGATTCGGCTCGCAGCCGGTCAGCAGCAGCACTCCTCCCAGAGCGGCGGCTGTCAGCACTGTCGTGGTACTACGCGTGAGGGTCATGGAGTTCCTTGTGGATATGTCCGCATGCGGCGGGTTCGGTTGGGCGATCGCCGTCAGCGGCGATCGGAGACTGTCTGCGCTGGCTTCGTTGACGATGCGCGCAGACCGCGGATGAACAGGGTGCCGACGATGATGACGTAGAGCCACCACACGGTGAACTCGACCCAGGTCGTCGCCGGGGAGAAGTTGAAGACGCCTTTGAGCAGTACCCCGTACCAGCTGGTGGGAGGGATCGCTGCGGTGAAGTCGAAAGCCAGTGAATGCAGGCCGGGGATGACGCCGGCTTCCTGAAGGTCGTGGAAGCCGTAGGCGAGGACGCCTGCGGCGACGATGACGAGGAACCCGCCCGTGTACTTGAAGAACGCCGCGAGGTTGAGGCGGAGGAGCCCTTTGGAGATCAGCCAGGCAAGGGCGATGGCGACGAGAATGCCGACGACCGCGGCGGCAGTCAGTCCCAGCGCGGAGGTGGTCGCCGAGGTGTTGGCACGGGTCGCCGCCCAGAGGAACAGTGCGGTTTCGAGTCCTTCGCGTCCGACGGAGATCGCGCCGAGGGCGACGAGACCGATCAGCGGTCCCTCGAGTGCCTTGTCAGTGGCGGCATGGAGCTCGCGGCCGAGGTTCTTCGACGTCCGTGCCATCCAGAAGATCATCCAGGTGACGAAGCCGACGGCGATGATCGAGAGGCTGCCGCCGATGAATTCCTGCGCTTCAAAGGTCAGCGTCGACGGGCCGAAGGTGAGCAGCGCGCCGAAGCCGAGGGCGACGAGGATGGCTGCAGCGATCCCGACCCACATGGCTCGAACCTCGCGTGTGCGCCCGATCTTGTGGAGGTATCCGATGAGGATGCTCACGATCAGCGCGGCTTCGAGGCCCTCGCGCAGGCCGATGAGGAACGTCTGGAACATGGGGTGCTTTCTGGTGCGAACCGGTGTCGCTGTGTGCGGCTCGCTCATATTAGCATAGGACAGCCTCACTTAAGTCCGCAGTGTGTGGCGCCTCAGGACTCGCCGGTCTCCTCAGCGGCGGCCGGTGCATCGGGATCGACGTCGACGACACCGGCAGGCGGGTGCGCGAGTCGGTTCGGCGAGGTCTTGCGGTGCACAGGCTGGCCGGAGAGCACGCTCGAGCGCGAGAGCGTATTGCTGGCCACCGACGACACGATGATGAGGCAGACGAAGGCTCCGACTGCCATGAGCAGCGTGATCCAGGCGAACCCTTCGGTGTGCAGTACGTAGACGTAGGCCGCGGCGACGATGAGGGGCATGCCGAGTCCGGTTGCCGGTGAGAAGACATTGATGCGGGAGAGCGCGTCGCGCACACGGAACATCGCGAGAGCCGAGAACAGCATGAGCAGCGAGCCGGAGATCCCGAAGACCCCGACCAGGACGGTGGCTGTGACGTCGTTCATCAGCGGAGCCCCCTCGTGAGGATCCGGGCCAGAGCGATCGTCGCCAGGATGCCGACCATCGATGCCAGGAAGATGATGTCGATGACGATCGAGGACGAGACCTGGATGCCGATCATTGTGAGGATCCCGATCGAAGAGAAGTACACGAGGTCGCTGACGATGGCTCGAGACCCCAGGTCCTTCGCAGTCAGGACGCGCAGCAGGCCGACGATGATCGTGGCTGCCAGGATGAAGATGCAGATGCTGACGACGACGGTCATGACTCTCCTCTCTCCGGCCCCGCCTCGGCGATGGGCGTCGAACTCACATGGGCAGGCGGGGAACTCACCGGCGCGCGCCCGCGGGTCATGGCCAGCAGACGCGACTCCATGTCGTAGAGACCCTCGAGCGCCGTCTGCTCCGAGTCCTCGAACAGGGCGTGGACGAAGAAGACAGGCGGAGCCGTCGATGTGCCGGCCGCGATCGCTGTGACCAGCGTGCCGGGGGTGATGGTGATCGACGAGGCGAACAGCGTGATCTCCAGATCGGTGGCGGCCCGCAGCGGAACCTCGACGATCATCGGCTCAGCGTAGGGTCGGCTGAACCGGAACTGCCGAGCGACGATCGTGACCGATCCGGTCACGATGGCCCAGGCGATGTACCCGACGTAGGAGATGCCGTGGATGAGTCGCATCACTGTGCGATCACCGCCTCGACGTAGGCCGTGTGGTCGAGCAGACCCATGGCTGCGCGGTGGGTGATCTCAAGGAGCGGCTCGGGGAACACGAAGAGCGCCACCGAGAGTGCGATCATAATCGTTCCGGGAACCAAGAGTCGGCGCGGAATGCGCACGCTGCGGGTGATGGGCACGGCCGGTGCCCGCCCGGTCTCGGCTGAATCAGGACGGTAGGTCTGCATCGGCGGCCCCCAGAATGTGTTGCGCCATGTTCGCTGCAGCGCGATCAGGCTGATGATCGCACCGAGAACGATGGCTCCCACGAGCCACCAGCCGACGCTGCTGCGGGCGGCGGTGGCGGCGGTGATGAGGCCGATCTTCCCCCACAGCCCGGAGGTCGGCGGCAGGCCGATGAGGGAGAACAGGCCGAGGATCATGAGCACGCTGGCCCACCGTTCCCGGCTCGCCAACCCGGAGAGCTTCTTGAACGATCCCGTCCCGTAGGTCTGCTCGACGGCGCCCATGACGAGCAGCAGGCCGGACATCGTGATCATGTGGTGGACGGTGTAGAACGCGCCGGCACCCAGAGCTGCTGCGGACAGGACGGCGATGCCGAGCAGGATGTGCCCGACGCCTGCGGTCATCTGGAAGGCGAGCACATCGCGGACGCGGTTGCGTCCGAGCCCAGACAGTGAGCCGATGATGATCGACGCGATGGCGATGATGACGATGACGGTGGCCCAAGGAGCGGGCTGGCCGTAGACCGCAGTGTAGATCCGGTAGAGGGCGTAGATCGCGACCTTCGAGTGCAGCCCGGAGAACAGCGACATCATGCCCGCAGAGGTGTTCGGGTAGCTGCGGACGAGCCACCCGTGGAACGGTGCGACGCCGGCCTTGATGGTCAGCGCGAAGAGCACGACGCCGAGCGCGAGAGCCCCTTGCCCCGTCGGCGTTCCCAGCGTGGTGAGGACCGCGATGTTGACGGAGCCGAAGGCACCGTAGACGAAGCCCACGCCGATGAGCAGGATCGTCGAGGTCAGCAGATTGACCATGACATACATACGACCCACGCCGAGGCGGCGCCAGGTGCCCGTGACTGCGACGAGTGCATAGGCGGGCAGTACCATGACCTCGACGAACACGAAGAAGTTGAAGAGGTCCCCCGTCAGCAGCGCGCCGTAGACGCCCGTGAGCATCATGAGGATCAGCGCGGGGACGAACCGGTACTGGTCCTCACCAGTCGAGACGAGGAATATACAGCTGATCAGCGCAGTGAGCGAGGTCAGCACGAGCATGAGCGCCGTGAAGGTGTCCGAGACGAAAGGTATCGCCAGGCCGGGCACGTAGCCGCCGACAGAGTGGGCGATCACCGGTGTCCTCTCGTGGAGGATGAGCAGCCCGACACCCGAGAGTCCGACGAAGCTGGGCGCACCCAGCAGCAGGATGCGGTCGAAGGTCCGGGAAGTGATGAGCACGCTCAGCGCGGAAGCCAGGAGCGGGACGGCGATGAGCAGGAGCAGGAAGGCGGGGTTCACGATTCGCGCACCTCCCCTGTCTCGGGGGCGCGCTTCTGGTCGTCGTCGTGGCCGAGGACCGAGAGCGCAAGCATGAAGATGGTCACGGCCAGGGTGATGACGATGGCCGTGAGCACGAAGGCCTGCGGCAGCGGGTCCGCCGCCAGCGACTGGTCGCCGCGGTTGCTCAGCGGCTCCACGCGCCAGGCTCCGACTCCGGCGGAGAGCAGGATGAAGTTCGCGGCATGCGAGATGAGGGTGAGTCCGAAGACACCGCGCACCATCGAGCGCTGCATCATGAGATACACGCCGCCTGCCGTGAGGACCCCGATCGTGAGTGCCAGGATCATCGTGTTCCCTCCTTGGAGTCGTCGGCTGAGCGCCTGGAGTCGGGCGGGGCGTCGCCGTGGAGGATGTGGGTCGAGGAGGCGCGGACCTTTTCGTCCTTGAGCTCCTCCTTGGTCCGCCTATCTGCGACGGGGCGCTCTCCTCTGATCGAGTCGAGCGGACCGCTGAGCTCACCGTAGAGCAGCTCGTCGGCGCGCTCCCTGGTGAGTTCGACGTCGCGACGGATGATGCCGTTCGTGAGCACGTCGTCTCCTGCCGGTGTGGCTGCGGAGTCGGAGACGCCGAGGATGTTGAACGAGAGAAGGATGAGTCCGAGCACCGCCAGATACACGCCCACGTCGAAGATCATCGAAGTGGTGAAGTGCTGACCCAGGAACTCTGCATGCATCGGCTCGAGGAAGGAACCGGCGAAGATCAGGCCGATGAAGCCGGTGATGACGGCAATCGCGACTCCCGAGCCGATGAGATAGAGCGGAGCGCGCGGCGGACCGATGGCACGGTCCTTCGCCGTCGAGACATAGAGCAGTCCGATGACGGCGGAGCCGACCAGGGCGGCAATGAAGCCGCCGCCGGGTTCATTGTGCCCGCGCCAGAAGATGACCAGCGAGGTCACGACGAGCAGCGGGCCGAGCACCTTGATGGTCAGCTGCTGCGGGATCACGTTGGGCCAGGCTTCGTGCACAGCGCGGTAGGCGGTCGTGCCCTTGGGCCGAATGGACACCCACGCGCGGCGCGGCGGCTCGGGGATGTTCTCGGCCGGCGGGTCGATGAACTTGTCCTTGACCGTCGACATCACGGCCACGATGGCGATTCCGGCCATGCCGAGCACAGTCAGCTCGCCCAAGGTGTCGAGTGCACGGAATTCGACGAGGATCGTATTGACAATGTTGTGTCCCCCGCTGATGTCCGGGGCGTTCTCGATGTAGTAGAGACCGAGGTCCGAACGCTCGCGGCGTCCGTTGAGCGCGAGGGTGAGCAACGTGGCACCGGAGCCGACGGCGATCGCGAAGATCACGCGGGTGACCTGCAGACGCTTCGGGTATTTCCAGAACGAACGGGGAAGCTTCTGCAGCACGAGCATGATGACGATGATCGTCATGGCCTCCACGAGGAGCTGGGTGAGTGTGACATCCGGGGCACCCAGCGCCAAGATCTGCACCGTCGCCAAGATGCCCACTGCAGAGAGTGCGACAACTGTGGTCAGACGCGAGTGCGAGGTGCACACGACGAGGACGGCGATGGTGATGAGGACGAGGAGCACGATGTCGACGGGTTTCCACAAATGGTCCTGGAGTGGAGGCAGATCGGCGTAGATCAGAGGAACCGAGACGAAGGCGAGCAGGGTCAGCCCGCCCAGCGAGGTTGCCAGGTAGGGACCCGAATTCATCGGCCGTACGACCACGCCGAGGCTGCGCCCGAGGTGACGCAGAATACGGGTCAGCCCGGCGATGACGTCGGCACCGTCGAAGCCTGGCGTCGCCCGGTGGAAGAACGCGAAGACCCGTGAGCGGTTGAGGATGATGACGATCCCGATCGCGATGATGAGCGCCGAGGCGAGGAGCTCCTTGTTCACGCCGTGCCAGAGTGCGAGATGGACGGGTTCGCTAGCATCGGGGATGGCAGCGGCCACGACCTGGGCCAACGGCGTGTTGAAGGCGAAGAGCACGAAGCTCAGTGGGATCGAGGCCACGATGGGCACAGCGGCCGCGGTGAGCATGACCGGCGAACCGTGTCCGAGTCGCGCTCGGTCCACGGGTTTGCCATCGATGAAGGCGCCCCACACGGTTTTGGCGCAGTAGGCGAAGGTCAGCACCGAGGCGCCGACGGCGATGAGCAGGGTGACCCAGGCGGTCCAGGCCGCACCTGGGGTCTCACCCAACGCGGTGAACAGCGATTCCTTCGACACAAAGCCCAGCAGCGGTGGGATTCCGGCCATCGATGCACAGCCGATGATCATGACGACGAACGAGACCGGCGCCGCCTTCATCAGCCGCGGGATGCGGGTGAGCTCACGGGTTCCGGTCAGGTGGTCGAGGACGCCGACCATCATGAACAGACCCGACTTGAACAGTGCGTGGGCGATGACGTGCAGGGTGGCCGCGGCTATGGCGGCCTCGCTGCCGACGCCGATGACGGCGGTGATGAGGCCCAGCTGCGAGACGGTCGAGAAGGCCATCAGCTTCTTCACGTCGTACTGGTTGAGTGCAAACCAGCCGCCGATGCAGGCAGTGATGAGGCCCGCGGTGATGAGCAGAGTGTTCCAGGCGGCGTTGGTGTGGAAGGCCGGGGAGAACCGGAGCATGAGGAAGATTCCGGCTTTGACCACAGCCGCGGCATGCAGATACGCGGACACGGGGGTCGCGGCCGCCATCGCGTCGGGCAGCCAGGAGTGGAAGGGGAACTGGGCGGATTTCGTCATGGCGGCGACGGCCACAAGGATCGCGACGAGAGTCGGTGCCGCAGACGGCGATGCCCAGATCGGAGAGATCAGCGCTTCGTGCAGATTCGTCGTGCCGGTGATCGTGATGGTCACGCCGGTGGCGACGAGCAGAGAGAGCCCACCGACGAAGGTGAAGAGCATAGTCCGCAGCGCCGGTGCCTGTCCGGGCGAGCCGGATCGAGCGATGAGGAAGAAGGAGGCCAGGGAGGTCAGCTCCCAGCACACGAAGAGGACGATGAGGTCGTTGCTGAGCACGAGCGCCACCATGGAGAACGTGAAGATCACCATCAGCCAGTAGAAGCTCGTGTTCCGTTCGGGCGCCAGGTACGAGGTCGAGTATACGAAGACGATCGCACCGATGATGAGTGCGATATAGGTGAAGACGACCCCGATGCCGTCGGCCCGCAGCGCGAGCTCGACCCCCAGCGACGGGATCCACGAGAAGCTGACGTCCGGGGTGGACCCGGCCATCACCTCGGCGGCGGTGGGGGTGAATAGCGCAGCGACGCCCAGATAGGCAGCGGCGAGGACCCAGCCGGTGGCACGACCCATCGCACGGGTCAGGAGTGGGGTGATGAAGACAAGAACGGAAAGTGCGATAATCGTTGCGATCACGACCGAGGCTCCAGGGCCCCGGACGCAGGTGCTGGTTCCTTCACTCACTGGCCCTTCGTCGCGATGAAC
Organism: Brevibacterium sp. ZH18; assembly: GCF_022748595.1. Classification (GTDB taxonomy): domain Bacteria; phylum Actinomycetota; class Actinomycetes; order Actinomycetales; family Brevibacteriaceae; genus Brevibacterium. Next base: position 102,318 of record NZ_JALDSX010000001.1, on the reverse strand, counting down.
GCAAAGTTACGAGTGTTCAGCCTATCGATTCGGAGTTCCATGAGCAAAAGCTCACCTAATACACAGATGAACAGTTCCATCAGCGTCTTCTTCGACGCCAGGTTCACTCGCACCACCCACCACGACGGGATCTCCCGCTACGGTTCGTGTCTGCTCGCAGCGCTCCTCGAGGCGGTTCGCGGAACCGACATCGAGGTCACCGCGATCATCAGCGACGAGGCTCAGCTAGCGCTGCTGCCCGAGTGCCGGTGGGTCCGGCTCAACTCCCCCACCTCGCCGCAGGAGCTCGTCATCGCCAGCAAACTCAATGCACTCGGAGCCGATGTGGTCTTCTCGACGATGCAGGTGATGGGATCGGCCGGTCGCAAGTACGGGCTCATCCTCACCGTCCACGACCTCATCTACTATTCGCATCCTCTGCCTCCAGGCGACCTGCCCGCCGCAGTACGCCTGCTCTGGCGTGCCTATCACCTCAGCTTCGCCCCGCAGCGCCTGCTGCTAGGTCGGGCGGATGCGATTGCAGCGGTCAGCGAGACGACGAAGGACCTCATCGCCAAGCACCATCTGACCACGCATCCGGTGTCCGTGGTTTCAAATGCCGCTGAAGTCACCGCCTCATCGGTGCGTGATATGTCCCGACACGACGCGAAGACCATCGTCTACATGGGATCATTCATGCCTTACAAGAACGTCGAGACGCTGATCAGGTCGTTGGAGCACCTGCCGGGATGGACGCTGCACATTGCCAGCCGCATCGAGGGTCGACGCGAGGCCGAGCTGCGGGCGCTGATCCCAGATCGTGCTCGAGTGGTCTTCCACCGCGGAGTCAGCGAGGACGAGTACGCCCAGCTGCTCGACGAGGCGACTGCGTTGGTCACGGCATCCCGCGAGGAGGGCTTCGGTCTGCCCGTCATCGAGGCGATGGCGCAGGGCGTGCCGGTGGCGATCTCCGACATTCCGATCTTCCATGAGATCGCCGCCGAGGCGGGGGTCTACTTCAATGCGGACGATCCGGAGTCGATCGCGCGTGCTCTCACCCGGCTGAGCGACGAATCCGTATGGAGGCAGCACTCGCGTGCCGGGCAGGACCAGTCACAGCTCTTCAACTGGGATGCCTCGGCCGCTGCTTTGATCGACCTCATCCGGGACGTCCACGCTCACCGTCCCTGAGGACGGTAACCGCAGTGTCCGGATGAGCTAATGTGCCCGGATGAGCACAGAGGCTTAAGCGGGGGCGGTGCCCCAACTGCGCAGCACCCAGTTGGTGCCGGTGAATCCGAACTCACCGTGGCCGCAGTTGCCCAGGACGGCAAGACGGCCGGGACCGTTCATACCGAGGAGGATCTCGGCGGCACCTCTCAGGACTGCCCCGTGAGCGACGATCGCGATCGTCTCTGCGGTCGACGATTCGACTATGTCGGTGATGGCATCGGCCACGCGTCGGCCCGATTGGGTACGCGACTCTCCGCCGGGCGGACTCATATCGGCCCCGGAGAGCCATTCTGCGAGTTCGTCAGGCCAGTTCGCCCTGATTTCGCCGCGGGTGAACCCCTCCCACTCGCCGAATGCGGTCTCGCGCAGACGTTCGTCGCGGACCGGATCAACTCCAGCAGCAGATGCCAGGTGATCGGCGGTGTCGGCGGCCCGTGACAGGTCGGAGGACACGATGATCTCAGGCCGGAGCTCACCGAGGTAGGAGGCAGCCTGAGCCGCTTGGATCCTGCCGAGTTCGTTGAGCCCGATGTCTGACTGTCCCTGGAACCGGCCCTCGACATTGAAATCTGTCTGGCCGTGTCGCCAGAAGATGACGGTCTTCGTCATCGAGCGTCGGAGCTGGCGTTCTCGGCGTCGGAGCTCTCGGCACCGGAGTTCTCGGCGTGCTCAGGCAGCTCGAGGTCGATGACCGGGCAGTCCTTCCACAGTCGCTCGAGAGCATAGTATTCGCGCTGCTCGGCGGAGAAGACGTGGACGACGATGTCGCCGAAGTCCAGTAGCACCCAGGAACCGCTGCCGCGTCCTTCACGACGCAGGGGTGTGCGTCCGTGGGTCGTCTGCAGGCCTTCTTCGACGGCATCGACGATCGAGTCGATCTGGCGATCGTTCTCCGCGGTGATGATGAGGAAGGCATCGGTGATGTAGACGGTGGCGCTCACGTCGAGTGCCACCTGATCGGTGCCGAGCTTGTCGTCCGCCGCGAGAGCGGCAGTCCTCAGGAGTTGGGTTGATTCAGCGATCTCGGTCACAAGATCCTTTCGAGTGGTTATAACAGCATGGCCAATGCGACGACGATGAGTCCGATCGCGAAGAGCGCAGCGACGCCCAACACGATGTAGGGCATCTTCGAGGGTTCTTCCCCGACGAGGATCTTACCGTCATTGCCGGTCACCGCGCTGGCCCGGATTCGGGTGCCCGGTGGGTTCTCGGTCTCTTCGTCTTCGTAGTCAGAGTTCGGCAGCGCCCAAGCTTCGGGCACCGTGTCCATCGGACGGGTTTCGGGGTTCGCCGCGAGGGCGCGAGCCGCATCGTCGGGAGAGACGGAATCGCTCGTGCCTTCTGCGGAATGATCCTCGGTCTCGTGGCCCGGCACTGCGGACTCGGAGACTGAACCGTCTCGGTGATCATGATCACCGTCAACGTCTGCGTCTGCGTCTCCGTCAGCGTCGGCGTCGGCGTCGGCGTCGGCGTCGGCCCGATCGTTCAGTCCTGGTGCCGGAGCCGCGTTGACATCCGATGAGTCGAATGAGTCGTCAGAGGATCCTTCGGGTTCCGGATCGGGGATCTTCGCCGAGGCGGCCGTCACCACACGTACGCCCGAGGTGGTCGGGGGCGCCACGATGGGCATGCGACGCTTCCGTGACCGGGAGTCTGAATCGGTGATTGTCGCGTCGTCGTCCGGCGCGGAAGCACTCGGCTGTGCCGAATCGTCGGCACTGGGGTCGGTGTCGGGGTCGGTGTCGGGAAGCGAATCCGACTCGACAGCATCATCATGCTCTTCGGCCGCGGTGGTCGTCTCTGCTTCTTCGACCTGTTCGCCCTCATCGGCCTGTTCGGCTTCCACGATCTCGATCGGGGCTGACAGAGCGTCGTCGGGTTCGTCCTCGGGCCGGCTCCCCCGTGCCTCATCGTCGAGCTGCGTGGGGCGCGGAGCTGATTCCGGGGTGACGGGCGACTCGAAGTCGCGGGCAGCGACCTCGTCGGCGTCGCCGCCGAAGCCTGCGGTGTCGTAGGACTCGTGTTCGGTCTCGTCGGTCGCCGCGAACTCATCGCTCCCAGCGATCTCATCCGGGTCGGCGATGACCGGAAGGGCACCGGTCGAGAGGTCCCCACCAAGGGAGAGTCCGTGTTCGCGCAGATAGCGTTTGCGCTCGGCCCGCGAGTCGAAGTGCGGCAGCGGTGCCCGCTGGGGATCGAGCCGGTCCTCGGCGTTGACTGGAGGACGCGATTCGACGGGATGGTCAGAAGCCAGCGAACCCCGCTCGTGGGCATTGCTGGGGGCCGGGTTCGGATCGATCCGGGAGGCCGACTCGTCGGCATCGACCATCGGATCAGCGGCAGCAGTAACCTCCGGCACGGACTCGGCGGTCTCCGCGGATGCAGGTGCCGCCTCGGTGCTGGTGGATTCTGCCTTGCCTGGAGCGCTGCTCGGCTTCGCCGGCGGAACTGGAGGAGGGCTGAGCAGATCGGCCCGTGATGTCGGGGCAGGATCTTCCGGCTGTTCAGGCGTCTCTCGCGCTTCGAACGCCTGTTCCGCCGCCAACCGTTCGGCTTCTCGCCTGGCGCGTCGTGACGTGAACTGCTCCTCAGCCATTCTCACTCCTGTACAACTCGTATTTCGCAATGTACTGAACGACACCATCCGGTACGAGGTACCAGACGGGTGCGCCTGCCATCACCCGTTGTCTGCAATCCGTGGACGAGATCGACAGTGCAGGTATCTGCACCAAACTCAATCGGTCCACCGGGAGGCCCTCACCGCGAAGTTCGTGCCCCGGTCGGCTCACTCCGACGAAGTGCGCCAAGGAAAACAGCTCATCCACATTCTTCCACGTCAGGATCTGAGCCAAAGCGTCCGCGCCGGTGATGAAGAACATCTCTGTGCCCGGGCCGTAGCTTCGGGCCAGATCTCGCAGGGTATCGATCGTATAAGTGGGGCCAGGACGATCGACGTCAACGCGGGAGACCGTGAACCGAGGATTGGCCGCTGTTGCGATGACCGTCATCAGGTAGCGATGTTCGGCGTCGGTGACGGCGCCCACATCCTTCTGATAGGGGCGTCCGGTGGGGACGAACACGACCTCGTCGAGGTCGAAGATCGACTGCACCTCGCTGGCGGCGACCAGGTGACCGTGGTGGATGGGGTCGAACGTGCCGCCCATGACACCGACCCTGCGTATGTGCTTTGCCATATCAGTGGCGGTTGGAGATGCCCTTCCATGACCGGGTCACGAATGCCATCGTCATGAAGATCGCGAAGGTGATGAGACCGAAGGCGATCGGCTCCATCGGGAGTTCGGTGTGGGCTGCATGCTCCGCGCCTTCGGCGACGGTGGCCAACAGGGCTGCGTTCATGTGAGTTCTCCTTCTGATGCTGGGCGGCGCATCCAGTCATGCGCCATGGTGCTGATGTCTTCAGTTTCTCATGAACGGCGCGTCAAATGCGCACCGACATGGACTCAGTTCGCCGGTGACCTCGTCACCCGCTGGCGAGTCGGGCCGGGTTCACGCTCTGATCTGACCATTGCCGATCATGATCCACTTGGTGGTGGTGAGCTGTTCGACGCCCATCGGGCCCCGAGCATGAAGTTTCTGCGTTGAGATCCCGACCTCGGCGCCGAAGCCGAGCTCTCCCCCGTCGGTGAAGCGAGTAGAGACGTTGACGCCCACAGCCGCTGCATCGATGGCTGAGACGAACGTCTCAGCATTGTCGAGGTCCTTCGTCACGATGACCTCCGTGTGTCCGGAGGTGTAGGCACGGATGTGGTCGATGGCCTCTTCGATGCCGGAGACGATCTTCACCGCGAGTTCGAGGTCGAGGTACTCCTTGGCCCAGTCGCGCCGCGACACCCGACGGACCTTCATCGAGGGCGGAGCCAGGGCCGCCACGTCGGTGTCTGCATGAACGATCACATCGGCTTTGTCGAGGCGTTCGAGGATCTTCGGCAGCACCCGCTTGGCAGCCTTCTCATGGACGAGCAGGGTTTCGAGCGAGTTGCAGACGCTGGGCCGTTGCGTCTTCGAGTTGATGACGAGATCGACGGAGTTCTTCACGGTCGCCGAGGAGTCGATGAACATGTGCACATTGCCGATGCCGGTCTCGATGACGGGCACGATGGACTCCTGCACGACCATGTTGATGAGTTCTGCCCCGCCGCGCGGGATGAGCAGGTCGACGTAGTCGCGGGCGTTCATGAGCACACTGGCGCCGTCGCGGCCGTATTGGTCGATTCCGTTGATCGAGTCGGCCGCCAGGCCGGCGGATTCGACGGCGCTGCGCAGGATCGAGATGATCTCGGTGTTCGAGTTCTGGGCGGCGGAGCCTCCGCGCAAGATGGTTGCGTTTCCGGCTTTCAGGGCGAGGATGGCGATGTCGACGGTGACGTTAGGACGAGCTTCGTAGATCGCCCCGATGACACCCATCGGCACGCGGGTCTGGCTCAGGCGGATTCCGTTGGGAAGGGTCCGGCCGACGATGATGTTGCCGACCGGGTCGGCGAGATCGATGACGGCTTCGACAGATGCGGCGATCGCGTCGATGCGGTCCTCGTCGAGGCGCAGTCGGTCGAGCAGCGAGGCCCTCATCCCGTTCTCCGTGCCGGCGGCGATGTCGGCATCGTTGGCCTTGATGATGCGTGCGGCGTTCGCCCGGAGCCCGTCGGCGATGGCCTGCAGAGCGGCGTTCTTCTCCACTGTCGAAGTCGTCGCCAGCTGAGCAGCTGCGCTCTTGGCGTTACGGGCCACCCGTGTGACGCCCCGAACGGTTTTCGGGTGAATCTCGGATGCAGCGGTCATGTGCTATCTCCCCCCCGCTCACCTGGGTGAGTACGAGATCATTTCGATGGATGACTTCTTTACGGTAGTCACTTCCCAGCCGGGTGCCAAGTTCATCCGTCGAGTAGCCGAACATCGCCGGCAGCTCGTTCGAGGAGAAATTCGTCATCCCCCGAGCGATGACGTGTCCGGCGAGGTTTCGAATCTCCACCGGGTCCCCAGCTTCGAATTCGCCTTCGACCCCGGTCACGCCCGCGGCCAGCAGGGAGGTTCCCCGCGATCGCACGGCGGCTTCGGCTCCTCTGTCGATCGTGATCGAACCGAACGTTCGAGCCAGATGCCGCAGCCACAGCAGACGCGTCCCACGACGCTTGTGGGTGACGGAGAACCAGGTTCCCACATGCTCTCCGGCGAGTACGTGGCTCACCTGCGGCGCCGATGTGAGCACCGCGGGGATGCCCGAATCGGCGACCATGAGAGCGGCCTCGACCTTCGTGGCCATTCCACCGGTGCCAACACCGGCACTTCCGGTCCCACCGATGGCGACGTCGCCGAGATCATCGGTTCCGGCGACGCAGTCGATGCGTTGCGAACCGGCCAGATCCGGTGGGCCCGTGTAGAGGGCATCGACGTCAGACAGGAGGACAAGAGCATCGGCGTGGGCCAGGTGGGCGACGAGAGCGGCGAGACGATCGTTGTCGCCGAAGCGGATCTCCTCGGTCGCGACCGCATCGTTCTCGTTGACGATGGGCATCGTCCCCAGGGCGAGGAGCTTGTCGATCGCGCGCTGAGCATTCTTGTACTGAGTCCTGCGGATGAGGTCATCGGCAGACAGGAGCACCTGGCCGGGCACCAGATCGAATCGACCCAGCGCCCTCGTATAGGCGGCCATGAGCAGACCCTGTCCGACACCGGCAGCGGCCTGCTGCGTCGCGAGGTCTCGTGGGCGCTTGTTCAGACCCATCGGCTCGAGTCCGGCCGCGATCGCACCTGAGGACACGAGGATCACCTCGTGTCCCGCGGCGCGATGGGCACCGATGACATCGGTCAGAGCGATCAGCCTGGATTCGTCGAGTCCGCCGTCGATCGACGTCAGCGAGGACGAACCGACCTTGATGACGACGCGACGGGCCGAAGCGATCTCAGCGCGCACTGACGCTGTGGCAGTCTCGCCACGCTGATCTCGGCTCATTCCTGTGCAGACTCCACATCACGCCGACGAGCGGCAGCTGCCTCGTGCTCCCGTGCTGCGCGTTCGGCGACGCGCTCCTGCTCGAATTCCTCTCGCGCGGCAGACTTCGCGTCCATCCGGTCGTGGAATGCGGCCTTGCGCTCCTTGCGCGTGGCACGCACATCCTCTTCCAGGCGGAGGTCGGTGCCGCGGGAGCCGAGGAGTTCGGCACCGCCGACGCTCGTCGGATCCCAGTCGAAGACGACTCCGTCATCGCCGCCGATGACGATGGTGTCACCGGGTTTGGCCCCGGCCTTGAACAGCGAGTCCTCGACGCCGAGGCGCTCGAGGCGGTCCGCGAGGTATCCGACGGCTTCGTCATTGCCGAATTCAGTCTGCCGCACCCAGCGTTCGGGTTTGACTCCCCTGATCCGGAAGACTGGTCCGTCTTCGTCGCTTTCGGCGCTGACCACGTAACCGCGGTCGTCGACGGCCTTGGGCCTGATGACGACTCGCTGCGGAATCGCTTCGAGCGCGGCCCGGCGTTCACGTTCGACGGCGACGAGTTCGGCCATGGCGAAGGAGAGCTCGCGCAGTCCCGCGTGGCTGACCGCGGAGATCTCGAAGACCCGGTAGCCGGCGGCTTCGAGGTCCGGGCGCACGATGTCCGCCAGATCATGACCGTCAGGGATGTCGACCTTGTTCAGTGCGACGAGCTTGGGGCGCTCGGACAGCGGCAGCAGACCGCTGCCGTCGTCGAGGTCGACGGCGTAGGCGGAAAGCTCGGCTTCGATGGTCGAGAGGTCCGAGACGGGGTCGCGGCCTGACTCCCAAGTCGCCATGTCGATGACGTGGACGAGCGCAGCACAGCGCTCGACGTGGCGGAGGAATTCCAGGCCGAGGCCCTTGCCCTCGGACGCACCGGGGATGAGCCCGGGAACGTCGGCCACGGTGAAGCGCACATCGCCGGCCTGAACCACGCCGAGGTTGGGCACCAGGGTCGTGAACGGATAGTCGGCGATCTTCGGCTTGGCCGAAGACATCGCGGCAATCAGGCTCGACTTCCCTGCCGAGGGATAGCCGACCAGAGCAATGTCCGCAATCGACTTGAGTTCGAGGACGAGCGTTTCCGTCTCACCAGGCTCGCCGAGAAGAGCGAATCCGGGCGCCTTGCGCTTCGTCGAGGCGAGAGCCGCATTGCCGAGACCGCCACGGCCGCCGGCCGCTGCGATGTACTCGGTGCCGGCACCAACGAGGTCGGCGATGATGTCGCCGTTCTGGGTCTTGACGACTGTGCCGTCGGGCACTTGAACGATCAGATCGCCGCCATCGGCACCGTGGCGAAGATCGCCCTTGCCGATGCCGCCGTCCTTGGCGGTCAGGTGCGGCCGGTGGTGAAGCGGCAGCAGAGTCGTCGTCTGAGAGTCGACGACGAACTTGATGTCGCCGCCCTGCCCTCCATTGGCGCCGTCCGGGCCGCCGAGGGGTTTGAACTTTTCGCGCTTGATCGAGGCACACCCGTTGCCGCCGTCTCCGGCTGACAGATGAACTGTGACACGATCTATGAACTCGGTGGCCATGATGTCCTTATATCAGATGAAGGGTGAGTCTCGAGACTCACCCTTCATGGACCCCCACGGAGGGGGAAAAACAGTTAGTCGGTCAGGCGCCGACGATGTTGACGATCTTGCGACCGTTGCGCTTGCCGAATTCCACGGCTCCTGCGGACAGTGCGAAGAGAGTATCGTCTCCTCCGCGTCCGACGTTCGCGCCTGGGTGGAACTTGGTTCCGCGCTGGCGGACGATGATCTCGCCGGCCTTGACGACCTGACCGCCGAAGCGCTTCACGCCGAGGTACTGTGCGTTCGAGTCGCGACCGTTACGGGACGAGCTGACTCCCTTTTTGCTTGACATGTGTGATGTCTCCTCTTACTTGATGTTCGTGATCTTCAGGCGGGTCAGGTCCTGGCGGTGGCCCTGGCGCTTCTTGTATCCGGTCTTGTTCTTGTACTTCTGGATGACGATCTTCGGACCGCGAAGTTCGTTGACGACCTCAGCGCTGACAGCGACCTTCGACAGGGCGTCAACGTCGGTCGTGACTGTTTCGCCGTCGACAAGAAGCACGGCATCGAGTTCGACGCTCTCCCCAGCCTTAGCTTTCATTCTGTTGACTGTGATGATGTCGCCGACGCTGACCTTTTCCTGATGGCCACCGGCACGGACAATGGCATAGACCATGGTCGAACCCTTTCTGTTTAAACACAAACGAACGGCGGTTGATCCCTTGGCTCCCGGAGAAGGATCTCCCCGGGCATCCCATTGAGAGGAATCACCAGCCGTGGTGCATATGCGCACCGACGGTCAAGTCTAATGGATTCGGTGCCTGATGGGCAAACCGCCGACGGATGCGGACTCAGCCCTCACGCGCCTCGGCGATCCGCTCGTGACGGTGGATCACCTCGGCGACGATGAAGGCGAGGAACTTCTCCGCGAATTCCGGATCTAGGCGCGAGTCCTCTGCGAGCTTTCGCAGGTGAGCGACCTGCCGTGCCTCCCGCGCTTCATCCGCGGGAGGCAGGCCGTGATCTGCTTTCAGCTCGCCCACGGTCTCCGTGAGCTTGAACCTCTCGGCCAGGAGATGAATGAGCGCTGCGTCGATGTTGTCGATGCTGCCGCGCAGTTCCAACAGTCGCTCCTGGGCCTGTGATTTGTCATTGTTCTGATCCACGCCCACCAGTCTAGCGAGATGAGACAGGACCCGTGGACGCGACTCTCAGACGGACTGTTCGACGGGGACGGCATCCATGGTGTCGGGATCCGTGAGAGTGCCGGCCTTGCGGTCCGCGAAGTACTTCTTCATCTCCTTCTTCACCACCGGCATCAGCAGGTAGAGGCCGAGGATGTTGATGAACGCACAGAGGAACAGTGCGGCATCGGCGAATTCGACGACCTTGCTGAAGCTGGCGATGCAGCCGATGACGACGAAGATGCAGACCAGAGACCGGAAGACCGTGGCCATGCCCTTGGACCGGCCGAAGAGATAGCTCCACGCGCGCTCTCCGTAGTAGGCCCAGGTGATGAGAGTGGAGAAGGCGAACAGGGCGACGGCGATCGCCAGCAGGACCGGGTACCAGCTGGCAACGGTCGCGAAGGCATCAGAGGCCAGTGCCACTCCGCCGATCTCACCAGCGCCCAGATCCTCGCGGTACGAGGGCTGATTCGCGACAATGATGGTCAGAGCGGTCATGGTGCAGACGATGACCGTGTCGACGAAGGGTTCGAGCAGCGCGACGAATCCTTCGGAGATGGGCCGGCGGGTCTTGACTGCCGAGTGGGCGATGGCCGCCGAGCCGATTCCGGCCTCGTTGGAGAAAGCCGAACGCTGGAAGCCGATGATCATGACGCCGACGACACCGCCCGCAATTCCCTGCGGGTTGAAGGCTCCGGCAAAGATCTCACCGATGGCAGCGGGGATCTGAGAGAAGTTGATGCCCAGGACCAGGAGGCAGGAGACGACGTAGAAGATCGCCATGGCCGGGACCAGCTTGTCGGTCACGTGGGCGATCGAGCGGATGCCGCCGAGGATGACGAGGGCGACGAGGCCCGCGAAGATCAGACCGAAGATGAGCGACGCCCAGGGACCGGCGAGGAAGCCGTCGGAACCGCCGGTCGCGGTGCGCACCTGAGCGAACGTCTGGTTGGCCTGGAACATGCCGCCGCCAACGACGCCGAAGATGAGGATGGAGACGGCGAAGATTCCGGTCAGGATCGAAGCAACCGGCTTAGAGAAGCGGCGGAAGGCGATAGGCAGGTATTTGAAGGGGCCGCCGTAGACGACGCCGTTCTCATCGATCTCGCGGTACTTGACGCCGAGGGTGCACTCGACGAACTTCGTGCACATGCCGAGCAGGCCGGCGATGATCATCCAGAAGGTAGCACCCGGACCGCCGAGTGCAACGGCAACACCGACACCGGCGATGTTGCCGAGGCCGACCGTGCCTGACAGCGCCGAGGCCAATGCCTGGAAGTGCGTGATCTCACCCGGGTCGTCCTTCGACGAGAACTTCCCGCGCACGACATCGAGAGACAGCTTGAAGCCGCGGAACTGGACGAAGCCGAAGTAGACGCTGAAGATCAGCGCTGCGGCGACGAGCCAGAGGACGACAAAGGGAAAGGAGATCGGTCCGAGAGTGATCGGGAAGAAGATGATGTTTGAGAAGAAGGTCGCAATGGGATCGAACCAGGAGTTGATCGCATCGTCGACGGGCGATTTAGGGGCATCTGCTGCAAATAACAAGGCGTCCATGAGGCAATAACCTGCCGCACGTCACCGTGGGCCGCAACCACTATTTGAGATATGACAGATACAGTTATCCAACTGTTACTTGGATCACACATCCCAGTGATTGTGAGACGCGCATCTCACCTTGTGTCATAGACTCGGGACATGACGCAGAACCCCGAGCAGTATGGACCGCCCTCCCGTCAGCAGCCCGGGCCGGGACCTGGCAATCAGCACGCCCGTCCCAGCAGTCCTCAGTATCCTCAGCCCGGTCCACCGGCCGAGCGACCTCGCGGTCCCGGGCAACGGCCTCCGCAGGGGCCCGGCGTACCACCGCGCATCGTCTCCCCCGAGGGAGAGCGGGTCAGGGAGCGTTCGGCTGGCGGCGTGTCCGGCTACTTCGCCATCGTCGGAGCAGTCGTCCTGCTTCTCCTCGCGCTGCTCCTCGGGATCGGCGGATTCATCATGTCCTTTGCCGAAGCCATCATCGGCGTCATCCTCATCGTGCTGGGCGGCGCTGCCTTCATCGCCTCGCTGTTCATGTTCAGAGGATGCACGTCCGTGGCCCCCGGAAATGCCGTTGTGCTTCAGCTCTACGGCAAATACGTGGGCACTGTTCGTCAGTCCGGCCTGCGCTTCGTCAATCCCCTGTATTCGAAGCAGCAGATCTCGACGCGCATCCGCAACCACGAGACCTCCACGTTGAAGGTCAACGACCTTGACGGCAACCCGATCGAAATCGGGGCAGTCGTCGTCTGGCAGGTCCAGGACACCGCGCAGGCGAGCTTCGAGGTCGACGACTTCGAAGAGTTCGTCGCCATCCAGGCCGAGACCGCCGTGCGGCACATTGCGAACTCATACGCCTACGACTCCTCGGACCCCAATCGCATGTCACTGCGAGACAACGCCGACGAGATCACGTCGAAGCTGTCCGCCGAGGTGGCCGCCCGTGTGTCTGCGGCAGGTGTCACCATCATCGAATCACGGATCACCCAGCTGGCCTACGCGGCAGAGATCGCCCGCGCCATGCTCCAGCGCCAGCAGGCCACTGCTGTCGTCGCCGCTCGGCAGCTCATCGTCGAGGGCGCTGTCGGCATGGTCGAGACCGCGATCGAGCAAATCGAAGGACGCGGCATCGTCACACTCGGCCACCATGAGCGCAGTGATCTCGTCTCGAACCTCATGATCGTCCTGTGCGGCGATCAGGCCGCGCAGCCGACGATCAGCACGACCCGAAACCAGAACTCGCAGAGCTGAGCCCGACCCCGAGACGGAAGCGTCCCACAGCCGATTCATATCAGCTGTGGGACGCTTTCGTCTCAATGGCGCTGAGTTCCCCAGCGCCGGTGCCCTCAGTCCTCGCCGATGATGACGAAGGAGGTCGGCAGGCTCTGCTGGGAGCTCTCGGTCGCAGTCTCGGCCTTCGCTGCTGGCTTGCGGCGTGGAGCCGCCTTGACGGGCTCGGCCTTGGCCACCTTCGTGGCCGTGTCTGCCCCGATCATCAGCGGCAGGTCGCCAGCGGGCTCGGCCGGCTTCTGGGACTTCGCGTCCTCTGGCCGACGACTCTTCTGAGTCTTGGCGTTGGCCTGAGCCTTCGCCGTGTACGTCTGCGGTTCCTCGGTCTGCGAACCGGAGTCGCTGCGAGTCGAGCTGTCATCCGACTGCTCAGCGGCATCTGCGGGCTTCGAGTTCGACCGTTTCCGGCCGCGTGAGCGTGAACGACCTGAGCGACCGCTGTCTTTGGTCTCTTCGGTGCTGTTCGCGTCATTCGCGTCCGCGCCGCGCCCGGAGCCCTTCGACTCGCTGCGCTTGTCGTCGGAGCCGATCGTCGAGGCCTCTTCGTCCTTCTTCAGCGTCGCCTTGGCGATGGCAGCCACCGCAGAGCGTGAGGCATCGTCGGTCACCGGCTCGGAGTGAGACTGAGACTCGGAGTCAGAGCTCTTCGACGACTTGTTGTCCGAGCGGCGTTTGCGATCGCGTTTGCCGTTCGAGCTGTCGTTGTTCGGCGAGTGGTTGCCGCGATGCGCCTTCGACCCATCCTCTTCGGAACCGGGCAGAAGCAGACCGCGGCCGGAGAGGTCCGCTCCCGCGCTGACGAGTGATTCTGCCAGCCCGGTGCCGATGCGCTTGCGCGTCATCTGCACGAGCCCCAGCGATGTCACTTCAGCGACCTGGTGCTTGGTGCGGTCGCGGCCGAGGCACTCGACGAGACGTCGGACGACGAGATCGCGGTTCGACTCGAGGACCATGTCGATGAAGTCGACGACGATGATGCCGCCGATGTCACGCAGTCGGACCTGACGGATGACCTCTTCGGCCGCTTCCAGGTTGTTGCGGGTGACGGTCTCCTCGAGGTTTCCGCCGGAGCCGGTGAATTTTCCTGTGTTGACGTCGATGACCGTCATCGCCTCGGTGCGGTCGATGACCAGCGAACCGCCCGAGGGCAGGTTGACCGTGCGCTGCAGGGCCTTCTGGACCTGCTCCTCCACACGGTAGTGGTCGAAGATGTCGTCGTCCTCGCTGTAGCGGTGGACACGCTCGAGCAGGTCAGGGGCCACAGCCTCGACATACTCGTGGATGGTGTTCCAGGCACCGTCACCGTCGATGACGAGTGAGGTGAAGTCCTCGTTGAAGACGTCGCGGATGATCCGCACGATCATGTCCGGCTCGCTGTAGAGCAGCTGCGGGGCGAGGACCTTTGTGGACTTCGACTTCTTCTCGATGGTCTCCCACCGCTTGGCCAGTCGCTCGACGTCACGGCCGAGCTCCTTGTCCGTGGCACCTTCTGCTGCAGTGCGGACGATGACCCCGTTGGAGTCGCCGACGAGCTCTTTGAGCAGCTTCTTCAGGCGGCTGCGCTCCACATCGGGCAGTTTCCGCGAGATGCCAGTCATCGAGTTGCCGGGCACGTAAACGAGGAACCGACCCGGCAGAGAGATCTGGCTGGTCAGACGTGCACCCTTGTGTCCGACAGGATCCTTCGTGACCTGCACCAAGACCGGGTCGCCGGGGCTGAGCGCAATTTCGATGCGACGCGCCTTGCCGTCCATTCCGAGCGCATCCCAATTCACCTCACCCGCGTAGAGGACGGCGTTGCGTCCCTTGCCGATGTCGATGAATGCGGCCTCCATGCTCGGCAGAACGTTCTGGACCTTGCCGAGGTAGACGTTGCCGATGAGCGATGACTGCTGGCGGTTCTCCTTGAGGTAGTGCTCGACGGTGATCCCGTCCTCGACCACGACCAGCTGCGTCTGGTCCCCGCTCTCGCGCACGAGCATCGTGCGATCGACGGACTCACGGCGAGCGAGGAACTCGGCCTCGGTGATGACCGGGCGACGACGTCCGGCCTCTCGGCCTTCCTTGCGACGCTGACGCTTGGCTTCGAGGCGGGTCGATCCCTTGAGCGAAGTCACCTCATCGGTGCTCTCCGAACTGCGCGAGCGGGAACGACGGCGGCGACGACGACGCGAGCCGCTGTCATCATCATCATCATCATCGTCATCCGAGTCGTGGGACTTGTCCGTGGACTTGGCCTCGGTGCTCTTGTCGTTCGTGTCATCGGAGGTCGGCTGGTCGGAGACGCCCTTGTCCGCGGACTTGGCCGATTCGGACTGTTGGTTCTGATTCTTCCTGTTCGAGCGGGATCCCGAACGTGAGCCACGGCTCTGCGACGATGAGTCCGACTCGTCGTCGGCGTCGTGTGAGCTTCCCGAATCCTCGGACTCCGAGTCGGCAGACGAGTTCTCTTCGCGACTGCGTGAACGTCGGCCACGACCTCCACGACGTCGACGGCGCCCACCCGAATCGTTCGAGTCTTCGTCATCGGAGTCGTCGTGATCGCTGTGCGAGCGGCTTTCGCGGTCATCGGACACCGGCGACTCGTCCGTGTCGTCGCAGTCGTCGTACGAGTCATCGGAATCGTCCTCGACATGGACGACCTGTGCCAGCTCCGCCTTCGGAACCTGGAAGATCAGGCCGCCGTCGTGTGGAGCGGCAGGCGCGCTGCGCGGCGCCGGAGCAGGAGTCGGCTCCACCGCTGCCGGTGGGGCGAAGGGGTTGCGCGGATCGAAAGCTGGTGCTGGCGCCTTGGCAACAGACGGCTCGGCCGATGCCTCTTCGGTGTCATTGACGTCATCGGCAGAGTCATCGGCATCGGCACCGCGGTCTGTCTGTGCTTCGTCGGCAGTGTCGCGGACGAACTGCTCGAACACGAGTCCCCTGTTGGCTACGGCGTCGCGGGCCTTCTTCGGGGCGCTACGCTGAACAGTCGGTTCGGGGGTCGACTCGTCCTCGAAGTCCGCGTCGTCGGCATCGCTGTGGGGCATGCGCAGGGACTCAGCGGCTTCGGCGATGTGATCGAGCTTCTCCCTCATGCTGGCATCGACATCCTCCTGCGCGGAGCCGCCGGCCGCAACGGCCTGCTGAAGGTTCGCGAGATCCGCGAGAATGCCTTCGGTGGCGTCGTTGTGTGGTGCATTGGTGTCGTCGTTCGACGAATCATTCATCATTTCTCCCAGACCGAAGACTCCGTTCACACCTTACGGATCTTCGGATCCTTGCATGGTCCGTATCGGACCGAAACCTGTGGATGGCACTTCCGGCTCGCGCTCAGCGCGTAGGCCCTCTGTGCTGCCTCTTCTTGGTGTCGACCTGCGAGGTCATACCCTCGACTCGGTGGAGGCACTTCTCCTGCTCGGTGTGAGAGCAGGTATCCGTGACTTCATTATGTCACAGATCGCCGCACCTGCCTCGGCAGGTTCACCCGCGCTGTGGTCTGCGTCACCGCAGTTGAGAGGTGATTCACAGGTCTCGGCGTTTGCCGCCGCGGTTCCCGACGGGCATTCTTGGAGGGTGAATACCTCTGACGCTCTCCTCGACGATGACCTCGACACTCCTCCGCCGGCCCGGCCCTGGGTGATGCGACCGGTGACCCTCGGGGTCTTCCTCGTCGTCGGATCGGTCGTCGGCTTCCTGGCCTCGTTCGCTCTCGCCGTCGAGAAGTACGAGAAGCTCGAGAACCCGGACGCGGTCCTCTCCTGCGACCTCAACCCGTTCTTCTCATGCGGGTCGGTCATGGAGTTTCCGCAGAGTCAGCTCTTCGGGTTCCCCAATCAGCTGCTGGGCATCGGCGCCTTCATCTTCCCGCTGCTCCTCGGCGTCCTGCTGCTCGCTGGAGCCAGGATCCCCGGCTGGGTGATGGTGGGCCTCAACATCGGACTCGCACTGGGCACGGTGCTCGTGATGTTCCTCTTCTACACCTCGATCTATGTGATCGGCGTCGGCTGCCCATGGTGCATGGTCGTCTGGACGATGACCATTCCCATGTTCGTCGCCGTCACCGCACACAATGTGCTGGCCGGCAGCTTCGGGCGTGCCGTGGCGGAGAATCCGCTCGCCCGCGTCCTGGCGAAGGAGAACGTCGCGATCTCCGTCGTCTGGATGCTCCTCATCGCCGCGGGCATCGTCGTCGAGTTCTGGAACTTCTTCTCGACGCTCATCTGAATCCGCCTGCCGGGCTCAACCGAAACAGCGCGCAGCGCCTCGCTCGTACCCGGTCCGCTCTGGTGGTGAATGCCCAAACGCGGGTGCCCGCTCCGAGTCGCCTCCGAAGAGACTCCCGCATCAGGCACCCGCGTCAGGCGGAGCAGCGTGCGTCAGGCTGGGAACCAGATCCCGATCTCGCGTTCAGCCGATTCGACGGAATCGGATCCGTGCACGAGGTTCTTCTGGACCTTCTCGCCCCAATCGCGTCCGAGGTCTCCGCGGATCGTGCCGGGAGCCGCCGCAGTCGGGTCAGTTGCCCCTGCCAATGAGCGGAAGCCCGGGATCGAACCCTGCCCGGATGCGATGATCGAGACGATCGGGCCCTCCGACATGAAGTCGACGAGAGGCTGGTAGAAGGGCTTGCCCTCGTGCTCGGCGTAATGCGCGGCCAGTTCCTCCTGGGTGGCTGTGCGCAGCGACAGGGCGTCGATCGTGTAGCCCTTCGCTTCGATGCGGGCCAGGATCTGCCCCACGAGTCCGCGTGCGACGCCGTCGGGCTTGATGAGGATGAGAGTGCGTTCCATTCCGGTCCTTCCATTTCATGTGCGGGCTTCTGCCCTTGAGTTTACCCGTGCGGGTCCGAACACCGGACCGCGCCGAGGCTGTGCTTCAGGCGCGTTCGGCCACTTCCCTGTCGATGCGCGCCGACCAGTACACCGTCACCGCCCAAAGGACGATGAAGAGCGCGGCGATGAAGAACATCGAGCTGATGACGAATCCCGAGGCGAGCAGCAAGATCTGCACGACCCAGCCGAGTGCCACGCCGGGCCGCTTCTGCCCGATCCGTCGCGGCAGCAGCACGACCGATACGATGGCGAGGACAGCCAGAACGGACGCACCGATGAGCAGCTGTGCCAGGGTCATCGATCCTGCAGTCCTGACTTCGAGGCCATAGGCCGTGAGCACCGCGAAGTAGACGACGAAGAGTTCGCAGATGAGGATCGATCCGCACAGGACCGGGAACTTCGACTTCATTCGGCGTCCTCCTTGCCCAGCAGCAGTCGCGCCTCGGCCACGGTGTGCAGTGATCCGGTGACGACGATTCCCGGGCTCGACGCGCCTGAGCTGTTGGCCAGGTCGATGGCCTTCATCAGGGCGGCATTGAGGTCAAGAGCTTCGAGCACGGAGTCCTCGTCCACCCATTCGCGAGTCGCCTCGGCGAGCTTCTCCGTGCTCAGCGCGCGGGTACTCAGCGCTTCGCTGACGACGAAGACGTCGGCGCTGCGGTGAAGCTCTTCCAGCACACCGTGGATGTCCTTGTCCGCGAACATTGCGAGGACCATCACGGTGTAGTCGAAGTCGAACGCCTCTGCCAGCGTGTCGGCGAGCACATGAGCGGCATCGGGGTTGTGCGCCCCGTCGACGACGACTGCCGGGCCGGTGCGCACGAGTTCGGCCCGCCCCGGGGATGCCACATGCGAGAGGCCTTCGGCGACGGTTTCGAGTTCGAGCGGTTTGTCCTCGTCCGACAGGAACGCCTCTGCCGCAACGACCGCGACCGCCGCATTGTGCGCCTGGTGGATGCCGTGCAGCGGCAGGAAGATGTCTGCATAGACGTCACGCATACCCTGCACGGTCACGAGCTGCCCGTCGACTGCCCGCTGCCGGTCGAGGAGCCGGAAGCCGCGGTCTTCGACCAGGGAGATCACCTGTCGGCGCTCCACCTCGGTGTCGAGGGCGGCCTGCGCCTCTTCGACCTGAGCGCCGATCACGGCGACAGGGGCCGGAGCCGGCGAGGGGTCGACCGAACGGTTGAGGATCCCTGCCTTCGTCACAGCGATCTCGGTCAGTGTGTCGCCGAGGAACTGCTGATGGTCGAGGCTGATCTTCGTGAACACGCAGACCTGGGCGTCGGCGACGTTCGTCGAATCCCATTCGCCGCCCATGCCCACCTCGGTCACGACCACGTCGACGGGAGCGTCGGCGAAGACTGCGAAGGCGAGCACTGTCAGCGCTTCGAAGAAGGTCAGCTTCCCACGGCCTTCGGCCACGAGCTCGGCATCGACGATGTCGAGGTACGGAGCGATCTCGTCGTGGATCCGCACGAACGTCTCGACCGAGACCGGCGCGCCGTCGACCGAGATGCGCTCGGTCACCGAGTGCAGGTGCGGGCTGGTGAAGCGGCCCACACGCAGATCGTGGGCCGTGACGATCGCATCGATCATCCGCGCCGTCGACGTCTTCCCGTTCGTCCCGGTCACCGTGATGACAGGAGCGGCGGTGTGGATGTCACCGAGCAGTTCGCACGCACGGCGGGTCGCATCGAGTCGGAGCTCGATCTGCGTCTCCCCCGCCCGCGCCAGCAGCAGGGCATAGACCCGGGCCAGCTGCGCCGCAGCGGTGCCAGCCGGATCCTCGGCGCTCATGCTCGGCTCACAGCCAGCCGGGTGCCGGCCGGCAGCTCGTCGGGGGTGAAGACCTGATCGGCTCCGTCGACGGAGCCGAATTCGAGCGAGCCAGCCAGCGTCTCACTGGCGATGAGGTCACGATGTGCTGCGAGAGACGCGGTGACGTCCTCGCCGGCTTCGACGACCACACTGATGCGATCCGAGATGTGCAGATCGAGCTGCTTGCGGATTGCCTGGACAGCGCGCACGGCATCACGGGCCATGCCTTCGGCCTCCAGCTCAGGGGTGACCCTGGTGTCGAGCGCGAGGAAGCCGGAGTCGATCGCTGCCAGCTCCATGCCATCGGTTCCCGATTCGGCCACCGAGTCGAGGGTGTATTCGCCCTCGATGAGGTCGATTCCGCCGCTGGTCACTGTGCCGTCGTCGGCGACAGACCAGTCGCCGGACTTCGAGGCCTTGATGACCTGCTGGACCTGCTTGCCCAAACGCGGCCCGGCAGCGCGCGCGTTGACCACGAGATTCTGCACCAGGGAGAACCCGGCGGCCTCCGCCTCGGCGACATCGAGGACTGTGACCTCACGGACGTTGAGCTCATCGGCGATGATGTCGGTGAACTCACTGCCCAGGTCGGTGTCATTGGCAACCGTGAGCGTGTTCAGCGGCAGCCGCACGCGCAGCCGGTTGGCCTTGCGCACCGACGACGCCGTCGAGCAGATGTCGCGGGTCAGGTCCATGGCAGCGACGAGGTCGGCGTCGGCCGGGAACAGGTCGGCGTCAGGGTAGTCGGCCAGGTGCACCGAACGCGCGCCGGTCAGTCCTCGGTAGACCTCTTCGATGGTGAATGGCAGCAGCGGAGCGGCAACCCGGCAGAATGCTTCGAGGCACGTGGCGAAGACGTCGAAAGATTCGTGGGTCTCGGCCGTGCCGTCCCAGAACCGGCGGCGTGAGCGCCGGACATACCAGTTCGTGAGCATGTCCAGATAGCCGCGCACGAGTTCGCAGGCGGCCCAGATGTCGAGGCCTTCCATCGCTTCGGCGAAGTCGGCGATGAGGTCGTGGGTCTTGGCCAGCAGATACCTGTCGAGGACCTGACTCGAGTCATAGCGCTCCTGCGCCTGGTAACCCGTCTTCTGTCCCTCGAGCCCGTCGGCGGCATTCGAGTAGGTGGCGAAGAACTGCCAGGTGTTCCACAGCGGCAGCACGACTTGGCGCACGCCGTCGCGGATGCCCTGTTCGGTGACGACGAGGTTGCCGCCGCGCAGGATAGACGAGGCCATGAGGAACCAGCGCATGGCGTCGGAGCCGTCGCGGTCGAAGACCTCGTTGACGTCCGGGTAGTTGCGCAGCGACTTCGACATCTTCTGACCGTCGGAGCCGAGCACGATGCCGTGCGAGATGCAGTTCGTGAACGCTGGCCGGTCGAAGATCGCAGTGGAGAGAACATGCAGCAGGTAGAACCAGCCGCGAGTCTGTCCCACGTATTCGACGATGAAGTCGGCCGGGAAGTGGTTGTCGAACCATTCGGAGTTCTCGAACGGGTAGTGGACCTGGGCGTAGCTCATCGAGCCCGAGTCGAACCACACGTCGAAGATCTCCGGGATACGCCGCATCACGGACTTCCCGCTCGGATCGTCCGGGTTCGGGCGGGTCAGGTCATCGACCCACGGGCGGTGCAGGTCGACTTCGCCCTTGTCGTTGCGGGGAAGCGTGCCGAAGTCAGCTTCGATCTCGGCCAGGGACCCGTAGACGTCTGTGCGTGGATACGACGGATCGTCGGAGGTCCAGACCGGGATGGGCGAACCCCAGAAGCGGTTGCGTGAGATCGACCAGTCGCGGGCGTTTTCGAGCCACTTGCCGAACTGTCCGTGCTTGACGTTGTCCGGCACCCAGTTGATCTGCTCGTTGAGCTCGACCATGCGGTCCTTGAACTCGGTGACGCGCACGAACCAGGAGGAGACCGCGCGGTAGATCAGCGGGTTCCGGCAGCGCCAGCAGTGCGGGTAGGAGTGCTCGTAGGATTCGTGACGGACCAGCAGCGCCGAACGCTGGGACAGCGGCCCGGTGTGGTTGCGCAGGTCCTTGATGATGTTCTTGTTCGCGTCGAAGACCTGCTGGCCCGCGTAGTCGGGAACGGTCGAGTCGAAGCAGCCGGCATCGTCGACGGGACGCGTCGCAGTGATGCCGTAGGAATCTGTCAGGTCCTTGTCCTCTTCACCGAAGGCCGGCGACTGGTGGACGATTCCGGTGCCCTCGTCGGTGGTGACGAAGTCGGCTTCGAGGATCGTGTGCATGCGGTCGCCGAATTCGTCCTGGCGGCCTTCGAAGTAGGGGAACGGAGGTTCGTAGGAACGACCGAGGAGTTCGCTGCCCGAGAAGGTGCGCAGAACTTCGGGGTTCTCCCCGAGCTCACGGGCGTAGGCACTGACTCGCGCCTCGGCGAGGATCAGGGTCTTGCCCTGCAGCTCCTCTGCCCCGTCCTCCCCCGCGACGACCGCGACGAGCGGAATCTCGGGGTTGACGGCCACAGCCTGGTTCGAGGGCACGGTCCACGGGGTCGTGGTCCAGATGAGGACCCATTCGTCGGAGTCGACGAGCTTGTAGCCGATGGTCACGGCCGGATCCTGACGCGACTTGTAGACGTCATCGTCCATGCGCAGCTCATGGTTCGACAGCGGTGTCTGGTCCTTCCAGCAATACGGCAGCACACGGTAGCCCTCGTACACGAGGCCTTTGTCCCAGAGCTGTTTGAACGCCCAGATGACGCTTTCCATGTATTCGACGTTGAGCGTCTTGTAGTCGTTCTCGAAGTCGACCCAGCGGCCCTGACGAGTGACGTACTCCTCCCACTCTTTCGTGTACTTGAGCACGGAGGAGCGGCAGGCGTCGTTGAAGGCGGCCAGCCCCATGCCGCTGATCTGGGATTTGTCGGTGATGCCCAGCTGGCGCTCGGCCTCGAGCTCAGCGGGAAGTCCGTGGGTGTCCCAGCCGAAGCGTCGGTCGACCTTCTTGCCTCGCATCGTCTGGAAGCGCGGGACGACGTCCTTGACGTAGCCGGTGAGCAGGTGCCCGTAGTGGGGCAGGCCGTTGGCGAAGGGAGGTCCGTCGTAGAAGACGAATTCGTTCGACCCGTTATCGCCGGAATCGCGCTGGTCGATCGAAGCCTGGAATGTCCCGTCCTGCTGCCAGTATTCGAGGACGGCGTCCTCGATGTCTGGGAAGTTCGGAGAGGCACTGAGGCCGAAGGCTGAGGTCGACACCTTGGGGTACAACGGTTGCGTCATGAGCGTCCTTTTGAGTCACTGCGGTCACTGTCACGAGGACGACATTGCTGCCGCGGTACCACCTCGCTTATCCGGACTGGTCTGCCGTCGGGTGAGACGGACGATCAGCGGATCGCTCATAGCCGGAGTGATGACGGGTCCAACCGTCCGGGTCTACTGGGTGCCGCTCCTTGCGCCGAGGTGCTCGTGCGCAGGTGGGTCACTGTTCTTCCGGATGCTCCCCGGTGATGGCCGGATCGACGCAGGTCCAATCGTATACCTTGCCCGGGTGCGAGGACCATTCGCACCCGGGCTCGGCAACTGAGCCGCGGCAGCTCACAGGCCCGAGTTGCGGGCCACCTTGTGCTGGGCCGCCTGCGCGATGGGTCGGATGACCATGAGATCGACGTTGAAGTGGTGTGGCCGGGTCAGGGTGTAGACCACGGCGTCGGCCACATCATCGGCGGTCAGCGGGTTCTCGACGCCTTCGTAGGTCTTAGCCGCGCGCGCTTCGTCCCCGCCGACGCGCTTGAGGGTGAACTCATCGGTGGCGACCATGCCGGGGGCGATCTCGATTACGCGCACCGGTTCACCTGCCAGTTCGAGCCGCAGTGTCGCTGCGATCGAATGCGAACCGTGTTTGGCCGCGACGTAGCCGCCTCCGCCTTCGTAGGCCTGATGCCCGGCTGTCGAGGACATGACGACGATGTCCCCGCGACCCGAGTCGACGAGCGCCGGCAGGAATGCTTTGACCACGCGCAGGACGCCGAGGACGTTGATGTCGAACATGTCGCGCCAACCCTGAATCGAGGCCTCGGCGACGGTGTCGGTGCCGAACGCAGCACCGGCATTGGCCACGAGCGAATGCACGGCTCCCCCGGCCAGAACCTCGGCGGCCATCGCCTCGACGGCGGCATCATCGGTCATATCCGCCACGATGTAGCTCGCGCCGGTCTCCTCGGCCAGCGTCCTGAGCTTGTCCTCGCGGCGGGCCACGGCCACAACGTCCCAGCCCTCTTCGCGCAGGCGCCGCACGGTGGCGGCGCCGATGCCTGAACTCGCACCGGTGACGACTGCTCTGAGTGTTTCCATCTGTGCTCTCCCGAATGGTCGTTGTGACTGATCGCGAACGCGATCACCTGATTCACATCACAGTCTACGGATTCGACGTCGGATCGGGGGCCGTGTCGCCGGTGTCTGCCCTGCGAGGGGACGACGACTTCCGCGCAGGTCTGGCCTCGGGCCTGGAATGGGGATTCCGCGGGCCACCCTCGCCGAACACGGCGCGAACGCCGGGGATCTTGACTGCCGCCCAGGTGAACGCACCGCAGATCGTCGCATAGACGAGCGGCATGACGAGCGCATGGAGGAGCACGCCGGGCACGGTCGTCGGCAGTCCCATCTCATTGCGGACTGGGTAGAGGATGAGCGGGTGGAGCAGGAAGACTCCGAACGAGTACGGGTAGAACCAGTGCAGGAAGCGAAATCCCGTGCGCATGTGGTGATGGAGCAGCAGATAAGCGGATAGGGAGGCGACGACGACGCCCGGGGACAGGTATTCGTAGGGGAACATCCACGGCTGCTCCCCCGGTCCGAAGCCGGCCCACAGGATGGTCACTGCGGTGGATCCGAGGAAGGCGAGCCAGGCCAGAGCGACTCCGCGGGTGGAGAGCACGACATCGCGCAGCACCCATCCGAGGATGTAGAAGCCGGCCATGGGCAGGAAACGCGTGGCGATGTTCGCCTCGCCCACGTCGAAGACGATGCTCGCCCACTGATCGAGCATGCCGATGCCCAGGAAGATGAGGCCGGTACCCCATTGCAGGCGACGAGAACCGTGGATGCTCAGCAGCCGGAAGAACGGGGTGAGCACGGTCAAGCCGGCAAGGACGTAGAGGAAGTAGAGCTGGACGAAGGGAGAGCCGGTGAGGATGGCGATGCCCGGGTTCCAGTCTTCGTCGGTCGGTGAGAGATAGTAGCGCCGGAAGGCGATGTAGACGATGGTCCAGAACACGAGCGGGATGCCGATGCGCCAGACGCGTTTGCTGAGGAACTTGCGTGGCTTGTTCCCCCGTGCCGGGTCAAGGGCGAGAGCTCCGGAGATCATGATGAACACCGGCACCGACCAGCGGCTGGCGGAGTCGAATGCGTTGGCCACCCACCAGTCCGGGCCCATCGACGCATAGTTCTGCTCGACGATCGTGCCCAGTGAGTGGATGGCGACGACTGCGACGATCGCCACTGCTCGCGCTGGGTTCATCCACGCGGTCGAGGTGGGCGGCAGATTCTGAGAGCCAATTCTGTCCAAGGTCGCCATGGACCAATATTCTCATCTTCTGACACCGTGAGGTCTCACGGTCCGTTCCGGCACGTCGGAGGCTTCGTTGAGGATGTGAGTGCCACCACGTTTTCGGCATCCGAGTCGCCGACTCGAGCGAGTGGTCGCACGCATGGCTTCACAGTGGCCGTGCTGCTGCGTCCGCGACCGGGCGCGCGAGGGCTGAGACGGGTTTGGCCACAGGCCTCCCGGGTGAGAAAATCAACAATTATGAACACACCTGCCTTTTCGGACTCGACGCACGAGTCAGTGAACCTGCCGGACAAGCCGGCCCTTGAAGGACTTCGCGACAAATGGGACGCCGCGTGGAGCGAGAGCGGAGTCTATGCATTCGATGTCGATACGGATCGCGAGCAGGTCTATTCGATCGACACTCCCCCGCCCACGGCATCCGGTTCCCTCCACGTCGGGCACGTCTTCTCCTACACCCAAACCGACATCATCGCCCGCTATCAGCGCATGCAGGGCAAGAACGTCTTCTATCCCTTGGGCTGGGACGACAACGGTCTGCCCACAGAGCGCCGGGTCCAGAACTACTACGGAGTCACCTGCGACCCCAGCCGAGCCTACGAACCGGACTTCACCCCACCAGCGAAACCGGCGAAGAACTCCCGTGACTTCGTCAAGGTCTCGCGTCAGAACTTCATCGAACTCTGCGAGACGCTGTCAGCCGCGGACGAACAGATCTTCGAGGACCTGTTCCGCTCCACCGGTCTCTCAGTGGACTGGAAGTACACCTACCGCACGATCGACGATACGTCGCGTTCGGTGAGTCAGCGAGCCTTCCTGAGTGATCTCGGCAATGGCCACGCGTATTCGCAGGATGCCCCCACGATGTGGGACGTCACCTTCGGCACAGCGGTCGCGCAGGCCGAGCTCGAGGACCGCGAGAAGGACGGCGCCTATCACAAGGTCAAGTTCTATCCGGAAGGTGCGGACGGGCTGGCCGACACCTCTGTCGAACCGATCGTCATCCTGACCTCGCGGCCCGAACTCATTCCGGCCGTAGTGGCCCTCGTCGCCCACCCCGAGGACGATCGCTACACGCCGTTCTTCGGCACGAACGTCATCTCCCCGCTCTTCGGCGTCAGCGTCGAGGTCCGGGCGCACGAACTCGCAAAGTCCGACAAGGGCACGGGCATCGCCATGGTCTGCACCTTCGGCGACCTGACGGACGTGACCTGGTGGCGTGAGCTCGATCTGCCCACCCGCGCAGTGATCAACCGCGGCGGTCGCCTCAACCTGGAAGTCCCCGAGTGGATCGCCGCCTCCCCGAAGTCCGACGCTGTCGCCAACTACGAGAAGCTGGCCGGCAAGACCACCTTCTCTGCTCGCAAGGACATCGCGGAGATGCTCATCGAATCCGGTGACCTCATCGGCGAGATCGAGCCCATCACGCATCCTGTGCCGTTCTACGAGAAGGGCGACAAGCCACTCGAGGTCGTCACCTCTCGCCAGTGGTACATCCGCAACGGCGGACGGTCGGCCGAACTCCGCGATGCGCTCATCGCCCGCGGGCGCGAGATCGAATGGCACCCGTCCTTCATGCGCTCGCGCTACGAGAACTGGGTCGAGAACCTCAACGGCGACTGGCTCGTGTCGAGGCAGCGATACTTCGGTGTGCCCATCCCACTCTGGTACCGCTTGGACGCTGACGGCGCCCCGGACTACGAGAACCCGATCGTTCCCGAATCTCTGCCTGTCGATCCCGTCGCCGAGGTACCCGCCGGCTACACCGCCGACCAACGTGATGTGCCGGGCGGATTCGCCGCCGATCCCGACGTGCTCGACACGTGGGCCACGTCGTCGCTGACGCCCCAGCTGTTGGGCGGATGGAGCCGAGACGAAGAGTTCTTCTCGAAGGTCTTCCCGTTCGATCTGCGCCCCCAGGGCCATGACATCATCCGCACCTGGCTGTTCTCGACGGTCGTGCGTGCGAACTCGCTCAATGACGCCGCCCCGTGGAAGCACGCCGGCCTCTCCGGCTGGATCCTCGATCCTGACCGGAAGAAGATGTCGAAGTCGAAGGGCAACGTCGTGGTTCCCTCTGACATTCTGGGCGAGGCGAAGCCCGGGTTCGGTCCCGACGCGGTGCGCTACTGGGCAGCCAGTGCGAAGCTCGGCGCGGACACCGCCTACGACGTCAGCCAGATGCAGATCGGACGTCGCCTGGCGATGAAGCTGCTCAACGCCTCGAAGTTCGCGTTGGCCCAGGGTGTCCACGCGGGTCTCGTCGGCCAACTCGGATCGGTCACGCATGATCTCGACCGGGCGCTGCTGAGCAGGCTCGCCGAGGTGGTCGAGAGCGCGTCCGGACACATGGCGGCCTACGACTATGCCCACGCCCTGCGCGAGGCGGAGAGCTTCTTCTGGGAGTTCACCGATGACTATGTCGAGCTCGTCAAGGACCGGTCCTACGGCGCTTTCGGCGAGGACGACCAGCTCTCTGCACATGTCACGCTGGCAACCGCACTCGACGTGCTGCTGCGCCTGTTCGCTCCGATCATGCCGTTCGTGACCGAAGAGGTCTGGTCATGGTGGAGAACGGGTTCCGTTCACCGTGCTCAGTGGCCGGGCCGCGAACAGCTGGCACACCCTGACTTCGAGGTGAATCCTGGTCTGCTCTCTGCTGTCGCCGCAGCACTGACCGAGATCCGTCGGGCCAAGACCGAGGCCAAGGTCTCGCAGAAGACTCAGGTGGCGAACCTGACTATTCAGGCCCCGGCGGACGTGGTCACAGCGATCAGCGCAGCGCAGGGTGACCTCGCGGCTGCCGGTCGGGTCCACAATCTCGTCACTGAAGCATCCGGTGAGGAGCTTTCGATCTCGACGATCGAATTCGTCGCACAGGACTGAGCAATATCGCACGGAACTGAGTCACTCAGCACACGGGCCCGCGTCTTCGGACCGGGCCCGTGCGCTATGTTCCCAGATCATCACACGCCGATGCCCCATCGCCCTGCGCCTGCCCCTACGATGGAACCATCAGCCGTGGGAGCACAGGGCTCCCCCGACGACGAAAGGCCTGTCCACAATGAGAAGCGAACTCTTTTCGAAGCGCAATGCCGAGATCCAGAACCAGGACCGCTGGACACTGCAGTCGGACAAGATGCTGCGCACGGTGATCACTCCCAACTCCCCCATGATCGCCACGAAGGGTGCCATGGTCGCCTATCAGGGTGACATCCGCTTCACCCATCAGGGCTCGAAGTCCGTGGGCCAGTTCATGAAGAAGGCTGCCACAGGCGAGGGCGGCAATGTCATGCGCGTCGAGGGCAGCGGCGAGGTCTTCTTCGCCCGTGACGCTACGAACATCTTCATGATGGCCCTCGAAGGTCAGCAGGATGCTCTGACGGTCAACACTGCGAACCTCCTGGCCTTCGACGATTCGCTCAACTGGGAGATCAAGCGCATCAAGGGCGGTGTCGGGGCCATGGTCAGCGGATCGGGACTGTTCAATCTCGAACTCAATGGATCCGGCACGGCTGCCATCGCCTGCCATGGTGCTCCAATGGTCCTTGACTGCTCTCAGCAGCCGACCTTCGTCGACCCGCAGGCCGCCGTGTGCTGGTCATCGGCTTTGGCTCCGCAGATCAAGACCGATGTGAGCGTGGGAACGTTCTTCGGCCGGGGTTCGGGCGAATCGGTTCAGCTCGCATTCCACGGCCCCGGCTTCGTCGTGGTCCAGCCCGCAGAGAACGCCGTGGCGACCGCGCAGGCCTGAGGGCCACACCGTTCAGATCGCTCGGGTCCGGTTCCCCGCTGTGGGGACCGGGCCCGAGTCGTACCGCGGGTGACGCAGGCCCTCAGTCGACGGTGGAGCGCAGTCGGCTCTCTCCCCCACGATCGACGCGGTAACGGCGGAAGGCCGGGAATACGAGCGCGCAGACGATGACGAGCACGATGACGGCGATCCCGCCCCCGGCAGAGGCGACCGTCGTGCCGGTGACCTCCGCAACCGAACCGTGGAGGACGTCGGCGATGCGAGGACCGCCTGCCACCACGACGATGAATACGCCCTGCATGCGCCCGCGCATGTCATCGGTGGCCGCCTCCTGCAGCATCGTCGACCGGAACGCCGACGAGATGATGTCCGCGCCGCCGCCGAGCGCGAGTCCGAGGAGAGCGACGATGAGCGCCGCCGTCCAATATCCGGCCGCGAATTCGAGAGCGACGCCGAACAGCGTCATGGCACTGCCCCAGACGATGATCGCGATGATCACGGCCAGGCCCTGACGCTCGATGCGGGAGACCCAGCCGGAGAATATCCCTGCCAGCGCACTGCCGCCTGCCAGAGCCGCGAAGAGCAGCGAGAAGACGATGCCGCCCTCTGGTGGTCCGCCGAAGGTCTCTGCGGCGATCTGTGGGAACAGGGCTCTGGGCATGCCGAAGACCATGGCGATGACGTCGACGAGAAGCGACACCATGACGACAGTGTTCGTGCCCAGATACCGGAAGCCGTCGATGACCCCTTTGACACCCGAGCGGGTATCTGGCTGACGTTGCGGGACCAACGGCGGAAGCCGGATGACCGCGTAGAGAGTGGTGATGAGAAACAGAGCGTCGAGGACGTAGAGCAGCTGGTATCCGAAGACCGGTATCAGTGCTCCGCCGATGACCGGTCCGGCCACGGCGCCAAGAGTCATCACCGTCATATTGAGCGAGTTCGCCGCTGGCAGCAGCTCGAGCGGGACGATGGTCGGCAGGAGCGCTCCCCGAGCCGGCTGGTTGAGCCCGAAGAAGGCCTGTTGGAGGGAGAATACGCAGAGGAGGAGCCACACATTGTCGATGCGAAGAACGGCGATGAGTGCGAGCAGCGAACTCGTGACGATCAGGCCGGCCGTTGAGACGATGAGGAGCTTGCGACGGTCGATCAGATCGGCCAGCGAGCCGCCCCAGAGTCCGAAGACGATGAGCGGCACGAGGCCGAACATTCCGCTGAGCCCCACATAGCCGGACGAACCGGTGATGTGATAGATCTGCGCGGGTATGGCCACGACCGTCATCTGAGCACCGACGACGGTGACGATGTTGGCCAGCCACAGGCGACGGTAGTTGTCGTAGCGCAGCGGTCGCGTGTCCGCGAAGAGCCTCATCCGCGGTCAGGCGTCAAGCGGACTTCTTCGAAGTCCGAGTCTGCTCCCGCGGGATGAGGGTGGGGGCGACGTTCTTCTCGACGACGTCCTTGGTCACGACCACCTCGGCGATGTCCTCCCGTGAGGGCACGTCGAACATGACGGGCTGGAGAACCTCTTCCATGATCGAGCGCAGGCCGCGGGCCCCGGTGCCGCGCAGCAGCGCGAGATCCGAGATGGCCTCGAGAGCGTCGGTCTCGAAGCTGAGCTCGACGTTGTCGAACTCGAACATGCGCTGGTACTGCTTGATCAGGGCGTTCTTCGGTTCGGTCAGAATCGACATGAGCGCCGCGCGGTCGAGGTTCGAGACCGTGGCGAGGACCGGGACGCGACCGATGAATTCGGGGATCAGGCCGAACTTCAGCAGATCCTCGGGCAGGATGTCCGCGTAGAGGTCCTCTTCGTCGTTCGACGACTGCAGCAGGGCGCCGAAGCCGATGCCGTGCTTGCCCTTGCGTCCGGCGACGATCTCTTCCATCCCGGCGAAGGCACCGGCGACGATGAAGAGAACATTGGTGGTGTCGATCTGCAGGAAGTCCTGGTGGGGGTGTTTGCGTCCGCCCTGCGGCGGAACCGAGGCCTGAGTGCCCTCGAGGATCTTCAGCAGTGCCTGCTGGACGCCTTCACCCGAGACGTCACGGGTGATGGACGGGTTCTCCGACTTGCGGGCGATCTTATCGATCTCGTCAATGTAGATGATGCCGTGCTCGGCGCGCTGGATGTCGAAGTCCGCAGCCTGGATGAGCTTGAGCAGGATGTTCTCGACGTCTTCGCCCACGTAACCTGCCTCGGTCAGTGCAGTGGCGTCGGCGACGGCGAACGGCACATTGAGGCGTTTGGCCAGCGTCTGAGCGAGGTAGGTCTTGCCGGAACCGGTGGGACCGACGAGGAGGATGTTCGACTTCGCGATCTCGACCTCCGAGTCATCCGACCCCAGAGTCTTCGTGTCCTCGCTGCTCTGCAGAGACCTGATGCGCTTGTAATGGTTGTAGACCGCGACGGAGAGCGCCTTCTTAGCAGGCTCCTGACCGACCACGTATTCCTCGAGGAAGTCGAAGATCTCGCGGGGCTTGGGAAGCTCGAGCTCTGTGTGCTCGCTCGTCGCTTCGCTGAGCTCCTCTTCGATGATCTCGTTGCACAGACCAATGCATTCATCGCAGATGTAGACACCAGGTCCGGCGATGAGCTTCCGCACCTGCTTCTGTGATTTGCCACAGAAGTTACATTTGAGCAGATCTGCTCCGTCCGCACTGCGAGCCACTGTCACAACCTTTCGCCAGGACGCTTGGCCCCAACTCTACCGCTCGTGTTTCCTGTACCTCAATAGCTTCCCATATGTGGCTGACACGAGCGTTCAGGGCCGTCATACGGTGTGTCGGAGACACTGCTGCCACCGAGTCTGTCCAAACTACTCGCCGGGGCTCGTGGCGGCAACTTGCCACCCGTGCCCCAAGCCCTCTCCCTGTAGGAGACGAGGACGGGCCCGGACAGCGAACAGCTGTCCGGGCCCGGTTCGGTGCACTCGGCTCAGACTCCCTTGCGCGAGGTCAGCACCTGATCGACGAGACCGTAGTCCTTCGCCTGCTCGGCGGTGAGGAACAGGTCGCGCTCGATGTCGTTCGAGACCTGCTCGACGGACTTGTTCGAGTGGTCCGAGAGCGTCATCTCGAGCCACTGGCGCATGCGCAGCACCTCGGCGGCCTGGATCTCGATGTCTGAGGCCTGTCCCTGTCCCTGGCCCTCCATGGCGGGCTGGTGGATGAGGACGCGAGCGTTGGGCAGAGCCAAGCGCTTGCCGGGAGTGCCGGCGGCCAGCAGCACAGCTGCGGCCGATGCGGCCTGGCCCAGGCACACGGTCTGGATTTCGGGCTTGATGTACTGCATCGTGTCGTAGATTGCGGTCATCGCGGTGAATGATCCGCCAGGCGAGTTGATGTAGAGCGTGATGTCGCGGTCTGGGTCCTGCGACTCGAGGACGAGCAGCTGGGCCATCACGTCATCGGCGCTCGTGTCATCGACCTGCACGCCGAGGAAGATCACGCGATCGTCGAACAGCTTCGTGTAGGGGTCCTGGCGCTTGAAGCCGTAGGGAGTCCGCTCTTCGAACTGCGGCATGACGTAACGGGACTGCGGCATGTTGCCTGCGGTGGACCCTGGCATAAAGTTCATTGAATTCATTCTTCCTTGACTCCCACTCAGTTGTCGGTGACGTCGGACGAACGGGTCACCATCTTGTCGATGAAGCCGTATTCCAGGGCTTCTTCGGCGGTGAACCAGTGGTCACGGTCGTTGTCCTTGAGGATCTGCTCGAGTGACTTGCCGGTCTGCTCGGCGGTCAGCTCGGCCATCTGCTTCTTCATGTGCAGGATCAGCTCGGCCTGGATCTTGATGTCCGTGGCCGTGCCGCCGATGCCGCCCAGCGGCTGGTGCATGAGGATGCGAGCATGCGGTGTGGCGTAGCGCTTGCCCGGGGCACCGGAG
Organism: Brevibacterium sp. ZH18; assembly: GCF_022748595.1. Classification (GTDB taxonomy): domain Bacteria; phylum Actinomycetota; class Actinomycetes; order Actinomycetales; family Brevibacteriaceae; genus Brevibacterium. The sequence goes on along the minus strand of NZ_JALDSX010000001.1, from coordinate 69,771 downwards.
GACAGCAGGAACTGTCCCATGGATGCGGCCATGCCCATTGCCACTGTCGACACGTCTGGCTTGATGTACTGCATCGTGTCGTAGATCGCCATTCCCGCGGTGACAGAGCCACCCGGGGAGTTGATGTACAGGGAGATGTCGGAATCGGGATCCTCGGCCGCCAGCAGCATCATCTGGGCACAGATCGCGTTGGCGTTGGAGTCACGCACTTCCGACCCGAGCCAGATGATGCGCTCTTTGAGCAGACGGTTGAAGATATGGTCGTCGAGGCCCATTGCCCCACCGGCGTCGAGGCCGACGGGCGCTGTCATTTCGTGTGCGCTCACGTTTCACTCCTGTTGGTCTTTGGTTGGCTTGATATGGACTCTAACTGCTCATCCACCACTTTTAGTCCGCGGCGGCACCCATGTTCGCCATCAGCGTGATCGTGGACTTGAAACCGAAAGTCGGATGGCAAGCACCCGAATCCCGCCGAGGCGGTTGTGCCCGAATGCGAAACGGTGGGCACGGAGTTCGATCCGTGCCCACCGTCAGGTGTGCTGATACCGCTGAGGCGGAGCAACCTCAGTTCTTGTCGTCGCCTTCTTCTGCGGCGGCGTCGGAATCGACGTCGGCCTCAGCTTCGGTCGACTCGACGTCAGCCTCGACCTCAGCCTCGTCTTCTGCCGGAGACGTGAACGCCTCCATGTCGACGACGTTGCCTGCGGTGTCCTTGACGACGGCACCGGCCAGGACTGCTGCCAGAGCCTTGCGACGTGAGACCTCCCCGACAAGGGCATTGACCTGTCCGGAGCTATCGAGCATCTGAGCGAACTCGTTCGGGTTCATCCCGTACTGCTGCGACGCGGAGATGAGGTATTCGATGAGCTCGGGCTGAGTCACCTCGACCTCTTCGGCTTCGGCGATCGCATCGAGGATGAACTGCGTGCGCAGATTGCGCTCGGTCTCCTCGGTGACCTCCTTGCGGTGCTCATCGTCGTCGAGGCGGCTCTCGGACTCGAGGTGACGCTCGACTTCGTCGGTGACGACCTTCTCCGGCACCGGCACGTTGAGCGTTTCGATGAGGGATTCGAGGACCTTGTCGCGAGCCTCGGCGCCCTGTGCGGTCTCTTTGGCCTTGCCTGCCTGCTCGCGCAGGTCCTCGCGCAGTTCGGCGATCGTGTCGAACTCGCTGGCCAGCTGAGCGAAGTCGTCGTCGGCCTCGGGCAGTTCGCGTTCCTTGACGGCACCGAGGGTGATCGAGACGGTTCCGGTCTCACCGGCGTGCTCGCCACCGGCGAAGGTGGTCTCGAACGTCGTGGTCTCCCCCGCCGACAGTCCGTCGAGTGCTTCATCCATGCCTTCGAGCATGGTGGCAGCACCGACCTGGTAGGAGATGTCCGAGGCGGTGTCGATCTCTTCGCCGTCGATGGTGGCGACGAGGTCGAGGGTGACGAAGTCGTCCGTGGCGGCAGGACGCTCGACAGCGGTCAGCGTTCCGAAGCGGGTGCGCAGCTGTTCCAGCTCTGCGTCGACATCTTCATCGGTGACCTCGATCGGGTCGACCTCGACGGAGATGGTGTCGTAGGCAGGCAGCGTGATCTCGGGACGCACATCGACCTCGACGGTGAAGGTCAGTTCGCCCTCTTCGGTTCCGTCGAGTCCGGGGACCTCTGAGATCTCGACCTCTGGCTGACCCAGCGGCTTGAGTTCGTTCTCTTCAACTGCTTCGCGGTAGAACCCGTCGAGGCCGTTGTTGACAGCCTCCTGGATCACGGCTGGACGGCCGATGCGCTGGTCGATGATGCGGGTCGGGACCTTGCCCTGGCGGAAGCCGGGGACGGCGACCTGGCCGCCGATGGTCTTGTATGCCTCGTCGACGCTCGGCTTGAGTTCGGCGTATGGGACTTCCACGCTGATCTTGACCCGGGTGGGGTCGAGTTGCTCGACGGAGCTCTTCACAGTGCGACCTTTCAAATTCGACAGTCATGCATTTTCGGCCATCTGCTGGCCGTGAGGGAGCGAAAGTCCACGATTGAGTTCGCGCACGTCCGCAAGACGCAGTCACCCATATTACGCGAAGCAGGGGACAAAACACGAAATCAGCGGCCGGCACACGACCACGAGTTCGCGAGGAGCGCAATCGGCGTGTCGGCCCGCAGGGCTCAGACGGTCGGCCCGGGCTCGACTGCGTCAGCCGTGCGGGTTCGCCAGCTCGTCGAGGCACAGGACGACATTGGACGCCGTCCATGACAGTGGGGCCACCGAAACTCCGACGCCGTCCTCGGTCACCTTCTCTGGCAGTGACCCTGCCGCGGTCCTGTGCTCGGCGAGCCAGTCGAGGATCCCATCAGCCTGTGCCGTGGCGCCGAGCCGGGCGTATCCGAGGCCCATGAGCGAAGTCGATGGGGTCCAGCTCGAGCGATCGAAGATCCATCCGTGTCCGGGTTTGATGCCGCCGGCAGGCTGCCGCAGTCGCTCCCATACGTGATCGAGGGTGGACGCTTCGAGCCCGAGCCCCGCTCCCGCAGCCGGCAGATAGGCGATAGCAGAGTCGAGTCCGCCGGAGGTCGGGTAGCGCTGCAGGCCGTTGGCGATGAAGGTGCGGGCGAAGGTGGCGTCGAAGGCCAGCGACGATTCGATGACTGAGGCCGGTCCCCCATCGATGTGGTCCCACAGCCCATCACCGCCCTCTGCCAGAGTGGCCATGGCCTGAAGTCCGATCAGTGTGGGACCGGCAATGCCCAGCGTGATCTGGGATTCCCCGACCTCCCAATAGTCCGGCGACACCGGCGGCAGTGCGCGCCCATTCTCGGTCAGCCGCAGCAGCAGGGCCGAGGACCGCCGGAGCATCGGCATCATGGCCGAGAGTGGTTCGTCCACCTTCCCGGTCTCCTCGGTTGGGTGAGGGCCGGCCTGCGGAGAGTGTCGTGCGGCAGCAGACTGGACTTCGCTCACCGCCCACAGAAGGAGGCCGACCGAGTCGGCCTGGGAAGCCCGATCGTCGGGGACCTGCCCTTGGTCGGGAGTGAAACGTGCAGCGAATGTCCCGTCCTCCGATTGGAGCGACTGGAGGTGGAGAAGGTGCTGCCAGGCCACGTCGACTGCCCCGACCCGAGCCAGCGCCACCGCGGCAAAGGCCGCGTCGCGGGGCCAGATGTAGCGCCAGGGCTGTGCCCAGCTGGCCACGGTGGCTGGCAGCGAATCCGTGAGCACCCAGAGGTCAAGCAGCGCCGAGGTGGCGAGGTCGCGCCGATGAGCAGGCAGGCTGTCCAGCCACGGCTGGCACACTGCGAGGAACTTCTGCTGGCGCAGCAGCGGTCCGGGGTCTCCGATGTCGGGCATCACCCGTGAGTTCTGGGGCAGTTGTTCCCAACCGTCGTCGCCGATGCTGGAACGCCCTTTCGCCGAGGTGAAGGCGACGGTGACCGAACGGACAGGGTCGACGCGCTGTGCAGCCCCGAAGAGTCCGGTGGTCGTCGATGTCGCGAAACCGGCACCGAGGAGTCCCGCACCTGCCAGTGCCCCGGTGAGCACCTGACGACGACTGGGCCGCAGTGTGCGGCCTCGACGTCGAGGCGGGACTGGTTCCATCGGGAATGTCGCTTTCTGCTGCGGGCTGCTGAAGAGCTGTCGCCACAGGAGGGGTGTGGCCACACGAGGTGTGTCAGAGAATCCTACTCGCAGGAGCAGTCCCAGAAAACAGAGAAGCCGGCCGGACTCGAAGGTCCGACCGGCTTGTGGAGGGGATGACGGGAATCGAACCCGCACCATCAGTTTGGAAGACTGAGGCTCTACCATTGAGCTACATCCCCGTGTTGCGTTAACGACTATAGTCGACTTCCTCACCTGCGGCAAAATCGACCGATCATGACCTGCATCACAGAGCCCGAAGCCGGCTCCAATCGCTTCCAATCGCGGCCGCGATTGAATCGGCGACGGGGCGAGAACGAGAGATGACAGCCGGATCTGTTCGCGGGAGCGGCTGTGTGAGGTGCATCCCATTCGTGCATTCGACAGGATTCGATGTGCATCCTGAGCGCCGCATGTGGTTAGATTGTCTTCGTCGCGGGATGTGGCGCAGCTTGGTAGCGCATCTGTTTTGGGAACAGAGGGTCGCAGGTTCAAATCCTGTCATCCCGACGAAAATGAAAAGCCACTCGAACTGCGGTTCGGGTGGCTTTCTTCGTATCATTGGCACCACACTCATCGCACGATGACGGCAGAAGGTGCACGGCTCATGCAGATGTCAGCCCTCACGCAGACCCGAATCGCAGGCGCTCTTCTGTGCGCCTTCCTCCTCACTGGTTGCGGTTCGAACTCATCGGAGTCGGGACCACCCAGCCAAACACAGTCTCAGCGTGCTCAGGACGGGACGACCGCCTCGGCGCCTAGCTCATCCCGCGAGACCAACGCGGATCGCGCACCGGAAGTCGTCGCTCAGGGCCTCGAAGCACCGTGGTCGATCGCCTTCTATCGGGGCAGCGCACTTGTCAGCGAACGCGATTCCGGTCGCATCCTCGAAATCAGCCCCGACGATCCGAGCCAGGCACGGGTGGTCACGACCGTTCCCGGTGTGGCAACTTCTGGCGAGGGCGGCCTGTTGGGCCTGGCCGTGCATGATGATGTCCTCTTCGCGTACTCCACTGGTGCCGAGGACAACAGAATCCAACGCTTCCCTCTGTCCGGTCAGGCGGGTGCCATCGAGAGCGGAGCCCCGGACACCATCCTCGACGGAATCGCTCGGGCCAGATTTCACAACGGCGGTCGTCTCGCGTTCGGCCCCGACGGCATGCTCTTTGCCACGGTCGGCGATGCGGGTGTTCCGAAGGCGGCGCAGGACCCAGAATCGCTCTCAGGCTCGATCCTGCGCATCACACCGGAGGGCGAGGTTCCCGCCGACAATCCGAACCCGGATTCCCCCGTCTATTCCTACGGTCACCGTAATCCGCAGGGGCTGGCGTGGTCAGAGGACGGCACGATGTATGCCAGCGAGTTCGGACAGGAGAACTGGGACGAGCTCAACATCATCGAACCCGGCGGCAACTACGGGTGGCCGGACGTCGAAGGGGTCGCAGCCGACAGCGCTTCGGAGTCGAGCGCCGACTTCATCGATCCGGTGGCGCAGTGGACGCCGGATGAGGCGAGTCCGAGTGGTATCGCCATCGCGAACGGCGCAATCCTCATCGCCAACCTGCGCGGGGAGGTCCTGCGCCGCGTGCCACTCGATGACACCGGCACGGCGAAGACGCTCTATGGGAACGACTTCGGCCGTCTCCGCGACGTGGTGGTCACGGACGACGGCGAGGTGTGGATGCTCACGAACAATACGGACGGCCGCGGGGATCCGGGCGCCGATGACGGCCGGATCCTCCGCGTGCCGGCACCGAGCGCGAAGGGGTGAAGCGAACTCCCCTCAGCGAGTGAAGTCGATGATCTGGCGCACGACTGTGCCGTCGGCCAGAGCATCGAAGGCACTGTTGAGGTCGTCGAGGCCGATGGTGTCGGAGATGAGCTCTTCGACGGGCAGCTTTCCCTCTCGCCACAGGTCGGCGTAGACCGGGATGTCACGGCTGGGCACTGCCGAACCGAGGTACGAGCCGATCACGGTCCGAGCCTCGGCCGTCAGCGTCACAGGGGTGATGTGGGCTTGCGCCTCCGGTGAGGGCAGACCGACCGTGACCGTGGTGCCGCCGACCGCAGTGGAGTTGAATGCAGTCTCGAATGCCCGTGGGTGTCCGACGCACTCGATGACAATCGGAGCCTTCCGGTCTCCGAGCTCCTCCGGAGTGAAGACCTCGACTGCGCCGAGTTCCTTGGCGCGGACGAGTTTGTCGGGATTCGCATCGACCCCGATGACACCTGCGGTGTCGATGGACAGCGCAGTGATCAGTGCCGCCATGCCGACTCCGCCGAGGCCGACGATCATGACCTCATCCTCAGGTCCGGGGGCTCCGACGTTGAGGACCGCTCCCCCTCCGGTGAGCACCGCACAGCCGAGAACCGCGGCGATCGGCGCCGGAACATCGGAGCCCACGGGCACGACCGAGGCGCGGTTGAGCACGGCATGGGTGGCGAAGACTGACGCGCCGAGGTGGTGGTTGACCTCCGCTCCCGTGTGGTCGTGGAGGCGCACCTTGTGGCCGTCGAACGGCAGCGTTCCCGCACCGTTCGTCGCGCTGCCCGGGGTGCAGGGCAGTTTGCCGTCGGTGAGGCAGTTCGCGCATTCCCCGCAGCGGGGCAGAAACACCGTGACGACCTGGTCGCCGACGCTGAGGTCGTCGACCCCGTCGCCGAGCTTCTCCACGATGCCTGCACCCTCATGCCCGAGCAGCATGGGCAGGGGCCGCGGCCTGTTGCCGTCGACGACCGAGAGGTCCGAATGGCACACGCCCGCCGCACTCATGCGGACGAGTATCTCGCCCGGGCCCGGCTCATCGAGTTCGAGCTCCTCAATCGTCATCGGCTGCGAATTCGCGAAGGGACGTTCGAGTCCCATCTCGCGCAGCACGGCACCGCGGACCTTCACAGGCCTGCCTGTCCCTCTGCTTCGTACTTCGCCATGATCCGGATCCGACGCTCGTGGCGTTCGTCCCCGGAGAAGGGCTGCGCGAGGAAGGCGTCGACGATGGCGATGGCGTCGGCCTCAGAGTGCTGCCGGGCACCGACAGCGACGATCTGCGCATTGTTGTGCTCGCGGGCGAGCTTCGCGATCTCCGGGTTCCACGCCAGAGCGGTGCGTGCGCCCGTGACCTTATTCGCAGCCATCTGCTCGCCGTTGCCCGAGCCGCCGATGACGACGCCGAGAGCATCGACGCCAGCTGCCTGGTCATCGACGACGCCCTGCGCGGCGGCGATGCAGAAGGCGGGATAGTCGTCGAGTGCGTCATATTCGAGGGCACCGTGATCGACGACGTCGAATCCGGCATCGACGAGGTGGGTCTTGAGGATCTCTTTGAATTCGAATCCTGCGTGGTCCGTGCCGAGATGAACCTTCATACGTCCGCTCCTTGGTGTCTGCTCTGTCTGCAGTCCCGGGCATGGGCGCTCGGGACTGTTCTGTGGGTAGGGGTGCCGCAGCCGTGCGAGACGGCTCGGCGGCGCGAATTCAGCTGAAGTCCGGGCCCTGGTCGCGGGTGCGCTTGAGCTCGAAGAATCCCGGCGTCGAGGCGACGGCCAGCACTCCGTCGAAGAGGCGTCCTGCATCCTCGCCCTTCGGGGCGGGGGTGACGACGGGGCCGAAGAAGGCGGTCCCGGCAACCCGGCAGATGGGGGTTCCGACGTCGTCGCCGACCAGAGACAGAGCTTCGTCATGCGAGGCCTGCAGTGCCGCGTCGTATTTATCGCTCTCGCCGTACTGCATCAGTTCGGCGGGCAGACCGACCTCGGCCAGTGCCTCCGAGACGGCCTTGTCGAAGTCCTTCTCACCACCGGGGTGGATGCGCGTGCCGATCGCCGTGTAGAGGGGTTCGGCGACCTCGTCACCATGTTCGGCGATGGCTGCGGTGACGATGCGCATCGGGGCCAGCGCACGGTTCATCAGTTCCCGGTAGTCGTCGGGGAGGTCCTTGTCCCGGTTGAGGATGTTGAGGCTCATGACGTGGAACTTCACATCGATGTCGCGCACTTTGGCGACTTCGAGGCCCCACCGTGACGTCATCCATGCCCAGGGGCAGGCCGTGTCGAACCACAGGTCAAGTGTTTCTCTGCTCAATTTCGCTCCTCATTAGTCTGGGCGCGGGCGCAGGCTGTGCGTCCACGATCTCCGAGGCCAATTTATCAAGCCTCGGCCCCCGAGAGGAATGCGTCCATGAAAGAATGGCCGAGTACACCCGGACTCGAAGTGGAGGTCACCCACCAGTGCCCCAATACAACCTCACCCGTGAAGAAGCGCGCAGGCGTGCATCCCTCGTCGACGTCTCGAGCTATGAGAACACTCTGATTCTCACTGGAGAGGGCGAGACCTTCCGGGTTCGCTCCCGCATCCGCTTCACCGCAGTGCCGGAGTCGACGACGTTCATCGATGCCATCACGTCCAGCGTCGAACGCATCCGCCTCAACGGCCTCGACCTCGAACCCGCCGAGGTGGTCGCACCGTCGCGCATCACCCTGCCCGGACTCGCCGTCGAGAACGAGCTCGTCATCGATGCGCATTTCCATTACATGAACACGGGTGAGGGGCTGCACCGTTTCGTCGATCCCATCGACGGCGAGACCTATCTCTACTCGCAGTTCGAGGTCCCCGACGCTCGCCGCGTCTTCCCGGTCTTCGAGCAGCCCGACATCAAGGCACCGTTCTCGTTCACGGTCGTCGCACCGGAGGCCTGGACGGTGGTGTCGAACTCCCCCACGCCCATTCCCGGTGATCCCGGCGAGACCTTCACGGACCTCGGCGAGGAACCGGTCGAGGGCACCGCTGTGTGGCAGTTCGCCCCGACAACACCGATCTCGTCCTACATCACTGCGATCATCGCCGGCCCCTACCGCAGCGTGCATTCGGAGCTGACTTCCTCCGACGGGTCTCCCGTGCCGCTGGGTCTGTACTGCCGCGAGTCGCTGTTCGAGCACCTCGATGCCGATAGTCTCTTCGCCATCACTCGGGCGGGCTTCGAGTTCTACGAACGTGAGTTCGGGGTGGCCTACCCATTCGAGAAGTACGATCAGCTCTTCGTCCCGGAATTCAATGCGGGGGCCATGGAGAACGCCGGAGCCGTGACGATTCTCGAGAACTACGTCTTCCGGTCACGTCCCACCCAGGCTCTCGTCGAACGACGAGCGGTCACCGTCCTGCACGAACTCGCCCACATGTGGTTCGGCGATCTGGTGACGATGCGCTGGTGGAACGATCTGTGGCTCAACGAGTCGTTCGCCGAGTTCATGTCGACCCTGGCCACGGCCGAGGCGACGGAGTTCACCGAGGCGTGGACGACGTTCGCCACGATCGAGAAGTCGTGGGCCTACCGTCAGGACCAGTTGCCGAGCACCCACCCGATCGTCGCGAGCATCGAAGACCTCGCCGACGTCGAGGTCAACTTCGACGGCATCACCTATGCCAAGGGCGCCTCTGTGCTCAAGCAGCTGGTGACGTGGGTCGGGCGCAAGGAGTTCTTCGCAGGCCTCACGTCCTACTTCGACAAGCACGCGTGGTCGAACACCGAACTGTCCGACCTCCTCGACGAGCTCGAGGCCACGAGCGGTCGTGACCTGTCCACCTGGTCGAAGCTGTGGCTCGAGGAGTCCGGTGTCAACCTCATCGAGGCCGATCTCGAGACCCGACCGTCGACAGACACCGGCTCCGACGCCGAGGTGGTCTCCACCCTGCGCGTGACCCAGAAGCCGTGGACCATCGACGGACAGCCCGTGCCTTCCCTGCGCCCTCATCGCCTGGCCATCGGATTCTATTCCGACAATGGGACCGGCCGACTCGTACGCACGCATTCGTTCCCCATCGACATCGATTCCGCGGAGACCACAGTCGCCGAGGCTGTCGGACTGACCAAGCCCGACGTCGTCATCGTCAACGACGAGGACCTCACGTATGCGAAGGTGCGCTTCGACGAGTCGAGCATGCGCACTGCCGCCGAACGCATCGCGGACTTCGACGATTCGCTCACCCAGCTGCTCGTGCTCGGAACACTCTGGGACGCAGTACGCGACGGAGAGCGTCCCGTCCGTGACTACATCGACACCGTGCTGTCGGGCCTCGGTGAGATCACCCACTCCTCCGGCCTGCTGACCCAGATGCGTCAGCTCGAGACAGCGGTGGGACGTTACCTGCCGCCCTCCGAGCGGGCGGAAGCACATGGACAGGTAGCCGATCGGCTCTCCGAACTGCTCGACTCGATGCCCGGCGGAACCGACCAGGCTTTCCAGTTCGTGCACGGCTTCGTCAAGCACGCGACGACAGACGCACAGCTGACCCGGGTGCGGTCGTGGCTCGACGGGGACGCCGACACGATCTACGGCATCAGCCTCGACACCGATCTCAGGTGGGACATCGTCATCGGACTCGCCGGCCACGATGCGATCGACGACACGGTCATCGCGACCATGGCGAAGGACGATCCGAGTGCCACGGGGGCACGTCAGGCGGCGACCGCCCGCAGCTCCCGCCCCACCTCGGCGGCGAAGTCACGTGCGTTCTCCCGGATGATCGACGACGTCGACCTCCCGAACTCGGAGCTCGGGGCTCTGGCCCTGGGATTCTCCGCGGGCCTGCAGGCGGACACGGGCGACATCGTCGCTGCCGAGGCACCGCTACGGGACTTTGCGACAGAGTACTTCCAGCGCGTATCGGGATGGTGGGAGACGAGGACGCTCGAAATGGCGCAGACCATGACACTGCGTCTGTTCCCACCGGTCAGCGACCAGACAGTCTCGGCCGCACGAGACTGGCTGGCCGCTCATCCGGCCGCGCCGAAGGGTCTGCTGCGTCTGATGCGCGAGAACCTCGCCGACGCCGAACGCGCGCTGACCGTTCAGGGAGTGTCCAGGCGTTCCAAGGCGACACTGACCTTTGGTCGTTAAGCTCGAGGCATCATGACTTCGCACGTTTTCAACTACGACCTCCTGTCCGCACCCAAGATCGATTGGGACTTCCTCCTCGACGCTCCGTTGCGGATCCTCGTCATCATCGTCGGCGCCATCGTGCTCAACATGGTGATGCGGCTCTTCATCAGACGATTCTCCACAGCGGTGGCAAAAGGCACTGTCGGCAGCGAGAATTCTGGAGACCGCGGCAAGTTCTCGTCCTCGGTCATTGAGGCGCAGCGCACCGGCATCGAGCCGACTGTCATCCGTGAGCGTCGTGCGCAGCGAGCGAAGACGGTCGGCCGAATGCTGGGTTCGCTGGCGACGATTATCATCAGCGTCATCGCCATCCTCATGGTCCTCGACCAGCTGAACTTCAACATCGCGCCCATCCTCGCCTCGGCGGGAATCGTCGGTGTGGCATTGGCCTTCGGTGCACAGGAACTCGTCAAGGATTACCTCTCCGGGTTCTTCATGGTCATCGAGGACCAGTACGGCATCGGGGACACCGTCGATCTCGGTGAAGCCGTCGGCGAGGTCGAGGACTTCGGTCTCCGCAAGACCGCGGTCCGCGATCTCACAGGCACTCTGTGGCATGTGCGCAACGGTGAGATCATGCGAGTCGGAAACCTCTCGCAGGGTTGGGCTCGAGCCGTGCTCGAGATCCCCGTCGGCTACTCCACGTCCATGGATACCTACCGTGAGATCACAGAGACGGTGACGGCCGCCATGACCAAGGACACCGAGGTTGCCTCCGCAATGCTGGGAATGCCCGAGATCGCCGGTGTCCAGTCGCTCTCGGCCGAGTACCGGGTCATCAGGACCATGATCAAGACGAAGCCCAACCTGCAGTGGATGGTGGAGCGGGCGTTCCGTGCGGAACTCACAAACGAGTTTGACAGGCGCGGCATTCGCATTCCGATCGAGCAGGAGACCGTCCTCCGGACCCTGCCCCGTGAGTCATCCGAGACGAACAGCACCAACGTGAACAGCACCGACGCGCAGGGACTCGACGCTCGCGACGACCGCACTCCTCGGGAGACAGCGTCACGGCCGGCTTCACCCGGTCCACGGCAACGCAGCGATTCCCCCTCGCCGCTGCCCAGCGACGATGAGATCCGCGCGACCACCGATGAGTCCGGCACGGACAATGACACTGCAGATGGAGACGACTGAGCGTGACGCAGACATCCAATGAGACCATCTTCGAGGCTGTCGGCGGTCACACCACCTTCACCCGACTCGTCGACGTCTTCTACGACCACGTCGATGCCGATGAGGTCCTCATCGCGATGTACCCCGAGGGACACGACCTGACCGGTGCCAAGCACCGGCTGCAGATGTTCCTCGAGCAGTACTTCGGCGGACCGACGGCGTATCAGGAGGAGCGGGGGCATCCACGCCTGCGGATGCGCCACTTCCCCTTCCCAGTCGACTCCGACGCCCGCGACCGCTGGCTGCGGTGCATGCGCGCTGCTCTCGACGATGTCGAGCTTCCGCCCCTCTACGACGAGGTCTTCTGGGACTACTTCCAGCGCGCGGCGACGGCCATGGTCAATACCAACAGCACCGGCGCCTGAGGCGCACAGTTCAGCTCTTCGCCCGGGTGAGCAGATGACCGCCCGGGGTCACGACGCGCAGCCAATTCTTCGAGCCCATGAGCTCATATTCGTCGGCCCCGGATTCGGGAACGAACTTCAGGCCGCTGGCAGCGAATGCCAGTCCCCCGGGCAGTTCAGTGCCGTCGGCTGCGCTCATCGGCCTCGACCACACACGTGAGCGCAGGCCCTTGACCGCGTGTGATCCGGCCCCTTCAGGTGCGCCGACGCTGATCTCTTCGATTCCAGCACTCGCAGTGGACCGGAGCAGGTCACCGCTGATCCGATCACGCTGAGTCCACTCCCCTCTCGGTGGGGCGATGCCCGACCACGACACGAGCATCGAATTCGGTGGCACCGGCAGTTCGGTGCCGTTCTCCTCGCGCGCCAGACGGTCCTTGAGGTTGGTCAGGGGAACCACCTCGTCGAGTCCGTCCTGCTCCGGTCCCCTCAGGCGCAGCATCCGCATAGCCAGGACCAGCGGAGTGGAGTCTCCGATGCCGTGCGGGTAGAGCGGAGCCACGGTGACGACGAGGACGGTCGAGGACACCTGCAGGCGCATCGCACCGTCGGGGTCCAGCCGGTGCGCCAGAGTCGTGAACGCGTTCAGGTCTTTCATCGCCAGCGGATCGGCGATCGTCAGGCTCGTCATCGGCGCTGCCTCCGCATCGGGACCGAAGGGCGCCGGATAGACTCCAGCGCTTCGATTTCGTCCTCGCGAAGACGTCGCGGCCTCCCTGATGCGATGTCGACGAATACGATGACGGTCTCGGCGACGGTGTAGGCGGTGCTGCCGTCAGGCTCGGCGATGACGTAGCCGACTGTCACCGAGGCGGGCTTGACCTCGCTGATGACGACGTCGACGGCGATCGCGCCCGGACGATAGCCGATCGGCCGACGGTATTCGATCGCATGAGAGGCGACCAGGAGTTCGGTGGTGGCCGAGGCAGCGGCGAAGATCTCCGGGATCTCGATCCCGGTCACTGTCTCTTCGGAACCGGGCAGGCCCGGGGTCAGAGGGGCGTCGGAACTGTGCGTGGGCGAGCCCAGTGCACGCACCCGCGCCTCCTCGAGCAGTCTCAGCTGGGTGACGTTGTTGACGTGGCCATAGGCGTCCATATCACCCCATCTCAGCTCCAGCAGTACGCGCGTGAATTCGTTCAGAAGGGGATTGGTGGTGCCTGTGTGCATGGTTCCCATCATGCCACCTTCAGCACAGCCGGTGCGCTCACGATAGGATCGTGGACAGTGCAAACCCACATTCTTCTCGCAGGCTGGAGGCCCTTATGAGCGATGCCGAACCGAACACCGCTGAGGCGAACGTCGCCACTCTGCGTCGTCTGCTCGAACTGGAGCCGCTGACCTCGACTTCAGCGTCCCGGGAGAGCGACTTCTTCATCGGACACAGCCAGTACAAGCCCGACGGACGAGTCTTCGGCGGCCAGGTGCTGGCACAATGCGTCGTCGCCGCTGCTGCGACGCTGCCAAAGGATCGTCTCATCCACTCGCTGCATGGATACTTCCTGCGCGCCGGAGACGTCAGCGAACCGATCGAGTTCGGCGTCGAGCGTCTGCGCGACGGACGCTCGTTCTCCGCCCGGCGCGTTCACGCCTATCAGAAGAACGCGCCCATCCTCTCACTCATCGCCTCATTCCAGGACGAGCAGGAGGGCCTCGAACACGCCGAGGCGATGCCGACCGGACTGCCTGCGCCCGAGGACTGCCCCGACGTGCGAGACATCGTCAGAGACGATGAGTCGGCGCAGGCCACGGAGTGGCTGAAGAAGCGCCCCTTCGAGGTCCGTCCTGTCGAGTCGTCGCTGTACCTGAAATCGACGGACGACCGTCAGCGCCACGAACAGCATGTCTGGTTCCGTGCCAGCTCGCACTTCGGCGACGACCCCGTGCTCAACGCGGCTGCCCTCGCGTACGCCAGCGACTTCAACCTGCTCGAGCCGGTGCTGCGCCGGCAGGGTCTGACCTGGACGTCTCCGGGACTGCGCGTGGCCAGCCTCGATCACGCGATGTGGTGGCACAGGCCCGTCCGGGTCGATGAATGGATGCTCTACGTCCAGGAGTCCCCATCCGCGCAGGGTGGCCGCGGACTCGGCTATGGTCGCATCTTCTCCCGCTCGGGTCAGCTACTGGCCACAGTCGCCCAAGAGGGCATGGTCCGCGTCAAGACGCAGCACAGCGAGGTCACACCATGAGCCGCGACACTGCCATGATGGAGATCCTCGGCTCGATACTCAGCCGCCTGGTCAATGTCGCGCTCGGCATCGTCATCTCCATCCTCGCCTTCGTCTGGCTGGTCGAGCACACGACGCTGCATATGGCGCTCGATGCTGTGCTGGCCATCCTGATCGGCGTCGCCGGCACGTTCATCATCAGATTCGTGTTCAAGATGGTCATGCACCTCGTCAGCCTGTTCCGCTGACCTCGAGCTCGTGGGCTCGATGCAGCCTCCGACGAACTCGAAGCCACTCACATGAGAACAGCAGTGCCCCGGCCTCAGACCGGGGCACTGCTGTTCTCTGAGCTTGCTCGTCGGCGACGTCCGCGCGTGAACGCGGGAGGCTTCCGAGGAACGAACTGGCTCAGTCGCGCGTGAGGCGACGGTGAGTCACACGATGAGGACGGGCCGCGTCCTCGCCGAGGCGCTCGACCTTGTTCTTCTCGTAGGATTCGAAGTTGCCTTCGAACCAGTACCAGTTCGCGGGTTCTTCCTCCGTGCCCTCCCAGGCAAGGATGTGCGTTGCCACACGGTCGAGGAACCACCGGTCGTGCGAGACGACCACGGCACAGCCCGGGAACTCGAGCAGAGCGTTCTCCAGCGATCCGAGAGTCTCAACATCGAGGTCGTTGGTCGGCTCATCGAGGAGCAGCAGGTTTCCGCCCTGTTTGAGAGTCAACGCCAGGTTGAGGCGGTTTCGCTCACCACCGGAGAGCACTCCGGCCTTCTTCTGCTGGTCCGGACCTTTGAAGCCGAACGCCGAGACGTAGGCGCGAGACGGCATCTCAACGTTGCCCACCTGGATGAAGTCGAGTCCGTCGGAGACGACCTCCCACAGGTTCTTGTTCGGGTCGATTCCGCCACGGGACTGGTCGACGTACGAGATCTTGACGCTGTCGCCGATCTTGAGATCGCCGCCGTCGATCTCTTCGAGGCCGACGATGGACTTGAACAGCGTCGTCTTGCCCACGCCGTTGGGTCCGATGACACCGACGATGCCGTTGCGCGGCAGTGAGAAGCTCAGGCCGTCGATGAGGAGACGGTCGTCGAAGCCCTTCCGCAGCTTGTCGGCCTCGATGACGATGTCGCCCAGGCGGGGACCTGCAGGGATCTGGATCTCTTCGAAATCGAGCTTCTTCGTCTTCTCGGCTTCAGCCGCCATCTCCTCGTAGCGTGCCAGACGAGCCTTCGACTTCGTCTGCTTCGCCTTCGGGTTCGAACGGACCCATTCGAGTTCGTCCTTGAGGCGCTTGGAGAGCTTCGCGTCCTTCTTGCCCTGGACCTGCAGACGCTCCTGCTTCTTCTCCAGGTAGGTCGAGTAGTTGCCCTCGTAGGGGTAGAGGTGACCGCGGTCGATCTCGGCGATCCACTGGGCCACGTGATCGAGGAAGTACCTATCGTGCGTGATCGCGATGACGGCGCCGGGGTACGAAGTCAGGTGCTGCTCCAACCACAGCACCGATTCGGCGTCGAGGTGGTTCGTCGGCTCGTCGAGGAGCAGCAGATCGGGCTTCTCGAGGAGGAGCTTGCAGAGCGCGACGCGGCGGCGCTCACCACCAGAGAGGACGCTGACGTCAGCGTCCGGCGGCGGGCAGCGCAGTGCGTCCATGGCCTGTTCGAGCTGGGAGTCGAGATCCCAGGCTTCTGCCGCGTCGATGGCTTCCTGGAGCTTGCCCATCTCCTCCATCAGGGAGTCGAAGTCGGCGTCAGGGTTGGCCATCTCTTCGGAGATCGCGTTGAAGCGATCGAGCTTGGCCTTGATCTCGGCAACGCCCTCTTCGACGTTGCCCAGCACCGTCTTCTCCTCATTGAGAGGAGGCTCCTGCAGGAGGATGCCGACGGAATATCCCGGGCTGAGCTTGGCTTCACCGTTGGAGGGCTGTTCGAGGCCCGCCATGATCTTGAGGATGGTCGACTTGCCGGCTCCGTTGGGACCGACCATGCCGATCTTCGCTCCGGGATAGAACGACATCGACACGTCATCGAGAATGACTTTGTCACCGTGCGCTTTGCGCGCCTTGTGCATGGTATAGATAAATTCGGCCATAGTGGCCCCAGGCTATAGGCTCAGCACACCCAAGTGCCAATTGAGCCCACGTTGCGACAGGCCTCGACACGGCCATAGCAGCGGACGAGGACAGCTGGACTCAGCCGCCGCCGAGCGACGGGGCCTTGCCTGAGGTGTCACCGTTGGACGACGAGCTCTCAGACGATGAGCCGGACGACGATGATCCGTCAGATGACGACGCCGAGGACCCTTCGGAATCGGAGGCCGAGCTGGAACCATTCGACGTCGAGTCGCCGGCTGGTGCTGAGGGACTCTGCGTGCTGCCGTCCTTGCCGTTGATGTCTTCGCCCGGCAGGTGGCCGGCGCCGTTGGAGTCGCCGTCCTTCTCACGCTTCTCACCCTTGGGCGCTTTGACGCCCTTGGGGCGGTCCACGTCGCCGATCAGGCAGGCACCCGTCGATTCTGTGGGCTGCATCAGCTCCGCGGTTGCCTTACCCTTGCGGATCTCACCGACGACGCAGCCTTTGGCGGTCTTGACGCCGAACATCTTCGAAGGCACGTCATTGCCTAGTGGTGAGGAGTCGAGCGTGGCTTCAAGCTGATCAGCGTCGTATCCGGCATCCATCAGAGTGGAGAACAGCTTCTTCGTCGACGGAACGGACTCCTCGTTGCCGGTCAGCGGCTCGAGCGCCTTGACCACCTTGTCGACCTCGGCCACAGGCTTGGCCGACGTCGGAGCGGGCGCAGGTTCGGAGTCGTCACCTCCGAAGCCCAGGAGCGAACAGCCCGACAGGGCGATGGTCAGGACTCCGATGCCCAGCAGGGGTACGACACGCATCAACAACCTCGGCGGGAGGGGAACGATTAACAGTCTCACTGTAGCCGATTTGCGGGGAAGTCACTGTCAGGCGGACTGGATTCGACACCTCCTCGCATGACTTACGGCCCGTGGGTGCCGAAGACTCAGAACGGAGCAGCAACGGCAGCTGTGTCACGGGCGATCGCATCGTCATTGCTCTCCAGTTCGGTCTCTTCAGATCCGGTGTCCTCGAGGTCGGCCCGCCCGGTATCGTCGCTGCTGAGATCATTGCCGGCGACATCCCGTCCGGTGTCCCCCGGCGACGAGTCGAGGGAGTACTCCCCCGGCTCAGCAGCCTCAGTCGTCTGCGTCGGACCACTCGTGCCGTAAGTGCCCCAGCCGCTGTCGGGCGCTGCGTCAGCAGACTCCGACCCGCTCTGGTGCGAGGATGCCTGCTGTCGGCCGCCGCCGACCTTCTGATAGTTCGCGGTGCCGAAGCGCAGGTCGGGCCCGACATGCTCGGCGATGACCGTCGGCGCCAGACCGGTTTTGCCCTCGGCCGTCCACTCCCGGATCTTCAGTCCGCCTTGAATGATGATGGCCATCCCAGGGGTGATCGACATCGCGGCGTTGCTGGCCAAGGGGCCGTAG
This sequence comes from Brevibacterium sp. ZH18, assembly GCF_022748595.1. GTDB lineage: Bacteria > Actinomycetota > Actinomycetes > Actinomycetales > Brevibacteriaceae > Brevibacterium. The sequence goes on along the minus strand of NZ_JALDSX010000001.1, from coordinate 51,973 downwards.
CAGTCGATGCCGAACCACGATGTCGAGTCCTGGGTGTACTCTCCTGTCGCTTTGTCGAGCTTCCAGTGATTGACGGCAAGCCGGAAGGACGCGCAGGCCCGTCCCGACGGCAGAACCTTGCTCTGCGGAGCCGTGGCCACTGTGCCACAGAGATTGATCGGAATGCTGGACATCGAACTGCCTCTTCTCTTATCGAGTGTGCGACCTCGTCAGGTCCGTACCGGCCAACTGCTTCGGTCGGCGGCGCAGGTGATGAGAACCGCATGGACTTCCATTGAGTCCGGCTGGGGCGGTCAGTGTCCAGAGACGAGAAATGCCCTGTGGACACGTGTTCGGCGTCCACAGGGCATCAGCACACGAGTGGAGACCACCTGTGCACTCAAGTGCTAGCTGAGCATGTCATAGGCCCGTCGATGTTCGGCGATGACCGCATTCACGGGCTGCAAGTAGGAGCTCTGAGCCACCGACCCGACAGCACTGCGCAGTTTGCCGTCCACGTCCCGTGCTGCCTCGTCAGCGCCCTTGTGCCGTGCGGACTTGGCGACCAGCGAGGTCACGACGGAACCGATGATGCCGAGGGCCAACAGGCCGATGCTCACTGCCCAAGTCCAGCCGGGAACTGCTCCGGAGCCCACCAGGGCGACCACTGCGGTGACAATCACGCCGAGCAGTCCGAGGATCGTCGCGGCGAAGAAGATGATCTGCAGGATGCCGGCCAGTGACCACCATCCGGGTCGGAGACGTTCGATATCCACACCTGTGACGGCCGAGTCGAGGGTCTCCGAGAGCTCGGTCGTGCTCGTCTTCTCTGCTTCCGCGGCAGCACTCTGCCAGGGCCTGGGCATCGAGGACACGGACTCGGTGATGAGTTCGTGGGCCATGAGACGCACTTGGGAGCTCTGTGTTCGGCTCGTGGCCGGAACTGAGGCGCGGACGAGCTCGTCACGCTCCTGCCCGTGCTTGGCACCCAGTGGGTCAGGGGCATTTCGCTGCATCCACGCGAGAACCGGGTAGCCGGTCTTGCGGTAGGCGCGGCGAATGTAGTCGTCGTGGACAGTCTGCGAGACGGCTTCGACGCCTGCAGCATCTGACATAGTCTCGACGAGGCGGGAGGCACCGGGACGTTCGTCAGGCGCAGCCACAGGTTCTCCGAGCTCGCCCTGGATCCGCTTGGCCATCCCCTGCATGTCGGAGAGCAGGCGTTCGGCCGCAGCCTGCTTGGAGTCGACGGTGTCGGCGAGGATCGACCGCAGCTGAGGTATGCCGTCGCGGGAGACTGCCGAGGACATGTGAACCTCGGTGTCGGTGAGTCCGTCCTCGTTGAGCAGCTGCCGCAGATCGTCTGCTGCCGCCTTCTGCTCCTCGACGCTGAGCTTGTCGATCTGGTTGAGGACGACGACCATGTTCGAGCTGTTCTCTGCCAGCTTCGCGAGGTATTCCGAGTGGAGTGAGAAGTCGGCGTACTTCTGCGGGTCGACGACCCAGAACACGACATCGACGAGACCGACGAGACGATCGGACTCGACGCGGTGGGCGACAGCGGTCGAATCATGGTCGGGAAGGTCGAGGAGGATGAGTCCGTGGAGCTTGCGCTGATCATCGCCGTCAAGAGCCGATTCGCGCCAGGTCCGACTGCGCTCCGGCACATGCAGCCAGTTGAGGAGCTCGTTGCCGCCTTCGCCCCAGACGCAGGCGGTGGGACGCGAAGTTGTGGGCCGGCGCACTCCGACGCGTGCGATCTCGAGACCGGCGACAGCGTTGAACAGCGACGACTTGCCCGATCCCGTCGATCCGGCGAAGGCGACGACGGTGAAGTCCTCCCCCAGCCCCAGACGGTCGTCCGAGCGGTCGAGGAGATTCTGTGCGTCGGCACGAACCTCTGCGCTGAGCTTGTCGGGACCCAACGACAGCGAGTGCCGGATGCCTTCGGCCAGACGCCTGATCTCGGTCTGTGCGGGAGTGTTCACAATGCCACCTCAAGTCGATCACCGGAGGCGCGCAGGGCACCCGATTGCCGCGCCGGTACCGCGGATAGTCCCAATACATTGTCGAAGGGCTCGCGGCAGTCGCCGACGATGCCCGCGGCCGCACCCAGGAATCGATCCCTGATCGATGCGACGAGGCTGACGGCTTCCTGCTCGCCGAAGATCGTGCCTGCCAAGCTCAGCGCAACTCGTGCGTCATTGCGAGAGGCTTGGCCGCCGGTCTCCGTGTGCTTCGGGTCCCAGAACGCGGCATATTCCACGACTGCGCAGACTCCGGCGACGCCGAACGAGAGGATCCTCGCTTTGGACTTCTTCCCCTGCCCGATGTCACGCACGAGTGCGTTGACTTCGTTCGCCCAGCCGCTGACTGCAGCCTTGACCGTCTCCTCGAGGTTGCCGGCGACCTGTCGCAGCTCCGGGTGGGCGTCGATGAGCGCCGATCCTGCCGCATCACGCTGCCACCGGGCATTGACTCCGTCTACGACTCCGATCGCCTGTTCGCGCAGTGAGATCGCGGCGCTGCGGAGGATCGCGATGTGCAGAGGAGAGGCCGCGTCGTGCTTGCCGGTGACGGCCGCAGAGATCCTGTCGCGCATCCGGGCCATGGTCGGTTCCAAACCGCGGAAGAGCTGCCCCGTGCCGACGAAGTCCTGCCACCTGGCGTTGACTTCACCGTGGAGGACCCGCCCGTCCGAGAACACTTCGGACAGACCATCGTGAGCTGTTCTGAATTCCTGGTCGAGACTCTGCTGAAGGCCGACGTAGGCACCTTCCTGCGTCTCGACGAAATCGGCCAGCGACTTCACCTGAGCCGGCAGTGCACCGATCGATCCGGAGAGCGTCCGCTGACGGATCCTCTCCTGCGAACGTCCTTCCGAGCTGACCTGGCGGATCCAGGAGCGGATGGGATAGATCGCGGAATGGGGCAGAAGTCCGTCCTCGAGATCGAGTTCGGCGACGGAGAAGATCGGTGAGCTGGCGAGTCCGGCCTCAGCGAGCAGACTCGAAAGGTGGTGCCTGACCTCCCTGTTGGCTTCCGGCGGAACCCGGTCGAGGACGATCGCCACTGACGTGTTCCTGACGGCGGCATCCTTGAGCAGCGCCCATGGCGCGGCATCGGCGTACCGATTGGCGGTAGTCACGAACATCCACAGATCGGCGCTCATGAGAATGCGCCGAGCCAGGTAGCGGTTGGATTCTGCGATGGAGTCGATGTCAGGGCAGTCGAGGACTGCTGTCCCGGGTTCGATCCCGTCATCGGAGATGAGCACAACGGCGGGAGTCGGTGACTCCGGGTCGGAACTGCGGGGCAGGTCGGAGAGGAAGCTCTGCGACTCGAAGAACTTCGCGTCTGCGGGATTGTGGACCACGACGGGGTTGCCCGTCGTCGGTCGCCGTACACCGGCAGGGCTGACTGAGCGTCCGACGAGCGAATTGACCAGCGTCGACTTACCGGCGCCGGTCGAACCGCCGACCGCGATGAGGAACGGCGTCCGTGTCCGGTTGATCCTCGGCAGGAGATAGTCCGTGAGCTCCGAGGACAGTTTCCTGTGGAGTTCGCGACCCTCGGCCGAGTCATCGGTCTGCATGGTGAAGCGGGTTTCCGAGATTCGCTTCGCGATATCGCTCAGCGCCCCTCCTACTGGCGGCGTCACGGCACTCTTGCTGTCTGTCATCACGCATCCACTCTCTACGTTTTCCCAGCTGTGCACCAATTGCCACGCCGTAGCGGTGGTCAATTGCTCTTACAGTGCCTGTCTCCGGGACGCTCAGCGCCCGTATCGGAGGCCGCCGCGAACATCATCGGGCAGCAGTCATGAAGGGGGTCTGCTGGGATGGGGAGTACCCCCGGCGGGGCTCGAACCCGCGACCTACCGCTTAGAAGGCGGTTGCTCTATCCTACTGAGCTACGGAGGCTCAAATATCCTAACCGATGGCCGCAGCAGAAAAGAAAGCGGCCCTCGCCAGAGCCCGGAGAGTCTTCTCCGAACTCCGACGAGGACCGTCGGTTCCTGGGCAGCTGCTCGGGCCGTTCACATCAACCGCCGTCGGTGATGTCGAATGCCCTGATGTTCAGCAGATGCGGTCAGTAGATGCGACTGACACGCTCCAACGACTTGCGCACCGTGACGAATGAAACCATCACGAGGCCTGTCAGAGCGAGGATCACGGCGACCGCTTCGATCGCAAACGCGAAGTCAACGATGATCGGGAAGAATCCCGCTGCCATGAACCCCAGCAGAGCAACCATCGTCAGTGCGGTGGCAGTAGTGAAAAACGTGGACCCGTTCATTGCTCATCTCCTTCGTAGTCCTATTTGAAGACTAGCTCCGATTGAGACGCACGTCACTAGGAATTCGCCGAAAGTTTCCTCTGCGCCCAGCTACCTGTCGGTAGGTCCACGGCGTCGCCGCTGGTCACTCACCGTCGCGAGCGTCGATGGCGCGTTCCAATCGTTCGAGCTTGCCGTCGATCTCTCCTGTGTGTCCGGGACGAATATCGGCTTTGAGGACCAGGGCGACTCGAGGACCGAATTCGCCCACGGCCTCGGTGGCCTCCTTGATCACCGCGAAGACCTCGTCCCATTCGCCCTCGATGGTCGTGAACATCGAGTCTGTCCGATGCGGGAGACCCGAACGGCGCACGATCTCCACTGCGGCTGCGACCGCATCGTGGACTGATGCATCCGGATTGTCTCCGCCGCTGGGCGCGACCGAAAATGCTGCGAGCATGCTGTTCTCCTCTTCAATTGGGTGTGTCCCGGCCGGCAGGTCTGCCAGCCGGGACACACGGCAGTCAGCTGTCTCTGTACGAGATCAGCTCGGTACGCCGATCAGCTCTGTGCAGGAACAGTCACAATGAGGGAATCCCCCTGGCCGCCGCCGCCGCAGAGTGCGGCGATTCCTGTACCCCCGCCTCGGCGCTGAAGCTCAAGCGCAAGGGTCAGGACGATACGGGCGCCTGATGCGCCGATCGGATGGCCGAGGGCGATCGCACCGCCGTTGACGTTGACCTTCTCGGCATCGATGCCCAGATCCTTGGAGCTGGCGAGTCCGACAGCAGCGAAGGCCTCATTGATCTCGTAGAGGTCGAAGGAGTCAGCGGCCACACCTTCGCGCTTCGCCGCTGCTTCGATGGCCTGAGAGGGCTGATGCTGCAGGCTCGAGTCCGGTCCGGCAGTCCACGCATGGGCACGGATCTCGGCCAGGATCGGAGCACCGAGCTCTTCGGCCTTCTCACGTGACATCACGACGACGGCGCAGGCGCCATCGGAGATCTGCGAGGCATTGCCGGCGGTGATCGTGCCGTCCTTGCGGAAGGCAGGTCGCAGCTTGCCCAGCGACTCAGCCGTGGTGTCGGGGCGCATGCCTTCGTCGGTGGACACCGTCACGTCGCCCTTCCGGCTGGAGATGGTCACGGGCTCAACCTCATCGGCGAAGGCACCTGACTCCCAACCCTTGGCCGCGCGCTGATGCGATCGGGCAGCGAATTCGTCCTGCTCGGCGCGGGAGAACTCGAAGTCACCGGCATTGGCGTCCTCGGTCAGACCGCCCATGGCCTGATCGGTGAAGGCGTCCCACAGCCCGTCGTAGTCGGTGTGGTCCTTGAGTACGACGTCGCCGTATTTGAAGCCCGAGCGGGACTTCTCCAGCAGATGCGGGGCCAGACTCATCGACTCCTGACCACCGGCGACCACCACGTCGTACTCCCCCGCCCGAACCAGCTGAGCTGCCTGCGTGATGGCGTTGATGCCGGAGAGGCACAATTTGTTGATCGTGATGCCCGGGACGCTCATCGGGATGCCTGCTTCAACGGCTGCCTGCCGGGCAGGCCCCTGTCCGAGACCGGCCTGGAGAACCTGGCCCATGATGACGTATTCGACGTCGTCGCCCTTGATGCCGGCGCGCTTGAGCGCACCCGCGATCGCAGTGCCGCCCAACTGCACTGCAGTCTGCGACGACAGTGCTCCCTGCAGACGTCCGAATGGTGTCCGCGCACCCGCAACGATCACTGCATCAGCCATGTTTCCTCCTCGAGTCATTGTTCCCACCGGCGGTGAAATCGACGGTGGCGCACTTTACTGATTCCAGGATAGTCGAGCCCGCTGTGGCGGAGGTCACGGGGGCGGGTCCGGAGCCCGGTCGGTCACTGTCCACGCGGGTGTCCGCGCATCGACATTCGCACCCAACACTCATAGTGAGTCCGTTAGAGTAGTGGAAGGACGATAGAGACCATATCCCTTGACATGACAGGAGTTCACTTCAGTGACGCCCACCGAAGAATTCCGCACAGCGATGCGCGGCTACGAAAAAAGTGAAGTTGATTCTCGCCTGCAGCAGCTGCGAACCGAGGTCGAGTCCGTTCGGAAGGCCCTCTCCGATGCGCGTAGTCAGGTCATCAACGCCGATCGCGCGAAGCTGCAGATCGCCGGCGAACTGTCCGAGGCCAAGGCTCAACTGAAGAAAGCGGCGAACGACAGCGCCGAGGCGGCTGGCCCTCCCGGAAGCCGGATCGATCACCTGCTCAAGATCGCCGAGTCCCAGGCTCGCGAGACCCTTGCCCAGGCGAACTCCGATGCGGAGACCATCCGCAACAAGGCACGCGCCGAGGCGGCATCCGCTCGCGCCCGCATGCACACGGAGAGTAACGACACCCTCTCGAATGCTCGTTCCGAAGCCGACGCGATCATCAGCTCTGCCGAACTGCGCGCCGATGAGACCGTGAAGGCCGCCGAAAAGCGTGCTGCGGAGCTCAAAGCGACTGCGGAACGTGAGTACAACCAGGCCAAGGAAGCCAACGAGGCAGCGACGAAGGAGGCTCGAGAGAGCCTCGATCACGAGATCTCCGAGCTCAAGGCCACCGCTGAGAAGCAGGCCGCCGACCTCCGCGCCGAAGCGAAGACCGAAGCCGAAGAGACCATCGCCGCCGCACAGGCTCAGGCCGCCGAACTCCACGCCACGGCCAAGGCACGCGACGAAGCTTCGAAGAAGGCCGCCAACGACCTCGACGTCGAACTCGCTGCGAAGCGTCAGGAAGCCGAATCCGAGCGCAAGAAGCGCTACGACTCTGCACTGGCTGAGAACAAGAAGCTCATCGAAGAGGCCCAGGCACGTGCGGCCAAGGCCGATGGCGAAGCCAAGGAAGCTGCCGAGCGGGCCGAGTCGACCCGCGCGGACGCAGTGAAGAAAGCCGACGACATCATCGCCGACGGCAAGTCCCGCGCACAGACACTCATCACCGAAGCTCGTGCCACCGCCGAGGCGACCATCGAGGAGTCGGCGGCCGAAGCCAAGCGGAATGTCGCCTCTGCCCAGTCCCAGGTCGATCTGTTGACCAAGCAGCGCAAGACGATCACCGCCCAGCTCGATCAGCTCCGCTCCCTCTTCGCCATGCCCGGCGTGATGGGCGGCGACGAGGATGTCGACCCGGCGAAGGCCGAGTCGGCGACACACGCCACGGAGAAGATCGCCGACGAGCAGGAACTCACCGACCTCCTGGCCGACGATGCGAAGAGCGAGGACTCGAACAAAGCCGCCGCAGCCAAGCCCTCTGCGGCCAAGGACACAGCGAAGGCCGCCGAGCCCACTCCTCCGGCGGTGAAGCCCTCCGGTTCAGCTGCTCCGGCGGAGAATTCGTCCAAGGGCGACGGCGCATCGAAGAATGATTCGACGACCAAGTCGCAGAACGACGCCGACGACACCGACGACGACTCCGAACTGCCCAATGGTGCCACTGACGCCGATACCATCGCGATCGATGCTCAGGTCTCCGGGCAGAAGAAGCCGAGCAGCGGACCGAACACCGGCAACAGCGGAGCGAAGACGAACGCCAATCCGAACTCGAAGGCATCGCGTTCGCGCAATTCCCTGCGCTGACCCACTCCGCGCAGACACCACCCGCACACAGCAATGAGGAAGGGGCCCATATTTGGGCCCCTTCCTCATTTCCTCTGTTCCTTATCTGTCTCAACCGGGTGCTGCTCGAATCAGACCGCACCTATGGTCCGCAGGCCGGGACCAGAACTCACCGGAATCGTTGGAAGCAGCGGGTATGCCAATGACGACGCGAATCAACACCCACATCGATGCCGTGTCCTGCTTCCTGCCTCCACGCGACGATGTGCGAACTCGATGACGGCACGTCCTGACCACAGCCAGGACAGACATAGACCTTGCCGTGCGAATTCCCAGCGACCTTCTGCACCGACCAGCTTCCATCGGGAAGATCTCGGCTCACCCGCATCCCGGCGACCGAGTCAGAGAGGTCACGCGGAGGCTGCTGCCATTTGTTCTTGCGACGCGAGGATGTTGATCGTGGCATCTGCCCATTCTCTCACGTAGGGTGAAACGCGTGCGTCTTGTGATAGCTGAATGCTCCGTTGATTATGCCGGTCGTCTGACCGCCCACCTGCCCATGGCCACCCGCCTCATCATGCTCAAGGCTGATGGCTCGATCCTTGTCCATTCCGATGGTGGATCGTACAAACCCCTGAACTGGATGACTCCCCCGTGCACGGTCAAAGCCACCGACCCGAGCGAAGAGCAGGTCGAGGCAGGTCTGCGAGAGATCTGGACCGTGTCCCAGACGAAGACAGGCGACCGTCTCGTCATCTCCATCGCCGAGGTGATCTCCGACGTCCAGCATGACCTCGGGATCGACCCCGGCTTGGTCAAGGACGGTGTGGAAGCCCACCTGCAGGAACTGCTCGCCGAGCACATAGAGACCTTGGGCACCGGTTACAGTCTGGTCAGACGCGAGTACATGACTGCCATCGGCCCTGTCGACATTCTGGCCCGGGACGAGGGACAGAGTTCCGTGGCCGTCGAGATCAAACGCCGTGGGGACATCGACGGGGTGGAACAGCTGACGAGGTACCTCGAGCTGATGAACCGCGACCCGCTGCTGACTCCCGTTCAGGGCGTCTTCGCGGCTCAGGAGATCAAACCGCAGGCTCGAACACTGGCCGAGGACCGCGGCATCCGCTGTGTCGTCCTCGACTACGATGCGTTGCGCGGAATGGATGATCCGGACTCGCGCCTGTTCTGAGATCTATTCGAAGCTGAGGATGTCCCGCTTCGCCACGCGTTCGATGTTCGCACCGAGACTACGCAGGTTCGTCACGAAGTTCTCGTATCCTCGTTCGATGTGATCGATTCCCGAGACCTCGGTGACGCCGCTGGCTCGCAGCCCGGCCATCACCAGGCCGGCACCGGCGCGGATGTCCGAGGCCTCGACCTCGGCGCCGGAGAGGGCCTCGACTCCGGAGATGAGCGCATGATTGCCGTCGACGCGAACTTTGGCGCCCAGACGGGCGATTTCCTGGACGAACCGCCACCGTGCCTCGAACAGGTTCTCCGACAGGAGGCCGACCCCGTCCGAAACCGAATTCAGTGCGATGACGAACGGCTGCAGATCGGTCGGGAAACCGGGGAACGGCATGGTCGCCACCCGGATGGACCGGGGACGTTCGGGGCCGATCACACGGAATCCCCGGCCGACGGTGCCGTCTCCGAGTTCGACCTCGCCGAGGTCGTCGACGCTCGCACCGGAAGCGGTGAGTTTGTTCGCTATGTTGGGCATCAGATCAAGGCCGACGCCTCTGACTGTGACATCCCCGCCGCTGAGAGCAGCGCCGAACGCATACGTCCCGGCCACGATCCGATCACCGACAGTGCGATGTCTGACCGGATGGAGTTCGTCGATGCCGGTGACGGTGATGTCGGCAGTGCCGATACCGTCGATCCGGGCGCCCATCTCGACGAGCATGGTGCAGATGTCGACGATCTCCGGTTCCTTCGCGGCGTTCGAGATCGTGGTCGTGCCACGAGCCAGCGTCGCTGCCATGACAAGGTTCTCCGTGGCTCCCACGGATGGAAATTCAAGCGCGATGTCCGTACCGCGCAGCCCCTCGGGGGCGTCAGCGACGAAATAGCCGTGGTCGAGGTGCACCGTCGCACCCAGAGCTTCGAGTCCGGCCTGGTGCATGTCGAGGCCGCGTGAGCCGATGGCATCGCCACCGGGGAGAGCGACATGAGCCGACTTCATCCGAGCGGTCAGCGGACCGAGGACGGAGATGGACGCCCGCATCGCGCGGACGAGTTCGTAGTCAGCCTGGATGCCGACGGCCGCGGGAACGTCGATGCTCACGACTCCGGCTTCGGCGTCATAGTCGACGACGCAGCCCAGCCGCACGAGGAGCTCGACCATGATGCGAACGTCGAGGATCGCGGGGACGTTGGTGATCGTAGTCCGACCGACGGCCAAGAGGCTCGCGGCCATGAGTTTGAGGACGCTGTTCTTCGCGCCTCGGATGTCGACCGTGCCGGTCAGTCGACTCGGTCCGGTCATCCGAAAGACATCCATCAGGTGAACCTTCCCATCGTCGGGTTGAATCCGGGGGGTGAGGATTCCAACCACGAAGCCATCGTCGACAGAGATTCGGTGTCCATGGCCAGAGACACCGAACGGGGACGGCCATCGGCCTTCCCATAGGAACAATCCACGACAACCGCGTCCGGAAGCACAGAATACTGCTCACCGGACGTCGGTTTGCGGCGGACGAGAATATCAAGATCGGCACGCGGCAGGCGAACTGCTGCGCGCCGAGTCAGCGCGAACACGGGATACCAATCCAGTGAGGCGACCGAGAAGACTGCTACACCCAAACGCCAACGTGGGCGAGAAGAAGACTCCTCGCCCACGTTGATGGAACAGTCAAAGGCACCGGACAACTTCGAGATCGACCTGCGACGGATCGTCACAACGACGATCAGAGCAAGCGCGATTCCTACCAGCGAGAGCAGAACGATCAGCAGGACAGAAGGGTTCACGGTTGCCAGTTTAATTGACGAATCAGAGAAGTTCGGCCTGATCAGCGGCAATGATGACGCGATCATTCTCAACTGAGAGGAAACCACCGTCGGCCTGAACCCGAATGGTCTTCTCGTCAGTTGTGAGAATGCGTGCCTCACCATCAGCGACTACACCCAACACAGGCTCGTGACCTGGAAGGATGCCGATCTCGCCGTCCATGGTCCGGGCGATGACGCGCTTCGCCTCACCGACCCAGATCTGACGGTCGGCTGCTACGACGTTGACATCGAGCACAGCCATGGCTTACTTCTGCATCTCTTCGTAGTTGCGCAGAACATCGTCCAGCCCACCCACGTTGAAGAATGCCTGCTCGGGGATGTGGTCGACCTCGCCGGAACAGATCTTCGAGAAGCCCTCGATCGTGTCGGCCAGCGGCACGGTCGAACCCGGCACCTGCGTGAACTTCTCAGCGGTGTAGGTGTTCTGCGAGAGGAACTGCTCAATACGACGTGCACGGTGCACGACGAGCTTGTCCTCTTCACCGAGCTCATCGACGCCGAGGATGGCGATGATGTCCTGCAGTTCCTTGTTCTTCTGCAGGATGGCCTTGACCTCGTTGGCAACGCGGTAGTGCTCGTCACCGACGATCAGAGGATCGAGGATGCGCGAGGTCGAGGTCAGCGGATCGATCGCGGGGTACAGGCCGCGCGAAGCGATGTCGCGGTTGAGCTCGGTCGTCGCGTCCAGGTGAGCGAACGTCGTTGCCGGAGCCGGGTCCGTGTAGTCATCGGCGGGAACGTAGATCGCCTGCATCGACGTGATCGAGTGACCACGCGTCGAGGTGATGCGTTCCTGCAGAACACCCATCTCGTCGGCCAGGTTGGGCTGGTAGCCCACGGCCGAAGGCATGCGACCCAGAAGGGTCGAGACCTCGGAACCGGCCTGGGTGAAACGGAAGATGTTGTCGATGAACAGCAGCACGTCCTGGTTCTGGACATCGCGGAAGTACTCCGCCATGGTCAGCGCCGACAGAGCCACGCGCAGACGGGTGCCTGGCGGCTCGTCCATCTGCCCGAAGACAAGGGCGGTGTCCTTGAACACTCCTGCTTCGTCCATCTCCATGATGAGGTCGTTGCCCTCACGGGTGCGCTCACCCACGCCAGCGAACACCGAGGTGCCGTTGTGGTTGTGGGCGATGCGGAAGATCATTTCCTGGATGAGGACGGTCTTGCCGACGCCGGCGCCACCGAAGAGGCCGATCTTTCCACCCTGGACATACGGGGTAAGGAGGTCGATGCTCTTGATGCCGACTTCGAGCATCTCGGTCTTCGACTCGAGTTCGTCGAAGGCCGGTGCCTGACGGTGGATGGGCCAACGCTCGCTGATCTCGAGCTTTTCGCCGTCTTCGAGGTTGAGGCAGTCACCGGTGACGTTCCAGACGTGGTTCTTCGTCACATCGCCGACCGGCACCGAGATAGGAGCGCCGGAGTCGACGACTTCCTGACCGCGGACCAGTCCGTCGGTGGGCTGCAGGGACACGGCACGCACGATGCCGTTGCCCAGGTGCAGACCGACCTCGAAGGTCAGCTTGCGCGTGCCCTCGGAGAGTTCCACCGAGGTGGACAGCGAGTTGTAGATCTCTGGCACGGAGTCGAGCGGGAACTCGATGTCGACAACCGGGCCGATGACTCGGGAAATCCGGCCGAGGGCTGTGCCCTGCGCCGGGGTGTTATCCGTAGCTGTGGCAGTCATGGTCTCTTTCTTCTCTGCTCTCGCCGGTCAGTCGCCGGCTGATGATGCCGCGAGGGCATCGGCCCCACCGACGATCTCGGTGAGTTCCTGGGTGATTTCCGCCTGGCGGGCCGTGTTGGCCAACCTGGTGTAGGTCTTGATGAGATCATCCGCATTGTCCGTCGCGGTCTTCATCGCCGCCTGGCGCGAGGCCTGTTCGGATGCTGATGCGCTCAGCAGCGCGGACAGAATGCGCGAGTCGATGTATCGGGGCAGCAACGCGTCCAGCACGGCTTCGGCGCTGGGTTCGAACTCATAGAGAGGGAACGCAGCTGCGTCAGTCTTACTTTCAGCCTGGCCGCCCGTCGTCGCAGCCTCGTCGGCGTCGACAACCTCGAGTGGCAGCAGTCGCCGGTATTCCGGATCATGCTTGACACTCGAGACGAACTTCGTGAACACGATGTAGATCTCGTCAACGCCACCGTCTCCGCTTTCGGCGGTGAAGTCCTTCAGCAGGGCTTCGCCGATCTCCCGCGCCACTTCGGGCGACGGGGTTTCGGAGATCCCAGTCCAGGACTCTTCGATGGGACGGTCACGGAAGGTGTAGTAGTTCTTTGCCTTGCCGCCGACGGTGAAGAGCGAAACGTCCTTGCCTTCGCTGCGCAGCAGCCGAATGAGTTCTTCGGCTTCACGCAGCAGGTTCGCTGAATAGGCTCCGGCGAATCCACGGTCGGGCCCCATCACCAGCACTGCTGCGCGGGTGACGGACTCGGGCTCGGTCGTCAGCACGTGGTCGACATTGGACTCACTGGCCACTGCTGAGACCGCGCGGGTCAGAGCATTGGCGTAGGGGCCGGCTGCCTGCGAACGGGCAATGGCCTTCTGAATCCGCGAAGCGGCGATGAGCTCCATGGCCTTGAAGATCTTCCTCAAGGACGAAGTAGAGCGAATCTTCTGCTTGAAGACCCTCTGCTGGGCTCCCATCAGTTCTTCCTTTCGCTGTTACGGATCAGACTCAACGCTTCTGCCGAACGATTCGCTCCTGCTCGACCTCTTCGGACGAAGCTGCAGCAGTGTCCTCACTGCCAGCCTTCGAACCGGAGGAATCTGAGCTGACGAAGTTCTGGGTGAACTCGCTCAGCACGTTCTTGAGTTCTGCGGAGGTGTCATCGTCGAGCTTCAGCGTCTCACGAATGGTAGTGAAGATACCGGTCTTACGCTCGATGTGATCGTGCAGTTCGGTCTCGAACCGCAGCACATCCGCCACAGGAACCTCGTCGAGGTAGCCGTTGGTACCGGCGAAGATCGAGACGGTCTGCTTCTCGAAGGCCATCGGGGAGAACTGCGACTGCTTGAGCAGCTCGGTCAGGCGCGCACCGCGAGCCAGATCCCGTTTGGTCGTCTCGTCGAGGTCAGAGGCGAACATCGCGAACGCTTCGAGCGAGCGGTACTGCGCCAGCGAGATCTTCAATGTGCCCGAGACGCTCTTGAGCGCCTTGGTCTGAGCAGCGCCGCCCACGCGGGAGACGGAGATTCCGACGTCGACAGCTGGGCGCTGACCGGCGTTGAAGAGGTCCGACTGCAGGAAGATCTGACCATCGGTGATCGAGATGACGTTGGTCGGAATGAACGCACCGACGTCGTTAGCCTTGGTCTCGATGATCGGCAGACCGGTCATCGAACCGCCGCCGAGTTCATCGGAAAGCTTGGCACAACGCTCGAGCAGGCGCGAGTGCAGGTAGAAGACGTCACCGGGGAATGCCTCACGGCCCGGCGGACGACGCAGCAGAAGCGACACGGCGCGGTAAGCCTCGGCCTGCTTCGACAGATCATCGAAGACGATGAGGACGTGCTTGCCCTCATACATCCAGTGCTGGCCGATGGCCGAACCGGAATACGGAGCCAGGTACTTGTAACCGGCGGGGTCGGAAGCAGGCGAGGACACGATCGTCGTGTATTCGAGGGCGCCCGCTTCTTCGAGCGAACGACGAACACCGGCGATGGTCGAACCCTTCTGGCCGATGGCGACGTAGATGCAGCGAACCTGCTTCTTCGGGTCACCGGTCGCCCAGTTGTCCTTCTGGTTGATGATCGTGTCGATCGCGAGAGCGGTCTTACCGGTCTTGCGGTCGCCGATGATGAGCTGACGCTGTCCACGACCCACGGGGATCATGGCGTCGATGCTCTTGTATCCGGTCTGGAGGGGCTCGCGGACTTCCTGGCGATCCATCACGCCGGCGGCCTGGAGCTCGAGCTCACGACGACCGACGGTTTCGATGTCACCGAGGCCGTCGACTGCGCGACCGAGCGGATCCACGACGCGACCGAGGTAGCCGTCGCCGACCGGAATCGAGAGGACCTCCCCGGTGCGGTAGACGTTCTGCTCTTCCGCGATACCGGAGAACTCACCGAGGACGACGACGCCGATCTCGCGCTCTTCCAGGTTCTGTGCCAGACCCAATGTGCCGTCTTCGAACCGAAGAAGTTCGTTGGCCATTGTGCCGGGCAGTCCCGATACGTGGGCAATGCCGTCACCCGCGGTGACGACCTTGCCGACCTCAGTCTTTGCCGAGCTCTCGGGATTGTACGAATCAACGAACTTCCCCAGAGCGTCCCGGATCTCCTCCGGGCGAATTGTCACTTCCGCCATCTGGATTCCCTGCTTCCTTTACTCAAAACTTGTGTCCGACGACCGGTGGGCCGCCTGTGCTGCCGGATGTCCGGCCATACGATTCAGCTGGCGAGCTTGCGCTGCACCTCAGACAGACGATCCGCGACTGTCGAGCTCATCATCTCGTCGCCGACCTGGACCCGGACTCCCCCGATGACATCGGGATCGACCTGGACGTTGAGAACGAGCTGTCGACCGTAGCTGGCGGACAGTGCGTCTGCGAGCCTTTCGGTCTGTGCTTCGCTCAAGGGCTTCGCGACGGTGACTTCAGCGACTGAGCGCTGCTGACGAGCCGCGAGGATGTCGCTGTACTGATCGAGGGCGATGGCAACGCGGAGCCCGCGTGGGTGCACAGCCGCCTGCCCGATCAGAGTGATGGTGTCGGCCTGAGCCTTGCCTGCCAGCAGATCAGAGATGAGCTGACGTTTGAGCTCGCCACTCGCATCAGAGTCGAGTGCGCGCCCGAGTTCGTGGTCGCTCTCGCACAGACGCGCGAAGCGGAAGACTTCCTCTTCCACCTGGCCGAGCTGGCTGTTGGCCTGTGCAGCAGCGGCAATCGCCGTCACACCGGCCACCTCCAGACTGGTCACGAGGTCCTGAGTTCTGGCCCAGCGAAGGCCGACTGCCTTCTGCGCCAGACGCAGGACAGCCTCCGAGACCTGAGACGAGAAGAGGCTTCGCAGCAGCTGCTGCTTCTTCTCGGCGGCCTCGGCCGAATCAGCCAGGGCCTTGCGCAGTGACACGTTGTCAGCAAGGATGCCGACGATGCCGAGAGCGCCTTCGCCGATCTCCCGAGCGTCGCCGCCGGAGATCTCGGAGTTGGCGGTCTCGAGAACGGCCTGCAGGGACAGTCTGCTCGACTGGAGCATCACGCCCCCTTGACCGGCTGCGCCGACGACTGGGATTCGAGATCAGAGATGAAGCGATCGACGACGTTGGCCGAGCGCTGGTCATCGGTGAGCGATTCGCCGACGATGCGGGATGCCAGGTCCGTAGCCAGAGTTCCGACTTCCGAACGCAGCGACACCATGGCCGCCTGACGCTCTGCTTCGATCTGGGTCTGGGCCTGCGCGACGATGCGGTCAGACTCGGTGTGAGCCTGAGCCTTCATGTCTGCGATGATCTGGGCGCCTTCTTCCTGAGCCTCGGCGCGCAGTCGTGCAGCTTCTGCACGACCGTCGGCGAGCTGCTTCTGATACTCGGCCAGAGCCTGATCGGCTTCGGCCTGCACCTTCTCGGCCTTCTCAATTCCACCCTGAATGCGCTCTGCACGCTCGTCGAGTGTCTTGTTGAAGGCGGGAAGGACGTACTTCCAGACAACCAGGAAGACGATCAGCAGACAGACGGCACTCCAGATGATGTCGGGCAGCGCGGGGAGAAGCGGGTTCTCAGACGCTGCAACAATGTGTACTGGAGTCATCGTTTAGTCCTCTTGAAGATCAGGGCAGGAAGAATGGGGTGGCGATGCCGATCAGGGCCAGGGCCTCGATCAGAGCAATACCGAGGAACATGTTTCCGCGCAGTGCGCCGGCCATCTCAGGCTGACGAGCGGTTCCCTCGATGGTCTTACCGATGACGATACCGACACCGACGCCGGGGCCGATTGCGGCGAGGCCGTATCCGACGGTGCTCAGACTACCGGTGACTTCAGCGAGCATATCCATTGAATGCTTTTCCTTTCATATGGCAGCCGGGTGGTTGGCCCGGCTCGTGTAACACTTGGGGGTTACGGTTCAGTGAAGCGTCGAATCAGTGGTCATCCGAGATGGCGGCATTGATGTAGACGCAGGACAGAAGGGCGAAGATGTAGGCCTGGAGGACGACGATCAGCATCTCGAGGATGAAGACGAAGAATCCGCCGGCGAAGGTGATGATCGAGAAGAACTGGAAGCCGTTCGAAGCATCGACGAGGAAGAAGCTCGTTGCGGTGAAGCAGAGGACGAGCAACAGGTGGCCGACCATCATGTTCGCGAAGAGTCGGATGGCCAGGGTGAACGGCTGGGTGACAAACTTCGTGATGAACTCGATCGGGATCAGCAGGATGTGCATCGGCCAGGGAACGCCCGGCAGGATAAGCGAATCCTTGAGGTAGCCGCCGAGTCCCTTCTCGGCGATGCCTGCCCAGTGGTAGGTCACGTAGACTGTGAGTGTCAGGACGATCGGAAGGCCGATGACGCCTGTACCCGGCATGTTGAGGAACGGAATGAGCTTCGTGACGTTCCAGAACAGGATGCCGAAGAAGATCGCCACGATGAGGGGCATGAACTTCTTGGCCTTCGCCTTGCCCATGGTGTCTTCGGCGATGCCGACGGTGACGAATTCCATGGCGAGTTCCATGGCGGACTGGAAACGACCGGGAATGAGCTTCATCCGGTTAGCCCACACGGCCAGGAGCACGACGACGGCGACTGTGGCCAGGATGCGGATGATCATCACGCGGTTCATCTCAAAGGGAGAACCCTGGAAGAGCACTGCCTCGGGGAAGAATTCCGCCATCGACGGGGCGTGGAAACCACCTTCAGCGGCTTGGATCGTTGTGTTCGCGGCGTTGAGTGTTCCCACGTTTGCTTTACTCTCCCATGGTCAAGGGCCTTGATGGCCTGGCCTGAGCCCCGCAATCACTGTGGGGCTTGAGGTTCAGGAGCGACATGGAGCGACAATTGGCTCCAGCACCGCAACTACTCTACCAATTGTAGAGAGCTGCCGACAAATCCATTGGTTTTGACTGTACATTTTCTGGCAGTGAGATGCATCGCATCTCACAGACTTTTGCGCCTCGGGCTATTTCGCCTCGGGATCAACGTAGGGCACTCGTCCCTTGACCACCGTGAGGGCTTCGACGAGCGAGGACCCGATGACGGCGACGACGATCGTGAAGAACGCTACCGTGCCATCAAGCCACGTCGCATCCTTGAGGCGCCAGATCACGATCATGAAGATGAAGGCTTTGAACAGGAAGCCCATGCCGAGGAACCCGGCGATCGCGGTCAGTCCCATGTTGCGGCCGGCGTACATGATGACGAGCGTGATGATGATGAAGACCGCTGCCAGTCCCCCACCAACGGCTCCACCGTTGAGGCCCTGCTGACCGGAGACCAGCCAGCCGATGCCCATGCCGAGGATCGCGACGGCGAGGACGAGGATGATGCCGCGGACCAGCATGGTCCTCCAGACTCTCGTCCACGCTGCCTCGACAGCTGTTTCGCTTCTCCGGGTCGGTTCAGTCACGAGATTTCCTCTCTGGCTTTCTGACGCATGCGCAAGGGGTAGAAGGTGAAGATCAGGGTGATCGCGAACAGGATGCCCACGACGCAGACGACGAACGGCCAGCTGCGGAACAGGAGCAGCACTGAGCCGAAGGCGATGAGCGCTGTCCACGTGTAGAGGATGAGCACAGCGCGGGCGTGTGAGTGTCCGAGCCGCAGCATGCGGTGGTGGAGGTGCTTCGCATCGGCGGAGAAAGGAGACTGTCCGGCCATCAACCTGCGGATGACTGCGAGACCAAGGTCGAGCAGAGGCAGGAACATCACGGCGATCGGCAGAATGATCGGCATGAATGTGGCGAAGACCCGCTCCTGGCCGAGAAGTGCGGGATCGACCTGACCGGTGACACGGATCGTCGACGCCGCGAGCAGAAGACCGATGAGCATGGATCCGGAATCGCCCATGAAGATTCGAGCCGGGTTGAAGTTGTGCGGGAGGAAACCAACGCACGCACCGACGAGGATCGCGATGATGAGCGAGGCGAGGTTCGCGTACGACTCCGGCGAGGCGTCGCGAGCCAGCCAATACGAGTAGATGAAGAAGGCGCTGCCGCCGATGGCCACGACTCCTGCTGCCAGTCCGTCGAGGCCGTCGACGAAGTTGACGGCGTTGATCGTCACGAGGACGACGAGGATCGTGATGATGATCGACATCCGCGGCGAGCCGATGATGACTCCCCCGAACGGGATCGACAGCAACGCCACCCCGTTGATCGCCATGAAGCCGGCAGCCAGCGCCTGCCCGGCGATTTTCGTGATCCAGTGGAGGTCCCAGATATCGTCGATGATGCCGAGCACGCAGAGGATGGTCGCGGCGCCGGCGATCCCGATGATCGGACCCATGTCGGAAAAGATCCTCTGCAGGAACGGTGTCTGGGAGGCGAACACGAGCCCCGCGATCACCGCGCCGAACATGGCCACCCCACCCAGCCTCGGCGTCGGAACGGAATGGACATCTCGTTCGCGCAGAGGCGAGAAGATGAGTCCGCGCTCGGCCACCCGCTTGACCATCGGGGTCAGCAGGTAGGCCACGAGGGCCGAGATGATGAGGATGAAGAGGTAGGCGCGCACTCAGCCGTCCAGGTCGATCAGATCGGGGACGACTTCGCGCAGCGCCTCTGCCGTGATCGGTCCCTGCCGCACGATGCGCGCGTTATCACCGCTGAGGTCGATGATCGTCGAGGCGAGGCCCGACTCCCGGGCTCCCCCGTCGAGGTAGATGTCGACGTCCTCGCCGAACACCTCTTGGGCCTCATCCGCCGAGGTGGCAGCGGGCTGACCGGAGATGTTGGCACTCGACACAGCCAGAGGTCCGGTTCGGCCCAGCAGCGCCAGCGCGTATTCGTCGTCGGGCATCCGAACCGCGACAGTGCCGTGGGTGTCGCCGAGGTCCCAGTCGAGGGACGGCTGTGCGTTCGCGATGATCGTCAGCGGTCCGGGCCAGAATTTCGCAGTCAGGGCGAGAATCCTGTCGTCGACGCCGTCGACGAGGCCGAACACCGTTTCAGCGCGCGGTACGAGCACCGGCGGAGGCATGTTTCGGCCCCGACCTTTGGCCGCGAGCAGTGCGGCGACGGCCGAGGCACTGAACGCATCGGCGGCGATCCCGTACACCGTGTCCGTGGGGACGACGAGCAGACTGCCCGCCTCGCTGACCCGCGCACACTCGTCGAGGACCAGGTCGCGGATGTCTGTCTGGGTGACGTCGAATCGTCTCGACACGAATTCTCCGTTTCAAATCTCGGTTGACAGTGGTCGTGGCCGGTCGGGCCGTGGTCAGCGGCTCAGCGGACCATCGCAGGTGATGCGGTGCGCCACGGTGTAGCGGTCGCGTCCAGTGTAGTCCGGGAAGGTTGTGGGCCGTCTCAGACTGGCCGTCGACATGATGAGTTCTCGGACTCCGGCACCTTGCTCCTCGGAGTGCTCCATGATGAAGAAGCCACCGGGACGCAGCAGCTTCTCCGCTTGGGCGATAATGAGCCCGGGAATCTCGAGCCCCGAGGCTCCCCCGTAGAGCGCAGCTGCAGGGTCGTGATCGCGGACCTCGGGATCGCGCGGGATCGCAGTGTCGGGAACGTAGGGCGGGTTCGTCACGACCACGTCGACGCCGCCGCACAGGTCGGAGTTCTCATCGCCGAAGGTCGTCGCGTCTCCGGAGACCAGGTCGACAGTGGAGTCGCCGAGGTCGAGGCGGGCACGATTCTTCCGCGACCATTCGAGGGCGGCAGCCTCTCGTTCGACGCCGATGACGCGCAGCTGTGGATGTTCGGTGGCCAGTGAGAGGGTGATCGCCCCCGAACCTGAGCACAGATCCACGACGAGCGGGATGTGCTCGTCTTCGGTCCGCTGTCTCTCAAGCTCGTCGAGCACTTCGGTCACGAGCAGCTCGGTCTCAGGCCGCGGGACGAAGACGCCGGGCCCCACGTCGAGTTCGAGATGGCGGAACGCGGCTGTGCCCGTGATGTGCTGAAGCGGGACGCGCTCGACCCGACGGTCGAGCAGCTGCGCGAATGTCGCGGAGACTGCCGACGGGACCTCTTCCTCGAAGAGTCGGTGCCGAGACAGAGTCGATGCGTCAATACCCCAGGCGTGGGCGAGCAGTGTCGCCGCGTCGGAATCCGGGTTCGGGACTCCGGCCTCACGGAGCAGTCGTGCGGCTCCGTTCAGAAGCGCGGACACGTCTGAGGCGGGCACTGGCGGATGCGAACTCAGTTCAGTCCCCCAGGGCGTCGAGTCGTGCCGCTTTGTCAGCTTCACGGCAGGAGCCGATGACCGGGTCGAGGTCGCCAGCCAGCACCTGATCGAGATTGTAGGCCTTGTACCCGGTGCGGTGATCGGTGATCCGGTTCTCCGGGAAGTTGTAGGTCCGGATCCGCTCCGAGCGGTCAACGGTGCGGACTTGGGAACGGCGGATGTCAGCGGCTTCAGCTGCGGCTTCCTCGGCCTGCTTGGCCAGGATCCGGGCGCGCAGCATGCGCAGAGCCGCTTCTTTGTTCTGCAGCTGCGACTTCTCGTTCTGACAGCTGGCGGTGATGCCCGTGGGCAGGTGGGTGATGCGCACGGCGGAGTCCGTCGTATTCACAGACTGACCACCGGGTCCGGATGACCGGTAGACATCGATGCGCAGATCGTTGTCGTCGAGTCCGACCTCTTCGGGTTCGTCGACCTCGGGGAAGACGAGGACTCCGGCCGCCGAGGTGTGGATGCGTCCCTGCGACTCGGTCACCGGCACTCGCTGGACGCGATGGACGCCGCCTTCGAACTTCAGCCACCCGTAGGCGCCGTCGGACTTGGCTTTGACCGCCATGGTCACGTCTTTATAGCCGCCCAGATCCGAATGCGTGGCGTCGAGGATCTGCGAGGACCACCCGCGGGAGTCGATCCAGCGCTGGTACATCCGCAGCAGGTCGGCTGCGAACAGCGCCGATTCGTCACCGCCTTCGCCGGCTTTGATCTCGATGATCGCGTCTCGCGCGTCATCGGGATCGCTCGGGACCAAGAGGTCCTTGAGTTCGGCTTCGACCTCTGAGTGCTCCTGTGCCAGGCGCCTCGCCTCAGCTGCGAAGTCGGAGTCGTCGGCCGCGAATTCCTCCGCGGCCGCGACGTCCTCTTCGAGCTGGAAGAACCGCCTGGCGGCGACGGCCACCTTCTCGAGTTCGGCATAGCGTCGAGTCAGCTTCTTCGCCCGGCCAGCATCGGCGTGCACGGCGGGGTCGGAGAGCTCCTCCTGCAGACGAGCATGCTCGTCGAGCAGGACGCTGATGCTGGCCTTGAGGGTGTCGTCGTCGGCCATCTCAGTGGTTGTCGGTAGCGGACTTTTGCAGCGGCGTCGTCTTCTGCACCTGCATGAGGAACTCGACGTTGGAGCCGGTCTCCTTGAGCTTCGACATCAGGAGTTCGACTGCCTGCTGCTGCTCGAGTCCGGACAGCACACGACGCAGCTGCCACATGACCTTCATCTCTTCCGAAGTCATGAGCATCTCTTCGCGACGGGTGCTCGACGCGTTGACGTCGACGGCCGGGAAGATGCGCTTGTCCGCAAGCTGACGGCTCAGGCGCAGTTCCATGTTGCCGGTGCCCTTGAACTCCTCGAAGATGACCTCGTCCATCTTGGATCCGGTCTCGACGAGTGCGGTGGCCAGGATGGTCAGCGAACCGCCGTTCTCGATGTTGCGAGCAGCACCGAAGAAGCGCTTCGGCGGGTAGAGCGCATTCGCGTCGACACCACCGGAGAGGATTCGTCCCGAAGCCGGCTGTGCGATGTTGTACGCACGGCCGAGGCGGGTGATGTTGTCGAGGAGCACGACGACGTCAGAGCCCATCTCGACGAGACGCTTGGCGCGCTCGATGGCGAGTTCTGCGATCGTCGTGTGGTCATCGGCGGGACGGTCGAAGGTCGAAGCGATGACTTCGCCCTTGACTGCACGCTGCATGTCCGTGACTTCCTCGGGACGTTCGTCGACGAGGACGACCATCAAGTGGACTTCCGGGTTGTTCTCGGTGATCGCATTCGCGACCTGCTGCATGATCATCGTCTTGCCCGCCTTCGGAGGCGCCACGATGAGTCCGCGCTGGCCCTTGCCGATGGGGGTGACGAGATCAATGAGGCGTGTCGAAAGCTGCTTCGAGGTGGTCTCGAGGCGCATCCGCTCCTGTGGGTAGAGAGGCGTCAGCTTCGAGAATTCCACACGGTTGCGGGCGTCTTCGACGGTGAGTCCGTTGACCGAGTCCAGGCGGACCAGGGCATCGAACTTCTCACGCTTGCCGTTGCGGTCGTTCTCGCGCTGCTGACGGATCGCACCGGCGATCGCGTCACCCTTGCGAAGGCTGTTCTTGCGCACCATGGAAGCCGAGACGTAGACATCGTTGGGGCCGGGCAGGTAGCCCGAGGTGCGCAGGAATGCGTAGTTGTCGTGGACGTCGAGGATGCCGCCGACCGGGATCAGCACATCATCCTGACGGATCTCAGGCTCGTCGCTGCGTCCGCCGCCGCGACGTTTGCGGTCGCGTCCGCGTCCGCGGCGGTTGCCGCGATCGTCGTCGTCATTGTTGTTGCGGCCCCGACGATCGTTATTGCGATCATTGCGATCGTTGTTGCGATCGCCACGATCGTTGTTGCGATCGTTGTTGCGATCGCCACGGTCGTTGTTGCGATCGTTGCTGCGGCGATCATTGCGATCGCTGCCGTTGTCACCGCGATCACCGTTGGAGTCGTCGTTGCTGCGGCCCCGACGATCATTGCCGCGGTTGCCGCGGTGATCGTTCTGGTCACCGTGGTCGTTCGACTCGGGAGCCGACTGCGGTGCCTGCGAGGACTGCTGCGCCTGCGACTGATCGTCACTCTGCGCCTCGTTGCCGCGCGAACGCGACCGGCCGCGCCGTGAGCGCTGACGATCCTGGTCACCGGATGCCTGATCCGCCGACTCATCGGACTTCGGAGCCTCGGACTTCGGAGCTTCGGCGGGTGCCGTCTGCTCCGGTGCCGGTGCCTGCGAACCCTGTGACGCCTCGGCGTCGTTGCGGGCCTGCGGTGCAGCGTTGCGACGAGCAGGACGGCGCGTGGGCTCGGCCTGTTTGTCATCGGCGACGGCCGGAGCCTCAGGTGCGGATTTGGGTGCGGATTTGGCCCGACCGGATCCGGCCTGGGCGCCGCTCTTGCTGTTGTTGATGGCGTCGATCAGTTCGCTTTTGCGAAGTCGACGGTACCCCTTGATTCCAAGGCCCGCTGCCATTTCCTGGAGCTGGGGCAGACGCAAAGCGGTCAGACTGCCGGTGCGTGGTGCGGAATCTTGAGTAGTGGTTTCAGACACGAAGGTCCTTCTCCCTCTTTCGGCCGTGCGGCAAGAGCCGTTTACTCACGGCGACGGAAACACCCTTGACGGTGCATTGTGAAAGATAACCTGCTATGAGAATGAGCAGGAGACGTTCCAGAATTTGTGACTTTGACAGGGAACTTGCGATGAGTACCGCAAAACCCGTTCACTGACGGAACACCACCAGTTTACTTGGTCAACGCCGATCTTGCGAATCGATTGCTCAGCCGATCCTGCGCGTGCGATATCCGCCGAGGTCAATCGACGTCCGAATCACCTCGACCGCGGCGGGCACGACCTCGGCCGGAACCGAATCGGCGAGCACGAGGACTGTGGGTCCGGCACCGGAGATGACCGCCGGCAGCCCGCGGGCGCGCAGAGCGTCGACGAGCTCCATCGACTCGGGATAGGCCTCCCGACGGAACTCCTGATGCAGTCGGTCGTCGGTGGCTTCCATGAGCACCGAGGCATCGCTGGAGAATCCGTGGACGAGCAGTCCCGCACGTGCAGAGTTCTCCGCAGCGACCTCGTGTTCGATGGACACGGGAATGACGCCACGGGCGATCTCGGTGTCCAGGCGCACGTCCGGAACCAGCACGGTCACCTCAGCGACCGTGCCGATCGGAATCCGGAAGGACCGCGCCGGGTGCGAGAGGGAGATGCTCAGCCCGCCGAAGATCGCGGGCGCCGCGTTGTCGGGATGACCCTCACGGTCAGTGGCGAGTTCGAGGACACGTTCACGGCTGAGCTCGGGGCCTCCCACGTGGTGTCCGACTTCCCCTGCCAGCGCGATGCCCGCCACGATGGCGGCGGCGGACGAGCCGAGGCCGCGCGAATGCGGGATCCGATTGGTGCAGTCGAGGCTGAGCCGATCGACGACGCCCGCCGGGGTAAGCGGGTACTCCGAAGCAAGCACTTCGGCGATGACTCGCATGATCAGATGGGTACGGTCAGTCGGCAGCGCCGCGGCGCTCTCCCCTGTCACCCGCACGCAGGCGGTCGCGTCGACCGGTTCGTCGTGGAGGGTCAGAGACAAGGAGTCGAAGATCTCGAGTGCCAGCCCGAAGGAGTCGTATCCGGGTCCCAGATTCGCCGAGGTGGCCGGCACCTCGAGCTCGAACCTCACGCTCACCTGTCCTCGAGTCCCAGGGCGCGAGCCGCACTCACGGCGTCGACGGAGACGCGCTTCGGCTCGATCTCCGAGCCGTCCGCGGTGTGCAGCGCCCAGCTGGGGTCCTTGAGCCCGTGCCCGGTGACCGTGACCGCGATGCGTGCGCCGGCCGGCACGCGGCCGGCTTCGGACATCTTCAGCAGACCGGCGACCGAGGCGGCTGAGCCGGGTTCGACGAAGATGCCCTCTTCGCGGGAGAGCACCTTATGGGCGGCGAGGATCTCATCGTCGGTGACCGAGTCGATGACTCCTCCGGACGAGTCTCGCGCCTCTTCAGCCTGAGACCAGCTGGCCGGGTTGCCGATTCGGATGGCCGTGGCGATCGTATCGGGTTCGTCGACCGGGTGGCCGAGGACGATCGGGGCCGCACCCGCGGCCTGGAAGCCCCACATCTGCGGCAGCTTGGTCGAGACGCCGATCTCCTTGTACTGGCGGTATCCCTTCCAGTAGGCAGTGATGTTGCCGGCGTTGCCGACGGGAAGGACGTGGATGTCGGGAGCGTCGCCGAGGACGTCGACGACCTCGAAGGAGGCGGTCTTCTGGCCCTCGATCCGGTCAGGGTTGACCGAATTGACCAGGTGAACAGGGTAGGACTCGGAGAGCTTCCGGCACAGGGTCAGGCAGTCGTCGAAGTTGCCGTCGACCTCGAGCAGCGTGGCACCGTGGGCGATGGCCTGGCTCATCTTGCCAGGGGCGATCTTGCCCGTCGGCACGAGCACAGCGCAGGTGAGTCCGGCCTT
Organism: Brevibacterium sp. ZH18; assembly: GCF_022748595.1. Taxonomy (GTDB): domain Bacteria; phylum Actinomycetota; class Actinomycetes; order Actinomycetales; family Brevibacteriaceae; genus Brevibacterium. The sequence goes on along the minus strand of NZ_JALDSX010000001.1, from coordinate 25,785 downwards.
CGTGGCATACGCGGCCGCTGAGGCCGAGGTGTTTCCTGTCGAGGCGCAGATGACGGCCTTCGCCCCGTGCGCGACGGCCTTCGTGATCGCCATCGTCATGCCGCGGTCCTTGAACGAGCCGGTCGGGTTAAGACCCTCGTACTTCACCCACACCTCGGCGCCGGTGAGCTCGCTGAGCTTCTGCGCGCGGATGAGCGGGGTTCCGCCCTCGCCCAGGGTCACGGCCGGGGTGGCCGCGGAGATGTCGAGCAAGCTCCGGTATTCCTCGACGACGCCCTGCCACTGATGTCTGGGGTAATTCATTCTCACTGTCCTTCTACACGGATCACGGATTTGACGGCGCGGACCACGGGGAGATCGCCGAGGCGGTCGACCGTTCCCCTGAGGACCGCGTCGGTGTTCGAGTGGGTGGCGAGCACGAGCTTCGCGTGCTGGTTGCCCTGTTCGTCGGCTTCGCCCACGGTCTGGCGCATGAGTTCGATCGACGCCCCCTCATCGGCGAAGATCTCGGAGACCGCCGCGAGCACACCGGGACGATCGACCACGTCGAGCGTGATGTGGTAGCGCGTCGTGATGGCTGAGATCGGCAGGATCCGCGAGTCCTCGTGGAACGGGCGTTCATACTGCCCGCGACCGCCAAGCACTTTGCGCCTGGCCACGGACACGACGTCGCCGAGGACCGCGGAGGCGGTCGGCGAACCGCCGGCACCCTGGCCGTAGAACATCAGCGAGCCAGCTGCTTCGGCTTCGATGAACACGGCGTTGAAGGCTCCGCGGACGGTGGCCAGCGGATGGGTGCGAGGCAGCAGGGCCGGGTAGACACGGGCGGAGAGGCCCGAGCCCGCGGCGGAATCGTTGACTCGTTCGCACACGGCGAGAAGTTTGATGACGAAGCCCTGGTCTTTGGCCGTGGCGACCATATCGGGGGTGATGTCCTCGATGCCTTCGACATGGACGTCGTCGATCGTCACCGGGGCGTGGAAGGCCAGAGAGGACAGGATCGCGGCCTTCGCTGCGGCATCGTGGCCGCCGACGTCCGCGGTGGGATCCGCCTCGGCGTAGCCGAGTTCCTGTGCTGTGGACAGCGCTTCGTCGAAGGCCCAGCCTTCGGAGTCCATCTGGTCGAGGATGTAGTTCGTCGTGCCGTTGACGATGCCCATGATCCGTTCGATCCGATCTCCGGCCAGGGAGTCCCCGACGGGGCGGATGATCGGGATGGCTCCGGCCACGGCGGCCTCGTGCTCGAGGCGGACGCCGGCGCGGTCGGCAGCGGACATCAGCTCGACGTAGTTCGCGGCCAGCAGGGCCTTGTTCGCCGTGACCACGGACGACCCCTGGTCCAGGGCTGCGGTGATGAGCGATTTGGCCGGTTCGATGCCGCCCATGAGTTCGATGACGATGTCTGCGCCGGCGATGGCGGCTTCGGCATCGGTGGTGAGCAGACTCGCATCGATCCCGGGGCGCTCCTTGGCGGTGTCGCGCACGACGATGGCGCTGAGTTCGAGTGGAGCACCGATGCGCTCGGCCAGGGCTTCTCCCCTGTTTTGGATGCGCGCGGCGACTTCCGTGCCCACGACACCGCATCCGAGCATGGCTACCTTCAACGCCTGCATATCCTCACCTTTTCCCCGCTCGTCATTGACTCTCATCCGTTGTCGCCTGCGCTCATGCCGGGATCGCTGCTCAGCATCTGCGAGTAGTCCTCCGGGAGCACGATCCATTCAACCTTATCCGGTGCCACAGCCAAGACTCCGGGTCTGGGCTGATGGTTGTAGTTGTTCGCCAGCGACCGGCAGTAAGCACCGGTGCTCGGAACCGCCACCAGGTCACCGGCGGTGACGTCGGCTCCCATGTACTCATCGCGGACGATGATGTCGCCCGACTCGCAGTGTCTGCCCACGACTCGCACGATCACCGGTTCAGCAGCCGAGTTCCGATTCGCCAAACTACACGAATAATCCGCGTCGTAGAGGGCTGTCCGGATGTTGTCGCTCATGCCGCCGTCGACAGCGACGTAGGTGCGGATGCCGTTGTCCGTGCTGACCTCTTTGACCGTGCCGACCTCGTAGAGGGTGAACATCGACGGAGACACGATCGCACGACCGGGTTCGATCGAGAGCCGGGGCACGTTCGTGCCGAGCCCGCGGCACTCCTTCGCGACCACCTCGGCGAGTTCCTCGGCCATCTCCGTCACCGGGATCGGCGTGTCCTGCGAGGTGTAGCGGATGCCGAAGCCGCCGCCGAGGTCGATGTCGGGCAGGTCGACGCCGTGTTCGGCCATGATCTGAGCGCGCAGTTCGAGCACACGTGCGGCAGCCACCTGGAATCCGGAGATGTCGAAGATCTGCGATCCGATGTGCGAGTGGAGGCCGTCGAAGCGCAGGTGCTCCGAGTTCGCCACCGCCTTCGCAGCAGCGGCTGCGGTCCCGGCGGCGACGGAGAGCCCGAACTTCTGGTCCTCGTGGGCGGTGGCGATGAAGTCGTGGGTGTGGGCTTCGACGCCGACGGTCACGCGCAGCATGACCGGAGCGACGAGCCCCTTCGCCGCCGCGATCGACTCGAGACGCGCGATCTCATCGAGACTGTCGACGAAGATGCGTCCGACTCCGTAGTCGAGAGCGTATTCGAGCTCGGCCACGGATTTGTTGTTGCCGTGCAGACCGACTCTCTCGCCGGGCACACCCGCGGCACGGGCCACCATCATCTCCCCCAGGGAGCACGTGTCGAGACCGAGGCCTGCTTCGTGGACCCACCGGGCCACCGCCGTGCACAGGAAGGCCTTGCCGGCATAGAACACGTCGACACCGGAGAAGCCCTTGTCCTCGGAGAAGGCCGCAGAATATGCGCTGAGGTAGGACCCGGCGCGGGCCTTGAAGTCCTCGACATCCATGACCATGGTCGGCGTGCCGTACTGCGCGGCCAGGTCGGTGACACCGTGACCGGCGATGGTGAGCACCCCGGACTCAGACTTCGTCACATTGTCCGACCACAGGCTAGGCAGGAGCGCATTGACGTCATCGGGATACGGCAGCCAGACGGGTGCTGGCGTGGCGTGCATGGTGCCGGCGATATGAGATGGCATTACATCCTCTCCGGGGCCGAAGCGCCCAGGTGTCGAAGTCCTGTGGCCAGGACAGTGATGACGGCTCGGTCGAGGACCAGCCGGGAAGCGTGCGTCGAGGTGATGTGCTCGTCGATCGTGGGTGTCACGGTCGTGGCCCCCGACCAGTCGCAGAAGGCCTCGGCGACAGCCTCGAGGCTGCGTTCGAGCCGCTGGGAATCGTGGATCGGCGAAGCGCTGATCATCATGTCTGCAGCGTCGGTCAGGGCGAGCAGGAGCTCGACCTCGCGTGGCTCGGCGAGTGTCTCCGGCGCAAAATCGGAGCTGTCGATCCCCGCCGAGGTGGCCCGCCGTTCGATTCTGCAGGCGGCGGCATGGGCGGCCTGGAGGACTCGGATGGTCTCGGGGGCAGCATCGATGGACTCTGACCCTGGCTCTGACTCCGCCCCTGACTGGGCCGCGACGATCTCGGCGGCGACCGCGGCCCGGGCCGCGGTCGTGACGGTGATGTTGACGAATCCGGGGCCGCTCGCCTCGGCGCGGGCCACCTCAGCGTGGACCTGCAGGAGATCGGCGATCTCAGCGGCCAGCGCCGTCGGGTCGGTGTGCAGGAGGCGCGCATTGCGCAGTGCGATGTTCGTCGACCAGTCCCCCTGCGATCGATCCCGGGTGCGCTCGACGATGAAGTCCGCGAGTGGGACGTCTGCGGATTCTCCTGCCGCGGCAATCGTCGCCAAAGCGCGCGCGAGGCCGGTGTGCAGAAGTTCCAGGGTCACTCGAACAGATTACTCGGCGCAGGTTGTCGACGGCGAATCCATGCGTTTCAGATCGACCCCGGCCGACACGCAGAAAAGCTGACGGCGAACTTCACTGCCGTCGAGAGGAGGACGAGCGCGAAGGCCGGCCACATCATGTCGAAGCTCTGCAGCAGGAACGCGAAGAGCAGAGGTCCGGTGGCGGCCATGAGGTATCCGCCTCCCTGCACGAAGCCCGACAGGGCCGCCGAGGCTTCGGCACTGCGTGAGCGCAGGGTGATCAAGGTCAGTGCCAGGGGGAAGGTCGAGATGCCGATTCCCAGCAGCACGGTCCACAGCACAGGGGCAGCCGCGGGGAAGAGCCACAGCCCGATGTAGCCGACGGCCAGGCTCAGACAGAATGCCGAGACGATCGGTGAGGCGGTGCGCATCTTCTGTGCCAGCACCGGCAGGACGAATCCGAGGACCAACGGGATCGCAGTCACGAGTGCGAGCATGGCACCGGCGAAGGCAGCGTCGAAGCCAGAACGGGTCAGGAGCGTGGGCAGCCAGGTGAAGAGGATGAAGTTGTTGAATGAGGTCAGACCCGTCATCGTCATGAGCGACCAGGCGCGAGGGCTGCGCACCAGCCGCCGCAGCTCGCTGCCGCCGACGACGGAGGCCGCGACCTCCGTCCGGGCGGCTGGTCGCACGACGATGATGATCACCCACACCATGACGGCCACCGCGGCGCATCCGGTCCACACGAGCAGCGATCCCCGCCACTCGAACATGCCCGCCAACGGCACGGCCACGAGCGGGGGAATGAAGGTGCCCAGCTGCAGCAGCCCGACGTGGACGGTCGACATCAGAGCGACCTTGTCGGGGAAGTACGACTTGACGATCGGAGGCAACACGACGTTGCCGATGCCCATGCCGAACAGCGCGAGCACGCTGAGGCCGAGGAACAGGCCCGGAGAGTCGGTGATCGCACGCACGCCCAGGCCCACGGTGATCATGATCATCGCGGCCAAGGTGAGCGAGAGGCCGGAGAATCGACTGTAGAGACGTGGGGTGATGAAGCCGCTGAGTCCGTAGAGCAGCGGAGGCAGCATGCCGATGACGGCGAGGAAGGCTGCGCTGAGATGGATCTCGGCGCCCATCGCGTCGAGCAGCGGGGACAGACCGGTGACGCCGGGCCGCAAGTTGAATGCGGCGACGATGAGGCCGACCACGACCAGTCCGGTCGTCCACGCTGATTTCATGCTTGCATTTCTATCATTGCGCCCGGTTCCCGGACACCGGTGGGGTCAGTTCTCCTGTTTGAGACCCTCGACCGGTGAGAGTCTGGCGGCACGCCGCGCCGGGACCAGGGCCGAACCGAGTCCGGCCAGGATCGCTGCGGCCAGGATGCCCAGCGACGAAGGGATGGACCAGTCGATGACCAGCTCGTCTGCATAGTCGACGGTGATCAGTCGAGTGCCCACAATTCCGAGCCCTCCCCCGAGGACGAGTCCGATGAGCGCAGCCACCGATGAGATGAGCACGGCTTCGAGGGCGAGGAGGGTGCGCAGCTGACCGATGGTCAGCCCCAGAGCACGCAGCAGGGAGTTCTCCCGCCTGCGCTCGATGACCGAGAGGCTCACCGTGTTCGACACGCCGATGAGTGCAATGATGACGGCGACGAAGAGCAGGGCCACTGCGATGAGAAGGAGGATGTCGATGAGCTCGGAGTACATTCCCTTCGCCACCGCCGATCCGACGACCTCGTCGCTCGTGACGTCGAGTGCCTGCGCCACGTCCTGCTGGATCCGGAAGATGTCAGCAACGTCCGTGTCGTCGTCGATCCTGACCAGCACCGAGGTCGTGGTGGCGGACACGCCCAGATCGTTGCCGACGTCGGGGGTCGTGAAGAACACGAGGCTCGAACTCCCGGCCTTCTCGACCGCGACGTTCATCTCGTTGAGCCCCTTGATGCGGATGCTGTCCCGAGCGAAGTCATCCGGGACCGTGACCTTGCCCGCGACCAGCGGTGGAGCTCCGGGGCCGAGCACGGACGCAGCCGAATCCGGATCGATGACATAGAGATCGGGGGTCGACCCGTCATGGTCGTCGAGGGCATCGGCACGATGGGCCACGGCGACCGCAGCCACTCCCCTGATCTCGCCGAGGTCGTCGAGCGTGTCCTGGTCGACGGTGGTGGCCAGCGGCACGGCGATATCGACGGGGTAGCGCTGGCTCAGGCCTTGGGCGAGAGTGGCCTTCGTCGACATTCCGCCGACCAGGATCGTCGCCACGAGGGTGACGCCGATGATCAGCGCTGTTGCGGTGGCCGCGGTCCGCCGTCGGTTGCGCAGCGTATTCAGGGTCGCCAGCTGTCCGGGCACTCCCCAGGGGCTGAGCACGAGTTCGCCGATGCCCGCGACGATCGGCGGGATGATGAGCGCCGAACACAGTACGAGGCCGAACACGATGAGTGCACCCCCGAGCGCCCCCGCCAGAATCCACATCTGTGAGTGGGCGACCGCGAGCAGGGAGATGACGATCAGGCCGGCACCCAGCCCGAGGCTCGTCCAGCCCGCGACCTGCCGCAGTCGGCTGTGGGCCGCGGGGCGCAGGGACTCGTCGAAGGGCTGCAGCGCTTCGAGTGGGGTGACCGCGATGGCGCTGCGCGCGGGTCTGATCGTGGCGAAGATCGTCAGCAGGACTCCGACCCCGACGCCGATGAGCAGTGCGGACACCGGAACGTGGACGTTGACGTAGTCGAAGTCGTCGGGCCAGATACGCTTGGCCGTGGCGGCGAGCCCGAAGCTCGCGCCGATCCCGGCGACCACGCCGACAATCGAGCCGAGCAGCCCGACGACGAGTCCCTCGATGACCACGGACCCGTAGAGCTGCGTTCGTGAGGCACCGAGGCACCGCAGCAGCGCGAGCTCACGGCGACGGCCTGCCACGATGACGGAGAACGTGTTGGACACGACGAGGATCGCGACGATGACGGAAATTCCGGCGAAGACGAGGAACATCCAGGTGATGACGTCGTCGCCTTGGGAGAGGCGATCGGTTTTCGCCGCGACGGCGTCATCGACCGTCATCGCCTCGAGACTGCCCGCGAGAGCGGAGTCATCGATCGTCGTCTGCAGCCGCTCCCGCACGACTGCTGGGTCGGCGCCACTGTCGAGGGCGATCCTGATCGAGATGACATCACCCAGCTGGGCGAAGTACTCCTGATAGCTCGCCGAGGTTGTCAGCGCCCGATGAGTCCCGGCCGCTGACGGGTCGTTGGCCATCTCGGCGAGGCCGACCACTGTGAATACTGTGCTGCTGTGACTCGGGCCGCGGTAGACCGGCATCGAGTCATCAGCTGACTCGACGGGGACCGAGTCGACAGAGAAGCGGATCTCATCGCCGATGCCGACACCCAGTTCCTCCGCTGTGGCGCGTTCAAGCACCAGATCAGTGATCGACGCGGGACGCGAGCCTGCGACCATCGAGAAGGTGTCGAGGTGCTCGGCAACGGGCACCGGGGACAGAGCGAAGGTGCTCTCGGAGAAGGATGAGCTTTTGCCCGTCGTCGTTGTACGTGCATTGACGGCCGCAGTGCTGACGCCTTCGACGGCACTGAGGCGCTTCGTCACCCCCGAGGCCTCCTGCCCGTCGACGAAGACGTCACGGGCGGGCATCACAACGAGATCGGCCTGCGAGAACGTGTCGGTGACCGTGTCCCTGAGGCTCGCCTGCAGCGAGGCGCTGCTGATGAGGGTTGCGGCGACGAAGCCTGCGGCCAAGGCGATGCCGAGCCCAATGGCGAGGAAACGCGCCCAGTGGATGCGGATCTGGGCTAGGGCGACTGCGATCACTGATCGCTCAATTCGCTCAGCGCGCTCACCACGGACTCCCGAGTCGGCTGCCGGACCTCACCCCCGGCACGACCGTCCTTGAGCAGAACGACGCGATCCGCGTGGGAGGCGGCCATCGGGTCGTGCGTGACCATGATGATGGACTGCCCATAGCGCGTGGTCGCACCGTGGAGCAGGGAGAGCACCTCGGTGCCGGAATGGGAGTCGAGGTTGCCGGTGGGTTCGTCGGCGTAGATCACATCGGGTCGGGTGAGCAGGGCGCGAGCCACGGCCACACGCTGCTGCTGGCCGCCGGAGAGCTCGTGGGGACGGTGCTTGAGACGGTCTCCGAGCTCGAGGCGTTCGACGACCTCGGCCTTCCAGTCCCGGTCGATCCGTTTGCGTGCCAGTGACACGGGCAGTTCGATGTTCTGTTCTGCGCTGAGGGTCGGAACGAGATTGAACGCCTGGAAGATGAACCCGACCCGATCACGCCGCAGCTGGGTCAGCTGCCGGTCGTTGAGCGTCGTGATGTCCCGCCCGCTCATCGTGATCGTTCCCGAATCGACTCTGTCGAGTCCGGCCAGAACATGCATGAGCGTCGATTTCCCTGAGCCCGAAGGACCCATGATCGCGCTGAATCGTCCCGCTTCGAAGTCCACGCTGATGTCGTCGAGCGCAGTCACCGCTGTCTCCCCGCGGCCGAAGCTCTTGCGCAGACCCTCGGCGCTGAGCACGACATCGTCACTGATCCCATTCGCAGAAATCGACATCACGGCCTTTGCACGCAGGTAAGTGGTCTCTCCTGGACAACTCTAGTCGGTGGCAGCAGAAACCACCCATCGCAGGTGATGAGGTGGGCGGTGATCGGTGCCCCGGGCTGGATGAGGTTCAAAAGTCGTCACGGGCTCTGAAACGGTCGATTTCACACTCGAGGCCGGACTGAGTGTCCGGACAGTCGAGCAGTTCTCTGCGCCGTTATCAGAGGGTCTCATGCGGAGGAACGTGCTCAACCGTCGCAACTGGGCGAGGTGGGAAGAGCTACGGATCGGGATCGAGACGTGGATCGAGCGCAACTGCCATCACCAACCTCAGCAACGTGGTTGACGAATTCCCGATTAGGGAAGTGCATCACGCCCAGGTGTAATACGCGAAGATCAGGAACGCGGGCACCAAGAAGTCGCTCACCAAGATCAGGGTGTTGTTGATCGCGAAATTGCGCTCCTTGACTATCGAGCGGATGTGACCGATGCCGCAACCAACGCGGAAGATGGAGCTAGCGAGAATCACGGCGAGAGAAAACTCGATCGAGTAGCTCGCGGCCATCAGACCGACGATTCCGAACGCCAGGTCGGCGAACCCGACCTCGAGTTCGTAGGGGCTCTTCTCAAATCCGATCGTCTTCGAGATCCTGCGCCCGAAGAAGAGATGTGCGATGCCCGCACCAACGCCCGCCCACCCGATCATGTAGGTCACGGCGTTGGCGAGGAGTTGCTGCCCCCACTGTGCACCCGCACCGCCGGCGAACTGGATGATGGTGACGATCACGAAGAGGATGACGCCGATGAGGGGCAAGATGCCGCCGGCGAGCGAACTCTTGGCGGGGGTGACGGGCTGGTCTGCAGGAGCAGAAGTTGTCATCTGTTCATTGTGGCACCGGGTGGCGCGCCACCGATAGGGCGAAATGACTAGCATTCGCTGCCGGACTGTGCTTCCGGCAGGTCGTCCTCAACGATGGAAGTCCTTTGTCCTGAAGCGGCAACCGCACGTTGTCCCACCGATCGGGCCCTAGGGCCCAGCAGGTCTCGTCGGCTGCTCCTGCCCTGCGGGGTTGTGCACCGTCATCGACGACGGCAGCAGACCCGGCGTCATAGGGCCAAAACGTGGTCTGAGAGCCGTGAAGCAACCAACTAGAGTGCCGCTACAAATGGCGAAACCCCCTGATTACTCAGGAGGTTTCTGTGGTGCCCGCGACAGGATTCGAACCTACGACCTTCTGCTCCGGAGGCAGACGCTCTATCCACTGAGCTACGCGGGCAACGGATGCAATGCTATCACCACCTTGGGGCGGCTCCCAAAACGAAACCGCGTGCAATCGAGTCTCGATTGCACGCGGTTGACGTGTCCTGTGGGCTCAGGCGCCCTTCATGGCTTTGCGGCCCGGGACGTACTCCCAATGCCAGAGTTCGTAGGAGTTCCGCTGAGCCCAGTCCGGGTTCTCCCAGCCGTATTCCTTCGCGTGGGCGACGAGCCATTCGTACTGCACGCCGGTGCCTGTCTGGGTGCCGCCGCCGAGGTCGAGGGCCAGGCCCCAACCATGGTTCGACGTGCCTGGACGGGCAGCGAAGCCCGGCTTGCGGTGGGCCACCGAGATCTGGGATTCGAGGGAGCGATACGAGTCGGTGATGGCGAGCTCTTTGCCGGTGTCCTTCTTGAACGCGGCATTCATCTTCGCGAACGACACTGCGGCATCGGCACGCAGCTTGTGGTCGCCGACGCCGATCTTGCACAGCCAGTCCGACGGCAGTTCGCCGTTGGAGGCCTCGCCCTTCGGCGCGTCTCCTTCGCAACCGGGCAGTACGGTCTTCTTGATCGCACGAGAGGCGGCCTCGACCTTGGTCTGCTTGGCGCTGGGCGCACCGATGGCCATGCTGGTCTTCTCGTCATCTGCTTTGATGTTCGCGGAGACAGATTCGGCATTGATGGCACGCGTCTGTGACTTCGCGGCAGTCTCGTCGACCTTGACTTCCTGGCTCCCGCTCATGTTTCCAGCGATCATCACGGCCGCAATGGCAGTGCCGGTCACAGACACAGTGGCGAGTGCGGAGATCGTCGTCACCCGACGCCGGCGCACCGACCGCAGCAGCGAACCGTCGGAGCCGCGCCGACCCATCTGGGCGGCGACGAAGGCGCTTCCCCCTGTGTCGGCGGTGCTTGTCTGAAGGTTGACTGCGGACTCTTTGGCCATCGCAGCGCGACGGGGAGAGCCTGCTGCTGCTCTGGCCTCGGCCGCCATGGCGGCCCGTCGGGGCGAGAGCTCTGGTGTCCGAGCGGACTCGGGTGCCTGCGACTCCGGTGTCGCGGTCTGCCGAGTGAAGAACGATGAGGCTGGTGAGGACGCGTGCTGCTTGCGCAGATCGCGGCGGCGAATCGGTGCTGCCTCCGCGGTCGAGGTGTCACTCGACATAATGCTCCGTACTGTTGTCTGTCCTGTGGTCCTGATTTCGGCCGCCAACATCCCGGGCGAGTGAAATCCTTATGTCACAACACTATAACGACCTCGTTACAAAAAGTCACTTCTTGTTCATTATCGGCGCGTGACCTCGATATATGCCGCAGATCCGTGTCTCAACAGGTCACGAATACACAATTGGACCTATCGAAAAGGTCCGATTCGTTACATTTCGTTACAGAAAACCGTGCTCCGGAGCGAGCCGGGTCACACTCCCAGCTCGCTCCGTGCGCGATCTCACGCTCAGTGAGCGAAGCGTCCCCGCTGCATGGCGTCCTGGACCTCGCCGACCAGTTCCTCGAGGACGTCCTCGAGGAACAGGAGGCCCAGAACCTGACCATTGGCAGCGACGACCCGCGCCACGTGGATGCCCGCTTTCTGCATCTGCGCCAGGGCTTCCTCCACCTCATCGTCGAACTTCACGGTGAAGAGAGGTCGGAATCGCTTACCCGGCACGGGCGAATCGTATTCGAGGTCGCTGTCGGCGTAGAGGACGTCCTTGATGTGGAGATAGTTCTCCGGGTATCCCTCCGCATCGATGACGAAGTAACGGGAGAACCCGGTCTTGCCGACGAGCGTGACCAGCTCATCCGGGCTCACCCGCCCGGATATCGTGACTATCTCGAGCATCGGGACCATGATGTCAGCGGCCGTCTTGTCGCTGAACTCGAGGGCACCCTTGAGCAGACCGGTGTCATCGGTGAGCAGTCCCTCACGTTTGGACTCGGCGACGATGGATTCGACCTGTTCGATCGTGAAGGCCTCGTTGACCTCGTCACGGGGTTCGATCTTGAACAGACGCAAGATCGAGTTCGCCAGACTGTTCAGCGGTCGAATGACGAAGCCGAACACTTTGGCCAGGAACACCAGCGGCCGTGCCAACAGCATCACAGCGGTGCCTGATGAGGCCAACGCCATGTTCTTGGGCACCATCTCTCCGATCACCACGTGCAGATACGTGACGACGCCGAGAGCCAGGATGAAGGAGATCGTCGATGACAGTCCGGCAGGGATGCCCAATCCTTCGAGCGGCCCGGACAGGAGGTGGTGGATGGCCGGTTCCGCAACGTTGCCGAGCAGCAGCGAGCAGACCGTGATGCCGAGCTGGCAGATCGCCAGCATCAGAGACACGTGCTCCATCGCGTAGAGAGCAGTCTTCGCAGCCGCGGAGCCCTCTTGGGCCCGCGGTTCGATCTGGGAGCGTTTGGCCGCCACCACAGCGAATTCCGCGGCGACGAAGAAGGAGTTGCCCAGCAGGAGGACCACGAGCCAGATGAGGCCCATCCAATCAGCGCCCATCAGAGCTCACCTCCCAGTTCGTAGCCTGCGGCATCGGTTGCGCGCAGCAGGATCCGAAGCCGTTCGATCCGTCGTCCATGCATCCGCTCGACCCGGATGAGAGCGTCGTCGGTGCGCACCTGGTCCCCGGGTTCCGGGATCCGCCCCAGCTCCTTGAGGACATAGCCGGCCAAGGTCTCGTAGTCGGAGTCCTCGGGGATCTCGAGGCCGATCGTCGACAAGACTTCGTCGGGGCGCAGCTGACCGGGAACGATCCACGTACCGTCGCGGGCGGGCCGTGCTGCCACACGCATCCGATCGTGTTCATCGGCGACTTCACCGACCAGTTCTTCGACGACGTCTTCGAGTGTCACCACGCCGGCGGTGCCACCGAATTCGTCGACGACGACGGCCATCTGCAGCCCCTGAGCGCGCAGCTCCATGAGCAGCGGATCGAGTCGCAGAGTTTCGGGGATCTCGGTCACGTCGGTCATCAGCCCGCCTGCGTAGGCATCGTCGCGGTTCGACAGCGGCACGGCGAAGGCCTGCTTGACGTGGACGACTCCCACGATGTGGTCCTTGTCCTCGCCGGCCACCGGGAAGCGGGAGTATCCGGTCTCACGGGCCTGTTCGATGATCTGCCGGGCAGTTGTGTCCTTGACCACCGAGGACATCCGGGTCCGCGGTGTCATGACGTCCTCGGCGCTGCGCTCGGAGAAGCTGAGCGTGCGCTCGAGCAGATCCGCTGTCTGCTCATCGAGCATCCCCTCTTCAGCGGAGTGTCTGACCAGTGAGGTGAGCTCTTCGGGAGAGCGCCCCACCGACCCCTCCTCCTGCGGCTCGATGCCCACGGAGAGAAGGATCTTGTTGGCGGTGCCGTTGAGCACCGCGATGACCGGTTTGAAGACGACGGAGAAGCCGTACTGGAAGGGAGCCGCGATCCGCCCAGCCGCCAGTGGTGCCGCGATCGCCAGATTCTTGGGCACCAGTTCGCCGAAGATCATCGACAGGATCGTGGAGACGATGAGGGCGATGACCAGGGCGATCGGAGCCGACAGTCCAGGGCTGGCACCCCAGGCCTCGAACACCGAAGCGAGGATCTTGCCGAGCGAGGGCTCCATCAGATAACCGGTGAGCAGCGTCGTGATCGTGATGCCCACCTGAGCAGCGGAGAGCTGCGTGGACAGATGGGTCATCGAATGGCGCAGGGTCTTCGCACCGAACACGCCGTCTTCGACAGCTTTGTCCGCGGTGAAGCGATCGAGGGTGAGAAGGGAGAACTCTGCGGCGACGAAGATTCCGGTGCCGCAAATGAGGACGAGGGCTAAGGCAAGGTAAAGCCATTCCATCAGTGACGATCCCTGCCGTCCGACGTCCGAGGATCAGGGGATGTGTGTCGACAGACCGCCGCGGGGTGGGGGTCGTCGTCTGAGGCGCCGGCTTCCCGCCGGCCGGGACTGTCACTGTGCATGAGGAGAGTTTACCAACTTCCGGCCAGGGGGCGGCCTTCTTCGTAGCCGGCTGCGCTCTGCACGCCGACTGTCGCCAGGTCGGCGAACTCCGCGAGGTTCCTGGCCCCCGCGTAGGTGAAGGAGCTGCGCACTCCGGAGGTGATTCCGTCGAGCAGGTCCTCGACGCCGGGAGACTCCGGGTCGATGTACATCGTCGACGAGGAGATGCCCTCTTCAAACAGTCCCTTCCGAGCACGCGAGAAGGCGGACTCGGTGCGTGTCCGGTTCGCCACCGCGCGGGCCGAGGCCATTCCGAAGCTCTCCTTGTACTTGCGGCCATCTCCGTCGACGAGGAGGTCGCCCGGGGATTCGTGCGTGCCGGCGAACCAGGATCCGATCATCACCTGCGATGCGCCGGCAGCCAGTGCCAGGGCGACGTCGCGGGGGTAGCGGACTCCCCCGTCGGCCCACACATGGGCACCCAGCTCACGGGCCGCCTCGGCGCATTCGCGGACTGCGGAGAACTGCGGACGCCCAACGGCCGTCATCATCCGGGTCGTGCACATGGCCCCCGGACCGACTCCAACCTTGACGATCTGAGCGCCGGCCGAGACGAGGTCACGGACCCCGTCGGCGGTGACGACGTTGCCGGCGACGATCGGAACGCCGAGGTCGGCGGAGGCGATCGAACTCAGGGCATCGAGCATCTTCACCTGATGTCCGTGCGCGGTGTCGACGACGAGGACGTCTGCGCCGGCCTCGACGAGTGCCCGGGCACGCTCGGCGGCATTGCCGTTGACGCCGACGGCCACGGCGATCTTCAGCCGACCCTGGGCGTCGAGGTTGGGGCTGTAGATCGAGGATCGCAGCAGCGATTTCGGGGTCAGTGAGCCGAGCACCGTGCCGGTGGCATCGACGACGGCGGCGAACGGAGTCCGCGACTCGTTCATCGTCTCGAACAGGGCTTCGAGTGCGGCAGGGTCCGACCAGTCGAACTCCGAGTCGGTGATCACGTGCGAGGAGGACTCGAGCAGCTCGGACACCGAGGTGAAGCGGTCGACGTCGGACAGGTTGGCCGAATCGATGATCCCCTCGAGCTTTCCGGACTCGTCGACGACGACGCCGAACCCGTGAGAGCGCTTGGCCAGGACGTGCAGGGCGCTGAGCACCGTATCGTCCGGGGAGAACCGCAGGGCGGACTCGAAGACCCGGTCGCGGCTCTTGACCCACGCGATGGTGTCCTTCGCCGCAGTCAGGGGAATGTCTTGGGGCAGGACTGCCAGACCGCCTCGGCGCGCCATTGTTTCGGCCATCCGACGCCCGGACACGGCCGTCATATTGGCGGCTACGATCGGCGTCGTGGAGCCTGAGGGATCGATCGTCGTCAGGTCGACGTCGAAGCGCGATGTCAGCGACGAGGAGTTGGGGACGAGGAAGACGTCGGAGTACGTCAGATCCGTATTGGGGCCATTTGAGATGAAACGCATAACACTATTGTCCCCTATGCGGACATACACGGGCACATCGCGTTAGGCTGGTCATGTCGTTAAGCAGCAATTCTTGAATCAGGAAGTAGGCGATCAACGCCGTGTCCGTCAATACTCCGAACCGCACCGTCGACGATTTCGGGTCGAATGAGTGGTTGGTCGAGGAATTGTATGAACAGTACAAGTCCGATAAGAACTCGGTCGACCAGTCATGGTGGCCCTTCTTCGACAAGTACGAGAAGAACGGCGGAGGGGGTGCTGCGAAACCTGCTGCCTCCAAGCCGCCCGCGAAGGCAGCTGCGAAACCTGCCAAGAAACCCGCGGAGAAGTCAGCCGAATCCACGGTCGATGAGAGCCCCCGCGGCGTCTCGCCGTCGTCGGCACAGACTGAGACCTTGAAGGCCGAGACGAAGTCCGTGCCCAAGGTCGTCGCCAAGGAAACCGAGCCCAAGCCGGCGCCCGAGGAGACCGTGACCCCCCTGCGCGGCCCTGCGAAGCTCATCGCGAAGAACATGGACGACTCGATCGAGGTCCCCACCGCCACCTCGGTGCGGGCACTGCCTGCCAAGGCGCTCATCGACAACCGCATCGTCATCAATTCGCACCTCAAGCGGACCCGCGGCGGGAAGGTCTCCTTCACCCACCTCATCGGATTCGCCGTCATCCGCGCTCTGCAGAACTTCCCGTCGCAGAACGTCTCCTATGATGTCCGCGACGGCAAGCCCGTCTCCGTCTCCCCCGCCCACATCAACTTCGGTCTCGCCATCGACGTACCGAAGAAGGACGGCTCCCGCACACTGTTGGTGCCCAACGTCAAAAAGGCCGAAACGCTGACCTTCCGTCAGTTCGTCGATGCCTACGACGGTCTCGTCGACAAGGCGCGCAAGGGCAAGCTCACCGCCGATGACTTCGCAGGCACCACGGTCTCGCTGACGAACCCCGGCGGCATCGGCACAGTCCACTCCGTGCCCCGCCTGACCAAGGGCCAGGGCTGCATCATCGGTGTCGGCGCTCTCGACTACCCGGCGGAGTTCCAGGGTGCGAGCCAGCAGACGATCAACAAACTGGCCGTGTCCAAGGTCCTGACCCTGACCTCGACCTACGATCACCGTGTGATCCAGGGTGCGGGCTCCGGCGAATTCCTCAAGCTCGTCCACAGCTACCTGCTGGGCGAAGACGGCTTCTACGATGACGTCTTCGAATCGCTGCGTCTGCCCTACGAACCCGTGCGCTGGGTTCCCGACGTCTCGGCCGAGGACCAGGACGACGTCAACAAGACCGCCCGCGTCATCGAGCTCATCGACGCCTACCGCTCACGCGGTCACCTGATGGCGAACATCGATCCGCTGGTCTACCGCCAGCGTTCGCACCCGGATCTCGACATCAACCAGCACGGACTGACCCTGTGGGACCTCGAGCGCGAGTTCCCCACCGGCGGCTTCGGCGCCAAGCCGATGATGCCCTTCCGCAGCATCCTCGGACTGCTGCGCGAGAGCTACTGCCGCACGATCGGCTTCGAGTACATGCACATCGCCGATCCGCTGCAGCGCCGCTGGTTCCAGTCGAAGATCGAGGTTCCCCATCAGGAGCTGACCCGCTCCGAGCAGGGTCATATCCTCGGTCGTCTCAACGCTGCGGAGGCCTTCGAGACCTTCCTGCAGACGAAGTACATCGGACAGAAGCGCTTCAGCCTCGAAGGCGGAGAATCCGCGATCGTCCTCCTCGACGAGGTCCTCAACCAGTCGGCTGACTCGGGCCTCGAGCAGGTCGCCATCGGCATGGCCCACCGCGGTCGACTCAACGTGCTGACGAACATCGCCGGCAAGTCCTACGCACAGATGTTCCGCGAGTTCGACGGCACCATGTCTCCTGACAGCGTGCAGGGCTCTGGCGACGTCAAGTACCACCTGGGCACCGAGGGGTCGTTCACCTCACCAGCAGGCAATACCACCGACGTCTACGTCGCTGCGAACCCGAGCCACCTCGAGACCGTCAACCCTGTCCTCGAGGGCATCGTCCGCGCGAAGCAGGATCTCATCGATCAGGGCGAATCCGGCTTCACTGTCCTGCCCGTGCTCGTCCACGGCGACGCCGCATTCGCTGGTCAGGGTGTCGTCACCGAGACCCTCAACCTCTCAGAACTGCGCGGCTATCGCACCGGCGGTACGATCCACGTCATCATCAACAACCAGGTTGGCTTCACCACTCCGCCGGCATCGGCACGCTCGTCCTTCTACTGCACGGACGTCGCGAAGTCGATCAACGCGCCGATCTTCCACGTCAACGGCGATGACCCCGAGGCTGTCGTCCGGGCCGCTCGCCTGGCCTTCGAATACCGCCAGGAGTTCAACCGCGACGTGATCATCGATCTCGTGTGCTACCGCCGCCGCGGCCACAACGAGGGTGACGATCCGTCGATGACCCAGCCGACCATGTACTCCCTCATCGAGAAGAAGGGTTCGGTGCGCAAGCTCTACACCGAGTCCCTCGTGGGCAGGAAGTGCATCACCGACGACGAGGCAGCCGAAGCGCTCAAGGACTACCAGTCCAAGCTCGAGTCGGCATTCGCCGAGACCAAGGCCGCGGAGACCGGACCGTACGACGGCGATGCGTTCAATTCGCCTCACGTGCCCAGCGATATCGAGGCGTACAACGACACGGAGACCGCGATCAGCGCGGACACCCTCCAGCGCATCGGCGATGCCTTCGCCGAGGTGCCTGAGGGCTTCACGGTCCACAAGAAGCTGCGGGCTCTGCTCGAGAAGCGCAAGGAGATGGTCCGTTCCGGTGGCATCGACTGGGGCTTCGCCGAGCTTCTGGCCTTCGGCTCGCTGCTCATGGATGGCATCCCGGTCCGCCTCGCCGGCCAGGATTCCCGCCGCGGTACCTTCGTCCAGCGCCACTCGGTCCTCATCGACTCCGTCAACGGCAATGAGTGGACTCCGCTGCAGAACCTCAGCGAGGAGCAGGCCCGCTTCTGGGTCTACGACTCCCTGCTCAGCGAATACGCCGCCGTCGGCTTCGAGTACGGCTATTCGGTCGAACGCACGGATGCCCTGGTCGCATGGGAAGCCCAGTTCGGCGACTTCGCGCAGGGTGCCCAGTCCGTCATCGACGAGTTCATCTCCTCATCTGAGCAGAAATGGCAGCAGAACTCGGGCGTCGTCATGCTCCTGCCCCACGGCTACGAGGGACAGGGACCCGACCACTCGTCGGCGCGCATCGAGCGTTACCTGCAGCTGTGTGCCGAGTCGAACATGACCGTCGCGCTCCCATCGAACGGCGCCTCGTACTTCCACCTCCTGCGCCGTCACGCGATGACGACGAACAAGCGTCCGCTCATCGTCTTCACTCCGAAGTCGATGCTGCGTCTCAAGGCCGCTGCGAACGCCCCGGAGGACTTCACCAACGGCACGTTCGAGCCCGTCATCGACGATTCCACTGTCGACCCGGCTCAGGTCGAACGCATCGTGCTCGTCTCCGGCAAGCTCTACTGGCAGCTGGAGGCCGAGCGGGAGAAGACCGGCGATACGAAGACCGCACTCATCCGCGTCGAGCAGCTCTACCCGCTCGATGAGGAGTCCATCACCGCGGTGCTCGATCGCTACCCGGCCGGTGCTCAGCTCGTCTGGGCCCAGGAAGAGCCGGAGAACCAGGGCGCATGGCCGTTCATGGCTCTCAACCTTCCGCAGCTGCTCGGGGACCGCGAGCTCACGGTCGTCTCACGTCCGGCTTCGGCCGCGACCGCGACCGGACTCAAGCACATCCACGAACTGCAGCAGCAGAAGGTCGTCGATCAGGTCTTCCGCCGGTGAGCTCCGAATCCCCGACGACCGTCGCAGTGATCGGTGGCCCGCTCGTCGCCGGTCACGGCGACGGGCGTGGGCTCGGATGGGTTGGCCGCGTCACTGCCAGAACGCTGCCGAGTCTTCCCGAGCTCCGGGTTTTCCCCCTGGCGGTCCCCCACGAGGATTCCGCCGGGCTGCATGCCCGCACCATCGCCGAGGCGTCGCTGCGCTTCACCTCGGACGGTGACAACCGACTCGTGTTGGCTCTGGGGTCTGGAGATCTCGACACCGGCCGGTCGGTTGCCAGGGCGCGACTCGACGTCGCCAATGTCCTCGATGAGGCGTTGGCACGTAAGGTCTCGGCTTTCGTCATCGGCCCTCCGCCCGAGTACAACTCGGATCGGAACCGAGCGATCGCTGAGCTCAACACGAGCTTCTCGGATGTCGCCAAACGCCGTGGGATCACCTACGTCGATACGTTCACCCCGTTGCTCGGACATCCGGTGTGGCAACGGGAGATCGCGTCGTCACGAGATCATCAGCCGGCGCAGGAGGGCTACGGTCTTCTCGCCTGGCTGGTGCTCCACCGGGGTTGGTTCCCGTGGCTCGGTGTCCAGGACGTCCTGGGCGACAGCTGAGCACGGCGATACTTTGCCCTGACTCTGTGAACATGAAAGAATGAACCGTCTATTGAAGGAGGACTGCTATGAGCAAGCGAGGCCGCAAACGTCGCGATCGCAAACGCCGTAATGCGAACCACGGCAATCGTCCGAACAGCTGATGCACTGAGACCCTCAGTGTGAGAGAAGAGGGCGGGAAGAGTGAAAACTCTTCCCGCCCTCTTCTTCGTCTGTATACGGCTCTCAGAGCCCGGTGGCAGGTCCGACGTTTGGTTCGCGGGCGATCCGCTGACGGATCTTCTCGCGCAGACCCATCGGGGCCTGTTCGCGACTGCAGGACCGACGCACGAGCTCCTTGAGCAGGGCTTCGATCTCGTATTCGTCATGGCACGATGGGCAGTTGTCGAGATGGACCGAGATCTCACGGATCTCCGTCGTCGTCAGCTCCCCGTCAAGGTAGTGGTAGATGCGGGTGAGAGATTCCGCGCGGACGCTTTCGCAGCAGTCTTCGCCGTTCACTTCGCGCCTCCCTTCGCTGTGGAGAAGCCGCGGTCGGCGGCATAGTCGGCCAACATGTCGCGCAGCTGACGTCGCCCCCGGTGCAGACGCGACATCACGGTGCCGATCGGCGTCTCCATGATCTCGGCGATCTCCTTGTACGGAAGGCCTTCGACATCGGCGTAGTAGACCACCATCCGGAAGTCTTCGGGAAGCGCTGACAAAGCGTCCTTGACGTCCGAGTCGGGCAGATGATCGAGTGCCTCGAGTTCGGCTGAACGGCCGCCGGAGGACGAGTGGCTGTCCGCCTGGGCTATCTGCCAGTCTTCGATGTCCTCGCTGCCGTGCTGCTGCGGCTGGCGCTGCTTCTTCCGATAGTTGTTGATGAAGGTGTTCGTCAGAATCCGGTAGAGCCACGCCTTGAGGTTGGTCCCGGGCGTGTACTGGTGGAAGGCGGCGTAGGCCTTCGCATAGGCCTCTTGCACAAGGTCCTCGGCGTCTGCTGGGTTACGGGTCATCCGCAGAGCAGCCGCATAGAGCTGATTGAGGTACTCCAGAGCGTCACGCTCGAAACGGGCCGAACGCTCGGCCTTCGTCTCGGGGACTTCTTTGACTGATTCGGTCATCGTAGTCAATGGTACGCCCGTTCTCTCCAGGACGGCAGTGGCGTTCACAGACATCTCCTTCTGCCAATCGACTCAGCGTCGCAGGGTCACACCCTCGACGCGCATTACTGATTCCAACACCTCACCGGTGCCCCACTATTCCCGCACAGCAGTTATGCTTGCCAGTGAGATGCCCGACACGTAGGAAGGACCACAGTGTCTCCAATCAGATTCCTCGCACGGCCCATGCTGGCCGCAGGCTACATCAGCAACGGCGTCGACCGTCTGCGCCGACCGGAAGCAGCTGCCGCCACAATCGGCCCGCTGCTCACCCTCGCTCGCAAGCAGGTCGATATCCCCATCGACGCTCCGACCTTGGCTCGGGCCACCGGTGCGGCACAGATCGCCGCCGGATCGCTGCTGGCCATCGGTCGCTTCCCACGACTGAGCGCCACGATCCTCGTCGGCACCTACCTCCTCGACACCGTCGGCGAACGCATCGCCGGAGACAAGGCGACGTCGAAGGAGGAGAAGCGCGATCGCACCGAACGCACGCTGATCCGCACCTCGATGCTCGGCGGCGCCCTGCTCGCCAGCGTCGACACGGCCGGCAAGCCCGGTCTGTGGTGGCGCACGCAGCATGCCGCAGAAGATCTGTGGACCACTGTCGAGGACACCTCTAAACAGGCACTGAGTGCACTTGGCGTTGACTGATACACCCGCGTCCGCTGTCCCCGTGACCGGCGACTGGCTTGCGCCGGTCGCCGGTTCCGGCGTGACTGCCCATGCCAGTGTTCCCGGATCCAAATCCCTGACCAATCGATACCTCATCCTCGCGGCACTGGCTGAGTCCGATTCGGTGCTGCGCGGTTGGCTGCGCAGTCGCGACACTCTGCTGATGATCGATGCGCTGCGTGCCCTCGGCACCGTCATCGAAGAAGCAGACAACGGCGACCTCCTCATCACACCCATCGACTTCTCCGCGGCGACGAACGCCGCACCCGTCGTCATCGACTGCGGTCTCGCCGGCACGGTCATGCGCTTCGTTCCCCCGCTGGCCGCCGCCACCGGACGCGAGGTCATCCTCGATGGCGACGAACAGGCCCGCGTGCGCCCGATGTCGGTCACCATCGATGCGCTCACTCGCCTCGGTGCCTCCATCACCTCGGCAGAGGGCTTGCTGCCGATGACGATCCACGCGGATTCCTCGCTGCGCGGGGGTCACCTCGCCATCGATGCCAGCGCTTCGAGCCAGTTCGTCTCGGGACTGCTCCTGGCCGCACCGGTGATGCCGTTGGGCATCGAACTGGTCAACCAAGGTGAGCCGGTGCCCAGTCGTGCCCACGTCGACATGACGCTCGAAGTCCTCGCAGATGCCGGTGTTGACGTCACCGAGCCCGAACCCGAGCACTGGATCGTCGAACCGGGACTGCCCCGCGGTCTCGACGTCCTCGTCGAACCCGATCTCTCGAATGCGGCCGCGTTCGCCGCTGCCGCGGTGGCCACCGGCGGTGACGTCACCGTCCTCGACTGGCCCGTGCACACCACCCAGGCAGGTGACGGCTTCCGCGCCATCGCCGAGGCCTTCGGTGCCGAGGTCAGACTCGACCGCGACGGTCTGCACGTCCAGGGACCGCGTGCACTGCGCGCAGTCGACCTCGATCTGTCTGCGATCGGCGAGCTCACTCCCGTCGTCGCGGCTCTGGCAGCTCTGGCCGAAGGCACATCGCACCTGCATGGCATCGGCCACCTCCGCGGCCATGAGACCGACCGCCTCGCTGCTCTGCACCGCGAACTCAGCGCCATCGGCGTCGAGGTCGAGGAGCATCCCACGGCTCTCACAATCACGGGCTCACGTCCGGGACCCGGCATGTGGCACACGTACAACGACCATCGGATGGTCATGGCCGGTGCGATCCTCGCCCTGCGGACCGAAGGTCTGGTCATTGAGAATGCCGACACCGTGGCCAAGACGCTGCCCGAATTCACTCAGCTGTGGGAAGCCATGCTGAGTCCCGGAGCCTGAGATGACCCGCGTCTACCGCGACGAAGACTACCGGCCTCGTCCCAACAAGCGCGGCTCGCGCCCGCGAACGAAGAACCGCCCGAACCACGATGCCGCGGTCGACGGACTCGTCACCGCCGTTGACCGCGGCCGCTACCGCGTAGCCCTGACCGACGGTTCCGGCACTGGCTCGATCACCGCCGTGCGGGCATCCCATCTGCGCAAGGATGCGGTCGTGCCCGGCGACATCGTCAAACTCGTCGGGGACACCTCGGGCGGGAAAGACACTTTGGCCCGACTCGTCGAGATCACCGAGCGTCGCACTCTGCTGCGACGCAGCGCAGACGACACCGACCCGACCGAACGGGTCATCGTCGCCAATGTCGACGTGATGGGCATCGTCACCGCGACTGAGGACCCCGAACCGTCATTCGGGCTCATCGACCGCGCACTCACAGCGGCCTTCGACGCCGACGTCACTCCCCTGCTCATCGTCACGAAGACCGATCTGCGGCCCGCCGACGACATCGTCGAACGGTTCTCGGCCACCGGTGTCGAGATCATCTCCTCAGGGCTCCAGCCCGACGGAACACTGACCGATGCACCTGTCTTCGACCGGTTGCGGGGCCATCTCAGCGTCCTCGTCGGACACTCGGGGGTCGGCAAGTCGACCCTGATGAACGCACTGGTGCCCCGGGCCCACCGGGCCACCGGACACGTCAACGACGTCACCGGCCGGGGACGGCACACCTCTTCCTCGGCGATCTGTCTGCCCCTCGACGGCGGCGGCTGGCTCGTCGACACCCCGGGCGTGCGCAGCTTCGGACTGGCACACGTCGACCGCGAGACGCTCATCTCCGCGTTCCCGGAGCTCGTCGAGGCCACCGCCGACTGCCCCCGCGGCTGCACGCATCAGGCCGGCGCCCCCGGGTGCCGCCTCGACGCCTGGGTTGCTGAGGGCCAGGCCGGGCCGGGTGGAGTCTCACGATTGGAATCCCTGCGCAGGCTGCTGCCCAAGACTGGATAAGGTGGAGGCATGAACGACCTCGATCTGGCGATCGAACTCGCCGACCTCGCGGACTCCATCAGTCACCGGCACTTCATCGCACAGGACTTCGCCGTCGAGACGAAGCCCGACCTCACCCCCGTCACCGAATGCGACCGTGCCGTCGAAGCCGCCATCATGGATCGGCTCTCTGCTTCGCGCCCAGAGGACAGCGTCCTGGGTGAGGAGTTCGGATCGCACGGCACCTCGCCGAGGCGGTGGATCGTCGATCCTATCGACGGCACGAAGAACTTCGTCCGCGGAGTCCCGATCTGGGCTACGCTCATTTCCCTCTACGACGGGCAGACGCCGATCCTCGGTGTGGTCTCGGCGCCAGCTTTGGGCCGACGCTGGTGGGCGCAGATCGGTCACGGAGCCTTCGCCTCGGCGCTGGGCGGGGCACCGACTCAGCTGCGGGTCTCCGACGTCGACGACCTCGGTGATGCGTCCCTGTCCTACGCCTCGTTGGGCGGCTGGAAGGACCTGGGCATCCGCGAGGAATTCATCGGTCTGTGCGATGCGCTGTGGCGTACGCGAGGCTACGGCGACTTCTATTCGTACATGCTGGTCGCCGAAGGAGCCGTCGACATCGCCTGCGAACCGGAACTCGAACTCTACGATATGGGCGCGCTTGCCCCTATCGTCCTCGAAGCCGGGGGCTCGTTCACGAATACAGCCGGAGTTCCGGGACCTTTCGGCGGAAACGCGGTCGCCACGAATTCGCGGCTCCACGACTCGGTGCTCGACCGTTTGGGGCGGGTCGCGCCGCCGAATCTCGGCACCTGAGAGACGGCAACGATGAACAGGGAATTTCTCGGAGAAGGGGCTCGACATGCCTGATGTGATGCGTGCGGATCTGTGGCATCAGATGGCCGATGCGGCGGGCCTGGTCAATGCTGACGGAACGATCGGCGAGACCATCTACGGACAGATGACCAAACTCGCGGCGCAGATCGGAGCCGTCAACCTCGGGCAGGGAGCGCCGGGCACCGAACCTCCGGCTGCTCTCATCGACGCGGCCGCCCAGGCCATGCGGGAGGGCTTCAACCAATATGCCCCCGGGCAGGGCTTCCCGGCGCTGCTCGATGCCGTTGCGAAGCAGCGCCGACGCGACTTCGGCCAGGAGGTCCGTCCCGAGCAGGTGCTCTACACGTGCGGGGCCACAGAGGGCCTGACTGCCGCGATTCTGGCTCTCCTGCCGCGCGGTGGCAGCCTGTTGACCTTCGAGCCTTTCTACGACTCCTATCCGGCTGCCGTCGCGGCTGCGGGAGGGGAGCTGAGAACAGTGCCGATCATGCCCACCGCAGATGGTGGGTTCGCCCCCGATTGGACGAGCTTCGACGAGGCAGTCACCGGTGCCGCCACTCCCCCGTCGATCATCCTCATCAACACGCCACACAACCCGACGGGCTTCATGTTCTCGCCCGAGGATCTGGCGCGAATCGGCGAGGCCGCTGCCGCCGTCGACGCATGGGTGCTCACGGACGAAGTCTACGAGCAGCTGGTCCTCGACGGCGGCACCCACGTACCGCCGGCCGTGGCCATCGCCGACCCCTCTCGCGTCGTCACGGTCTCCTCGGCCGGGAAGTCGTGGAATGCCACCGGGTGGAAGGTCGGCTGGGTGATCGCCGAGCCCGAGGTCCGCGAAGCGATACAGACGGTCAAGCAGTTCCTCACCTTCACCGCGAGCGGGCCGATGCAGGTGGGTCTGGGTCGGATGCTCAGCGAGGATCCGAGCTTCGTGGATGAGAACCGGAAATCGCTGCGCGAACGCGCCGAGATGCTGGTGCCTGCCTGCCGTTCGGTGCCCGGTGCGATCGCGTCGACGCCGGCTGCCGGTTATTTCACGGTCATGGACTTCTCCGCGCTCACCGACCTCGACGCATTCGAACTCAACGATCTGCTGGCGCACAGGTATTCGCTCGTCGGCATCCCGGTTCCGGCCCTGTGCCGTCCGGGTTCTGCAGCACATGAGGCATACCGCACATCGATCAGGTACTCGTTCTGCAAATCCGCTGCCGACGTCGACCGTGGAGCTCAGCTGTTCCGGGTCCTCGCCGCTGAGCTGAGGACGAACCCCGAGGCGCTGCGCAGCGCTGCAGTCGCGCGCTGACGGCTCAGCAGGGAACGCAGGAGGGGCGG
>NZ_JALDSX010000019.1 GCF_022748595.1 Brevibacterium sp. ZH18 | reverse complement strand
GTCGTGTCTATGTCCCCGGGTGAAGAGCCTGGCGGGGAAATTTATGTGAGGCACGACCCTTGGCTACGCGGGGACTATCTATGAGTCTCGTCGACCTCTTCCCAACCCGGAGACGAATGAATAGGCTGGCCGCATGGCTGACACAGCGAAGTACCTAGGCGAGCACATCCTGCGCACACGAACGATCCCGGCGCCCGCCTCGGCGATCTTCGCTGTGCTCTCCGATCCCACCCGCCACCGGGAAACGGAGCCCACGGATTGGGTGCGCTCAGCCATTGACGAGGCACCGATCACCGCGGCCGGGCAGATCTTCGGCATGAACATGCACTTCGAGGCAGCCGGCGGCGACTATCAGATGTTCAACACGGTCTCGACGTTCGAGCCCGTGCACGCGATCGCCTGGGACCCCGGTCAGGCCGACGAGGACGGCACGGTCACCCCCGGTGGGTGGCGCTGGCGCTACGACCTTGCAGAGGCAGACGGCGGCAGCACGACCGTGACCCTGACCTACGACTGGTCGCGCACGACTCAAAAGGTCCGCGACGCCTTCGACGGATTCCCCGTCGTCAGCCCCGAATACCTTGAGGAGTCCCTCGCGACCCTGGAGCAGGCGACCACAGCATCGTCGTGAGTCCCAGGTAGTCTGGTGGCGTGAGAGACATCGCCACCACACTCATCGGAGACACCGGCACGCGCGTCGTATTCCTGCACGGACTCTTCGGCCGCGGCAAGAACTTCACCTCGATCGCCAAGACTCTGGCACCTGAGTACTCGAGCCTGCTCGTCGACCTGCCCAACCACGGCGACTCGCAGTGGACCGAGACGTTCAGCTATGTGAACATGGCCGACTCCGTCGCTGCTGCCATCGCCGAGGTGACCGACCCCGACGATCTGCCCGTGCACGTAGTCGGTCATTCGATGGGCGGCAAGGTCGCCATGGTCCTCGCCCTGCGCCATCCAGAACTGATTGACCGCCTCGTCGTCGTCGACATCGGGCCGACGGCCGGCGGCTCCATGGGTGTCTTCGATCACCTCCTCTCGAGCCTCGTCGACCTCGACCTGGACCAGGTCGACTCGCGGACCGCGGCCGACCAGGCTCTACAGGAGAAGATTCCCGACCCCACGGTCAGGGGATTCCTGCTGCAGAACCTGCGAGCCACCTCGGCGGGGTACGCCTGGCAGCCCAACCTTGCGCTCCTGCACGCCAGTCTCCCCGCTATCGGGGACTTCCCGGACGTGGGCGAGGCGACGTTCGGCAGACCGGTTCTGTGGGTCGCGGGGGAGAAGTCGGACTACGTCTCGCGCGATGACTTGCCCCTCATGCGATCGTTGTTCCCACGGACCACGCTGCTTACGGTCAAGGGCTCGGGGCATTGGGTGCATTCGGAGAAGCCGCAGGCCTTCGTCACCGCGCTGCAGGCCTTCTTCGAACGCGCGTGACACCCCGGCTGCAGGCAGCCCGCGAAGAGGAATATGCTGGTAGACAGCAGTGTTGAGCAATTCAGAAGACACTGTCACGAACCCCATGAGGAGGAACGAGTGAGCACATCGATTCCGGCCGACACCACGGCCAAATTCGCCGAGTACGCAGACGGGACCCGTCTGGTCAGCACCGATTGGGTGGCTGAACACGCCGGTGATCCCGGCCTCGTCATCGTCGAAAGCGATGAGGACGTGCTCCTCTACGAGACCGGACACATTCCCGGCGCCGTGAAGGTCGACTGGCACACCGAGCTCAACGATTCCCTGACCCGTGACTACCTCGACGGTGAGGGCTTCGCCGCTCTCCTGTCTGCCAAGGGCATTTCCCGCGACGACACGATCGTCTTCTATGGCGACAAGTCCAACTGGTGGGCCGCCTACGCCCTCTGGGTCTTCTCGCTCTTCGGGCACGAAGACGTCCGTCTGATGGACGGCGGTCGTGCGAAGTGGCAGGCCGAAGGCCGCGAGCTGACCAAAGACAAGCCGCAGCCGACCCCGACTGAATACCCTGTCGTCGACCGCGACGATTCGACTCTGCGCGCCTTCCTTCCCGAGGTTCGCGACAGCCTGGGCAAGCGCCCGCTCATCGACGTGCGCAGCCCCGAGGAATACAGCGGCGAACGCACCCACATGCCCAACTACCCCGAAGAGGGCGCCCTGCGCGGGGGACACATCCCGTCGGCCCAGTCGGTGCCGTGGGCCAAGGCTGCGAACGAGGACGGCACGTTCAAGTCGGTTGCCGAACTCAAGGAAATCTACACCGATCAGGCCGGACTGGGCACCTCCGACGAGGTCATCGCCTACTGCCGTATCGGTGAGCGCTCGAGCCACACCTGGTTCGTCCTCCAGCATCTGCTCGGCTACGACAACGTCCGCAATTACGACGGCTCGTGGACCGAATGGGGCAACGCCGTGCGCGTGCCCATTGCCACGGGTTCCGAGCCGGGCGAGGTTCCGGGCCGCTGATGAGTGCTGACACATCCTCCACCGCGCCGAAGACCTCGGACCTTCCCGAGAGCCTGGCCGAGATCGTCACCGACCTCTATGAGACCGATCCCAGCGATCGTCTCGAGGTCCTGCTCGAGTTCTCCTCGGACCTGCCCGAGCTGCCGCAGCGCTTCAGCGATCACCCTGAGCTCCTCGAGCCGGTGCCCGAGTGCCAGTCGCCGATCTTCCTCGTCACCGAGGTCGATCATCCCGAGGAGGGCGAGCAGGCGCGTGTCGACCTGCATTTCTCCGCCCCTCCGGAGGCGCCGACGACCCGTGGGTTCGCCGGGATCCTGCACGAAGGACTCAACGGCCAGACCGCCGAGGTGGTCCTGTCCATCCCGTCTGACCTGCCCCTTCGTCTGTCGATGACCGATGCCGTCAGTCCGCTGCGGCTGCGCGGAATGAGCGGGATGCTGTCGCGGATCCAGCGTCAGGTCTCCGAGAGGATCGGCAAGATCACACAAGGATGATGCCGCTGGCGTTTGGTTGAGACGCTAGTGTCGCCTAGAGTGTGGTTAGCCTGCCCTTAATTAGTCGACGCTAAGGATCATCTGATGACCGGTCTCGCCACCTCCTCGGCGACTGCACCGCAGACCATCGGTCACACCTCCGCGCGGACGCTGCGCCTCAAACGCGGCATCGGCCTCGTCGTCTCGCTCATCGTCCTCGTCGGCGTGGTCCTGGCGTCGCTGGCGATCGGTGCGCGCGATATGCCCCTGTCGGAGGTCCTCGGAGCGTTCTTCGACCCCAGCGGCAGCGACGACCAGCTCGTCGTCCTCGAACTCCGCCTGCCCCGCACCATCCTCGGCGTCCTCGTCGGGATGGGGCTGGGGCTGGCCGGCGGACTCATCCAGGCACTGACACGCAACCCCCTTGCCGATCCCGGCATCCTCGGCGTCAACGCGGGTGCCTCATTCGCCGTGACCGTCGGAATCGGCTTCTTCGGAGTCTCGTCGATCAACGGCTACATCTGGTTCGCCTTCGCCGGCGCATTGCTGGCGACCACAGGCGTCTACATCATCGGCTCCTCGGGCCGCACCCGCAGCGTCGACCCGATTCGCCTGACCCTGGCCGGCGTCGCCGTGGCAGCAGTGCTGACCGGCCTGACCAAGGGAATCCTGCTCTCGAA
The DNA here is from genome assembly GCF_022748595.1 of Brevibacterium sp. ZH18. Lineage (GTDB taxonomy): Bacteria > Actinomycetota > Actinomycetes > Actinomycetales > Brevibacteriaceae > Brevibacterium. The sequence continues at coordinate 55,821 of NZ_JALDSX010000019.1, read as the reverse complement.
CGAGCGGGCCTTCGACGCCTTCCGCGCCTGGGACGTCGGCGCGATCGCCGGGCGCGGATTCGACACGATCACTGCAGTTGTTCCGTTCATCGTCATCGGCATCATCATGGCGCTGCTGCTCTCGCACTCGCTCAACGCGGTCGCGCTCGGCGACGATCTGGCGGCCAGCCTCGGCACCTCTGTCAACCGGACTCGGATCCTGTCCATCCTCGCGGTCACACTGCTGGCCGGCGGAGCCACGGCGGCGGCCGGTCCGATCGGATTCGTCGGCCTGATGATCCCGCATATCGCGCGTTGGATGGTCGGCCCCGACCAGCGCTGGATCCTCGCGTATTCGGTGCTGCTCTCACCGATCCTGCTGCTGGCCTCAGACGTACTCGGCCGTGTCGTGATGAAACCGGGTGAGCTGCAGGTCGGAGTCGTCACCGCCTTCGTCGGTGCGCCCGTTCTCATCGCCCTCGTTCGTCGGAAGAAGGCCAGCGGCCTATGAGATCAGTCAACAGCGCACTGCCGACCTCCGAACCGGTTCCGGACCGACGTGTCCTGCCGGGGGAGAAGGTCGACTTCGGTCGCCCCATGCTGCGTCTCCTGGGCTTCCGCGTCGACGTCCGCGTCGTCGTCACGGCCGGCATCGTCGCTCTGCTCGCCCTGGCGTGCGGGTTCGTGGCACTGCTCCTCGGCGAGTTCTCCCTGACTCCCGTCGAGGTTTTCCAAGGTCTGTTCGGCCAAGCGGAGAAGCGCATCGTCAACACCGTCGTCGGAGAGTGGCGGGCACCGCGCGTCATCGGTGGCATCGTCCTCGGCGCCGGGCTCGGCATCTCGGGAGCTGTGTTCCAATCCCTGACACGCAATCCTCTCGGCAGCCCTGACATCATCGGGTTCTCCACCGGTGCCTACACCGGCGGCATCATCACGATCATCTTCTTCGGCACGAGCTTCGTGTCCACGGCCTTCGGTGCGATCATCGGCGGCATCCTCACCGCTGCCATCGTGTACCTGCTGACGTGGAAGGGCGGCGTCCAGGGGTTCCGCCTCATCATCGTCGGCATTGCGCTGACGGCGATGCTCAATGCCTTCAACACCTGGCTGATCATGCGCGCGGACCTCGATTTGGCCATGGCCGCGGCCACCTGGGGCGCCGGTTCCCTCAACGGCATGAGCTGGTCGACGATCCTCCCCGCCGCCATCGGCACGATCTTGCTGGGACTGGGATGCGGCCTCTTCTCCCGCGACCTCGGCACCCTTGAGCTCGGAGACGACACTGCCAAGGCGCTCGGTGTGCGCAACGAGTCGGTGCGCGCTGCGCTGATCCTCGTTGCCGTTGCCCTCGTCGCGGTCGTCACTGCGGCCGCCGGCCCGATCGCGTTCGTCGCCCTGGCCGCCCCGCAGATCGGGCGCCGAATCGCGAAAGCGCAGGGCACCAGCCTCCTGACATCCGCCGCAGTCGGTGCGCTGCTGCTCGTCGGGGCCGACCTCATCGCCCAGCACGCCTTCGGCGACATTCAGCTGCCCGTCGGCGTCGTCACCGTGTGCATCGGCGGAATCTACTTGATCTGGCTCCTCATCCAAGAAGCTCGGAAGGCACAATGAGCACTTCATCTCCACTGGCAGCCCGCGGCCTCGATCTCGCCTACGATCAGCGGCAGATCGTCGCCGACCTCGACGTCGACATCGCCGAGGGCAAGTTCACGGTCATCGTCGGGCCCAACGCATGCGGCAAGTCGACTTTGCTGCGGGCTCTGGCGCGGCTGATGGCACCGGCCAAGGGCACGGTCCTCCTCGACGGGGGCAATATTGCGAAGCTCAAGACGAAGCAGATCGCCCGGCGACTGGGTCTGCTGCCGCAGAGCTCGATCGCACCCGAGGGCATCACCGTCGGTGAACTCGTGGCCCGTGGCCGGCACCCGCACCAGTCGTTCCTCAAGCAGTGGACCGATACGGATGAGGCTGCTGTGCTTTCGGCATTGCGGGCGACCAACACCGAGGAGCTCTCCTCCCGGCTGGTCGACGAGCTCTCAGGCGGTCAGCGCCAGCGGGTGTGGGTGGCCATGGTGCTGGCCCAGGAGACGCCGCTGCTCTTGCTCGACGAGCCGACGACGTTTCTCGACGTGGCGTTCCAGATCGAGTTGCTGGACTTGTTCTCGCAGCTCAACAACGAGCATGGACACACCCTCGTCGCAGTCCTCCACGACCTCAACCAGGCCTGTCGCTATGCCGATGAGATCATCGCCATGAAGAACGGTGCGATCGTCGCTCAGGGAGCTCCCTCCGACATTGTGACCTCCGAACTGGTCCGTGAGGTGTTCGGAATCGACTGCACGATCATCGATGATCCGGTCACCGGTGCGCCGATGATCGTGGCAGGAATGCCGAAGAAGACGTTCGCCGCTCGCTGAGGCTTAAGCAGCAGCGGTGTCGACGCTGTCATCCTTGACTGTGCGGCCCGGCTTCATCAGCGCCGTGATGCCGATGGCGATGCCAGCCACGATGCTTCCCCAGATCGCTCCGAGGATGAGTGAGAAGAAAGTGTTGACCAGCCAGCCGAGGAAACCGCCCACGCCGGGGATGGCAGCCACAGGCACTTCGAGGTGGTGGATGAATCCGTAGAGAGCGTGGAGACCGAGTTCATCGGTGCCGACGAGAATGATGTGACCACCCACCCACAGCATTGCGAAGGTGCCGATGACCGACAGCGCACCAAGGAGTTTGGGCATCGCCTGGACGAGGAAGCGGCCGAACTTCTGCGTGCTCGGTTTGTCCTTCTGTGCCATGTGGAGGCCGATGTCGTCCATCTTGACGATGAGGGCGACGACACCGTAGACGCCGACAGTGATGGCCAAGGCGACGATGGCGAGGATGATCGCACGGGAGAGCAGTGCCTCACTGGCCACCTCGTTGAGGGCGATGACCATGATCTCGCAGCTGAGCACGAAGTCGGTCGTAATCGCCGAGCGGACGATCTTCTTCTCAGCATCGCCGTCGTTCTTCTTGCCGTGCTTGGATTCCTTCTTCGGTTCCTCGTGGTGTTCGATCCACCCGAACTTCTCGAAGATCTTCTCGGCACCTTCGAAGCACAGATAGGTGCCGCCGACCATGAGCAGGGGAGTCAGCAGCCAGGGGAGGAACTGGCTGAGCAGAAGGATGATCGGCAGGATGATGACAAGCTTGTTGACCAGCGATCCCAGCGCGATCCGTTTGATGATGGGCAGCTCTCGCTTGGGGTTGACGCCCTCGACGAACTTCGGGGTCACTGCCGCATCGTCGACGACGACTCCGACGGCCTTGGCCCCGGCCTTCGAAGCGCCGGCGGCTACGTCGTCGAGGCTGGCCGCGGAGAGCTTGACGAGTGCTGCGACGTCGTCGAGCAGGGCGAAGAGGCCGCCGGCCATCTACTGTCCTTCTTCGCCGGTGTCACGGGCCAGGGCGCCGAGGCTGTTCCCGCCGTGATCGAAGACGTTGAGTCGGTCGCCGTCCACCTCGACACGGTGGGCGCGCCCTACCCAGGCCTCCATGCCCATCACCGCACGCTGCGTGGTGGCGAAAGGTTTGATGACCGTTCCCGATTCGTCGGTGCCCCACGTGGTGGAGATGCGATTGCCCCCGTCGCTGCCGGTCAGGGTGCCATCCTCACCGAACTGGAGGAACGCTGAGGATCCTTCTTTGGTGCTGATCCATTTGCCGTTGAGCTGCTGTGTCATTTGTCCTCTTTCTCCAAACCGCCGATGACTTTGCCTTGGCCGTCCATGACCTTCATGACGTTGCCGTCGATCGTTGCTGAACTGGCCTTCGACAGCCACTGGTTGCCTGGGCAGGCTTTCTGAGTCGTGGTGAATGAGTCGATGGTGACTTTGTCCTTGCCAGCCGTCCACGTGGTCTCGATCCGGTTGCAGCCGTCGGAGCCTGTGACATTTCCATCGTCGGTGAACTCGAGGAACGGGTCGCCGGTCTCCGGCGATGTCCATTTGCCCGTCGGATCCAGAGTCGCGCCCGCGTCGTCGGTCGGCGAGGCTGTGTCGCTTGATTCGGAGGGGGCGGAGCTTGAGGGCTCGCTGGGCTGCGGTGCGGTTTCGCAGGCGGCTAAGGGCAGTGCCAGAGCGAGCGCGGCGATGCCGAGGGCCCGAGTCAGCGGAGCTGGTGGTCTGAGCTGAGTGTGGATTGCCATGCCCTGATCATAACGGGCAGGTTTGGAAGCTTCCCGAAGAATACTGGCAACCCCCGGATATTCAGCTTTTGTAAGTTGTGTTCACCGGCAACACGCATTGTGGTTGCAAGTCATCGTTGCCAAACCGTAACCTTTCAAGGGTTGAAAGACTGGTTCGAGCGAGGCAGATGTGTCCTACGACATGTTGGTCGGCGTCGAGGCAGGCAATCACGACAGTGAATCCGATCAAGGGAATCTAACAGTATGCAGAAGAAACTCGTGCAGAGTTCGCTGGCCCTGAGCGCCGTTGCGGCTCTCAGCCTGGGCAGCGCTTTCGTTGCATCCCCTGCGATGGCCGACAACGGCCCGCAGAAGCTGGATGTGCAGAACGAAAAGCAGGTCCAGAAGGCGCTCTCCGATGTCGACGGCGTCAATGCCTACGGATCCGAAGGTGGAAAGCTCCACCTCGGCGTGGCTAAGAAGACCTCTGAGGTCAAGAATCTTGAGAAGAAGTACGACAACATCAAGGTCACCGAAGGCGTCAAGGAACTTGACCCCTATGCGAAGAATGACCTCGTCGGCGGTGCCGGCTACCTCGTCGGTGCCGGTGAGGGTGCCGGAGCCTGCTCGACCGGGTTCTCAGGCTGGGACGGCGACGGCAACCCGATCGTTCTGACCGCAGGTCACTGCTCGAAGATCATCAACGAAGACACGAACAAGTTCGAAGGCGACTCCACGGTCAATGAGACCGAACAGCCGTCGACTGCTCCTGCCAATGGCGGAGAAGGCTTCAAGAAGTCGGGCAACGGCGTCATCGGCAAGTGGGGCTTCCACAACTTCGGTGGAGATCTGCTCGAGGGAAATGACCAGGACAAGTGGGCTGAGCCGAAGGCCAGCGACATCGACTTCGCTGTCATCAACGTCGACAAGGACAAGTACCAGTCCAAGAACGGCGTGACCGATTGGAAGAGCGCGGACTCCGAGGATCTCTCGACGTCCACCTCTGACATCAAGGAAGTCGGAGCGCACAAGTCCGGTTCCATCGAGAAGTCCGGTCGCACGACCGGTCTGACCGAGGGTGAGGTTCTGCCTCGCTCGGAGTACGACTTCGACTACCAGAACGTCGGCGGACGCTGGGTCCACGGCTTCGGTGTCACTGCTCCTATCGACAAGCCCTTCTCGCAGCCCGGTGACTCGGGCGGCGGCGTCTTCCAGGGCTCGACCGCAGTCGGTGTCATCTCCGGTGGTGGAGATCTGGACGCGAACACTTCGTTCACCTGGGTCGCTGACCTGGATCACTCGCTCGAAGAGTCGGGCACGGACTTCCATGTAACCGACCCGGCCGACGAGACCCCGGAGGCTCCTGCCGCTCCGAAGGTCGAAGACCAGACCGTCGAGCCCAAGGGTGACATCACCGGTAAGGCCGAGGCTGGCGCCAAGGTCGAGGTCAAGTGGGAAGCCGCTAAGGGCGCGCAGGCCGCGAAAGACGGATCTGAGACTGTAGATGCCGACAAGAACGGCAAGTTCACGGTTGAGGGCCCGAAGGCTGAAGGCGACTACACCTTCTCGGCTACAGCCACGGTCGACGGTCAGAAGTCGAAGACGGCCAAGTTCGACGTGACCGTCGAGAAGGACGAGTCCGAGACTCCTGCTCCTGTCAAGCGTTCGATCAACGTCGACCCCAAGGAGATCGCCTCCTCTGACTTCGTCAAGAAGGACAAGGGCGTGACGATCACGGTCAAGGGCTTCGACGAGGGCGAGAAGGTTTCGCTCAAGGTTGCTTCGGGTCCAAAGAACGTCAAGGGCATCACCCTGGACGAGACCGCCAACAAAGACGGTGTCGCAGCGTTCTCGATCTACGGCACGAGCGATTCAGATCCTTCGGTCTACCTCGGAAACTACGACGTGAATGTCACCGGAGACAACGACACCGATGATGAGAAGGCTCTGACCGGCTCGTTCAAGGTTGTTGCTGACGAAGACGGCAACGGCGGCGGAAGCGATGATGGCGACAACGGCAAGGATGACGGCGACAATGGTGACGGTGGATCTGATCTGCCTCGTACCGGTGCTGAGCTGACCGGCCTTGCTGCCGGTGGCGGTCTGCTGCTTGTCGGTGGAGCTGCAGTCGTTCTGACGCTGCGTCGCAACAAGAACAACTGAACTTAGCTCACGCGCTCATGATGTGATCGTCTGAGAGGTTTCAACGAGTGCCCCTGGCCTGATGGCCAGGGGCACTCGTGTGTTCTGGCGCGTTCGACTGCAGGAAGGGCCCTTGTCTGATTAGGCAAGGGCTCGTGTAGTTTCGTTCATTCAGTTCACAGTTTTGGCGATACTTTCTTGGTAGTCGCTGAGTGCAGCCCGTAACCTTATCGTGACCAACGACACCAACTTGTGATTTTGCAAGTTCTCGAAGAGAGACATTGACGTATGAAGAGGAAACTCCTCCAGAGCTCGCTGGCTCTGACCGCAGCTGCGGCACTGGGCCTCGGCGGCGCATTCGCTGCCTCGCCGGCCATGGCGGCCGACCAGGCGCCCGCTGAAACCAAGCAGGCTGCCGAAACTGAGCAGGCTCCCAAGGCTCTGAACGTGCAGAGCGACGCGCAGGTTCAGAAAGCACTGTCCGACGTCGGCGGCGTGAATGCCTACGGCGAAGAGGGCGGAAAGCTTTACCTCGGTGTCGAGAAGAAGACCTCGGAAATCAAGGACCTTGAGAAGAAGTACGACAACGTCGTTGTCGAAACAGGCGTTGACGAAGTCAAGGCGCAGGCGAGCAACGACCTCGTCGGGGGCGCCGGCTATTTGGTGGGCGCAGGCAAGAGCGGCGGAGCATGCTCGACCGGTTTCTCCGGTTGGGATGGCGATGGCAACCCAATCGTCCTCACCGCGGGTCACTGCGCCAAGATCATCAACATGAAGACCAATAAGTTCGAAGGCAGCACGAAGGTTTCTCAGACTGAGCAGCCGTCGACCGCTCCGGCAGTGGGTGGCGAGGGCTTCAAGCCTTCTGGCGATGGCGTGATCGGCAAATGGGGCTTCAATAACTTCGGTGGAACACTTGTTCCTAAGGGTGACAAGACCTCTCAGCCGAAGTCAACCGACATTGATTTCGCTGTCATCAAGGTCAACGCCGATAACTACACGAATAAGAAGGGTGTGACCGACTGGAAGACTGCTAAAGGCAACGATCTTGCAGCTTCCACTTCGAAGATCACATCAGTCGGCAAAGAGAAGGTCGGCAGCACAATCCACAAGTCGGGACGCACGACAGGTGTGACGAGTGGAACGGTGTCGAAGAAATACGCGAAATACAAGTGGCAGGTTGTCAGCGGTCGCTGGGTACACGGCTTCGCTGTTACCGCACCGATCGCCAAGCCGTTCTCCGCTCCGGGTGACTCCGGCGGTGGCGTGTACCAGGGTACAACCGCAGTCGGCGTGATTTCCGGTGGTGGAGATCTGGATAAGAAGACGTCGTTCACCTGGGTCGCCGACCTCGACTACTCTCTCCAGAAGTCGGGTATCGATTTCAATATCAATGAGCCGAGTGACGAGACCCCTAAGGCTCCTAAGGCGCCCGGTGTTGATGACCAGACCATCAAACCGAATGGTGATGTGAAGGGCACGGCCGCACCAGGTTCTGACGTCAAGGTCAAGTGGGAGCCCGCCTCGGGTGCTCAGGCAGCCAAGGCCGATTCCAAGACAGTCAAGGCCGACAAAAACGGCGATTTCAAGCTCGAAGGCCCCAAAGCTGAGGGTAAGTACGATTACTCCGCAGTGGCAGTTGTCGATGGTCAGGAATCTAGGGACACCGACTTCACGGTGACGGTCAAGAAGGAGAAGACCGAGACTCCTGCCCCGGTCAAGCGCGAAATCTCGATTGATCCCAAGGAGATCGTTGCCTCTGACTTCGTCAAGAAGGACAAGGCTGTGACGATCACGGTCAAGGGCTTCGACGAGGGCGAGAAAGTCACCCTCAAGATTGCTTCGGGACCGAAGAACGTTGAGGGCATCACCCTTAAGCAGACCGCGAAGAAGGACGGCGTTGCCGCGTTCGCGATCTACGGCACCAGTGCGTCGAACCCCGAGGCCTACCTCGGAAACTACGACGTGAGCGTCACCGGCGCCAACGATACCGATGACGAGAAGGCTCTGACCGGCTCGTTCAAGGTTGTTGCTGACGAAGACGGTAACGGTGGCGGCGACAACGGCGACGGTGGTGACGGCGGATCTGATCTGCCTCGCACCGGTACCGAACTGACCGGCCTCGCAGCCGGAGCAGGTCTGCTCGTCATCGGCGGAGCAGCAGTTGTTCTGACCATGCGTCGCAAGAAGAACTGAATATAGCTCGCACGATCACTTACTGATCGTCTGAGAGTTCGCAAGAGCACCCCCGGTCTTCTGACCGGGGGTGCTCTTGTCAGTTCTGCATGAACGCTCGCACATCGGATTGCAGTGACCCGGAAACCTCATGGAATCCCAACGACACATAGAACGCCGTCAGCGCAGGATCGGCATCCGTGAGCAGAACAGTCTGGCGAACCTCGGAGAACGGGCAAAGGACACGTTCCACGAGGAGCCGGCCGATACCTCGGCGCTGGTGGTCAGGGTGGACGAGGACATCTTGGAGATAGACGATCGAACCGAAATCGCTGATCACGCGCGCCAAGCCGACCACTTCGCCATCGTGAAGAGCGGTGACGACATGCGCTGAGGCCATCACGCTGACGTGCAGGGATGCCGGGTCTCGCGTGTAGGCGGACCACCCCACCGATTGATACAGCGCTGTGAGTTCGTCGACTGTCGGCACTGCGTTCGACTCGAACGCCACGTCGCTGGAGTTTTCAGGCGCGAACTGCGGTCGGTCGTGCCACTGCAGGCCTCGAACCTTTCCCGACTCCCACTCTTCGCGCAATATCGCGTAGACGACTGTGTCCTGAGGTTCCCTGCCCTCCACTGGCCAGGCTCTGCGATAGTGGGCTTCCTTGGTCCAGCCTGTGCGGACGAAGATCGACCGCATGGCCAGATTGTCGGCACGGGTCTGACCCTCGAACCGATCCGCCTCGAGAGTTGTGAACAGGTGGTCAGTGGCAGCACGCAGGCATTCGGCACCCAATCCGCGACCACGAGACGACTCCGCCAGGCGCAGGTCGAACATCGGAGTGTCGTCACAGAGATCCTCGAGGCGGATGAGGCCGATTCGCCCCAGTCCGTCATGGTCAAGCCAATAGGAGCGGCGGTCCTCACCGTCGAAGGCGCCCGAGTCGATGAGCTCGGAGACCTCCGCCGCCGTTCTCCGTCGCGCATAGGCGTGGAAGGGGAACTCGTTGTGAGTGAAGAACTCGATGAGTGCACGGCGATCGTTCGCCTCGGGATCGACTCGGATCAGAGATATGCTCATGTGGTCAACAGTAATGGCGTACCTACAGGGGAGTGGCGACGTTGAGCATCGACGAGGATCCGTTCGACTACCGCATCACCAAGTCCGGAATGCTCATCATCGGCCGCGGCGGCCGCACAGTGATGGAGCTCGGCGGGAAGAAGGCTGCAGCGCTGATACCGAAGCTCGGTCGCAGCGATGAAGCCGATCAGCAGCTGCTCGCGCGAGCGACGGGGAACTATCGTCGGGGCAATGAGCGGCAGACGAATCACCAGCACTGATCGTACGACCGTTCAGTAGTTGGTAATGTGAGCCACATGAGCCCATCGAACCTGAGCGAATTCGACATCGCTACCGCCGTCAAGCGCCAATCAGACACGTCTTTCACCGCCGAACTCGGCGCCGAGTGGAAAGTGGCAGGTGCCATCAACGGCGGCTATCTGCTCGGCGTCGCGGCGCAGGCTCTGCGGGCTAACAGCCCGAAGGCCCCAGACCCGCTGGTGGTCTCGACGTACTATCTCGGACCCGGCGAAGCAGGTCCTGCAGATATCACCACGAGGCTGATCCGTGCAGGCAAATCCAGCGCGACCTTCGCCCTTGACTTGACCCAGAACGGCTCGCCCAAGACCACATCGCTGGCAACGATGGGCAACCTCGGCGCGCTTCCCGACGATGTCGCTACCTCAGCAACACCACCTGAGCTTCCGGATCCCGAACACTGCGTGGACGTCGCCGAGGCGCCCGGAGGCTTTGTGGAGTCCGCGCCGATCGTGAAGCGCTACGACATGCGCATCGACCCCGACACTGCGGGTTTCGCCATGGGCAAACCCAGCGGCCGCGGACTCCTGCAGGGATGGATCCGTCTGGCCGACGGTGCTGAGCCGGATCCGATCTCGCTGCTCGCGTTTCTCGACGCCTTGCCGCCGGTGATGTTCGATGTGGGCCGGTTCGGCTGGGCACCGACGATGGAGCTCACGACTCACCTCCGGGCGATTCCCGCACCGGGCTGGATCGCGGTGAAGCTGTACACCCGCAACATCGCCGGCGGCATGTTCGAAGAGGACTGCGAACTGTGGGACTCGAGCGGTCGCCTCGTCGCGCAGTCCCGACAGCTGGCACGTCAGCCGCGAGGCTGAGCCGTCATCGTGTGACGTCGTGCGCGGGGTCGTGTCCGCGGCAGCGGCTAGGGTGTGAAGTCACGACAGTCCCTCCGACTTCACGGTCACGGCGAAAGGATCAGCGCCCATGGTGTCCCTCTCCTCTCTGAGCATCACATTCGACTGCAAAGACGTCGCAGTGCAGTCGATCTTCTGGGCCGATCTGCTCGGTGCCGAACTCGATGAGGGTGCGAACGAATTCGTCGCCAGTATCGGGGGAGTGCACAATGCTGACTCACCGACCCCGGGGATGCTCTTTCTCAAAGTAGATGACCGCGCCGACAGCAAGAATCCGCTGCACATCGACCTCGACGATCCCGGCTATCCCGGGGATGTCGAGCGGGCTGTGTCGTTGGGAGCGGAGAAAGTCGCGTCGTTCGACGAATTCGGCGTCGAATGGACGACGCTGAAAGATCCTGAGGGAAATGTCTTCGACATCGGCCGCCGAAAGCTAGGCGATGAGGCAGAATCATCGTCATGAGGCTTCCATTGACGGATCCACGCGACGAACCCACCGAGCGCCAAGGGCTCGAGGACTTCCTCGAGTACTACCGGCAGGTCATGCGCCGAAAGGTCCACGGGCTGACGAACGCCGAACTTAACCGCACAGTCGCCGCATCGACGCTGACGCTGGGCGGGATCATCAAGCACCTGAGCTTGGTCGAGGACACATGGTTCGTCGAGGACCTCCTGGGCCGCGAACTGCCGACGCCGTGGTCGTCCGTGGACTGGAAGGCCGAACCGGATTGGGACTTCGACAGCGCGGCCGAAGACACACCCGAATACCTCCTCGAGCTCCACGAGGAGGCGTGTGATCGATCGCGGCGCATCCTCGCCGGCGTCGACGACCTTGACCAGAAGACTGTTCGTGAGCACAGAGACGGCGAGCATTTCAATGTTCGCTGGATCCTCATCCATATGATCGAAGAATATGCCCGGCATGTGGGCCACGCCGACCTCATCCGTGAGAGCATCGACGGTTCGATCGGCGACTGACCAGTCGCCGGGTTCCGGCCGGGGTCGAAATAGTGACAACAGAGTTTGTGAAAGTTTTGCCCAGGATTTGCTCAGACTTCGGGGTTTTCGCATTAGAGTGATTGTTCTACGTCCGCATCACACTGGAGTCTCATGCGTTTACGAACCGTCGCTTCGTCCACTTTGGCACTGACCCTCATCGTCGCCGGCCCGGTTTCGGCTTCGGCCGCACCGACCGCAGAATCGGGGGAGCTCACCCTTCTCGCCACCACCGACGTGCACGGGCACGTCCTCAACTGGGACTACTTCGCCAATGCGCCGTACCCGAAGGGCGAGGAGCTCGGGATGTCTCGCGCCTCCACGCTGATCAAAGGCGTGCGCAAGGAGAAAGCGGCGGATTCGGTGCTCCTCGTCGACAACGGCGACACGATTCAAGGCAATCCGCTGACGTACTACTACGCGAAGCAGGAGCCCATCACCGACACCGGCGAAACGCACCCGCTGGCCAAGACGTACAACGCATTGGGCTATGACGCGCAGGTTGTGGGGAACCACGAATTCAACTACGGGCTTGATCTGCTCGCCGAGTACAAGGATCAGGTCGATTTTCCTCTCCTCGGCGCCAACGTCATCGATGACGATGGAGGTCAGAGCCATCTCGATCCCTACACCATGGTCAAGAAGACAGTCTCCGGTCAGCAGATCACCATCGGCGTGCTGGCCGTGACCACACCGGGCAGCCGTATCTGGGATAAGAACAACCTCTCCGGCAAGGTCCACTTCGATGACCCCGTCGAAACTGCGAAGAAATATGTGCCCAAGATGAAGGCAGAAGGCGCCGACGTCGTCGTCGTGCTCTCCCACTCCGGCAAGGACCCCGCCGGTCAGACCTGGGATCCGTCGAAGCTGCAGGAGAACGTGAGCACGTCCGTGGCGAAGGTGCCCGGTGTCGACGTCCTCGTCGCCGGTCACACGCACCAGAACGAACCGAGCCAGGTCGTGACCCGCGACGACGGGACGAAGGCACTCATCACCCAGCCCAACTACTGGGCGCGTTCGGTCTCCGAGGTCGACCTGCCGATCAACCTCGACACGATGAACATCGACTGGGGCAGCGCCGACCCGACTGCGACGCCGTTGGCCACTCAGGGCGATGTCGCTGAGGACCCGGAGATCACCGACCTCGTCGATTCTCAGCATAAGAAGACCATCGACTATGTGAATACGAAGATCGGGTCGGTGACCGAGACGCTGAGCGCATCGACCTCGTACTACGAGGACACTCCGATCCTCGACTTCATCTCGAAGGTCCAGACTCAGACGGTCGAATCCGCATTGGACGACACCGAATACAAGGATCTTCCCGTCCTGTCGCAGGCCTCTCCTTTCAGCCGCACGGCCGAATTCCCGGCTGGCGACATCACGATCCGCGACGTCGCCGGACTCTACGTCTTCGATAACACCTTGGGCGGTGTCGCAATCAACGGCTCTCAGCTGCGTGACTACCTTGAGTACTCGGCACGCTACTTCAAGCAGACCGAGGAAGGAGCGGACTTCGACCCCGCGACGGGCACCAACGCCATCGATGAGGCCCTCGACCGTCCGATCCCTGACTACAACTTCGACGCTCTGTCCGGGGTCGACTACGACATCAACGTCTCCAAGCCCGTGGGCGAGCGGATCGAGAATCTCAAGGGCGCCGATGGGAAGAAGGTCGCTGACGACGACAAGTTCGTCCTCGCGATCAACAACTATCGTCAGTCCGGCGGAGGCGACTATCCGGTCGGAGATCTCAAAGAGGTCTACAACGAGCAGGTCGAGGTCCGTCAGGCACTCATCGATTGGGTTCAGGACAACAAAGTCGTCGACCCGAAGGACTTCTCCGACGAGAACTGGCAGGTCGTGACGAGTACGCAGGACTCGGGCGACGACGATGCGGAAGGAACCGCCGACTCAGATGGCGCCGAGGCGAACGCTGACGGTGGAGACGACACCGCCAACGCCGAGGCGAACGCCACGTCCGGCGCAGACGACGGAACCACCTCGGCGAACGGTTCGGACAGTGCGAGCGGTTCCAACGGTGGAGACCAAGCCAACGGTGGAGACCAGGCCAACGGCAGTTCAGCCTCGGCAGATGGCGCAGGCGACGACGACAACGCCTCAGGCGGTGGCGATCTCCCGCGCACAGGAGTGGAACTGGCGACGACGATCGTTGCGGCTGCAGCGATCATCGCTCTCGGAGCAGGCCTCGTGTATTTCGCGCGACGCCGTCGCAGCTGAACAGACGAACCCGTGTCAGATGTCTCACGTAGAGTGGGAGACGACAGCAGCATTGACTGACGAAGGAGAAGGCTAAACATGGCGACAACAGCATTTCAGGGCACCCCGGTCAAGACTGTCGGAGACCTCCCCGCCAAGGGCGAGCAGGCACCGGCATTCACCCTCGTCGGCACCGACCTGGGCGAGGTGACCTCGCAGGACGCGTCCGGCAAGCGGGTCGTCCTCAACATCTTCCCAAGCGTCGACACGGGAATCTGCGCCGCCTCGGTGCGCAAGTTCAACGAGCTCGCTGCGAGCCTCGACAACACCACGGTCCTGTGCGTGTCCAACGACCTGCCGTTCGCGCAGGGACGTTTCTGCGGTGCCGAGGGCATCGAGAACGTCGTCGCCGCATCCGGGTTCCGCAGTGCCTTCGGCAAGGAATTCGGAGTCACCATGATCGACGGACCTTTGGCCGGCCTGCTGGCCCGCTCGGTCGTCGTCCTCGATGAGAAGGGCAGCGTCATCCACTCGCAGCTCGTCGACGAGATCGGCACCGAACCGAACTATGACGCAGCGGTGGCAGCGCTCAGCAGCTGATTCTGCGCTACATGTCGAACACCTGCACGGGCAGCGCGTAATCTACGCCTGCCCGTGTTCCGGCTTCCGAGGTGATTCCGGGGATCATGTCCGAGGGCGCCGGATGGTCAGACAGCGCCTCGAGGTACACGGTGTGTGCTTCGAGTGAGGCCACAGCCCGGTCCACATGAGCTCTCTCCAGCTCCACAGCATGTGTGGCGTCTGCGCCGGTGATCAGAAGTCGGTCAGCCTTCCACGCCTCCAAACCGTCGTCTGCAAGGTCGGTGAAGAGCCACGGGTTGTCAGCATCTCTGATGGCATCGACCGTGGCGATTCCGGCGGCGCGGTGATCGATGTGGTTGAGTCCCCACGGCGACTTGAGCTCCCAGTTCGAGACCATCACCGCATCCGGCTTGAACTCACGGATTTTCTTCGCGATCGCATGTCGCAGCTCGATGCCCGGTTCGAGGAGCCCGTCGGGAAATCCGAGGATCTCCAAGTCGTCGACACCGACGATCGTGCATGCCTTTCGCTGTTCGCCCTCGCGCAGGGGAGCGACCTCGTCGGGGTGCATGTCCCGGATCCCCGCTTCACCGCGGGTGAGCAGAAGATACGACACCTCCTTTCCCTGATCGGTCCATTTGGCTACGGCCGCAGAGGCGCCGTATTCCATGTCGTCGGGGTGGGCGACGATGCACAGGAGGCGGGTGACGTCAGCGTCATCGAAGAGCGGGAGCTCAGTCATGACCCCAGGCTATGCTCCTCTCGACGCTGGGGCCAGAGCAGAAATGGGTACGATGTGAATGATCCGCCGCACAGGCACGGTACTTCCACTGAAAGCAGACCCATGGACCGCAGAGCATTGTCGGCTGGTGTGCTGATGCTCAGTCTTGCGCTGGGCGGATGCTCGGCTCTGAAGCTGAGCACCTCAGACGGCGACGCCGCACCGGTCAAGATTGGAGTCGGCGAAGGTTCGAGTGCCGCGCCGACCTCCACGGGCTCGAGCATTCCCGAGGGGATATCGACGGTGTCCGTGAACCTCGGT
The DNA here is from genome assembly GCF_022748595.1 of Brevibacterium sp. ZH18. Taxonomy (GTDB): domain Bacteria; phylum Actinomycetota; class Actinomycetes; order Actinomycetales; family Brevibacteriaceae; genus Brevibacterium. The sequence continues at coordinate 40,288 of NZ_JALDSX010000019.1, read as the reverse complement.
GCGGAGTGTCCGGTCGCAGTGGAACTGGCGATGGACCCTGAATGGAACGACGAGACTGCCTTCGACGGATACCAGCTCTTCACCCGCGATGACGACGCCATCATAACCGTCAACTGCAATGAGAGCCGGGACGACACTGCGCAGGAGATCGTGGACAAGTCGCGAAAGTACACCTTCGCCGAGCCAGGTTCGACGAATCAGGCTGAGCACATGGGCACCCTGTCCGGTGGAACCTACTGGACGTTCCACGGCACCCTGGCGCCGACCGAGATGCGCGCGATCGAGCACAGCGAGACCGTGATCTACGGCGCCGTCGTGGGAATCAAGGACAACGGGCGACTGTACAAGGCGACTGTCGAGATGAGCACGAAGTCCGGCGACGAAGCGACTGCAGACAGATACGAACAGATGCTGCCGACCGTGCATATCGCAGATCAGGAGCTCGAGCCACCCGCCTTCTCGTAGGTCGACTAGCGTTGCCCCCGGCCGTCGATGCGTTTGAGCAGCTCCCGGGCTGCGATCCGACCTGCGCGAGTGGCACCGACCGTCGAGCTCGCTGAACCGTATCCGACCAGGAAGACTCGGTGATCGTCCTTGACCGAGACCTCGGTCTCCATCGCGATACCGCCGTCTGGGGTGCGCAGATGCAGGGGAGCGAGATGGTTGAGTGCTGCACGGAAGCCGGTGTTCCAGAAGATCACGTCGACCTCTTCAACGCGTTCTGCTGCGAAGGGTTGCCACGATTCCGGTACGGCCAGGTGGTCGCTCGCCGACGGGCCGAGACCTTCTGACGTGGCAACCGCCTCGGCGTCATGGCCGGGGAAGTGGACACCATTGGGCACGATCTCATCGAACATGCCACGCGAGACCAGGACCCCGTCATCGACGCCGTCACGGAATTCCCTGCGGATCGGCAGCCCCGTCGTGCGCACGACGCTGGCCGGCGCGAGTCCGGCTAGGGTGCGGGAGCGCACGGCCCGTTCGACTTCGAGGCCCCACTTGCCGTCGAACTCTCGGGACGTGAAGTTCGGAGGACGGCGAGTGGCCCACACAGTGTCGGTCACCTCGGCGAGCTGGAGGAGAAACTGCGTTGCCGAGATGCCGCCGCCGACGACCACCGTGCGCAGGTCGCGGAAGTCCTCGACATCACGGAAGTTCGCCGTGTGCAGCTGTCGTCCCTCGAACTCGGCGATTCCCGGCACGAACGGCACGTACGGGTGGGTCCACGTCCCGGTGGCGTTGATGAGGTATCCGGCCGTGAAGTGAACACGCTCGTCGTCGACATCGGCGATGAACTGCAGGGCACCGGTACCCGGCGTTTCAGATCTCACCCGGACAACCTCGGCGGGGCGGACGACGCAGAGTTCGAGTTCGCGTTCGAAGCGGGAATAGTAGTCGGAGACCACCGCCGAGGCGGGGGTGGTGGGATCCGGTGTGCCCAGTGGGAAACCGGGCAGGTCGGCGACATGGTTCGTCGTCCCCAGCGTCAGGGAGTCCCAGCGTTCGCGCCATGCCCCTCCGGGACCACGCCCAGCGTCGAGGACGATGAAGTCCTTGCCCGCCACCAGGCCATCACGCCACAGATAATGTGCCGCCGACAGACCGGCCTGACCTGCGCCGATAATGACGATCGGCCAATGAGAGCCGGCTAGCAGCTCGGGAATTCGGCACACCATGAGGCCATTGTTCCAGGTTCTTTGTGGAGGCGCGCGATCGTCGGTCTGCGCTGTCGGCGTAGAAGTTGACCATGGTGGGTGATGGGGCAAAGATAGGTCGGTGACTTCTCAAACCCAACTTCCGGCCAATCCCTGGCGCGCGCTCTGGGCGCTGTGCATCGGCTTCTTCATGATCCTCGTCGACTCGACCATCGTCACGGTGGCGATGCCCGACATCATGACCTCGCTGAATGCCGATATCAACGCGGTCGTCTGGGTCACCTCGGCGTATCTGCTCGCCTATGTCGTGCCGCTGCTCATCACGGGTCGGCTCGGCGATAAATTTGGGCCCAAGCGCGTCTATATGGTCGGGCTCGTCATCTTCACCCTCGCCTCATTGTGGTGCGGTCTGACGATGACAGTGGAAGCGCTCATCATTGCCCGCGTCGTCCAGGGTCTCGGTGCGGCAGCGATGACGCCGCAGACGATGGCTGTGATCACTCGGATCTTCCCGTCGGATCGGCGCGGTGCGGCGATGGGAATGTGGGGAGCCGTGGCGGGTATCGCAACCCTCGTCGGACCCATTGCCGGAGGCCTCCTCGTTGACGGCTTCGGGTGGGAGTGGATCTTCTTCGTCAACGTTCCCGTCGGCATCGTCGCACTGTTCATGGCGTGGTGGCTGGTGCCGAGGTTGGAGACGCACAGCCACAGCTTCGACTGGTTGGGTGTTGTGCTGTCGGCGTGCGGTATGTTCCTCGTCGTCTACGGAATCCAGCAGGCGCATGGGGTCAAATGGGGAGCGCTGATCGGGCCGGTCACGGTGCCGTTCGTCATCGGTGCCGGTGTCCTCTTCCTGATCGCGTTCGTGCTGTGGCAGCGGTTCACCCGCGCCGAGGTGCTGGTTCCGCTCTCGATCTTCCGCGACCGCAATTTCTCGTTGGCGTCCATCGCGATGACGACGGTCGGCTTTGCGATCACCGCGATGATGTTCCCACTGATGTTGTGGGCGCAGAATGTGCTGGGCTATTCGCCCACCCAGTCCGCGCTGCTGCTGGCTCCGATGGCGGTGCTGTCCGGAGTCCTGGCGCCTTTCGTCGGCAAATTGGTGGACAGCGGCAACCCGCGTGTGCTGGCCGGAATCGGCCTGGGCGCGTTCTCAATCGCGCTGTTCTGGCTGGGTTCGCTGCTCGAGGCCGACACCTCGCCGTGGCTGGTGATGCCCCCTGTCCTGCTGCTCGGTGTGGCCAACGGGTTCATGTGGGCGCCGATCAGTTCGACCGCGACCCGCAACCTCCCTCTCCACTACGCCGGAGCCGGCTCCGGGGTCTACAACACGGTTCGCCAGGTCGGTGCGGTGCTCGGCAGTGCGGCGATCGCCGTGGCGATGGAGTCGCGTCTGGCTGCGAACATCGGTGATTCCAGCGGGATGTCCGGCGCCGAGGCGGGAGCTGGTTCCGCTGCGACTGGGCAGATGCCCGAAGCGATCGCGACCGGATTCGCGCATGCCATGGGGCAGTCGTTGTGGGTGCCTGCGGCGCTCGTGCTGATCGGGTTCGTCGCTGTGCTGTTCTTTGAGAGGCCGAAGCCGAAGGTGGCGAGCTGACCTCGAGGTTTGGTCTGATTGACGCTGAGAGAATTCTCGTGTCAGTGCCTGCAGGTACCGTGATTACATGGACACGCAGCCAGCTGCGAACCCAACGGAGGGTTCGGATCTAGGAGCCGAGATCGATCGGCTCGCAGTGATGCTACGCAGTTTCTCCCCAGCTGGCAGCGAGATTGAGAGTCTCGACCGGATCACTGCTTTCGAAGAGCTCAAAGGCGCTCTTGCCGCTGCTCAGGCTCGAGAAGCTGTGAACTTTGCGTCGAAGCGGATGAGCCGTGACCTGCGCAACCGTGTTCCGGTGCGCAAACGTGGTCTTCGCGTCGGTGATGAGATCGGTTTTGCGAAGAAGGTGTCGCCAGCGTCGGGAAGAACGTTCCTGCGGACCGCCAAGGCGCTGACTACGGCGTTGCCGGACACGTTCTCTGCCCTGTCGAGGGGCGTGATCTCTGAGGACAAGGCGCGCGTCGTCGTCGATGAGACCGAAGGCCTTCCTGATCGTGACAGAACTCGTGTCGATACTCGCATCAGTGAGAGCCTGCCTTCTGCCGGGATGAGGAGTCTGCGCTCGGAGGCACGGGCACTGGCCATCGAACTCAGCGGCAACGATGCTGACGAGCGAGTGAAGAAGGCGACAGCCGGCCGTCGTGTGACTTAGACCCCGCTGCGCGATGGCATGGGGCGTCTGACTGCGAAGGTCCCGATCCAACAGGCTGTCGCTGCGTTCGAAGGGCTCAAAGCCTGTGTTGAGGCGACTGTCGCCGGCGGTCAGTCGGAGAGCCGCAGCCCGAATCAGATCATGGCGGATACGTTGGTCGTGCGACTGACGGGACAGAAGTCTGCCGAGGCGGTGCCGACGCAGCTGCACGTGCTCATTGATGCCAACTCTCTGTTCTCGGACGGAAAGGTTCCGGCGTGGATTCCGGGTATGGGGCCCATGCCGTCGAAGACGACCCGCAATTTCGTGGCGGCCAACAATGCGGATGTGTTCATCCGGCGCATGTTCACTGCTGCGAAGAACGGGCAGCTCGTGGCGACGGAGACGCGAGGGCGGAAGTTCACCGGGAATCTGCGTCGCATGGTGGTGTTTCGTGACGATGTCTGTCGGACTCCATGGTGTGATGCGCCGATCAAGCATGTGGATCATGTCAATGCGCATGCCGATGGGGGAGCGACGACGTGGGAGAACGGTTCGGGGCTGTGTGCGTCCTGCAACTTCGCAAAGGAGCATCCCGGGTGGAAGCACGAGGTCAGTGCTCATGGGTTGACGGTGACGACTCCCAGTGGAAAGACCTATACGGATGTCACCCCACCGCTTCTAAAACGGATGCGTCACCGGCGATGGGGTCCGAACCCGCCGGATTGGAAGAAGATCTTCAGCAAGAAGGTATCTGAGCCCATATCTCGATACTCGAACTTCGATTTCGGAGTGCCCAACGATTACGGTCCTTGCGCGCCAGGTCCTGATCCCGATGATGATCCGCTGATCGGGACGGCAAAGGAGTGGCCGCCCGACCGTGATGTGGTGTCGATGGAAGAGAAGCTGGCGAGCTTCGGTCCGCCGCGTCGAATGGCGACGGCCTCGGATGAGGAGGTCGCGGAGATGATGCGAAAGCTGTATCCGCTGAGCGCTGACGATGACGAGAATGTCGATGGGGATTCTGGCCAGGACACAAGCTGAGGCTCAGTTGCAGTCCGGACCGTTCGGGTTCATATAGCAGTCCTCGTCGACGAGATATCGATGGAATCGGTAGACGTCGATCGAGATTTCGTTGCTCGCAACGTGTGCGAATCCATCAATCGGCAGCCAGGGTCCACCATCTACGGAGAATTGCCCGCTGAAGGTTGCGGTCATGCCAACTGTTTTGGCCCCGGTCTTCTGGTAGTCGTGGCCGACCTGGGGTGTGTCGCCGGGGCGTGGTTTGGAGCCCGGCTTCTCAGTGGTCCCGCCGGTGTTGTCGCCGAAGTCCCAATTGAATTTCTCAGGCGTGACTTTCACGGTGACGGCGTAGGTCAGGAGGGTCATGTCGATGTAGCTAACTTCTGCGTCGGTCCAAAAGGCTGCAGGTTTGCCGATGACTGCCCAGTCTTTGGGCCAGGCATGAATGGTTGGTGCCGGTATGTCGAAGGTCTGGAATTGGGATTCGGGAATGTGGGTAGGCGGTTGAGGGCGTGCGGGTGCACCGCCACCGCCTCCTCCGCCACCACCACCGGGGCCAGGCCCGGGTAGGTCGGCACAGATGTGGCCGACTTCTTCCAATACACAATCAGGCTGGCCGCCACCACCGGAGCCTCCGCCGGATCCGCCGCCGGAGCCGCCCCCAGAACCGCCTGTGCCACCGCCGCCTGAGCCACCACCACCACCGCCGCCATCAGAACCGCCACTGCCGCCTCCCGGCGCAGGCGCAGGCGGGCGGGGTGGGGCTGGTGGTTTTACCACACTGCAATTACGTTCTTGCAGCGAGTCGCAGCCAGGACTATTTGTCGCAAGGACCGGCATCGGCCCGAAAATCAGACCAGATATAACGGCCAAGGCGATAGCGAAAAGGCCCTTAGCTATTCGCACTCTTTACTCCACAGCTCCTGATTCGATATCTTCCAGTCGTCACCTTGCTTGGTTGCGGTGTGTTTCATCGTCAAACTTCGCGGTGTTTGAGATGGAAGCGGAGCGCCGAGTTCAACTACTGCTCGGTCTGAATCGTGAGTGCAATATATGACTATGACTGAGTCCCCAACTGTGTTGTCGGAATTCAAATTGATCGCTTGGACTCGGACTTGGTAGTAGTCATATGTGCCAGCCATATACTGACCGCTCTCTTCTAAATCTTCCGCACTCTTTTTGAGCGATTCAAGAGAGCTCTCGCTGGCGTAGGCGGTAACGCCTTCGACGTCCTTACCCCCGGACGAAAGGACTCTATTAATCGTCGCGATATACCCGTCGAACGCTGTCAACGCCCCCTCGACTGCTTTCTTGTCCTCAGCGCTGAGGTCCAAATCAGTCTTGTATTCAGGCACCGAGGGCGTTGACTGGTCGCCAGACGGGTCTGTAGAAGAGTCCTTGGCAGGAAGCGTCGAAGTCGGGGCAGCGACAGGGGAATGATCATCGCATCCAGACAGCAGAAGCGGAAATACTAGCGTCCCAGCAAATATGGCAGCTAAAACAACAGGGTGCCTGCAAGGTCTTCCGGTTCCAGTCTTCATTCCACGCCTCTGTGGTCCAAAAGTCCGGCGCCAACGCTCGTCTGGCGCCCGGAACCTCTACACTATGCGAGAACTACTACTTTGAGAACAGGCGAAGTTGAATCTGTGGATAACCCGTCCGCGAGTGACTGCGGCTATTTTTTAGCTGCCTTCGCAGCCGCCTTCTGCTGCTTCTTGAAGGCCCGGACCTCCAAGAGGGTGTCCGCATCGACCACATCCGCGATCGACCGACGACTGCCGTCTGCGCCGTAGTCACCAGCGGATTCGCGCCATCCATCAGCCTCAAGATCGAACTGCTTGCCCAGCAGCGCCAAGAAGATCTTTGCCTTCTGCTCTCCGAATCCTGGAAGCTTCTTCAAGCGCTTGAGCACCTCTGGGCCAGACGGATTTCCCGAGGTCCAAATTGCGGCAGTATCACCGTCATATTCGTCAACAATCTCTGCCGCCAGCTTCTGCACCCGAGTCGCCATCGACTTCGGGAAACGATGAACAGCTGGCTTGATGGAGAACTTCTCAAGGAAGTCATCCGGGTTCATCTCAGCGATCTCGACAACGTCGAGCTTGCCCAAACGCTCGGCGAGCTTCGCCGGACCCGCAAACGCCACCTCCATCGGGACCTGCTGATCGAGAAGCATTCCCATAAGCAGAGCGAACGGGTCATCGGCGAGGAGGGCGTCGGATTTCGGATCACCAGACAAGAAGACAGAACTCATAATTCCCATACTGGCACGTAATCACCCGCCCAGCACCCCGCGAGATATCATCGCCACATGATCTGCCCCTGCTCCGGTATGCCCGCTGGCACCGACTACGACCGCTGCTGCCGTCCCGCTCTCGACGGCGAAATCTGGCCCACCACCGCCGAGGCCCTCATGCGCTCCCGCTACACCGCCTTCGTCCGCGGCGACGAGAACCACCTCTTCCGCACCTGGCACGCCAAGACCAGACCTGCCGACATCGGCCTCGACCACGACACTGAATGGCTCAGCCTCCAGATCCTCGACACAACCGGCGGCACCGAATCGGACGAGACCGGAACTGTGCATTTCACAGCGAAATTCAGGGACCACCTCGGCGACCAGATTCTCGAAGAGAACTCTTCGTTCGTTCGCCGAGCCGGCCGATGGATGTACCTCGAAGCCCTCGACAGCTGACTGACGCGCCACAACCGCGCGAAATCTGCCTATACTGGTAGCCTCGGCGCGTCCAACGCCCAGCCTCGGTCGTGATCCCAGCTCACTGACCACACGGCGAAGGGGAGAGAATCCTCGGACGGACCTGGCGCGGTGAACTCCTGACCAGGTTTCGCGCTGGGGGAGACTTGGTCGAACAGGAACGAACACCATGACCAAGAACAAAAACTTCAAGAACCTCGTCCGTGCACGCATGGACGCAACCGGAGAGAACTTCACCTCCGCGCGATCCGCGCTGATGGCCAACCGCGATCAACGGCCCGACCAGAAGACACAGGCCTTCAGAGCCAAAACCCTCCGCGCCTTCATGCCGCACGGAACCCTGACTGCGATCCCCACCAAGCGCAAAGCCGTAGTCGTCATCCTCCTTGAGATCCTTCCCTCCTTCGACGCCGAGAAGACCTACAGCGAAAAGGAAGTCAACGTGATTCTCGAAGGCTTCCACCCCGACTTCGCCCGCCTGCGACGCGAACTGATCGACTACCGCTACCTCGACCGCAACTCCCACACCGGGCAGTATTGGGTGAACCCGTCCCTTCCCGAGCGCACAGGGACGGTGGCACAGGAGACGCAAGTCCTCGAAGCGTTTCTGCGCTGACGAGACGACCGCGTATCCTTGAAGCTCGGGCCACTACCGGGCAATCTAAAGGAGTCTTCAATGGGCCAGGCATACCACGCCGATTCGACCGATCTCAGCGACAAAGAGATTCTCACCTGGGACACGTTCGGCCAGTCGGCTCGGGACATGGCACAGACCATCGCGGACTCCGACTACGACCCGGAGATCGTCATCGCCATCGCCCGCGGCGGCCTGCTCCCTGCCGGAGCCCTTGCCTACGCACTCGGCCTCAAGCTCTCCGACGCCATCAACGTCGAGTTCTACACCGACGTCCACGAGACCCTGCCCGACCCGATCCTGCTGGCGCCGATGCTCGACATCGATGCGATCAAGGGCAAGAAACTTCTCGTCGTCGACGACGTCGCTGACTCCGGACGGACGCTGGCCCTCGTCCTCGAACTGCTGCGCGAGCACGGTGCCGAAGCTCGGTCCGCCGTAATCTACGCGAAGTCCGCATCGATCATCGATCCGGACTTCGTGTGGAAGCGCACCGATCAGTGGATCGTCTTCCCCTGGTCGGCCGAACCCCCGGTCGAACCCAGCAAATAAACCCCATCGCATGAACGCCTGGCGGGACATCGACGCCCCGTGCGGACGGATCAGGGCCTACGAGAACGGCCAAGTGATCCGTGCACGGGGCATCCGCTACGCCCGGGCAGAGCGCTTCGCACTACCCGTCGACGAACAAGCGGTCGACTTCATCGACGCCGCCGAGGCGGGTCCTGCGAGTCCGCAGATTCGACGTGACCCGAACGCCGGCATGACCTTCGATCAGCTCGGTGGACTTCCCACCAGCGAAGACTGCCTGCGCGTGAGCGTGACGATGCCGCGTGACTCCACCAAGGCTGACGGCGAGCTTCCGGTCCTCGTCTGGATCCACGGCGGTGCCTACGTCGCCGGTGCCGGCGACGCCGAGATCTACAATCCGCACACCCTCGTTGAGGAACAGGGCATCATCGTCGTCAACGTCACGTACCGCCTCGGCGTGCTGGGCTACCTGGGGACAGGCAAACCCGAACATTCGAACCTCGGGCTCCTCGATCAGATCTCCGCGTTGCGATGGGTCCAACGCAACATCGCATCGTTCGGGGGAGACCCCGACAACGTCACGATCGCCGGCCAGAGTGCCGGTGCCGATGCGTGCGCCCACCTCATGATCGCCGAGGCGACCGATGGCCTCTTTCACCGCGTGATCCTGGCATCACCACCCTTGGGGTTGGCCGGTGGCACCGAAGCGATGAACTGGGCCATGGCGAAGGTCGCCCGGAAGATCGACCCCGACGCATCCATCGACGACATCCTCGAAGCTCAAGAGGAAGTCCACAAGGCGGCACTCGTCGGTGGGCTCCACGCAGGCATGTGCTTCGGCATCCACTATGGCGCCTACCCGCTGCCGGGGAAGTCCGACGCGGATGGAGCGTGGCGAGAGGCCGCACGGAAATACGACGTCCTCATGACCCGCACCGAACGCGAGATCGCCTTCTTCGCCGGCTTCGTCCCTGCCTTCAGACGGCTCCACGACCGGCACCTGACCTCGCCGATGCTCGAATCATTGATCTCCGGAATCACCTCGACGGTCTATACCCGTGCCGCCAAGGAGTTCTACGACCGTCACCGCATGGCAGGAGGACAGGGAACTCGACTCCTCATCGTCTCCCGTGGAGACGGCAGCTTCTTCGACGCCGCACACTCCGGTGACCTGCCTCTGCTGTTTCCCGGCAGCGTCTGGCACGACAGCTTCCTCGACTACGGCGACAAGACCGCGATCGCCGGCCCCGAGCTGCGCAACATCTGGGGACGGTTCACCCGGACCGGTGCCCTGCCACGAGTGCGAGTGCCGGGGCTCATCGACATCCTCGGCTGAGGACGTCGTGTCAGTGCCCTGCACTATCGTTGCATCATGGACTCGCGACAGATCTCCGCAGCTCGCCTGATTGCCCAAGGGCTCGTCGGGCCTGCGCCCGAACCGTCGTCGCTGTCTCCGGCCGCCCGAGTCGTGGAGCATCTGGGCTGCGTACAGGCACAAGCACTCGGTGGTGCCCTGGTCTCGATCGCTCTGCGCCTGCGCCACGACCAACCCGAGGCTGACCTCGATGCTGTCCGATCTGCGATCGACTCCGGAGAGATCGTGCGGACCTGGACCCAGCGGGGGACCATCCACCTGACGACAGCCAAGGACCTCGGCTGGATCCTCGGACTCACCGGACAGCGCACCTTGAAGGCGGTGGCCAAGCGACGCGAATTCTTCGGCATCACCGACGCCATCGTCGACTCCGCTGCGCAGCTGGCAGAGGACGCGATCCGGTCGCGAGGCGCGCTGACCAGACAAGAGCTTCTCGACGCCTTCGCCCCTTTGGACGCCGGCGACGAGTACGGCCACGAACGCTACCTCATCACGACGCTTGCCCTCCACGGCATCATCGTCCAGGCACCGATGATCGAAGACAAGGACGACATGCGCTACGTTCTCACCGCCGACTGGGTCAAGGAGCCGGTCCACCACGACACCGAGGCCGGCCTGCGCGAATGGATGCTCCGGTTCGTGATCAGCCACGGGCCGGTCACCATCGATGACGCCGCACGGTGGACTGCGCTGCCCAAAACTGGGATCCGAAAGGCGATTCTGAGCCTCGTCGACGCTGGCGATGTCGCCGGCGTGACCATCGATGATCGAGAGTTCTTTCAGGCCCCCGACCTCGAAGATCGCCTTGCCGAATGGGAGTCGAGCGCACAGGAGATCCTCCTGCTCCCAGGGTTCGACGAGATCATCCTCGGCTACAAGGATCGCAGCCCCACCCTTGACCCTGCTCACGAGAAAGCGGTCGTTCCCGGCGGCAACGGCATGTTCAAGAACACGGTCATCGATGGCACCCGCGCCCGTGGAACGTGGAAGCGCTCCCCGCGCAAGACCGGCCCCCGACTGATCGTCGAGCCCTTCGCAGGGCAGAGCATCGACTTCGACCTCGCCGAGGCGGCCGCGAGCACCCATCCGGCGTTCACCTGAGGACGTGATCAGGTGAGAGACAGTCAGTTGAGAGTCGGGATCGTCGTCAATCCGAAGCATGCCCGAAGCCGCCGTGCGTATTCATGGCTCGTTCCAACCCTGAGGCGTGAGCACATCAGGTACCGCAGCATCTCGACCACTCGTGCATCGGCCGGCGCTGAGCAGGCCCGTGCACTGGTCGCCTGGGGTGCTGACCTCGTGATCGTCCTCGGCGGGGATGGCACTCTGCGCGCAATCGCTCCGGTGCTCGCCGCCGCCGACATCCCGACGATGGTGATTCCGACCGGCACCGCCAATGTGCTGGCGCGGCATGTCGGCGCCGGATCGGTGCGGCACGCAGTGGAGGCTTGCATCGGTGCTGTCAGCACATTCGACGAACTTCGCACCGTCGACGTGGCCGTCAACGAAGTAGACGTCCTGAACGCCGACGGGCACCGACAGCGCTGCCATTTCCTGTCCATGTCAGGCATCGGAGGAGACGCCCGGGCCGTCGGCGGCCACGGCAGCGGACCCGGACTGCTCGGCTATGTCCGGGGCGGGGCGAGAGCCCTTCTCGCCCCCACCATCACCCTGACCATTGACGGGCAGACCTCGGAGGTGTGGTCGGTGATGGCATCGAAGGTGTCTCATCCCGCCGGGCCGATCTCGGTCTTCCCCTCCGCCGAGGTGGTGCGAGACGACTTCGAATTCCTCACCGTGGACGTGGGCGAACCGGGCAGCCGCCTCGGCGATTGGGCTCGGATTGCGATTGACGGACTCAGCCGTCGTCACGCGGACAATCCGGCTCTGCACTACTGGACGGCGCCCGAAGCCACGATCAGGCTCGAGGTCCCGGCACCCGCACACCTCGACGGTGACCTCATCGGCGACTGTCGGGAGATGCGGATCCGAGCGGGAACTCTGCGGCTGACGATACTGCTGGCTACCTCCGGCGCCGCGAGGTGCCGAAGAGCCCGCGGGTGATCTCGCGGACAGCGGTACGGGTGAACTGCTTGAACGCCGAGGACTTCACGACCTGCGAGATCATGCTCTCATCCTCAGGCTCCTTCTTCGACGATTCCGAGCGCGGTGCTGGAGCGTCCTGCTCCTCCTCGTGTGCGGCTGCACCGGACTCGAGGCGCTTCGTAAGGATCTCTCGGGCCGACTCATTGTCGATCGCCGTGCCGTACTTCGCCTGCTGCGGGGACGCGGCCACTGCGGCCTTGATCTCGTCCTCGGCCATCGGTCCCATCTTCGACTCCGGCGCACGCATCCGCGTCGGCGCCACCGGGGTGGGCGCACCATCAGGATCCATGACGGTCACAACTGCCTCGCCGATTCCCAGCGACGTCAGCAGCTCCTCGAGGTCGTAGCCGGACTTCGGGAACGTCTGCACCGTGGCCTTGAGCGCCTTCGCATCATTGGGTGTATGCGCCCGCAGCTGATGCTGGATCCGCGAGCCCAACTGCGCGAGGACATCCTCGGGGACGTCCTTCGGGGTCTGCGTGACGAAGAAGACGCCCACGCCCTTCGAGCGGATGAGCCTCACGGTCTGCGTCACAGACTGCAGGAATGCCTTCGACGCATCGGCGAAGAGCAGGTGAGCCTCGTCGAAGAAGAACACGAGCGATGGCTTGTCCGCATCGCCGACCTCAGGCAGGTCCTGGAACAGGTCGGCCAGCAGCCACATGAGGAACGTCGAGAACAGTGCAGGGGACTGGCCCAGCTTCTGCAGCTCGAGAACCGAGACGATGCCCGCGCCATTGTCGTCGAGACGCAGAAGATCAGAAGTGTCGAACTCCGGTTCGCCGAAGAAGACGTCCCCGCCCTGGGCGGAGAGCTCGGCGATCTTGCGGAGGATGACTCCGACAGTCGCCTTCGAGGCGCCGCCGATGCCATCGAGGTCTGACTTGCCCTCATCGGAGGTGAGGAAGTTGAGCACGGCCTTGAGATCGGAGAGGTCGAGCAGTGCCAAGCCCGCAGTGTCCGCGTAGTGGAAGACCAAGGAGAGCACGGACTCCTGCGTGTCATTGAGTTCGAGGACCTTCGACAGCAGGATCGGTCCGAACGACGTCACGGTCGCCCGCAGCGGAGTGCCCAGCCCCGACTCGCCGAGCGTGTAGAACTCAGTGGGATTCGCCGACGCCGACCACTCCTGGCCGGCAGCCTCGAGCCTCTTGCCCAGCTTGTCCGATGCAACACCCTCAGCGCCGATTCCCGACAGGTCGCCCTTGATGTCAGAGGCGAAGACCGGCACGCCGGCGCGCGAGAGCTGCTCGGCCAGCACCTGCAGGGTCACGGTCTTGCCCGTGCCGGTGGCGCCGGCGACGAGGCCGTGGCGATTGAGCATGGACAGTGGGATCGAGATCGGAGTGTCCTTGGAGGGTTCGCCCTCGTTGAGGGCCACCCCCAACTCCAAGGTCGGAGCATCGAACGAATAGCCGGACTTGAGTATCTGCAATGCCTCAGTTGTCATGTGCCAATCTTTACACAGCAGATGCGAGGCTGTGCAGGAATTCTTCGTGGATCCGCATGTCCTGACCGAGCTCGGGGTGGAAGCTCGCACCCCAGATGCCGCCCTGTCTCACCAGCACAGGCCGGCCCTGGTCACTGGCGAGGATCTCGATACCATCCCCGACCTCCATGATCTGCGGGGCCCGGATGAACGTCCCGGGGAACGGCTCATCGAAGCCGGAGATCTCAAGCTCTGCGACGAACGACTCGCGCTGCCTGCCGTAGGCATTGCGCTCGACCAGAACATCAAGGCCGCCGAGGCGGTCGAACCCATCCAGCGAATCGTCCGTGAGTCGATCCGCTAAGAGAATGAGGCCCGCGCACGTGCCGAACACGGGAAGTCCTGCACTGATCCGGTTCCGGAGGAGCGGGAAGAGTCCCGTCCCCGCGGCGATGCGCACCATGGCCGGCGATTCCCCGCCCGGCAAAATGATGGCATCCAAGCCGTCGAGATGCTCGGGCGTGGTGACCTTGCGGGTCTCAACCCCCAGGGAGTCGAGAGCACCGAGGTGCTCCCGGAAGGCCCCCTGGAGGCTGAGGACGCCGACTCTCACCATCCGCGTTCGGCCAGACGGTGGGGTGCCGGCACATCGGCGACATTGATGCCGACCATCGCCTCACCGAGGCCGCGGGAGGCCTTGGCCACAACGGCCGAATCATCGAAATGCGTCGTAGCCTCGACGATGGCCTTGGCGCGGGCCTCAGGATTGCCGGACTTGAAGATGCCCGATCCGACGAAGACGCCGTCGGCGCCGAGCTGCATCATCATGGCCGCGTCGGCAGGGGTCGCGATGCCGCCGGCGACGAAGGTCACGACAGGGAGCCGGCCGAGGCTCGCCACCTGCTTGATCAGCTGGTACGGAGCCGCATGTTCCTTGGCCGCGACGTAGAGTTCGTCCTCGCTCTTAACACTCAGCGCCCGGATCTCCGAGTTGATCGTGCGCAGATGGCGCATCGCCTCGGACACATCCCCGGTGCCGGCCTCGCCCTTCGAACGAATCATCGACGCGCCTTCCGTGATGCGGCGCAGCGCCTCGCCGAGGTTCGTCGCCCCACAGACGAACGGAACGGTGAAGACGGACTTGTCGATGTGGTTGACGAAGTCAGCGGGGGAGAGCACCTCGGACTCGTCGATGTAGTCGACGCCGAGGGTCTCGAGGATCTGCGCCTCGACGAAGTGCCCGATGCGGGCCTTGGCCATGACCGGGATCGATACCGATTCGATGATCGAGTCGATGAGATCAGGATCGCTCATCCGTGCCACGCCGCCCTGGGAACGGATGTCGGCCGGGACGCGTTCGAGGGCCATAACCGCGGACGCTCCGGCTTCCTCGGCGATCTTCGCCTGCTCCGCGTTGACGACGTCCATGATGACGCCGCCCTTGAGCATCTGTGCCAGGCCGGTGTTGAGAAGAGTCTGTGTCTGAGTCATTGTCGTGCTTTCCGTAGAGCGTGAGTGCCGTGTCACTTCAGATTAGATC
The DNA here is from genome assembly GCF_022748595.1 of Brevibacterium sp. ZH18. Taxonomy (GTDB): domain Bacteria; phylum Actinomycetota; class Actinomycetes; order Actinomycetales; family Brevibacteriaceae; genus Brevibacterium. Next base: position 25,042 of record NZ_JALDSX010000019.1, on the reverse strand, counting down.
GGCATGTGGCTCATTCGCAGTGCCAGAAAACATGAAAAGTTTTGGGCCAGTATGATCGATTCATGTCATCGTCCCCTCCCACAGAACCGGCACTGCCACGCGCCGACGGGATCGCCCTGCCGATTCACATCGACAGGGACGCCTCGGCTCCGCTGCCTGACCAGCTGGTGGCGGAGATCCGGCGCCTCATCGCGGCCGGGGCAGTGCGGCCCGACGAGCCGGTGCCCTCAAGCAGACGTCTGGCCTCGCACCTCCAAGTGTCCCGCGGAACCGTGGAGACTGCCTACGCCCAACTGGTCGTGGAAGGCTTCCTCGTAAGCGCCGAACGATCGGCCACCCGAGTCAATCCCGACCTGCCGAGCACCCCGCGCACGCGCAATCCGGGGATGCGCACACCGGCTGCACCGAGGCGGCGCCTGCGCAGCTTCATCGACCTGCGTCCCGGCTTCGGCGGTGACGATCCGCTGCGCGAACCGGCCTTCCGCAGAGCCTGGCGCGATTCCCTCGACACGGACACAGGTGCCATCGACCCGCTCGGCCAGCCGGGTGCCAGATGGGCCATCGCCGACCATCTGCGCCTGACCCGCGGAATGACCGTCGACCCCGACGACATCATCCTCACCAGCGGCTCCCGTGACGGACTGAGACTGCTGCTGACGACTGGGATAGCGGGTGCCATCGGCGTGGAGAACCCCGGGTTCCCGGGTCTGCGCCAAGCCATGACCGACCGTGAGCTCGTCCCCCTCGATGCCTCCGCCGACCCTGCTCGAGGCAGCGTCGGAGCCGTCGTCGTGACACCCAACCACCAGTTCCCGCACGGGACGACGATGCCCATCGACCGGCGGGTCAGACTCCTCGAATGGGCGGCGCGCAACGACGTCATCGTCATTGAGGACGACTACGACACCGAAGCCCGCTATACCCGCACGGTCGTTCCGACGCTCTTCGACCTCGCCGTGTCCACGGATTCCGCGGCCCAGGTCGTCCACATCGGCACGTTCTCGACCCTACTGACCTCGGCAGTGTCGACCGGCTACATCATCGCCCACGGCGAGATCGGCCCCCGTCTGGCACAGATGCGCACAGCGTTGGGTCCCGCATTCTCGCCGGTCATGCAGACCGCGATCGCGTCCTACCTGAGTTCCGGGGGACTGCGCCGCAGGATCTCGCGCGGGCGCCGCAGGCTCCGGGCCGCCGAGGCGGTCGTGGCCGATGTCGGTCCGATTCCGGGGCTCGTCCACGAAGGCCGCACGCTCGTCATCGAGCTGGAGGAGGGTCGGGCAGGCAGTCTGCGCCACGAGCTCGCCGAGCAGGGGATCCTCGTCGCTTCGCTGGCCGCCGGGTGGGCGGGGGACGGCGACGTCAGACACGGCCTGGTCATCGCCCACTCGAATGTGGAGACACAGGTGCTGCGGCGGGCGCTGGGAACCCTGCAGCGGCTGCTGGGTAGGATCGAATCATGATGAAGTCCCGATTCGTCGCCGATGGCGTCATCAAAATGCTCATTGCCGTCGCAGTCTGTGCGACGGTGCCCGCTCTGGAGGCATTCTTCCTCGCTCCGAGGTGGCTGGTCATCGGCGTTGCTGTGATGCTCTTCCTCAGCTCCGCCACAGAGATCTCCTATGGGGTCAGCCGTGGGGAGAAGAGATTCCTGAAGTATCCGATGGCCTTCGACGGGCTGTGGGTGCTCGTGACGATCGCCGCGATCATCCTCGCAATCGCGAACAACCCGGCAGCGGGCTATGTGTGGTTCGGCTACGTCGGCCTGGGCTCACTGGCCATCGCCATCGTGTTCACGACGGGCGCGAACGGCCCGGATTTCGGCGACGAGCAGTGAAGTGCCGTCAGCGATTGAACGCGATCGCGGCCCGATAGCCTTCAGGGATTCCTGACTCGACATCATGGATGTCGACATCTGGATGCGGTGAGGCAGGGGAGACCGCTGCGCCGATGTAGTCCATTCCCGGGTCGCGGGCCAGCCCAGTGCTCAGCGCCTTGAGGAAGGCTTCTTTACGGGCCCAGACACGCACGAAGTCCTCGGCCAGTCGGGAGTCGTCGACCTCTGCGAGATCCGACTGCTCCTTCGGGTGCAGCAGTGCCATCGCCTCGGCGGCCACGTCGTGTGAGGGAACGGCCTCGAGATCGACGCCGACGGGATCCTCGGACACCGCCACGAGCACGAGTCGTCGGGCCCGCGTGACGGAGAATTCGCACTCTGCGATGCGCGGCTTGCCTGCCGAATCAAGACGGATCTCGATGCCTGCCGGATCCTGGTCGAGATGCGCGCCGAGCACGTGGCGCAGGATCACTCGACCGGCAACCCAGATGGCGCCGGCATCGGGCTCGAACTCGGCGGCATGGTTCTTCTCCTGCTCGGTGAGTGTGGAGAGATCTGTGCGCGCCCACTCAGCATCAGCCGCAGTGTCGGCGAGGATCAGATCGGCGTCCAGCGACGTGGGCAGAACAGTGAAACTGGGGTGATGCGCCATTGATCAGCGGCCCAGAGCCTTGTTGATCTTCTTGAGTTTGCGGCTGAGGACGAAGATGCGCACCGAGCCGATGATTCCGGCGATGAGGATGCCGCCGATGGCGGCGAAGAGCATGGCTACTCCGAGCGGCAGCTCGAACTGCCAGCCGAAGTACTCGAAGCTCGCGGGGACATTGTTCTGCACGATGAAGATGAGGAGCAGGACGACGATGACGGCGCCGAGGATGAGGGAGGCCCACATCCCGGCCGACATTCCCGAACCGCCCTTGGTTGCAGGCAGATCGGTGCCTCTGCCGGTGGGAGTCGGCTCGACCTCGCGGGTGCTCCCGGTATTCGGGGCGTCGTCGTCGAGCGCGGTCTGGGTTTCGGCCAACAGCTCTTCGGGCGTCTGGGATTCGCCCCGGGGGTCATGAGTGCTCATGCGCCCATCATAGTCGCTGATGGGCGCATGAGTCAGGTGATCAGTCGCGTGTGATGGGGGAGAAGGTCAGACCTTCTCGCTCAGGGTCGCGATGATCTCGTTGAGCGTCGACGACGGACGCATCGCAGCCGAGAGCTTGTCCTCGTCCGGGTAGTAGTAGCCACCCAGATCGACGGGCTGTCCCTGCACCTCGAGGAGTTCTGCCGAGATCTTCTCAGCGTTCTTCTCGAGCAGTTCGGCAACAGGGGAGATGGCGGCGGCCAGACGCTCGTCAGAGGTCTGCTTCGCCAGCTCCTGCGCCCAGTAGAGGGTCAGGTAGAAGTGGCTGCCGCGGTTGTCGATCTCGCCGACCTTGCGCGAAGGCGACTTGTTCTCCTCGAGGAACTTGCCGGTCGCCGCGTCAAGTGTGTCTGCGAGGACTCCGGCACGGTCGTTTCCGTGGACGTTGAACTCGTGGCGGAACGACTCGGCCAGGGCGAGGAACTCACCGAGGGAGTCCCAGCGCAGGTGGTTCTCCTCGACGAGCTGCTGGACGTGCTTCGGTGCGGAGCCGCCGGCACCGGTCTCGAACAGTCCGCCGCCCGCGATGAGCGGAACGACGGAGAGCATCTTCGCCGAGGTGCCCAGTTCGAGGATCGGGAACAGGTCCGTGTTGTAGTCGCGCAGGACGTTACCGGTCACCGAGATGGTGTCCTTGCCTTCGCGGATGCGCTCGATCGAGAACTTCGTCGCGTCGACCGGGTTCATGATGCGGATGTCGAGGCCCTCGGTGTCGTGTTCGACGAGGTACTCCTCGACCTTGGCACGCAGCTGGTTGTCGTGAGCGCGGGTCTCGTCGAGCCAGAACACAGCCGGGGTGTCGGAGAGGCGGGCGCGGGTGACGGCGAGCTTGACCCAGTCGCGGACCGGGATGTCCTTGGTCTGGCAGGCGCGCCAGATGTCACCGGCGGTGACGTCGTGGGACAGCAGAACCTCGCCGGCCGAGTTGACGACCTCGACGACGCCGTCCTGGGCGATCTCGAAGGTCTTGTCGTGGCTGCCGTACTCTTCGGCCTTCTGCGCCATGAGGCCGACGTTGGGAACGGTGCCCATCGTGGTCGGGTCGAAGGCGCCGTTGACGCGGCAGTCCTCGATCACGGCCTGGTAGATACCGGCGTAGGAGGAGTCGGGGATGACCGCCAGGGTGTCCTGGGTCTTGTCGTCCTTGTTCCACATCTTGCCGCCGACGCGGATCATCGCGGGCATCGAGGCATCGACGATGACGTCGGAGGGCACGTGGAGGTTCGTGATGCCCTTGTCGGAGTTGACCATGGCCAGGGATGGCCCCTCGGCCAGACCCTTCTCGATTCCCTTCCGCACGCCCTCGGCGTCGGCGGAGTCAAGGGCGTCGAGGCCGCCGAGGATGGCGGCCAGTCCGTTGTCAGAGGTCAGACCCGCCTCGGCGAGCTTTGCGCCGTACTCGGCGTAGACCTCGGGGAAGAACGCCTCGATGACGTGACCAAAGAGGATGGGGTCGGAGACCTTCATCATCGTGGCCTTGAGGTGGACGGAGAAGAGGATGCCCTCTTCCTTGGCCCGAACGATCTGAGTCTTGAGGAACTTGTGGAGTTCGGCCACATCCATCTTCGTCGCGTCGATGACTTCGCCGGCGAGGACGGGCAGCGATTCCTTGAGGACGACGGTCTCGCCCGAAGCCGGACGCAGACGGATCTGCAGATCGTCATCGGCGGGCAGGACGACGGACTTCTCGTTGTCGCGGAAGTCACCGGAGGCCATGGTCGCGACGTTGGTCTTCGACTCCGAGGACCAATCGCCCATCGAATGGGGGTGAGCCTTCGCGAAGTTCTTCACAGCCAGCGGGGCGCGGCGATCCGAGTTGCCCTCACGCAGGACAGGGTTGACGGCCGAGCCCTTGACGCGGTCGTACCGGGTCTTGACGTCCTTCTCCTCGTCGGTGGCAGGCTCTTCCGGGTAGTCAGGAAGCTCGAAGCCCTGGGCCTGCAGCTCAGCGATCGTGGCCTTGAGCTGCGGCACCGATGCGGAGATGTTGGGGAGCTTGATGATGTTCGCAGCAGGGGTCTGAGCCAGAGCGCCCAGTTCCGACAGGGAGTCGGCGACCTGCTGGTTCTCCGGCAGGCGGTCGTTGAACTGCGCAAGCACGCGCGCGGCCAGCGAGATGTCGCGGGTCTCGACCTCAACGCCTGCCGAGGTCGCAAAGGCCTCGATGATCGGCTTGAGTGAGTACGTCGCCAGAAGCGGCGCTTCGTCCGTGCGCGTGTAAATGATTTTAGCCATAGTGATGGACTGCTCCACATCGTCTTGGGGTTTGTCCCTCTCATCTTAGCGGTGGTCCGCCCCGGCTCAGCTTCCCGGTAGGGTTCTGTTTCGTCACAGTCAACACAGAGAGGACGCAGGTGGCCAAGCTCTACTTCCGCTACGGAGCGATGAATTCCGGAAAGTCGACGGCCCTCCTGCAGGCCGCGTTCAACTATGAGGAGCGCGGACAGCGTGTGCTCCTGGCCAAACCGGACACCGATACGAAGGGCGCGAGCGAGATCGTCTCACGCCTCGGTGTGACGAGGGAGGTCGACTTCCTCATTCCCGCAGGCAGCGACGTCGAGACGGTCTACGCCGAGCACGCCGACTACGTCGACCACGATGCCCTGCTCGAATCCATCGACACCCCGAAGGCACCCGTGGCCTGCCTGCTCATCGACGAGGCGCAGTTCCTCGAGCCGACCCAGGTCGATTCGCTCATGCGCATCGCCACCGCTACCTCGGTGCCGGTGATGTGCTACGGCATCCGCACGGACTTCCGGACGAAGGCATTCCCCGGTTCTGCGCGTCTGCTTGAGATCGCTCACACCCTCGAGGAGCTCAAGACAATCTGCCGGTGCGGCCGGAAGGCGATGTTCAACGGCCGACTCGTCGACGCAGAGTTCATCTTCGACGGCGACCAGGTCGCGATCGACGGCAATGCGGTCACCTACGAGTCCCTGTGCCCGCGCTGTTATCTCGAGTTCTCCGGCGGTAGGCTGGGCGTGGTTGACTCCTGACCGTCCCACCACGTCTTCTGCTAGGAGCTCTCATGTGCATCCGCATCCAACCTCTCAATGACAATCCCGGCTCACCGGTCATCGTCTTCGGCAACGCCCTCGGAACCAGGATGTCCCTGTGGTCGGCCGTGGCCGGACGCCTGGCCGACGACTATCAGATCTACCTCTCAGACCTGCCCGGGCACACGCTCCCGGCAGCCGATGACAGCGGCGCGAACGACTTCACGGTCTCCGATCTCGCCTCCGGCCTCGTCGCATCCCTGGCCGACATCGGGGTCGAGAAGTTCACCTACGCCGGTGTCTCGATCTCCGGTGCGATCGGCCTGACCCTGGCCCTCGAGCATCCCGAGGCTCTGACCGGCCTCGTGGCCTGTGCGACCTCGGCGAAGTTCGGCACTGCCGAGTCCTGGGCCGAGCGCATCAAGGACGTCGAGGAGGACGGCACCCGCGGACTGCTCGACGACACGGCTGACCGCTGGTTCGCGGCCGGATTCCTCACCGAGGACATCGCCGCCGGGCACCTGATCCTCACCGATCTCGCCCTCGTCGACGACGCCGCGTACATCGCCTGCGCCCGCGCCCTGACCAGCTACGACCTCAGCGAGGGACTGCAGGCTATCTCGACGCCGACTCTGTTCCTCGCAGGCGCCCAGGATCCGGGCTGCACGCCCGAGGCCATGGCCGAACTCGCCGACCAGGTGCACGAATCGCGGCTCGCCGTCGTCCCTGACGCCGCCCATCTGCCCATGGCCGAACACCCCGAGATCGTCTTCGATCACATCCACGACTTCCTGGGAGCACTATGACCCGCCTCTTCACCCCGCTGACCCTGCGCGGCACCGAGATCCCTAACCGCATCTGGCTCGCCCCGATGTGCCAGTATTCCTGCGATGCCGAGGACGGCATGCCCGGCACCTGGCATCTCGTCCATCTCGGTGCCCGCGCCCAGGGCGGATTCGGGCTCATCCTCACCGAAGCCTCGGCGGTTGTGCCCGAAGGTCGGATCTCCCCGCAGGACGCGGGCATCTGGAACGACGATCAGGCCGAGTCGTGGTCCGCGGTCACCGAATTCGTCCACTCGCAGGGGTCTAAGATCGGCATGCAGCTGGCCCACGCGGGTCGCAAGGCGAGCACCTATAGTCCCTTCGAGGGAAACCCCCGCGGCAGTGTTCCCGAGTCCGAAGGCGGTTGGCCGACGCTGGGCGCCAGTGCCATCGCCTACCCCGGCTACGCGGAGCCTGCGGAGATGACGAAGGACGATATCGCCGAGGTTGTCGAGGCCTTCGCAGCTGCCGCGAAGAGGGCCATCGGGGCTGGGTTCGATGTCGTCGAACTCCACGCCGCCCACGGCTACCTCCTCCATTCCTTCCTCTCGCCGCTGTCGAACCAGCGCTCCGACGAATACGGCGGTGACCTTGCCGGACGTTCACGCATGCTGGTTGAGACCTACCAGGCCGTGCGCGAGGCCGTGGGGGAGCAGGTGCCCGTCTTCGTCCGGCTCTCGGCCAGCGAATGGCTTGACGGCGGCTTCGACATCGCCGAGGCGGTCGAGGTCTCCCGTGATCTCGACGCCCGTGGGGTCGACCTCATCGACGTGTCCTCGGGTGGAAACTTCCCTGTCAAGGTTCCCGTCGGCCCCGGCTACCAGGTGCCGCTGTCGGCTGCGATCCACGCCGAAGGTGTGAGCACCGGAACCGTCGGGCTCATCACAGACCCGGAACAGGCGGAGACGATCCTCGCTTCGGACCAGGCTGACGCGATCTTCCTCGCCAGAGTCGCTCTGCGCGAACCGTCCTGGCCGCAGCGCGCGGCCCACGATCTCGGCGTCGAGCCGGGACCGTACCCAGCTCAGTACACAAGGGGTGCATGGTGAACACCATCGAGACAGAGCATGTCGTCATCCGCAGCATCGCGGTCTCCGAGATGTCCAACAACGTCTACCTGATCACGGCCAAGGAAACCGGGGCCCAGGTCCTCATCGACGCGGCCGATGATATCGACGCGATCACAGGCCTCGTGTCAGCGGGAGCCGCGGACACCTCGGCCGAGCCCGTGCTCCACGCGATCATCACGACTCACCGCCATTGGGATCATATTCGGGCACTGCCGGGTGCCTCGGCGGCATTTCCCGATGCGATGACCATCGCCGGGGTCGACGACGCCGCAGCGATCACCGAAGCCGAAGGCGTGGAGATCGCGCGTACGGTCGACCACCTCGACGTCGGTGACTTCGGCGGATTCGCGCTGCAGGCGATCAGCCTGCGAGGGCACACTCCGGGATCGGTCGCGCTGCTCCTGCGTGACGGGGGAGGAACGATCCTGTTCTCAGGGGACTCGCTGTTCCCAGGCGGACCCGGCAAGACCGCGAACAGTGCGGACTTCACATCGCTGATGGACGATCTCGAAGAGCGCGTCTTCGGCGAACTGCCCGACGAGACCCAGGTGCTGCCCGGACATGGCGATGGCACAACGCTGGGTGCCGAGCGCCCGAAGCTGGCCGAATGGCGCGAACGCGGCTGGTGACCTCAGCTGGGCACGGCAGCGAAGCCGATGATCGCCCAGATGATCGCCACCACAAGCGCCGTGATGACGCCGACGTTCCAGTTGGCGACGATTGCGCGCTCACCGCGCGGATTGGACAGCTCGGCGTCGCTCAGTGACGCATAGCGGTCGAGGACGCTGTCCACAGCAGGATTCGGATTGTCCATGAGCCTGCGGACGCCGTCCTCGCCCTTCTCCATCTTCTTTCCCCGACTGGCCAGCGGCCACGAGGAATAGGTCTTCTCAAGCGTGCGCACACCCAGGCCGAAATGCGTGTCGAACCCGTCCACGAGGTTCCACGGGATGTGCACCGACTGCAGCGGGTTGATGAGCGCGAGCTCCCCGGCATGGAGCTCGACACGCGGAAACCGGTAGAGCACATAGACGGCAGTGAGGATCGCGAACGGGATGCCCGCCACGGCAAGGCCCCGGAGCGTGAAGTCCCCGACAAGGATCGAACCCAAGCCCAGGACGCAGATCGCCGCGATGACGATGAAGAGCACAGTCGAGCCCGTCGACCGCACGATCGTCGGCTGGGAACTGACTGAATTGGGATCCATCTCACTGTTAGCCACCTGAGTATCCTATCCACTGAGACTGGAGGTTTCGTGCATGTTTCCTTGGTCTCGAAACGGTAACGATTGTGAATAATGCTCAGTATGTGGACTCCGTCACACTCGGGAGTGGATTAACTTTGAGGAATTCCATGTGAAGAACATGAACGCGGTCACACTCTCGATCCGGGAGTGCTCGAGCGCAGCGCGCCACCGAAACGGGGGCGTGTTTGACGGGGCGATACAGCCCTCAGAACAACAAGGAGAGAACGTGAATAAGCGCTTCCTCGCAGCCGGAGCCTCAGTAGCCGCAGCAGCAATGGTACTCACTGCCTGCACACCTCCCGGCGGCGGTGACGATGAAAAGAAGGCCAAGGACACGGCCATCAATATCGGTTGGAACGAATCCTTCCGCTCGATGAACACTTTGACGGCCAATGGCAATGCCACGTCGAACTCCATCATGACCTACATGATGAACGACAACTTCGGCTACTACGACGACAAGCTCGAAGTCCAGGAAGGCGCGCTCGGCAAGGTCGAACAGGTCTCCGAGGATCCGCTCAAGGTCAAGTACACGTTCAACGACGACGCCAAGTGGTCCGACGGTACGCCCGTCGACGCAGCAGACCTGGCACTGACCTGGGCCGGCACCTCGGCCAACTTCAACACGGTCGAGTCGAACAACAACGATGACGGCTCCGTCAAGGAGAACGACGCGAAGACCGTCTACTTCGACTCCTCGACTGCCGGCTCCGCTTTGGTCAAGGACTTCCCGGAGATCTCCGAGGACGGCGAGGAGATCACCCTCTCCTACTCGAAGCCCTACGCTGACTGGCAGACCGAGTTCGGCACCGGTGCCGACGGCGTCGGACTGCCCGCCCACATCGTGGCTAAGAAGGCACTCGGCATCGATGACGCGAAAGAGGGCAAGAAAGCCATCCTCGACGCGATCAAGAACAAGGACGAGAAGAAGCTGTCGAAGATCTCGAACACCTGGAACACCGGGTTCGACTTCACCTCGATGCCCGACGATCCGGATCTGCTCGTCCACAACGGCCCGTACAAGATCACGAAGTTCGAAGAAGGCCAGTACCTGACCCTCGAGCTCGACGATAAGTACACCGGACCGGTCAAGCCCAAGGTCAAGACCGTCACGGTCCGCTACAACGGCGACCCGATGGCCATGGTGCAGGCGATCGAGAACGGCGAAGTCGACATCACCCAGCCGCAGGCTACGGCCGACGTCCTCGAAGCAGCCAAGGGCATCGACGGAGTCAACGTCGACGCGGCCGACGGTGCCACCTACGAGCACGTCGACTTCACCTTCGACAACAAGGGTCCCTTTGATCCGGCTGCCAACGGCGGCGACGACGAGAAGGCCAAGAAGGTCCGTCAGGCGTTCCTCAAGACGCTTCCGCGCGAGGACATCGTCGACAAGATCATCAAACCGCTCAACGACAAAGCCGTCACCCGCGATTCCTACTCGCAGGTCCCCGGCTCGCCGATGTACGACGCGATCACCAAGGAGAACGGTGTCGCGGACGCCACGGACAACGACGTCGAGGCAGCGAAGAAACTCCTCAAGGACGCCGGTGTCGATGCGCCCAAGGTCCGCGTGATGTACGACAACACGAACTCCCGCCGTCAGCAGGAGTTCCAGCTGATCAAGGAATCGGCTGAGAAGGCCGGCTTCAAGATCGAAGACGTCGGCGACGTCAACTGGGGCACCCGCCTCGGCGACGGCACCTACGATGTCTCGCTCTTCGGCTGGCAGTCAGAGGGCACCGGCGTGACTGAGAACGATGCGAACTTCCGCACCGGCGCTCAGAACAACTACGGCGGCTACTCGAACGAGAAGATGAATAAGATCCTCGACAAACTGCTCGTCTCCAAGGAAGACGAGCAGCAGGATCTGCTCATCGACATGGAGAAGCAGCTGAGCGAAGATGCCTTCGGTGCACCGATCTTCCAGTTCCCCGAGCTGACGATCTACCGTGACAAGGTCAAGAACGTCAAGTCGACCGCTGTGTCGCCGACCATGTTCTGGAACTACTGGGAGTGGGAGACCAACTGATCCGCGACTGACGCGGTCGGTTCTCCTCCACCCCCATCTGCTGTGGGGATCACTGTGTGGTCCCCACAGCGGCGTTTTCGGAAGTTTGAAACGGACACACTATGACACGATTCATCCTCAGGCGACTCCTCTCGACAGCACTCGTGCTCCTCGTCGTGACCTTCGTCCTCTACATGCTGCTCAACGTCGCCCTCGACTTCTTCTGGGACCTGCGTTCGAGCACCTCACCGAACATCGCGGCGCTCTACGAATCCCGCCGCAGACTCCTCGACCTCGACACCCCTGCGATCGTGCGCTACTTCAAGTGGCTCGCCGGCGTCGGCGGCTGTGTCGTCGGCCAATGCGACTTCGGCATCGCCTGGAAGTCAGGCCAAGAGGTCACCTCGCAGCTCCAGGGAGCCATTGCCAATACGGTCAAGCTCATCACGGCGTCGACACTCGTCGCCATCGTCCTCGGCATCGCCGTCGGCATGGTCTCGGCGATCCGCCAGTACTCGGGCTTCGACTACTTCATCACCTTCGTCTCGTTCCTGCTGTACTCGCTGCCCGTGTTCTGGGTGGCAGTCCTGCTCAAGCAGTACGGCGCGATCGACATCAACAACTTCATCAATGATCCGACCGTCACCAGCTGGGTGCCGATCATCATCGTCTGCCTGGCGATGGGCCTGTTCTGGATGGGCGCTCTGGGCGGCGGCGGAAAACGCCGGCTCATCACCTTCGTCGCAGCCAGCGTCATCACCTTCGCGACGATCTACTACATCCTCGCGAGCGGTTGGATGCAGCAGCCGAGCATCGGCATCATCGGCGTCATCGTCATCGGTGCAGGCGCCGCCGTCGTCATGACCTTCCTGTCGACCGGGCTGAAGAACAAACGCGTCCTCTACGCCACACTCACGATGGCTGTCATCGGCGCGCTGCTCTACATGCCGCTGCAGTACCTCTTCTACTACCAGGACATGAGCTGGCTGTGGATGCTCGGACTCCTCATCGTCACGGTCCTCGTGGCGATCGGGGTCGGATTCGCATTCCGCGGCCCCGATCCGTGGGACACCGTGCGCACGACGTTCTTCACCGGGCTGATCATCGCCGTCCTCATCTTCGCGGACAGGGTGCTGCAGGGGTGGACCGAGTACTCCGAAGATCCTGCGATCAACAACCGTCCGATCGCGACGATCGGCGCCTCGGCTCCGAACATCGACGGTGACTTCTGGATCACGAACCTCGACACGTTCACCCACCTCCTGCTGCCGTCGATCGCCCTGATCCTCATCTCCTTCGCCTCGTACACCCGCTACACGCGCGGTTCGATGCTCGAGGTCATGGGCCAGGACTACATCCGGACGGCCCGGGCCAAGGGACTCAACGAGCGGACGGTCGTCATGCGCCACGCACTGCGCAATGCGCTGCTGCCTCTGGCCTCGATCATCCCGGTCGACATCATCACGATGATCGGCGGTGCCGTGATCACGGAGACGATCTTCGGCTGGAACGGAATGGGCAAGCTCTTCATCGATTCGATGCGCCAGTCCGAGCTCGATCCGATCATGGCCTACATCCTCATCACAGGACTGCTCGCCATCATCGCCAACCTCGTCGCGGACTTCCTCTACGCAGTCCTCGACCCCAGAATCCGAGTGAACGCATGAGTACCAACAACGACAATCAGAAGCTTCTCGCCCTCGATGAGACCGGGGACAATGCGATCGAAGCCAAAGAGACCGAAGGCCTGTCACAGGGGCGCATCGTCTTCCGCAAATTCCTGCGGCACAAGGGCGCGATGATCTCGATCGTCGTCTTCGCCCTTGTGGCGATCTTCGCCTTCTCAGCGCAGGGAGTCGGACCGATTCCCGGATGGTGGATCTACAGCCATACGGCTTCTGGGCCGGTGACCAACCCCGGGGGCTCCCCGACGTGGTCATTCTCGAACTTCTTCTCGCTGGGGGAGCACCCCTTCGGGCAGGACGAGATCGGCCGCGACAACTTCGCCCGAGTGATGAAGGGCACGCAGATCTCGATCATCGTCATGCTCATCATCGGCGGCGTCTCACTCGTCATCGGCACACTCGTCGGTGCTCTGGCCGGCTACTACCGCGGCTGGTTGGACTCGGCTCTGATGCGCGTGACCGACGGATTCATCATCCTGCCTGTCATCGTCGTCGGTTCGATCCTCGGCAAGCTCGTCGGCGGAAGCAACGGGCCGATGCTCGGCCTTGTCCTCGGCGGCATCCTCTGGACCGGACTCGCCCGTCTGGTCCGCGGTGACTTCATGTCGCTGCGCGAACGCGAATTCGTCGACTCGGCACGTGTGGCCGGTGCCGGTGACTTCCGCATCATGTTCAAACACATGCTGCCCAACGCCATGGGCGTCATCATCGTCAACACGACGCTGCTGATGAGCCAGGCGATCGTGCTCGAGGCCTCACTGAGCTACCTCGGGTTCGGCATCCAGGCCCCGGGAATCTCCCTGGGCCAGCTCATCAGCGAGTACCAGACCTCCTTCGCCACGCGTCCGTGGCTGTTCTGGTGGCCCGGTCTGTTCATCATCATCATCGCTCTGTGCGTGAACTTCATCGGCGACGGTCTGCGCGACGCGTTCGACCCGCGGATGAAGACCATCCCGAGCTGGAGGAAGATGAAGAAGGCCGAGCGTATGACGCAGAAAGAGGCGAAGTGATGACTGATACGACGACCACAGCCAAATCACCGATCCTCGAGGTCACCGACCTGGGCGTGAAGTTCTGGGTCAACGACGAGTGGTGGATGGCCGCCGAAGACCTCAATTACACGGTCAACGCGGGCGAAGTGCTCGCGATCGTCGGCGAGTCCGGTTCGGGCAAATCCCAGTCGAGTATGTCTCTGCTCGGTCTGCTGCCCAGCAACGGCCGTGCCACCGGTTCGGCCAAGATGGCGGGCACCGAGCTCATCGGGATGGCGTCGGAGCGGATGCAGCGCATCCGCGGCAACGAGATCTCCGTGATCTTCCAGGAGCCGATGACCGCCCTGAACCCGGTCTACACCGCGGGATTCCAGATCGTGGAGACGCTGCGCGTCCACCTCGACATCGGTCCGACCGAAGCCAAGGAACGCGCACTCGAGCTCATGCGCCTCGTGGAGATCCCGGATCCGGAGGAGCGCTTCCACTCGTTCCCGCACCAGCTCTCGGGCGGGCAGCGCCAGCGCATCATGATCGCTCAGGCTCTGGCCTGCCAGCCCAAACTGCTCATCGCCGATGAGCCGACCACGGCGCTTGACGTCACCGTCCAGGCTGAGATCCTCAAGCTCATGCGCGAACTCAAGCACAAACTCGATGCGGGCATCATCCTCATCACCCACGACATGGGTGTGGTCGCCGATATGGCGGATCGGATGATTGTGATGAAGGCCGGTCGCGTCGTCGAAGCGGGCACCGCGGACGAGATCTTCTACAACCCACAGCATCCCTACACTAGGCAGCTGCTCGAGGCTGTGCCGCACCTGGGCACAGCGATCGAGGGGGAGGCCTTCGGCGCCGATGTCGCGGACATCGCTGACTCAGCGGCCGTTCACGAAGCGCATGAGGGCGACGCAGCCGCGGACTCGCGAGCACGGGAGGCTGTCGAAGCCGCACAGCCAGCCAGCCTGCCGCAGGCTCCGGGCATCACCATGGATTCGACCGAGACCTACTACCACCCAGGATCTCAGGCCGATTTCTCGCAGCCCGCTGCACTGCAGCTCAGGGACGCGGCGATCGAGTACCCCTCGATCGGTCGGAAGAAGGCCTTCCGGGCGGCCCACCACATCAACCTCATGGTGGCTCCCGGAGAGGTCGTGGGGCTGGTCGGCGAGTCCGGCTCGGGTAAGACGACGATCGGTCGTGCCGCGCTCGGGCTGCTGCCCACTGTCGAAGGCGACATGGTCGTCAACGGCAAGAGCATCAAGGGCCTGAGCAATAAGCAAATGAGGCCGCTGCGCAAGGAGGTCGGGATCGTGTTCCAGGACCCCGGCTCCTCGCTCAATCCGCGTCTGCCCGTCGGTGAGTCCATCGGCGAGCCCCTCTACCTGCACGAGAAGATGAAGGGGCCGGAGCTGAGCAAACGGGTCGAAGACCTGCTCACCGCGGTCGAACTTCCGACCTCGATGCGCAACCGATACCCGCACGAGCTCTCGGGCGGACAGCGGCAGAGGATCGGCATCGCCCGAGCCCTGACGCTGCGGCCTAAGCTGCTCATCGCCGACGAGCCGACATCGGCACTCGACGTGTCGGTCCAGGCGAAGGTCCTCGACCTGTTCGAGGGCCTGCAGCACGAGTACGGTTTCGCGTGCCTGTTCATCAGCCACGACCTCGCGGTCATCGAACGGATCGCCTCCAGGATCGCCGTGATGCGTCATGGCTACCTGGTCGAGATCGGCAAGAGCTCGCAGGTTGTGTCGAACCCTGTCCACCCGTATACGAAGCGTCTGCTCTCAGCAGTTCCGGTCCCGGATCCGCGTGAGCAGCGCAAGCGCCGCGAGGCCAGGGACGCGGTCCTGGAGGCCACGGCCAACGCCTGAGACACCCTGATGCGCACCGCCTGTACACGAACGTGTGCGGGCGGTGCGTATAATGGTCTGTTGGGTCCGCACCGGACCAATCTCTCTATCTCATAAGGTTTTTGATGACTGAAGCCATCACGCGTCGGGAAAACCGCCGCAACGTAGCAATCGTCGCCCACGTCGACCATGGCAAGACCACTCTGGTCGACGCCATGCTCCGGCAGACCGGTGTGTTCAGCGAACACGGTGATTTTGCTGAACGCGTCATGGACTCCGGAGACCTCGAACGCGAGAAGGGCATCACCATTCTCGCGAAGAACACCTCGGTCCTCTACAACGGACCGTCGTCCAATGGCGAACCCATCGTCATCAACGTCATCGACACCCCGGGACACGCTGACTTCGGCGGAGAGGTCGAACGCGGCCTGTCCATGGTCGACGGCGTCGTTCTCCTCGTCGACGCGTCGGAAGGCCCTCTGCCTCAGACCCGCTTCGTGCTGCGCAAGGCGCTGGCTGCGAAGCTGCCGGTCATCCTGCTCATCAACAAGACCGACCGCGCCGATGCCCGCATCGACGGGGTCGTCGAAGAGTCCCAGGACCTGCTCCTGGGGCTGGCCTCCGACCTCGCGGACGAAGTGCCTGACCTCGATGTCGACTCCGTGCTCGACGTGCCGACGGTCTTCGCCGCGGCAAAGGTCGGAGCCGCATCGCTCGAGCAGCCCGCCGACGGTGAAGCACCGTCGAACCCGGACCTCGAGCCGCTGTTCAAGACGATCCTCGAGACCATTCCGGCTCCTGAGATCAACGATGACGACATCCTCCAGGCTCACGTCACGAACCTCGACGCTTCGCCGTTCCTCGGCCGTCTGGCACTGCTGCGCATCTTCGGCGGCACCCTGCGCAAGGGCCAGCAGGTCGCATGGGCCCGCGGTGACGACATCAGCTCGGTCAAGATCACCGAGCTCCTCGAGACGCAGGGCCTCGACCGGGTTCCTGCCACCGAGGCCTCAGCCGGTGACATCGTCGCCGTCGCCGGTATCCCCGACATCATGATCGGTGACACGCTCACCGACTTGAACAACCCGAAGCCGATGCCTGCGATCGTCATCGACGATCCTGCGATCTCGATGACCATCGGCATCAACACCTCGCCGCTGGCAGGTCGCGAAAAGGGCACGAAGGTGACCGCTCGCATGGTCAAGGACCGTCTCGATGCGGAACTCGTCGGCAACGTCTCGCTCAAGGTTCTTCCCACCGAGCGCCCCGACGCTTGGGAAGTTCAGGGACGCGGCGAGCTCGCGCTGGCCATCCTCGTCGAGCAGATGCGTCGTGAGGGCTTCGAGCTCACCGTCGGCAAGCCGCAGGTTGTGACCAAGAAGGTCGACGGCAAGGTCCAGGAGCCCTTCGAAGAGCTCACGATCGACGTCCCGGAGGACTACCTCGGCGCCGTCACGCAGCTCATGGCCGCCCGCAAGGGCGTCATGTCGACCATGACGAACCACGGCACCGGTTGGGTCCGGATGGAGTTCACCGTCCCCGCACGTGGTCTCATCGGCTTCCGCACCCGCTTCCTGACCGAGACCCGCGGCACCGGCATCGCGAACTCGTTCTCTGCCGGATACGGTCCTTGGGCCGGCAACATCGAGTTCCGCGTCAACGGATCGCTCGTGGCCGACCGTCCCGGTGCTGTGACTCCATTCGCGATGATCAACCTGCAGGAACGCGGCACCTTCTTCGTGCAGCCGACCTCGGAGGTCTACACGGGCCAGATCGTCGGCGAGAACTCTCGCGCCGATGACATGGACGTCAACATCACGAAGGAGAAGAAGCTGACGAACATGCGTTCGGCAGCAGCCGACACCTTCGAGCACCTGACGCCGCCACGCAAGCTGACACTCGAGGAAAGCCTCGAATTCGCCCGCGAGGACGAATGCGTCGAGGTCACCCCGGGTGCAGTACGCATCCGCAAGCTCGAACTCGACCCGAAGGAACGCGCGAAGACCTACGCCAAGCTGCGTAAGCAGAACGCGTGATTCTGACCGTCAACGCATGACCTCGAGCACTCAGGACTCCATGACCGTGACTCCCCGCGTCCTCTTCGTGCACGCTCATCCCGACGATGAGACGATCACGACAGGCGGCACCATCGCCGCTCTGGCCGCGGAGGGTGCACAGGTCACGGTCCTGAGTGCGACGAGGGGCGAAGGCGGCGAGGTCATCCCCACCGACCTCAAAGACCTCGAGGGCAACCGCACCGGGCTCGCCCGGGTGCGGGAATCCGAGATCGCCGAGGCGATGGCCGCCCTGGGCGTGCGCGAGCACCTGTTCCTGGGCGGAACGACCCGAACCTTCGAGGATTCGGGGATGGAATGGGGCCCCGACGGCCATGCCGTCGCAGCCTCGACCATGCCGGACAACGCCCTGTGCGCAGCCGAGCTGTCCACGGTGGCCGACCACATCGCCGCTGTCATCGACGCTGTGCGCCCGCACGCGGTGATCACCTATGCCGCGAACGGCGGATACGGCCACCCGGATCATGTCCGCGTCCACGAGGCCACCGTCGCTGCGCTCGATCGGGCCACGTGGCGGACCGGTCGGCTGCTCTTCGTCGACGTCCCCGCCGAGGTGGCGCGCGAGACCTTCGACCCCAACCAGCCGGGATTCGCCGAGACCGGATTCGCCCCGGCCCAGTCGATCCCCACGAAACCCCCTGTCGGCGAGATCGTGGTCGCGCAGGACATCACGTCCGTGCTCAGCGCGAAGCGGGCAGCACTCGCGGCCCATCGGACCCAGGTGGCAGTCTCCGGTGGTTTCTTCGCCCTGTCCAACGGCATCGGCATGAAGATCGTCGACCATGAATTCTTCTCCATCGGCGCCGGTGCGCCCCTTGCAGCTGAGACCCTGCGATCAGGTCTGGCCCCGCACGTGCTCACCGACCTCGACCTATCAGAGTGCGAATCTCAGAACTCCGCTGGTGCTATCTTGGGATCCACCCGGCGCAGCAGACGGCAGCCGAAGAAGCCCGGCGCCCTGGCCTACGCACACGCAGTCCTGCTCGGCCTCCTGATCGGTTTCCTCGGAGGGATGCAGCACCTCAACGCGGCAGTCGTCCACCTCGGGGCCACACCGGTCATCATTCCCTGGGGATTGGCTCTCGCCCTGCTCCTGGCAGCCTGCGGCCTGTGGCACCTCAAGACGATGTACCGCAGTTCCTCGCCGATGCTCGTCGCCGCATTCACCATCGCCATCCTGTCCTACATCCTCGGCCAACCGCAGTGGCTGCCCGGCGCGGACATCATCGTCACCGGCACTCTGCGGTCCGTGGCCTGGCTGATCGGACCGATGCTCATCGCCGCGATCTTCGCCTTCATCAGAGTCCAGCGCCCCGAGCCCACTCGATAGGCCCACTCGATAGGCCAGCGTCGACTCGTTAGAATTGGGCGAATGATGTCCACTCCCACTGACTCAGATCGGCCCGCCACGCGCAGGCCGTGGCTGATCGTCCTCCTCATCGTCCTGGCCCTGGCCGTCGTCTATCTGGTGATCGGCTTCCTCAGCGGACGCATCCTGACTCCCGGTACAACGGTCGCCGGCGTCGACATCGGCGGAAAATCCAGCACGGACGCCGAGGCGACGCTGCGGTCGGAATTGGAACCGAAGGCGAAGGACGACATCGAGCTCAAAGCCGGAGATCCGAGTGCGAAACTCAACCCCGAGTCGGCCGGAATCTCCTTCGACGCCTCCGAAACCGTCTCCCGGGCCACCGGCTTCACACTCAATCCGGTGACGATCTGGGATCGGCTTGTCGGCGATGACGAACTCGATCCGGTCATCACCGTCGATGAGAAGAAGTTCGACTCCGCCACCGCGAAGGTGACGAAGTCCCTCGAGGTCGAACCCGTCGATGCTGAACTCAGCTATGACAAGACCAAGCCCGCCGTCAAGGACGGCGTGACCGGGCAGACGGTCGCTGCGGAGCAGGTCCGCGAATCCATCGACCGCTCCTGGCTGCGGACCTCCGGTCCGCTGACTGTCAAGGCCACCGAGGCGGAGCCGGACATCACGACCGACGATGCGAAGAAGGTCGCCGACGGGTTCGCGAAAGACGCTGTGAGCAAGGACTTGACCATCCGCGCCGTGCCAGGCAAGGATGCGGATTCCGAGGTCAAAGGGGGAGATCTGACGATCAGCCCCGCCGTCATCGCGAAGACCCTGACGTTCGAGAAGAAGAATGCGAAGCTCGAACCCGTCTTCGATTCCGAGGAGCTGCAGAAGCGGACCCTCGACGCGAACAAGACGATCGGCCGTCCCGCGAAGGACGCGAGCTTCACCATTAAGGACGGGAAGCCGAGCGTCGTCGACGCGAAGTCGGGAATCGGCATCAAACAGAAGGAACTGACGAAGGCCGTCACCTCCGCCATCGAAGGCGGGGGAAAGACCCCAGAGGTCACACTGGCCTCGGTCAAGCCCGACTTCACGACGAAGGATGCGAAGAAGGCCGACGTCTCGGACGTCGTGTCCGAATTCTCCACCGGCTACCATTCCGAGCCGAACCGCGACACGAACCTCAAGGTCGCGACGAAGAAGGTCTCGGGCACCGTCGTCCAGCCCGGTGAGCAGTTCTCGCTCAACCAAGCACTGGGTCAGCGGACCGCAGCCAACGGGTACAAGAAGGCCGGGGTCATCTCCGAGGGCCAGATGTCGGAGGACTTCGGCGGGGGAGTCTCACAGGTCTCGACCACACTGTTCAACGCGGCCTTCTTCGCCGGCTTCGACCTCGACGAGCACCGCGCTCACTCACGGTACATCTCCCGCTACCCGGAGGGCCGCGAGTCCACTCTCGACTGGTCGTCGATCGACCTGAAGTTCACGAACAACTCGAAGACGCCTGTGGTCCTCGACATGTACCTCTCCGGCGGGAAGGTCCACGCGAAGATGTTCGGCGTCAAGACCCTCGACGTCGACTCCGATTCCTCTGACCGCTTCAACGTCAGCTCGCCGGGATCTGTCACCGAGTCCGGACCCAAGTGCACGCCTCAGTCCCCGAAGGAGGGCTGGTCCATCAAGATCTCGAGGACGATGAAGAACATCGAGTCGGGCGCGACGAAGAAGGACTCCTTCGTCACGGTCTACCGGCCGGTGAACAAGGTGGAGTGCAAGGACTGATTCAGCGCCGTGCCGCGTACCACGAGCGGTGACGGACCGCGGCACCCAACGAGGCGAAGAGGCCCAGCGAGGCTTCGTTGCTCGCTTCGACATCGACGAGGTAGGACCGGACGCCTCGCTGAGCCAGAAGGGCCGCCGCCGCTCGCACGACCGAACGTCCAGCACCGCGTCGGCGCAGGTCCGGACGGGTGATGAGATTGGTGATGACGCCCCACTTGTTGCGTTCGACGACTCGGACACCAGCGACCATCGACCGACTGCCGTCCGGGTGATCGGCATACGCGGTGACGAACTCGCACGGATCGGCGGCCTCGATGAGCTCGCGGAAGGCCTCGACGGAACCGGGTTCGCGCTGACTGGTCCACGCGCTGTAGTGCTCGGGCGTCGGCTCTTCGCTGACGTCGATTGAGAGCCCCGGGGCGGCTGCGTCACCGGGATGCGCGGCCCCGCCAGCCGCCTCGGCGGTCGAACCCGTGAGCAGGTAGACGGCTTCGGAGGGGGAATACCCTCGCGCCGAGAGCAGAGGCGCCAGGCCCGCGCATTCGGGAGCCAGAGTCGCTGAATCAGCGGCGGAGAAGATCTGAATCTGACTGGGCTCGGACCGGGCGTCGTACCAGGCCTCGACCGCGTCGAGGCTCTGCTCCCACCCCAATCCGGTGTCGGTCACCGGCAGGGCGCTGTTGGCGCGCCTGGTCACGGAGTCTGAGCTGCGCAGCAGCCAACCCTTCTGCAGGAGGTCGAGGTCCGCCTCGGTCTCGGCGCCTTCGTTGCGCAGATTCTCCACATGCAGCCAAGAGATGTCGTGCGGCAGCCACGCGGCCGCCGAGATCCGCCGCAGGTCGAGCGTCGAGACGATCTCGTGGGTGCGCCCGGACCTAGTCGGAGCCGGCGGCACCTCGTGGATGAGGAGGATCTGGTCGCGGCGAATGCCGATTGGTCCGCGTTTGGTCGAGATCTCGACCGACTCCGCATCGGCACCGCTGACGACGCCCAGGGCATCAGACGTGGAATGGGTGTCTCCTGGTTCCAGCGAATACCGCACGACGACTCGTTTGCCGGGCTGCAGATCGTCCACTTCTCGCCTTCCGCTCAATTGCTGTTCTCGCCCCACCTTAATCCAGGCGGTGCGATGGGCGGCGGAGGCGTGAGTGAGGACACAGTTGCGGACCTCGCCCTGGTGCTCCCCACGCAGGGGGCGAAGGCGTAGGCTTAAGGAACATACGTGCAAGCTCGTTGAGTCTTTATAGGAGTCATTACCGTGACGTACATCATTGCCCAGCCCTGTGTCGATCTGAAGGACAAGGCCTGCGTCGACGAATGTCCGGTCGACTGCATCTATGAGGGTGAGCGCAGCCTCTACATCCACCCCGACGAATGCGTCGATTGCGGTGCGTGCGAGCCGGTGTGCCCCGTCGAGGCGATCTTCTACGAGGACGACACTCCTGAGGAGTGGGAAGAGTACTACAAGGCCAACGTCGAGTTCTTCGACGACCTCGGCTCCCCGGGTGGTGCTGCGAAGCTCGGCAACACCGGCAAGGACCACCCCATCATCGCGGCCCTGCCCCTGCAGCAGCACGACTGACTCATGACTGAACGATTCGGCCTCAACCTGCCCGACTACCCCTGGGACCGGCTCACCGAGTACCGGAACCGCGCCGCTGCCCATCCCGACGGGGTCTGCGATCTCTCGATCGGCACGCCGGTCGATCCCACGCCGCCATTCATCCGCGAGGCCCTCGCCGCCGCCGGAGACGCCCACGGCTATCCGACGACGGCCGGCACCATCGAACTTCGCGAGTCCATCGCCTGGTGGTACGAGACCTGGCATTCTGTCACCCTGGACCCCGCCACCGAGGTTCTGCCGACGGTGGGTTCGAAGGAACTCGTTGCGTGGCTGCCCACCCTTCTGGGTCTGCGGGCGCTGGGCCTGGCCGTCGCCTGCCCCTCCGCCGCCTACCCGACCTATGAGATGGGTGCGACCATCGCCGGCGTCGCCTGTCGTCGCCTCGATGCGGCCGAGGTCGCTGCCGGGGCTTCGCTCGAAGGCATCGGTCTGCTGTGGATCAACACCCCTGGCAATCCCACGGGCGAAGTCCTCGACGCGGACACCCTCGGCGAGGTGGTCCGCCGTGCCCGCGCCGCCGGCGTCATCGTCGCCTCCGACGAATGCTACGGCCTGCTCAACTGGGAGTCCGATTCGCCCGCGCCAAGCGTGCTGAGCGCGGTCGGAACCGATCTCACAGGCGTGCTCAGCGTCTACTCGATGTCGAAGCAGTCGAACCTCGCAGGATACCGTGCGGCCTTCGTCGCCGGTGATGCCGATCTCATCGCCGACCTCACCCGCTCACGCAAACACGCGGGCATGATCGTGCCGTTCCCCATCCAGGCCGCGATGACCGCGGGGCTGCGGAACACCGAACATATCCTCGAGCAGAAGGAGCGGTACCGCAAGCGCCGCGAGCTGCTGCGGTCCGGTCTGACAAGCAACGGATTCCGCATCGACCACTCGAGTGCCGGCCTCTATCTGTGGGCCAGCGCAGGGGTCGACTGCTGGGAGTCACTGTCCGCTCTCGCCGATCTCGGCATCGTGGCCGGGCCTGGAGAATTCTACGGCGATGCGGCTGCGAATCACGTGCGTGTGGCGCTGACAGCCACGGACGAGCGCATCTCCGCAGCTGCCCGACGTCTTCAGGACGCCGCGGGCTGAAGGATTCGCACACTCTCTGCTCAGGGATCACAAAAGGCCAGTCTGCCCAGATCAGCATGGTTACCTGTGGGTACAAGGAGGAGAGAGTGATTTTCTGATTGCCGCAGTTGTCGGTAGTCTTTGATGGAACTGTGCAAGAGACCTCAGGAAGTGCTTGAGGTGGGTCGACGGTGAGGAGAACATATGCCAACGGATGCGAACCTGAGGATCGCGGACACGGAGCTGACGCTGCCCGAGGTGTCATCGTCGGCAGGCAACAACGGATATCGCATCGGTTCTCTGCTGAAGGAGACCGGGGCTGTCACGTATGACCCGGGCTTCGCCAACACCGCATCCACCTCGTCGTCCATCACCTACATCGACGGCGACGCCGGTGTGCTGCAGTACCGCGGTTACCCGATCGAGCAGCTGGCTGAGCACTCGAATTTCGTTGAGGTCTCCTACCTCCTCATCCACGGTGAGCTGCCGACGCAGGAACAGTACGACGCGTTCGACGCCCGTCTGCGCGGACACACCATCGTCCACGAGGACCTGCGCCGCTTCTTCCGTGCCTTCCCGTACGACGCCCACCCGATGCCTATGGTGGCAGCCGCTGTGGCCGCTTTGTCGACTTTCTACCAAGATGACCTCGATGTCTTTGACGAAGGCCAGGTCGATACCTCGACGTTCCGCCTGCTCGCGAAGATGCCGACGATCGCCGCTCTTGCGCATCGCAAGAATATGGGTCTGCCGGTCATCCACCCGGACAACTCCCTGAGCCTGGTAGAGAACTTCCTCCGCGTGAACTTCGGCGTTCCGGCCGAGGAGTACGAGCCGGACCCGCTGGCCGTCAAGGCCATGGACCAGCTCTTCATCCTCCACGCCGACCATGAGCAGAACTGCTCGACCTCGACGGTCCGCCTCGTCGGCTCCTCGCAGGCCAACCTGTTCCAGTCGATCTCCGCAGGCGTCAATGCGCTGGCCGGTCCGCTGCACGGCGGCGCGAACTCCGCAGTCCTGACGATGCTCGAGGAGATCTCGGCCTCGGACGACGGTCCTGAGAAGTTCATGGAGCGGGTGAAGAACAAGGAAGACGGCGTCCGCCTGATGGGCTTCGGCCACCGCGTGTACAAGAACTACGATCCGCGCGCGAAGATCATCAAGAAGACCGCCGACGAGGTTCTTGCACGCTCCGGCGGCGACCCGCTGCTCGAGGTCGCACAGAAGCTCGAAGAGATTGCGCTGGCCGACGACTACTTCGTCGAGCGCAAGCTGTACCCGAACGTCGACTTCTACACGGGCCTCATCTACAAGGCCCTCGGATTCCCGACGAACATGTTCACGGTCCTCTTCGCCGTCGGACGCCTGCCGGGCTGGATCGCCCAGTGGCGCGAGATGATCCAGGATCCCGAGACGAAGATCGGCCGCCCGCGCCAGATCTACACGGGTGCCTACTCACGTGACTACAAGGACATCGCAGGCCGCTGAGCGACTGAGGCGCTGTCCCTACGACTGAGGCGCCGGCAGTGCGTGGATCACCA
>NZ_JALDSX010000018.1 GCF_022748595.1 Brevibacterium sp. ZH18 | reverse complement strand
CGTCGTGTCTATGTCCCCGGGTGAAGAGCCTGGCGGGGAAATTTATGTGAGGCACGACCCTTGGCTACGCGGGGACTATCTATGAGTCTCGTCGGACTATTGACAGCATAACCACGACGACTCACGATTGAGTGAAGTAATCGGTTATCGACTACCTTCATTTCGACCCTGTCGGAATATGGTCGTCGCTGCCACAGCGTGGTTCCTGCGAAGTAGCCAGCGTGGTTCCTGCGAAGCAATCACTGTCGTTCCTGCGAAGAAGGAGGAACCTTGTCCCTCGATCCCCTGCTCCAGCCGTTCACCCTGGGTCCGGTCCAGCTGAAGAACCGCATCGTCTCAACCGCACATGAGCCGGCCTACACCGAGCTCGGCATGCCCAAAGACCGCTACCGGCTCTATCACCGAGAGAAAGCCCGTGGCGGTGTGGGACTGACGATGACGGCCGGGTCGGCCATCGTGTCCAAGGACTCCCCCGCCGCCTTCGGCAACGTCGACCTCTCCACCGACGAGGTGATTCCCTGGCTGGCCGCGATCGCCGACGACTGCCACGCCGAGGGCACAGCAGTGATGATCCAACTCACCCACCTGGGACCGCGCAATTCGAATTTCACCGCGGACTGGCTGCCTCTCATCTCCTCGAGCCGCCACCGCGAACCCACCCACCGGTCCTTCACCAAGGCGATGGAGGACTTCGATATCGATCGCGTGGTCAATGACTTCGCCGCTGCGACGGCACGGGTCAAAGCCGCCGGTTTCGACGGTCTGGAATTCCTCCACACCGGCCACCTCGTCGACTACTTCTTCGGTTCGCGATTCAATGAGCGCGAGGATGAGTACAACGGAGATCTCGCGGACCGGATGCGCTTCCCGCTCCAGATCATCGACGCCATGCGCGGCGCCTCGGAGGGACTCGCCCTCGGCGTTCGCATGTCCGTCCTCGAAGAGCTCGAGGGCGGGATCACCGAGGATGTCTCCATTGATGTGCTGGGGGAGTACGCCGCCCACGGCGTCGACTTCCTCAACCTCAACGTCGGCACCATCAGCTCCGACAAGGAGCTCGCGGAGGCGATCCCAGGCATGGGCACGCCCTCGGCACCCTGGCTCGAGACCTGCCGCCGAATCCGGCAGTCGATCGACATCCCCGTCCTCCACGCCGCCCGGATCGCGGATGCAACCACGGCTCGCTTCGCGATCGAGGACGGCTGCGTCGACCTCGTGGGCATGACCCGGGCGCAGTTGGCCGACCCGTATCTCGTACAGAAGATCGAGGAGAAGAGGGAGGACGACATCCGCCCGTGCGTGGGTGCGAACATGTGCCTCGACAGCATCTACAGCTCGGGGGCCGCGACCTGCATCCACAATCCTGCAAGCGGGCGCGAAGCCGATCTGCCCCAGGAGATCGCCCGCGACGTCGAGTCCGATCCCAAACACGTCGTCATCGTCGGCGCCGGTCCCGCCGGTCTCGAGGCCGCACGCGTGGCCTCTGTCCGCGGCCACCGGGTGACCCTGCTCGAAGCCGATTCGGTCGTGGGCGGACAAGTCAGGATCGCCGCCCGCACACAGCGGCGCCGTGACCTCATCGGCATCATCGATTGGCGGGCGCAGCAGTGCCGCAAGCATGGTGTCGACATCCACGTGGACACCTTCGCCGAGGCGGACGACATCCTCGCCCTCGCCCCCGACGTGGTCATCGTCGCCACCGGTGGAGTCCCCGACTCCAGCTACCCATTCCGTGAACAGGGCCCGTCGTTCGACGTCTGGGACGTGATGAACGACAGTTTGCGCAATAAGCCCCGAGTCCTCGTCTACGACGATCACGGCTTCTATCCGGCCCTGGACGCTGTCGAACACCTGGCCCGCAACGGCCAAGAAGTCACCTATGTCAGCCCCGAACGCACCATCGGCGTCGACGTGGGATCAATGAATTCCCCTGCCTACCTGCAGGTGTTCTCCGAATTCGGGGTCAAGGTCCACCTCGGCGAAAGGCTCGCGGCCAAGCCCACGACGAAGGACAAGCTGGTCACGGCACGCCTGCGCAATGACTATTCGGGCATCGAGACCGAGCTCGAGACCGATGCCGTGGTCGTCGATTTTGGGACGACGCCCAACGACGACGTCTACTTCGCGCTGAAACCGCACTCGTCCAACCTCGGCGAGATCGAGCTCGATGCCTGGGTCCATGGGCAGCCCCAGCCCGGCCACGTGAAGCCCCAACCCGGCCACGTGACGAACGTCGACGCGAGCACCGCCACCATCGCCGAGGCGAGCGCGCCCTTCGCGCTGTACCGAATCGGTGATGCTGTCGCCTCACGCAACGTCCATGCCGCGGTCCTCGAGGGACTGCGCGTGGGAATGGGACTGTAGCTCGACATCCTTCGCACTCAGCTCTGTCGTCTATGCCGGCTACGCGGATCCGGCAAGCTCCTTCATCTCCCCTGGTCTGACCGGCCATGCCGAAGGCATCAGCGGCGGCGAGTACAACATGGACAAGGCCAAGAAGCTCATGTCTGAGTCCGACCATGCGGAGGGGCTGGAGATCACCATCCAGATCCCATCCGGCGTGGCCGACCGTGAATTGCTGGCGCAGATCGCCCAGCAGTCGTGGCAGGATCTCGGGATCACGGTCCATGTACAGAAACTCGACGATGCGACCCTGGTGACCAACCGCACCAATGGCGACTTCGAGGTCCAAGTCGGCTATGCGACCTCCGACGTCTCCGACACTTCGCAGATGATCAACTTCCTCGCGGTCACCGACGACTCGGGCATCCGCTCCGGCTACGGCAACCCGCAAGTCAAGAAGTGATCGACTCAGGCTTTGGCTGAACCCGATCCGGACAAGCAGAACGAGCTCTACGCAAAGATCCAGCAGAAGGTCGCCGACGATACCCCGATCATCCCGGTCGCCTACCAGAAGGCGTTGTACGGAATCAGCGGCGACGTCGTTGACTTCAAACCCTATGTGCTGGAAACCTACGGGCTGCGGGAGGCCAAGCTCACGCAGTAGATCTCGCGACCGCGGGCAGAGAACTCAGTGTTCCGGGCAGAGAACTCAGTGCTCGAGGATGATCTTTCCAGTTGTCGCACGGGATTCCAGCGCCGTGAAGGCATCGGTCACCTCGGCGATCGGATACCGGGCACCGATGTTCACCTTCAGATCTCCATTCCTGATCCAGGTGAAGATCTCTTTGGTCCGTCCACGCAGCTCCTCGGCGGTGCGGACGTGATCGGCGACGGTGGGTCGGGTGAGGAACAGGGAACCCGAGGTGTTGAGGGTGTTGACGTCGACCGGCGGAACCGGGCCGCTCGCATTTCCGACCACGACGATGGTGCCGCGGGTCCTCACGGCATTGAGATCATTGTCGAAGGTCGTCGCGCCGACGCCGTCGTAGATGACCGAGGCCCCGAGGTTGTCGGTGACTTTGAGAGTCTGCTCAGCGAAGTCCTCGTAGCCGAAGACGTGCGCAGCTCCGTTCTTCGAAGCGATCTCAGCCTTCTCCTTCGACGAGGTCGTGCCGATCACGGTTGCGCCCTTGAGCACGGCGACCTGTGTGAGCAACTGGCCGAGTCCGCCGGCTGCGGCGTGGACCACAACGATGTCCCCGGGGGAAACCGGATGCGTGTCGGTTGTCAGGTAGTGAGCCGTGATGCCCTGCATGAGCGCGGCCACAGCGGTCTCATCATCGATGTCGTCGGGCAATGGGACTGCTTTCTCGGCCTGAACCAGAGCGAACTGAGAGAAGCTGCCCTGGCCTCCGGCCATCCAGCCGACACGAGCTCCGATGTCGAAATCCTTCACATTCTCGCCCGCGGCCACGACCCGACCGACGCCTTCGACTCCAGCACGGAATGGGGTGGGCAGAGCCGCGCGGCGTTGCACGACGTCGAGGAAGTTGACCCCCGAAACGCTTAGCTCGACGAGCAGCTGCCCCTCGCCCGGCGTCAGCTCCTCGTTCTCCACCTGCACGTATGCCTCCGGGCCACCGTGCTCTTCAACCTTAACGAATGTCATCTCTGTCTCCTCGAAATCGATGTCACTGCCTCTTCAAGGAACTCATTCTCTGAGCATCCCCAAGGGACTTTCGCTTGAAATCGGATACGGACTATAGTCCGTATATGAGCGAGCATACCGGACTACAGTCCGCTTCTGGAAGAGATCTGCTTCCAATGGCGCCACCCCAGCAGCCGTTGCGCGCCGATGCCCGGCGGAATCGACGTCGAATCCTCGATGCTGCTGTCCAGCTACTGGCCGTCGAGGGCGTCGCGGGACTGACCATGGACGAATTGGCCAGCCGGGCTCAGGTGGGCAAGGGCACGCTCTACCGGAACTTCACCGACAAGGCAGGGATCGCCTCGGCGCTGCTCGATGATCGGGTCCGCGATATGCACGCGCGAATGCTGCAGGGGCCTCCCCCACTAGGCCCAGGTGCACCCGGACCCGAGCGCCTGGCGGCCTTCGCCGAAGCGTACATGCGGCACATCTCGGGCAACCTCGACCTTGTTCTCCTCACGGAGGAATCAAGTCCTCGCGGCCGATTCGATAGGGCCGGCTACCCTTTCTGGCGTCGTCACGTCGAAATCCTCGTCGCAGAGGTGCGCGCAGATGGAGCACGGATGCGCGCCGAGGCGATCATGTCCATCCTCTCCGCCGCACAGTTGGAGCAGTGGCTGAGGATCGAGCATCACGAGCTAGGTGAACTCATTCCCCGTGTGCAGGAGATCGTCGTCAGCATCGCGGAGGCTTGAATCGTGCACGCTGCTCGATGAAGATGCCCGTCACTTCTCGACGAAAGTCGCCCTCACCTCTCGACGACGAGATCGCTCAAGGGCGTCGAACAGCAAGGCAGGAACTTGCCGGCCGCGATCTCCTTGGGGCGGATGCCTCCCGCGTGATTCATCTCGACCTCACCGCTGACCAACACGGATTTGCACGTGCCGCACATACCCTCTTCGCATGAGGAGGGAAAGGCCATTCCGGCTTCGACCGCTGCGTCGAGGACTGTGGTCTGAGGATCGCAGTCGACGCGCTTGCCGCTGATAGTGAAGTCGATGCCGAAACTCGCCAGAGCTGACGGACTGCATGTGGGTGGAGTGTCAGCGCCCACCTCGGCAGACCGGGCCCGCTTGGCCAACCGTTCGGCGGGTGTGGTCGCGAACACGAAGGACTCCTCGTGCACCCGACTTCCCAGCACCCCGAGGTCGTCGAGCATCACGCGAACTGCCGCCATGTACTCAGCCGGGCCGCAGACGAAGGTTTCGCGCTGCGCCAACTCGGGGACAACCTCGGCGAGAGTCTCACGGGTGATGCGACCACGACGGCCGGCCCATACCTCGGCGGCGGAGTCGTGCGAGCACATGGTCACGACGCTCACCCCGGGGACCTCGGCGAGTTGGTCGAGCTCGGGGCGGAAGATGATGTCGTTCGGTGTCGAAGCGTTGTGGATGAGCACGATGTCGGTAGGGCTCCCGCCGGATCGGGCGAGCAGCGACCGGACCATCGACATGATCGGGGAGATGCCCGAGCCGCCGGAGACGAACAAGTGCTTGGCGGCAGGGTGGAAGCCGGTGCTGAACAGGCCGTACGGTCCGTCGACGTGGAGGTGATCACCGACCCTGAGCACATCGTGGAGGTAGGACGAGACCGCTCCTCCATCGACTCGCTTGACCGTGATCGTGAACGTGTTCGCACCGAACGGCGCCGAGGCGATCGAATAGCAGCGCTCGAGTTCGAGCTCGGGGATGCGCACCGTGATGTACTGTCCGGGCTCGAAGTCGATCCGCGCCATCCAGGGGGCGAAGAGCTCGAAGCTCGTGACATTGTGAGTGACCTCGGTGATGGCCACACATTCGACCATGCCGGTCAGCTCGGTGCCGAGGTCCGCGGTGCCTGCGCCGTAGCCGGTTGCGGAGGTCTCGTCCCCGGTGGATGCAGCGCCGAGGTACGTGTCGGCTGCGGTCTGATCGATGCTCATCGGCTCCGTCCTCCCTGGTCAGTGGTCTGTGGCTCTGTGGTCTGTGGTTCAGCGCTCTGTCGTTGGGCTGTCTGTGGCTCAGCTGTCTGTCGTTCGGCTGTCTGTTTCTCAGTCTGCGTCCGGTGGGCCTTGAGCCGTTCGATGTACCAGGTGCAGAACTCTTCGAGATCGTTCTCCGTCGGTGCGTAGGGCCCCGGCAGATAGGCCGGCGAGGAGATCCCCTGGTGGGCTCTCGCACACAGTGCGGCGTCCTGCTCGTTGGTTTTCGTCCACACTGCGGTGAGGTTCTCGAGGTCGTAGTCGACGCCTTCCACTGCGTCTTCGTGCACGAGCCAGGTCGAACGCACCAGTGTCTTGTCAGGCCCCAGCGGGACGAGTGAGAAGGTCACGGCATGGTCGCCCATGAAGTGGAACCAGGCGTTGGGCTGGGTGTGCATCGACAGTCGCCCCAGCTCCGGGGTGTCCAAATCGCCGAGAAGCTTCGCCGAGGCGGCTGATCCGTCCATCGTGTACGACTCCCCCTTCCCGTCGAGGGCGGCCCGTTCGATCCGGAATCCGGTCGGCCGACCGCTGAGTTCCTCGATGAGAGCGGTGGGCAGATTGTTGCGTCGACTGTTCTCGGCCAAGCGCTCTTCGGCGGCGAGGAATCGTTGATAGGCAGGCTTGAGACGCTTCGGGATGTCCTCGGGCGCGTAGCCGTAGGTCGGGAAGAAGGTGCAGGTGAGCTCCGGGTGTCCGGCCTCGCAGTGATAGCACTCGCGGTTGTTCTCCATCACGAGCTTCCAGTTGGCGTGCTCGATGAGGTCGACTTGGGCAGCGACCTTGGTCTGCTCCAGCGCATGTGGTTCGATGTAGGGCGCGATCCGCGCGGCCACCTCGGCGAAGTCCTCCGGAGGCGTACCCAGGCAGATGAAGACGAGGCCGGCGACGACCTCGACGTTGACGGAGCGTAGGGAGAAGCAGGATCGGTCGAAGTCCGGGGCTTGGACGCCCGCGGACATGAGGTCGCCTTCGGGCGAGTACGTCCATTGGTGGTAGCTGCAGACGATGTTGCCCAGGGAGCCCGCGGCCTCGGTCAGGAGGCGAGCGCCTCGGTGCCGGCAGACGTTGTGGTGGGCGCGGATGTTCTCGTCGTCGTCGCGGATGATGATGACCGAGTACGACCCGATGTCGAGGGTGACGAAGTCGCCTGGTTCGGGCATCTCGGCGGCAGTTGCCGCAAAGATCCAGGTCGACGCGAACACTGCTTCGATGTCTTCGGCGTAGAACTCGTCGGAGAGGTAGAACGGTGCATCAAGGCAATAGCCGGGGCGCCGTTCGTCGATGAGCCGATCAATGTGGGACCGGTGGTGATCGACGTCGGACCTCGGGCTAGCCGCGACGGGACGGGGTTGATCGCCATCGACGTGGGATTCGCCGCTGTTGCCCGGACTGCCGGACCCAGTCGGTTTGCCATGCCGGGAATTGACTTCGTGAGCCAAGCTCATCAGTGTCACCGCCTCGCTGCGATTGCCGTTGCTCACTGCCAGTGTCCGCCGGAACTATCACAAAGAAAAGCGAATCTTTTTCCACTCAACCATGCAACAATATTGCATGATTGATCAGCGTCTTCACGTGCTTCGCGTTCTGGCCGAGGTGGGCACCGTAACCGAGGCAGCGCACCGCCTCGGCTACACTCCGTCAGCGGTTTCGCACCAGCTGCGGACCTTGTCAAAGGACCTCGGACTGACCATCCTCGAACAGCGCGGGCGCGGGATCGTGCTCACCCGGACGGGACAGCTGCTGCTCGAACGGACGCAGGAGCTCCTCACCCGGTGGGAGGAGATCCGAGGCGAACTGGCCGAAGCGGATACGGGTACCCGGGTGGCTCAGAGACAGCTGCGTATGTGCGGCTTTTCGACCGCCGCTGCCACCCTGCTGCCGAGAACTGCGGAGCAGGTGAAGCAGCGCTTTCCCGAGTCACGTGTGACCATCATCGAGGCCGAGCCGGAGGAGTGCTTCGAACTCCTTCTCGCCGACCAGGCCGACATCGCCGTCGTCGTGGCCACCGATCCTCTGCCACCGCGCAGTGACATCAGGTTCGAACAGAGCTCACTTGTCAGCGACCAACTCGACCTTCTAGTTCCGGGCAATCATCGTCTGGCCGGACGAGCCTCGGTGTCATTGAGCGAAGCCGCGGAGGAGAGTTGGATCCTCGATCGTCCGGGCTCTCCGTATCACCAACTCGTGCGTACAGCCTGCGCTGCCGCAGGGTTCTTTCCTGAGACCGCACATCAGTCACGAGAGTGGGAGACCGGCGCCGCTTTGGTCTCCGCGGGTCTCGGAGTGGCGCTTGTGCCTCGTCTGGCACGTCTGCCCGAGGGCTACGATGTCGCTCGAGTGCCGTTGCGCGGTGATCCAGTTCCGTCGCGGAAGATCCTCACCAGCGTCCGCAGCGGAACCTCTGGTCAGCCGATCATCGCGGCGGCACTCGAGGTGCTGCACGAGGTCGCGTCCTCAGTGGCTCAGCGCGGGGTGTGACCGGACTTCAGCGCGGGTGTGACCGAACTTCAGCGGTGGGTGTGACCGAACTTCAGCGCGAGATGTGACCAGAACTCACCTGGGAAAGGGCCGCCCCATCGCTGCGACATTGATCCTGCGCCGCTTCCTGCCGACTTTCACTGTGAGTACGATTCCGGTGATGAGCATCGCCAGCGACACGATGCCCACAATGCTGGCGGTGACGACGAAACCTCTGGCGAAGTCATCGAACGCGTCGACGTTTCCACCACCGGCGAGCAGGAATAGCGCACCGGGAATCATGATGATTCCGACCGCCAGCAGCAATCCGAGGACTCCCGCAACCATGAGCAGGATGCCGGGAACCACCGACGGGCGCTTCAGACCGGTGGGCGCCTGATACATAGGACCGGGCTGTCCTGGACCTGACGACATTGCGGGGTAGTACTGAACCATTGACGCCCGTGCCCTTCGTCAGCCGTGTCCGATTGCCACCATCGTATCTGCGGACACTGAGCTTCGGGAACATTCACAACCCCTGCGCGGTTGGCATAAGGTCAAGTCCAGGACGAATCAGAAGGATGGGCACCACGATGGACGCAGTGAAGAACCTCGACGCCGAAACCGTTTTCGCCACCCTCTCCCCCGCCGAGGCGGTCGCCGCCCTCCGCACGGCACTGGCGACCGATTTCGATCCGGCCGACGACATTCCCCGCACGATCACCGACGTCACAGCGGGGAATATGATCTTCATGCCCGCCGAGATCGGCCGTTGGGTCGGGGTCAAACTCGCCGGTGTCTCGGTCGGCAATCCCGATCGTGGCCTGCCGCGGATCATGGCGCAGTACCTCATGTACGACAGCGCCACCCTCGAACTCACCACGGTCATCGACGGTGCTGCGCTGACGACTCTGCGCACTCCGGCAGTTTCAGTGGCTGCGGTCGAACCTGCGCTCAGCCGGTTCACTGAGCCGGTGAAGGTCCTCGTCTTCGGTGCGGGGCCGCAGGGCACGGGGCATGTCGACACCATCGCCGAGGTGCTCGACGTCGATCTCGCGGACGTCACCTTCGTCGTCCGCTCTCCGAATCAGGTGTCCGAGGACGTCCGAGAGCGCGGTCGGGTGCTCGAGGCCCAGACCGCCGAGGTGGACGCCGCCGTCCGTGCCGCCGACATCATCGTCACCGCTACCAGCGCGAGCGAACCGCTGTTCTCTGCGGATCTCGTCAAGCAGGGCGCCGTCGTGATGGCTTGCGGATCGCACGACCCGAACTCGCGGGAGCTGCCGGCTGCGCTATTCACCTCGGCGATGGTCGTCGTCGAAGATCTCAGCACTGTCTTGCGCGAGGCCGGCGACGTCATCCTCGCGATCGCCGACGGCGCCCTCGATGCGGATTCGCTCGTCACGATGAAGCAGTTCACCACCGGCGCCGTGGCACCCAACGACGATCAGACCGTCATCTTCAAAGGCTCCGGCATGTCCTGGGAGGACTTGGCTGTTGCTGCGGAACTCGTCGAGAAGAAGTCCCGGTCATGAGCAGCAATCAGGGAACCGGCGAACTGCGTCGCAGCATCGGCCTGAGCGAGCTCGTTTTCATCGGCCTGGTGTTCATCGGGCCGGCCGCAGCGGTTGCGGTCTTCGGCACCCTCGACGCCCGGTCCGGTGGGGCGGTCGCACTTGTCTATGTGATCGCGACGATCGTCATGTCGTTCACGGCGATCAGCTATATGCGCATGTCACGGGAGATCCCGCGCGCGGGAACGGTCTTCGCATATGCGTCAGCGGGCATCGGCCCCAGGGCGGGTTTCGTTGCTGGATGGATGATCCTCCTCGACTATCTCTTCATTCCTTCGGTGGCTTACCTGTTCACGGGGATCGCGCTGAATTCGATCTTCCCGGCAGTTCCGGTGTGGCTGTTCACGGGTGTTGCGGTCGTCCTCACCACTGGACTCAACCTGGCGGGAGTGAAGATCGCATCCCGGGTCATCACGATCGTCGTGATCATCGAGGTGCTCGCGCTAGGCCTGGTGCTCGTCCTTGGCGTCGCCTATCTTGCGGCGCATGGGCCGACCCGCGATTGGATGTCCCCTCTGACCGGGGTTGGGGCATTCTCGATCACCGCAGTCTTCGCGGCAGTCTCGATCGCAGTCCTGTCCTATCTGGGGTTCGATTCGCTGGCGACGTTCTCCGAGGAGGCCAAGGGCGGGCCGCGGATCATCGGCCGGGCCACGCTGATCTGCCTGATCATCGCCGGCGTATTCTTCGTCGCTCAGACCTGGGTGGGCAGCTTGCTGTCCCCACTGACGCCGGCTGAGCTGCAGGCTCATCCGGAGTTGGAGGGGGCTGCCTACTACAGTGCGGTCGATTCCACCCTGGGGCCGTGGGTGCATTGGGTCCTCGCGCTGGCCAAGGCCGTCGGCGCCGCGTTCTCTGCGATGATCGGCCAGGCAGCCGGGTCGCGGATCCTCATGGACATGGGCAGGCAGCGTCAGGTTCCCAAATTCCTCGCCGAGGTGTCTCCCCGTACCGGTGTTCCCTGGAAGGGAATCCTCGTGGCTGCGGCAGGCAACGTCCTCGTCGCTGGGTGGGCGACGACCCGTGCCGATGGCCTCGATCAGCTCACGTCGATCGTCAATGTCGGGGCGCTGACAGCATTCGTCTTCGTCCAGGCATCTGTGGTCGGCTATTTCCTCATCAAGCGACAGGGCAGCGAGAATCCCAGCTGGTTCAACCACGGGCTTGTGCCCATCGTCGGCGGCGCCCTGCTCATCATCGTTCTCATCAGCGCGAACCCCGTGGCTCTGCTCATCGGTGCGATCTGGCTGGTCATCGGCATCGTGGTCTACCTGGTGCAGAATCGACGACGGGTGACGAGTTGACGATGGGGCGCCGCGCGCCACAGCCTCCGGCGCGCTTCAGCGTCGGGCACGGTGTGACGTCGGGCGCTCAGTCCTGGAGCTTGGTCGTTCCTTCGTATCCACCGGACGTATTGAGCTGCTTGGCGTAGCAGTAGTCAGGGCCGAGCCCGTGCGCTGAGCACCAGGACAACGCCTGTTCAGGGGAGTCATAGCCGATGCCGACGATTGTGACCCAGAAATTGTCTTCCTTGAAACTCTTGAAGTCACCAGACCACACGAGCTGAACCCGCGGGAACTCTTCGCGCATCTCCTGATGCTCGGCGAGGATATCTTTGTTCTTCCACGTTTTTCCGTCGGCTTTCAGACCCTCCTTCTTCGAGCTCAGCTGCGGGACCCATTTTCCGTCGAGGTCTGATTTGACGGTGGCACCGTCGGTCTTGGCCAGCTGTTCGAGGGCCTTCCCCGGGTCGTCGGGCAGCGACTCGGCGGATTCCGACGGCGATGCCCCGTCACTGGGCGACTGTCCGGCGGCGGATTCGTCGCCGGAGTTCGTCGGTTCGGATGCTGCGGGTGCCGCGACCGAGTCGTCGGAGGACTTGTTGCCGAACAGTGTCGCCGCTCCCCAGCCGATGCCAAGCGCTGCGACGATGATGACGACCGTCAGCAGAGCGATGAGTCCTTTTCGGCTACGCTGCTGTGCCGGTGGGGCCGTCGCGTAAGCTCCGTGGGCAGAGTGCGCTTGTGAGTACTGAGCCTGCTGGTATGGCCCCTGACCGTTCGACGCATCGCCATTCCACGCCTCCCCGTTCGGACCGGCGGTCCCCGGGACAGGTGTTTGCCGAGGCGCTCCCCACCCAGTGTTCGCGGGCGAGCCCCAGCCGTTGTCCGACTGCTGGTTCCACCCTGTGTTCGGCTGCTGATCCCAACCGCTGCTCGATTGTTGGTTCATGCCGGGATCGGGCTGACGGTTGCCGCTGTTCCGATCGCCTTCGCGACCGTTTCCGGGCGGAGGAGGATTCGCGCTCATCGACAACTCCCGATCATTCGTTGCGAAAAAAGTCTATATAGACAACTTCAATGGTCTTATAAGCCTAATATAAGATTGTCACTACACATGAATAACAGGCCGCTTAGTCGCGGCAGATCACCATTGTGTTCCCCGCTTGCATCGCAGCAGGAATCAAGGATGAAGGACCCATCATGAGCGATTCATCTCGCGACGCAGCTCATGCGCCGGACGACCCCGACAACGCTGAGACGAGCCCGGAGCTCGACGATTCGAGGGATCCCGCCGAAGCTATTTCTGCTTCAGAAGAAGCCAGGCATCCCAACGATGCCAAAAATCCCCCAGTAGCCAAGCCACGCGACGCTTCAGATTCAGGTAGCGAATCACGGTCCGTCGACGCCGATCAGACGGCGCGGTTCGCCCCCGGATGGAATCCGGGTCCCGTACCGACCGGGCAGAATTCGCCCCATCCCCCACAGAGCCCTCATCACCCGCAACAGGGTTCTCCCTACCCCGGGACAGGGTCCGGATATCCGGAGCCGGGTGCGCATCACCCGCCACAGGGACCTCCCTACCAGTCGCAGGGTTCGCCATTCCCGCCCCAGGGCAGTCCATCTCCTGCACAGAATCACGGCTACGACCCTAATTTCGCTCAGGCTGGCAGCCAGCCGCACGGTATTCCCTATCCCCAGCACTCTGACCAGTACGCGGGCCAGTACCCAGGTCAGCACCCGGGTCAGCACCCAGGCCCGTTCCCGGGTCAGCCACAGGTCCATTCGCCAGCATCAACGTATCTGTCCGAACTCCGCAGAGGTGTCACCTGGCGTGCAGCCCTGATCCCACCCGGGCTGGCCCTGCTGGCCGGAATCATTCTTGCGATCGTTCTCTCGGTGATGCTCACCTCGATGGAAGGCATCTCCTCACTGGCCGAAGACATAGGGATCAGCACCGATGGCATCAGCTATGCCCTGCCCTTCGTCTTGTTGGCGCTCTCGCTGTTCGGTTCGGCAGCATTCCGGTTCAACGTGCAGATGAGCGACATGGGAGGTGCGTCCGGGGGCATCTTCGTCTACGGCGCACCGCTGCTCGTCACAGTGGTCGTCCTCGGAATGTTGTGGTGGTTCACTCGACGCAGCGAGATGAAGTCGCCGTCACCCAACCGCGGCACCACCTGGCTGCGGATCGCCATCACCACGTTGTCGATGACCATCGTGTTCTTCCTTCTCCAGCTGATCTTCGCGGCGCGGTTCTCAATGACGGAGAGCGGCGAACTTCTCGAGTTGGAATTCTCCGCTGTGACCGTCCGTTCGTTCTTCCTTCCGCTTCTCGCCGTCCTCGTCACGAGCATCTGTGGTCGCATTGCGGGTCATTTCAAAGGCACCGAGGCCATCGGCGCTTCCTTCCTCAGATGGGTCATCCCTTCAGCGCTTGTGGCGTGGGTGCACCTCATCGTGACCGTCGTGATCCTGTCGATCGTCGCGATCTTCGTGATCCCGCAGTCGTTGGATCTGCCATGGCAGACGGTTCCCGCGATCTTCATCAACGTGGGTCTGATTCTCACGTTGCTCGTCCACCTCGGCGGAGTCACCGCCTCGGGGCAGGGGGACTTCGATTTCGGTGCTGACG
Source organism: Brevibacterium sp. ZH18 (assembly GCF_022748595.1). Lineage (GTDB taxonomy): Bacteria > Actinomycetota > Actinomycetes > Actinomycetales > Brevibacteriaceae > Brevibacterium. The sequence continues at coordinate 49,235 of NZ_JALDSX010000018.1, read as the reverse complement.
GATTCTCCGAATCGCTGACGATCTTCAGCCGCGATGCGCCTGGTCAGTTGTGGCTGGGTCTCATCGTCGTGATCGTCGCCGTGCTCGCTGCGACGCTGGCCGCCACCGTCACTCGACGCCCGTATTGGACGGTCGCCGGGGAGGACAAACACCAGTGGGCATCCGCTTGGAAGCTCCCGCTCACGTTCTGCATCATCTGGGGGCTGCTTTCCGTCCTTGCCGTTCCCTTCCGCATGCATCTGGAAGGATCCGCCGAGGCAGCTTCGCTGTTCGATGCCCCCGGAACGGCTCGTGCGGGCGTCGGTCCCCTGGCTTGGTCGTTCCTCATCTTTGCGGTCTGGGGCGGCATCATCGAAGTGCTGTCTCGAACCCTGGGCCCCCGCTTGGTCCTCACCGTTCCGTCGCTGGCCAAGTTCGCCGCCGGTCGTGCGGTCCACCCGCATTGGGGACAGGCGCTGAGGATGAATGAGCCGCGCTTCCCACTCATCCATCCCGATGCCATCGTTGGGGCCGCGGCCAGGGCCGGCACTGCTGCCGGTGCCGGAACACCTGCAGGAACCGGCTACCCCAACAACCCGAACATGCCCAGCCCCGCCGGATCAACACCCAACCCCGCCGGATCAACACCCAACCACTATGGACCAGACGGCGGCCCTGCATATTCGGGCCCGGCAGCGCCGAACGGCGTCGCCTCCAACACCTTCAGTTCCAACGGCGTTGGCTCCAACAGCTTCAGTTCCAACGGTGCCCCTCCAAACGCTTTCCCGCCTTCCGCAGGGTATGCAGCGTCCGGCGGCTATTCGGCACAGGTTCCCGGAGCAGCTCCGGCGAAACCCTTCGACAAGAAGAAGGCCACGCTGGTCAGTGTCATCAGCGGTGCGGCAATCCTCGTACTTGTCGGCGCTCTCGTCGTCGTCACCCAGGTCAACGGGCATGTGTTCGGTCCCGAGGCCACGGTCGAGAAGTACTTCTCCAAGTTGTCCAAGGGCGATGCGGAAGGCGCACTGAAGATCGCCGATGTGGATGTTCCCGCAGAGCAGCGCCAGCTGCTGACGAATGACATCCTCGGTGCGGCGAAGGCCCTGCCGAAGGACATCTCCGTCGAGGATGCCGAGGTGGACGGCAGCGCCGCAACAGTGTCGGCCACTTACGACATCGGCGGAAGTAAGAGCACGTCGACCTTTACGCTGCACAAATCCGGCAAGAAGGCACTCTTCTTCGACGACTGGTCGCTGCAAGCGCCGGAGCTGTTCTACCTCTCCGTGCAGACGCCGGGGCTGAGCAAGGTCAAAGTCAACGGGATCGACGTCGATACGCAGGAGTCGGCTCTTGCGCTGCCGGCGTTCCCCGGGCTCTACGAGGTCGGACTGGCAGAGAAGAACGACCTCGTGTCGGCCGATTCCATCGAGACCCGAGCGTTTTTCGCTGATGACTCTCAAGGAGAGGATCACGAACCCGCGCTGCTCGCAGCGGCACCGACCGATGCGTTCCGCACCGAGGTCAACAAGCAGGTCAAGACACTCATCGACAGCTGCGCGAAGAAGACCGTAGCAGAGCCAGATGGGTGCCCGTTCGGCTCCTCGTTGGCCAAGAGCTACAAAGCGACAAACATCAAATGGTCGATCTCCTCGTACCCGACCGTCAGCGTGGGCAGCGACTCCACCGCCGACGGCTACTACGAGCCTGAGGACTCGACGGGCCCGAACGGCGGTCCGGCTTGGCCCATCACCACGGACACGACCGGCGAAGCCTTCGTCACCGGAAAATACGATGACTTCTTCGACGACTCGGAGACATTCGACGACACTGTGACCTTCTCGGTCAACGGAACTGCTGAGATCGTCGACGGAAAGGTGGTCATCAATATCACCGACAACGGCTACGGATACTGACTTACGGGCCGCAGAACAGCCTCGGCGCCTCACTCTCCGCGCCGAGCGCAGATCGCAGGTTCAGGCCCTCGGTCACATAGCGGTCGCGTTCGTCGGTCGGGACCATCGCACCTCCGGTGAGCCAGACGAGATGCTTCGTGGACGCGTCGAGCGGCCACGGAATCGCCTCTACGGATGGCTTTTCGGATGAGTCATTCGCTGGTTCAAGTGCCCGCCATGGGATGGTCAGTCCTGCGGTCGCCGAGGGTTCGACGTCGATGCCCTCAGTCTGGTGTAGAACGCCGACTCCGGCTTTGATGACATCGTCCGGCACCGAGGCGAAACCCGAGATCAGCGGGCTGATGACCGGGCCGATGAAACGGGAGGGTCGGGCCACCGCGAGTCCATCGGCGGCCGTTGCGCCGCTGAGTCCGATGTCCTGGACGGCGATCCCACTGTGCAGTCCGGTGCGCACGCCGAGGAACATGGCGGGGGCTTCGCTCGGTTCGACGAACACGCAGTGGACGTTGTCGCCGAAGATCCATTTGAGTCCGTAGGTCACTCCGCCGGGGCCGCCGCCGATGCCGCAGGGCAGGTAGACGACGAGCTGATGGTCGGCATCGACCTCCTCCCCACCGGCAGCGAACTGTTCCTTGAGACGCAGAGCCGCAACCGAATAGCCGGCGAACAAGCTGGTGGAGTCTTCGTCGTCGACGAAGTGCGTGCGTTCTGCTCCCTCGGCCGCGGCGCGTCCGGCGGTGACAGCTTCGACGAAGTCGCCTTCGTGTTCGACGACGTCGACACCATGGTCGCGCAGCTTCGCCTTCTTCCATTCGCGGGCGTCGGCGGACATGTGAACTGAGGCGGCGAAGCCGAGAGTCGCGCTGAGGATTCCGATCGACAGTCCGAGGTTGCCGGTCGAGCCGACGACGATTCGGTAGGTGCGGGCCAGGGCTCTGAACTCGTCGCTTGAGTAGGTGGCGGGGTCGTTGTGGTCGAGCCCGTGCTCGGCGGCGACCGCCTCGGCGTATTCGAGAACTTCGTGGAAGCCGCCGCGAGCTTTGATCGAACCGCTGACCGGGAGCTGGTCATCGCGTTTGAGCCACAGCCGGCCGGGCAGTTCGGCGCCAAGGCGGTCGTTGAGTTCGATCTGTGCAGCATCGGCCGGGACCAGTGGAGACTCGACGATCCCACGGGACTGTTGGACCCCGGGCGCTTGCGCTGTTTCGGGGAACTCTTTGGGGAACTCTTGAGGAAATGCCGCAGCGAACCACGGGGCGAAGCGATCGAAACGCTGTGCAGCCCGGTCCATGAGTGCGGGATCGACGGCCATGGTGCGGAAGGCCGCCTCGGTGTCGGGCAGGTTGGGGCGAAGCCACGTGGTCGGCGCCCGGTCGGCCAGCGATCGGATGATCGGGTCATCGTGGTCGATCTCAACTGTGGACTTTGGCTGCGAGGTCATGGGTTTATTCTCCTCCATGCAGTCTTGGCCGCACCGTTTTATGCAGCCTTGGCCGTTCTATGCAGTCTTGGCCGCACTGTTTCATGCAGTCTTGGCCGCACCGTCGAAGCGCTGCCGATGACTTCGCAGTTCGGTCAGCGGCTGATCACATTTCATTTAGTCAGGCTAGCCTTACCAACCTGTCGTAGACTGGTCTGTGAAAGTTCTGCCCCGACGACCGCAGTCACGTCACCCTGCCGGTCGTTCGATCGAGCTCTTCGTTGCGGCGAAGAGCAGAGGAGATCACGTGTCACGAGCACCCATCACGGCCTTCGAAGCCACCGTCATCGCCGTCGAGGACATCAGCCCTGCATTCCGCAGAGTCACCTTGGGCGGACCCGGGCTGGAAGGCTTCGGCCTCAAGGGGCATCCCCGTGACCTGCGCTTCAAACTCATCATTCCGCCTGCAGGCGCTGCCGAGCCTCAGTTCGATCTGCTGAAGTTCCTTGCCGAGCAGGAAGAAGCAGGCATCTCCTGGTATCAGGCATGGCTGCAGGTCGACCCCGAGGTGCGCGGAGCCATGCGCACTTACACCGTGCGCGAGTGGCGAGAGGCTGAAAGTGAGCTCGTCGTCGATATGGTCCTCCACACCGATGCGGCTGGACACTCGGGACCGGCAGCTCAGTGGGCGATCTCCGCCGAGGTCGGCAATTCACTCCACGTGATCGGCCCGTCGCGTCACGCCGAGGGCATCTACGGGGGGATCGAGTTCGCTCCCGGGGGCGCTCATCAGATTCTGCTCGCCGGCGACGAGACCGCAGTCCCCGCGATTGCCTCGATCCTCGACTCCATCAAGGACGACGATGTGCGAGGCAAGGCAATCCTCGAGGTCCCATCGGCAGAGGATGTCCTCGATATCACTGCTCCCGAGGGATTCGAGATCCAGTGGCTGCCGCGCGGCGATGCCGATCATGGGGAGTTGCTCGAGCCGGCGGTGCGTGAGGTCGTTCGAGCCGAGTCGAAGATCCTCGCCGAGGTGGGGGCATCGTTTGGTGCTGCAGGTTCAGGTGCCGCGGACCCTGGGGCGGGTTTGGAGGGTATGAGTGGAGCGGGCTCGGGCGCGGTTGAACTCGAGGACGTCGATATCGACGAAGTCATCCTCTGGGATGTGCCCGCCGCACTGTCTCAGGCGGCCCAAGGAAGTTCCAGCGCGACCGAGCAGGAAGCTCGTCCCTTCTACGCCTGGATCGCCGGCGAGGCCGGACCGGTCAAGTGCCTGCGCCGCTATCTCGTGCAGGAGGTCGGCGTCGACCGCCACCAGATCGCGTTCATGGGGTACTGGCGTCAGGGCAAGGCCGAAGGCTGACCACAGAACTCTGTCACGATTTACCCGCAGAACGGAGCATCTGCGCAACGATGGCGAATCCCGCACCGAAGAGGCAGAGCCCTCCTCCGATCGCCGGCGACCTGTCGACCCGTCGACCTGTCGACCCGTCGCCGCTCTGAAGCTGATTCATCGGTTCCGTGCGACAGACGCATTGTTCCCCGTAGCAGTCATACCGTTCCCTGGTGCAAACACACCATCCCCCTGTAAACAGAGGTGTGCGATCAATCATCGAAGAGTTTTTCAATGGCGTCTTGGGCAACGAACCTGGCGTGGAGTATCGGTCTTCTCGCCGGATCGATCGACGGCGGCGGCACCCATGCCGGCCGACCATCTTTGAGCATCACCGTTGACCATTCGGATCGATCCAACAGATGGTGGTGCGCCGAGCAGGTCAAAGTCATGTTGTTGACATCGGTCTTTCCTTTTTGCGCCCACTCGACAATATGGTGGGCATCGCACCATCCCGGCGGAGCATCACATCCGGGGAACGTACATCCTTGATCTCGCGCGGTCAGAACCGCAATCTGTTTCGCATTCGCGTAACGATTCTCCGTCGCGACCTGCATTGTGATTGCCTTATCGGAGATGAGATTGAAGAACACCGCGCCGTTCAGCCCGTTTCTGACGAGTTCACTGATCGGAACCGGACTCTCGTTCCCGGTTGTCCCGTATCCCGTGCCCGATGCAAGATCTTCAGCTTTCGCCGTGACCACTAATGCATATTGCGAACCGCGCGCAGTTCGCGCCATGTCGATCCGTCCAACCAAGGTGGCGAACCGTTCGTAGATCCACTCCTGCGCGCTGAGCTTGGTTCCCGTCATATCAACAAGCGTTCCGTCTTCAAGGACACCGCAATCATTCTGACTATCTCCACCAGCAGCCGTTTCGCCACCGAGTGAAGTGCCACAGTCATCGCCAGATCCAGATCCAGATCCTGTATTGCTGCCACCCTTGCCGATCTTCGTTCTCAATGTCAGAAGGCCGTTGAGCAGTCCTCCCGTGATCGGATCGAGAAGTCCGGAAATCTCCCAGTCACCGTTTTCGCGAGCGAACATATTGACTTTATATTCGCGGCGGTCCGCGGGGTCCTTCGGAGGCCTTCCATCAGGATCGACGTGGTCCAAGATGCGCTGGAAGATGACGCGCAGATCGGAGACGCGCACAGTCGGCGCATCCTTCACCAGCGTCGACTCTGCATGGTCACGGACATCCTGGCTGACCCAAGTCGGCAGCTTTTTCAAGCAGTCCTTGATGACTCTGGCCTGATCGGCGGAGAGTCTGCCCTCATTGAGAGCATCCGCGACGACTGGACAGAGCGGAGGCTGAGCCTGACCTGTGAAGTCGACTCGACCGCCGAGGTTCTTCGCCATATCTGTACGCCGATTCGCCTCACGGCTAGTGAGATTGAGTCGGTCCTGGATGAGGGCTTTCGTTGTCTTTGCCCCATAGTCAGTAGGCGTGCCAACGCGCTCACAGACCGAAAGGGCCAGGGTTGAAAGTGCTTCATTCACCCGACCCAACGCTTCCAGGCCGTCGATGAGCATGATCGCGTCATCAGGTCCCATAGGTCGGTCAAATGTGCGCAACCCATCTCTGAGCGCACCCAGGGCAGTGAGGCTGTCCGTGACTTCCGGGGCGAACCGAGTCAGATCATTCCACTCTTCTCCCGAGAGCAGCGGGTGAGGACTGGCAGAGCCACCGGTCCCCGCAGTGACTCCAGGGGCTCCAGTGACCCCAGAGGCTCCAGCGGTCACAGGGGTTCCAGTGACTCCAGAGGTTCCAGCGCCAGAATCGGCAGTTGCGTCGGACGTGACTGCGTCAGCATCTGTGCCAGCGTCAGCATCTGTGCCTGCGTCGACAGCAGAGGCTTCAGCATTTGCCGGCTCGCCCTGCGCAACCGGCGGGGCTGACAGGGCCGGCGGGGCCGGCAGGGTCGGCAGGGTCGACGGTGCTTGTGGCGCTTGCGGCTTGGACGGCTCCTGCGGCGCAGCTGGGAGAGATTGAAGCTTCCCCGCCAGAGGATGGCCGGTCATATCAGCACCGGCCTCTTGGAGCTGATCGAATAGCGAAGGGCCAGCAGAAGAGTCGGCCCGTTCTTCCCCGCCGCGCTTCTTCGCACCACGAGGACCGGGGCGTGGTTTACGCTCTTCCGGGTTCTCGGGTATGCGGTCGGGGGTGAGAGTCATGGTCCTGAAGTCCATTCGCCAACATCGTTGTTGCTCTTCCCTCAATTATACATTCATATCAACCAACTGCACCCTTTGTTTCTAATTTTGTTCGGTTATTCTTTCGTTCCTGCGCCAATAGGTGACCTAGAATCGACGTCCATCATCAACGTCCCAGGTCAGTGCACGGAACCCAAACGAGCCGCGACCTTGTGCGCTCACAAGATCGCGGCTCTCAAAGCCAATCGTCGACTGCCCCAAAGACTCCCACCATCCCAGACACCGACCCCTAGGACAGCAAAACCTCAGATCGCGCTGAGCATCTTTCCCGGGTTGAGGATTCCCAGCGGGTCGAGCGCGTTCTTCACCGCGAGCTGGATGCGCCGCGACCCCTCGTCCAGTTCATGTTGCAGCCAATCGCGCTTGAGGTAGCCGACTCCATGTTCGCCGGTGATCGTGCCGCCCAGCTCCAGGCCGATGCGCATGATTTCAGCGAAGACGCCCTCGGCCTTCGCGGTCTGATCGGCGTCGCTGGCGTCGAAGAACACCGACGGATGAGTGTTGCCGTCACCGGCGTGCGCAACAAGGGAGATCACGAGACCCGATGACTCACGAAGCTCCCCCAGCCGATCGCAGAACTCCGGCACAGCAGTTCGCGGCAGGCACACGTCGTCGAGCAGCTGCCCTCCCCCATGCGCATTCGCGAACTTCTCATACGCCGGCTGAATCATCCGCCGGGCAGCGATCAGCGCGGCCGAATCCGCCGGATCATCGGAGTACGCGACGTCGAGGGCACCGCAGCTCTCGGCAACCTCGGCGAATTTGGCCATGACCGCTTCGGAATCCGCAGGATTCTGGTCGACCTGCATGATGAGCATCGAGCCCGCATCAGCGTCGAGGCCGAAGTCGCCGAACTCATTGAGCATCTTCAGGCTCGACGAGTCGAGAAATTCGAGGATGCTCGGCACGCCGCCTGCGGCCATGAAGTCCGCGACGGTCTGGAGGCCGGTGCGCTCGTCGGGGAAGGTCGCCACAGCGGTGAACGGATCGGGCAGCGCCGGGATGAGCCGCAGGGTCGCCTCGACGACGATGCCCAGCGTGCCCTCGGAACCGATGAATAGGTGGCGCATGTCGAGGCCGGCGACACCTTTCGCTGTCTGCGGGCCCAACGTCGTCAACGTGCCATCGGCCAGAACAACCTGAAGACTGCGAACATAGTCCCTGGTCACACCGTATTTCACGCAGCACAGTCCGCCCGCGTTGGTCGCGATGTTGCCGCCGATCGACGACAGCGCGACCGATCCGGGGTCGGGCGGATAGGACAGGCCGAAGGGCGCCAGATGATCCTTGAGGTCCTGGTTGATGATGCCGGGTTGGACCGTGACGAGACGCTCCGCCTCGTTGATCGAGAGGACATCTGTCATCCGAGACACATTGAGCAGGATCGCCCCAGGTGAGCCGTTCGCACCACCCGAGATCCCCGACCTGGCACCCTGCGGAACCACAGGGATCCGATGTGCGCTGGCAAACCTCATGACCTCTTGGACGTCCCCCGCCGAGGTGGCCCTGACCAAGGCGATCGATCCTTCGTGAGGGCAGAACAGGGCCTCATCCGTGGCATGGGCGGCAATGACGTCGGGATCCGTCGTCAGGGCACCCGGGCTCAGCCTCGTCGCGAGGTCCCCGAGTTCCGCCGCACCCACTGTGACTTGGTTGTGTTCTGTCATGACATCCTTCCGAACGGAAATGTCGGGACGGTCACGACCGCCTCGGCGACTCTTCTCTCTGACTCATCTGGAGGCTTCCGGGCTATCCCGGATGCTTCCGACTATTTCGTCAGATTCGGATCCACCCTATCGGGGGCGGGTGCCGCCTTGAGGATGAGGGTGACGATTCCGGCGGCGACCATGGCGGCGCCGACGACCCACATGCCGGCGTTTTGGGTGCCGGTCAGCTCGGCGAGCCAGCCCGTGATGTAGGGGGCGAAGAAGCCCGCAGAGTTGCCCAGCGAATTGATGAGCGCGAGGCCAGCGGCAGCTCCGGCACCGGCAAGGAAGGTCTGCGGCAGGGGCCAGAACGTCGGCAGGGCTGCGCAGATGGCCATGCAGGTGATGGTCACAGCGATCATCGTGGTGAACGGCGAGCTCAGGTACAGGGCGATCGGGATGGTCACACCGCCGATGAAGAGCGGGATTGCGACGTGCCACACGCGTTCGTTGGTCTTGTCGCCGTGTCGCGACCAGAAGTACATGGCCAGCGCCCCGAAGACGTAGGGGATGGCAGTGATGAAGCCGATCTCGAGGATGGAGTATTCGACTCCGAACGTCTCCTGGAAGCCCGCGATGATCGTCGGCAGGAAGAAGCTCATCGCGTAGAGCCCGTAGACCATGCCGAAGTAGACGAACGACAGCGCCCAGACGCGCGGCTGCAGCAGGGACCGGCGCACGGGGTAGTGGAAGGTTTCGGCCTTTCCTTGGTCCTCGGCGTCCATTCGCGACTGCAGCCAGTTCCGCTCCTCAGGGGTCAGCCATTTGGCGTCACGCGGGCGGTCGGTGAGGTAGACGAGGCACATGATGCCGAGCAGGACGGCGGGCACGCCTTCGATGATGAACATGAAGCGCCAGCCGGCGAAGTTCTCGAACACCGAGTTGCCGCTCGAGATCAGCCACGAGGACAGCGGCGAACCGATGACGCTCGACAGCGGAATGGCGAGCATGAACAGTGCCGTCGCGCGGGCGCGCATGGATTCCGGGAACCAGTACGTGAGGTAGAGGATGATGCCGGGGAAGAATCCCGCCTCGGCGACTCCGAGGAGGAACCGCAGCACGTAGAGCCACCCGTGGCTGGGGACGAAGGCCATCGCGGCGGCGATGATTCCCCAACTGATGAGAATTCGAGCGAGCCAGATCCGGGCGCCGAACTTGTGCAGCGCAAGGTTCGAGGGCACCTCGAGGAGGAGGTAGCCGAAGAAGAAGATGCCGGCGGCGAACCCGAACTGGGTCGCGCTCATCGCGAGGTCCTCGTTCATCCCGCCGGGCCCGGCGATGCCGAGGTTCGTGCGGTCGAGATAGTTGATGAAGTACATCGCGATGATGAACGGGATCAACCGGACGGTGACCTTCTTCAAAGTCCGTTTCTCCATCGCGGAATCGGCGGACGACTGTCCGCCCACAGACGGGTTCACCTCGGATGACATACGATCTCCTTCGATCAGGCCGGGCCAGGATGATGGCTCCCACATTGGCTCTCAGCGCGCTACGTCGATCACATTACGTCAGCATCGCGCCGTCTTCCTAGGATTTCTTGCATTTGCACCCAAAGTTCCGAATACCGGGACTGAGGTACTGCCCTCACCGAGGTGGTGCTGACACCGATCGTGCAACCTCGGGTCTGAGTCGACCACGTTCACGCACACCGGAGTTCACGCCCACCCGACAACGAGCCGGGCCGCCTCGGCGGGGATCATCGGGTCCACCCCGGTCAGGTCAGCGAATCGGCGCAGGCGGTTGGCTACGGTATTGCGGTGGCAGAACAGCTCGGCAGCACTCGTCGCGATGCTGCCCGAGCGCAGGTAGGTGTGCACTGCCTCGACGAGGCGCTCACGTTCGGCCGCGCCACAGACGGCGAGCGCCCGTTCGACGTCGGTGACGATGGAATTTCCGGCGGCGTTGAGTGCCTGAGCTGCCAAGCGGGCCCACCCGCGTTCCCAGGTCATCGCCCCCGTTTCAGCGGGCGTAAGCAGCTGCGCCAGATCCCGTGCGGTCAGCGCTGACCTGCGCAGGAACCCGATCCCGGGCGCATTGACCAAGCCCACTCGTGCCTCGGCGAGGCGACGTTCGATCGCCTCCAAGCGCGAACCCGAGAGCTCAGACGAGCGAGCAAAGGCAATGAGAACGTCGCCGAGGTGGTGCGTGAACATGGTCCCGCCTGCCCGTTCGTAATCCGAGACGAGAACCCGCAGGGCCGAAGTGTCCTGACCACGGGCCGCCACGACGAGCAGCGGACCCTCCGGATCGAGTCCCAACGTCGAGGCGATCGTGGCCAGGCGTTCGTCCGTCGGGTTGTGATCGTCGAACAGTCCCGCGATGAGGCCCTGCCGGAGGGAGTACTCCTCCTCCCGCATCCGCTGCAGCTCCGCTGTATAGGCCTGCTGAACCTGGGAGACGTATTCGTCGACCGTGGAGAGAACGATTCCGGTGTGCCGGATGACGAGTTCCGCGTCCTCCTGCGTCGCGACCCTGGTCAGCGCCTCCCACAGAACATTGAAGTCGTGCCGGATCGCTGTCATCAGCGCCTCCAGCGGAATCCCGGCGCGGGCGCGGGAGACCCCTACCTCCGTGGACACTGCGACTGGACCATCGAAACCACCGGCGCGCAGCCCTTCGACGAGTGACCGGAAGGAGATGAGTCCGGTCCGCTTTATTTCCGAGACAGGAATCGGAGCGGGATCGTAACCGGGGACTGTAACGACTCGGGCCAAGAATCGCTCAGTGAGCTTCCCGAGATCGAGGGCGTCGAGGAGTGCGTTCCAACGCCGGCGGTCCTCCGGCAGCGGCTGATCCCTGAGCTGTCTCTCGTGTGTTGGCGCCATGGTTCTAGACTAGGCGCAGAGCACTGTGCAGATGCACAATAAAAGACCGCGAATCCGGGGCAAAAATTACTCGAAATCGTGCGATCTCACTCTGTAGTGTTCTAAGCTACCGGCTGTTTGCCCGGCCAACAGCTGATGACCGATCGTCGGCAGAATACACTCACGACCCAGTCTTGCACTCGATGGAGAGATACATGAGCCAGAACGACCCCACAGCTGCGGCGGAATATTCCGCAACGCACGAACTCAGCATCAAGGATGCCAACAAAGTCGCGCTCGGAGCCCTCCTGGGCACCGCGCTCGAGTGGTACGACTTCTTCCTCTTCAGCGCGGCTGCGGCACTGGTCTTCAACGTTCAGTACTTCACCAGCGAAAACGCCACTGCCGCGGCATTGGCGTCCTTTGCGACCTTCGGCGTCGGACTCGCTGCCCGCCCCATCGGCGGACTCATCTTCGGCCGCATCGGCGACAAGGTCGGGCGGCGCAGGGTCCTCATGGTCACCATCGTCGGTATCGGCATCGTCACAGGCCTCATCGGCATGCTCCCGACCTACGCCGCGATCGGCTTCGCAGCACCGGTACTGCTCGTGCTCCTGCGCATCCTGCAGGGCCTGTTCGTCGGTGGCGAATGGTCAGGCGCCATGACGCTCGTCGTCGAGAACGCCCCTCTGCACCTGCGCGCACGCTACGCCGCGATCCCGCAGATCGGCTCGCCCATCGGCACGATCCTCTCCTCCGGCGGCTTCTTCATCATGACCCTGGTCCTGTCCGCGGACAGCTTCAGCGCCTGGGGCTGGCGCATCCCGTTCCTCGCCGCCATCCCGCTCCTCCTCGTCGCCGTCTACATCCGCAGTCGCCTTGAAGAGTCTCCGGTCTTCCGCCAGCTCGAGGAATCCGGCGAGCTCGAGAAGAGCCCCGTGCGCACCACCTTCCGCGACAGCTGGAAGCAGATCATCGTCGGCATGGCCGCAGCCCTCCTCGGCGTCGGCGGCTTCTACCTCGTCACCGCGTTCTGCGTCTGGTACGGCGTCAACGTCCTCGGCTACGACGATTCGCTTCTGCTGCTGGGCAGCATGGTCGCCGCCGCCGTCGAGATCTTCTGCCTCATCTGGGGCGGAGCGCTTGGAACGAAATACGGGGCCAGCAAGGTCATCCTGTGGGGTGGAATCGCCTCGGCGGTGGTCGCTGTTCCTGCCTTCTTCATGTTCGCGTCCGGGAACCCGGTCCTCGTCGTCCTCGCCATGACTCTGGCGGTCGGCACACTGTCGCTGCCCTATGCCGCCTCGGGCACCGTGATGACGGGCCTGTTCCCGGCCAGCACCCGCTACACCGGTGTCGCCCTGGCACAGAACGTCGCCGGCATGCTCTCCGGATTCATTCCGTTGCTCGCCACCGGGCTCGTCGCCTCGGCGGCCAATCATTGGTGGCCGGCCGCGGCGATGCTGGTCTTCCTGTCCCTGTTCACGGCCGTCGCCGGAGCCATCGCACCGCGCCTGAGCGTCGACCTGCCCGGCTTCAAGCACTGAGCACTGCTCCACCTTCGAAAGGACCACGCACATGTCCCGCTCGGCCGGTCACCTCATCGTCAACACCCTAGAGAACGCCGGAATCGAGCGTGTCTACGCCGTTCCCGGCGAGAGCTATCTCGACGTCCTCGACGGGCTCTATGACTCTCCCATCGAGACGATTGTGTGCCGTCAGGAGGGCGGTGCCGGATTCATGGCCCTGTCCGAATCACGGCTGACAGGGCGCCCCGGAATCGCCATGGTCACGCGTGGACCGGGTGCCGCGAACGCAATGATCTCGGTCCACACGGCCTACCAGGATGCCACTGCTCTGGTCCTCTTCGTCGGCCTCGTTCCGATCGCCGATCGGGCGCGGGAATCTTTCCAGGAGTTCAGCCTCCCCGAGTGGTTCTCCTCGACCGCGAAGAAGGTCATCATCATCGATGACGAACATCGCGCCGGCGACCTGACGGCCGAGGCGCTGCGGATCGCCGCGTCCGGTCGCCCGGGTCCCGTCGTCGTCGGCCTGCCCGAGGATGTTCTCGTCCGGGTGACCGACTCACCAGCACCGACACCCGCTCCGATCGCCGAACCTCAGCCTTCGGCCATCGATCTCGAGTCGCTGACCGCGCGGATCTCGACGGCGCAGAAACCGGCGTTCGTCCTCGGCGGTGACGGATGGCACGAAGGGCACGGGGAAACCCTGGCCGAGCTGGCCGCCTCGGCGGGGATTGCGATCTTCGCCGACTGGCGTGCCTACGATGCGCTCCCCCACTCGAGCCCCGCCTGGGCCGGATGGTTGGGGTATGGCCGGGCGGATGTGATCGCCGCCGGATTCGCCGAGGCGGACCTCCTGATCTTCGTCGGCGCCACCCGATCCGATGTGGCCAGTGACGGCTATACGCGCGGCTTCGACGCCGAGACCATCGTCGTCGGCCTCGACCCCGAAGCCACCCAGCATGCCGGTCACATCGACCAGCACATTCTAGCCTCCCCACGCAGCTTCGTCACTGCACTGAACGCGTTCACCGACGCCACGCTTCGCGGCAGCCGTGATGACGCCTGGATGAGCTCCCGTGCGGATGCGCAGTCCCAGTTCTCCGCACATCGTCCCGACGCCGAGGTGGCCGGAGCGATTCCCCGCACCGGAGTCGATCTCGGGGTGGCGTTCGGGATCCTCGACGACCGCCTCGGCGGGGATGCGATCCTCACGTACGGGGCAGGCAACGCCACGATCTGGGGTCACCGTTTCATCCGGCACTGTGAGCCCGCGAGCCTCGTCGGTGCGCGCAACGGCGCGATGGGACTCGCGGTTCCCGGGGCAGTTGCTGCATCGCTGGCGTTCCCCGAGCGTCGCGCGGTCGCGGTGTGCGGGGACGGCGATTTCCTCATGAACGGACAGGAACTGGCGACGGCCTTCGCACACGGAGCCAGCCCGCTGGTCATCGTCGTCGACAACGGCGTGTACGGCACGATCGTCCAGCACCAGGTCAGTCACTACCCGGGCAGACCCTCGGGCACGCGAATGGTCAATCCCGACTTCGCAGTATGGATGTCCTCGTTCGGTGGGCACGGGGAACGGGTCGAGAAGACCGAGGATTTCGAGCCCGCCCTCGACCGTGCCCTGGCCGCAGACGGCCCGACGCTCATCCACATCCTCATCGACTCCGAGGTCATGCCCCCGGCCGCCGATGAGATCTCGGCCTGACGATTCCCCGAACTTTGACGAAGGACGACTAATGACGCAGACTCCAGCATCCTCACCAGCGACAACGCAGGCAGACCGGGACGATGAGTTCCTCGCCGATTGGTCGGTTCACTCCCGCTTCGGTGCCGTCGACGGCACCAACGGCGTGGATCGGCAGGCGGCGAGCGCGGCCGACGGCGAGCAGCGCAAATGGTTCGCAGAGCTCCTCGAGAAGCACGGGTTCAGCGTTCACCGCGATGCGATCGGCAATCAGTTCGGTCTGCTCGAACTCGTCCCCGGCGCACCATATGTGCTGACCGGTTCGCACATGGATTCGCAGCCGACGGCCGGACGCTTCGACGGTGCCTACGGTGTCATGTCCTCGGCTCATGCCTGCTTCGCCGTCGCCGATGAGCTGCGCGCAGACCCGTCGAAGGCGAAGTACAACCTTGCCGTCATCAATTGGTTCAACGAAGAGGGATCGCGTTTCAAGCCCTCCATGATGGGCAGCAATGTCTTCACCGGCAAGGCCGAGCTCGAGGCGGCACTGGATACGACCGATCCGCACGGCATCACCGTCGCCGAGGCGCTCGATGCGATCGGCGAGCGCGGTGACTTCACCGCACCAGATATCGCCGCCTATGCCGAAATCCATGTCCAGCAGGGCCGCAGCATGGAGGAGGACGGGGTCACGATCGGCCTGGTCAACGCCACGTGGGCTGCTCATAAGTTCGAGTTCCGGGTCACCGGCGAGCAGGCGCACAGCGGTTCGACGCTGATGAGCGATCGGCGCGACGCCCTCCTGGGTGCCGCCCGCCTCGTTGTGGCCGCGCGTGAGCTCGTCGACGAATTCGACGCCGGAGCCCTGCACACCGCATGCGGTGAGCTCAACGTCTACCCGAACTCTCCCGTCGTCGTCGCCAGCGAAGTCGGGCTCCTCCTCGACCTGCGCTCCCCCAGCGCCGAGGTGATCGCCGCCGCCCATCAGTCCCTCATGTCCACGGTCGCCCGGGTCAGCGAGGAGGTCGGGGTCGACATCGAGATCGTCGCCGAACACAGCTGGGACCAGAACCCGTACTCCGAGGACGGGGTCGAGCTGGCCCGCACTGTCGCGGACGACTTGGGGCTCACCTCGGCGCGGGTGATGACCGTGGCCGGCCACGATTCGACGAACATGAAGGACACGGTGCCCACCGTGATGCTCTTCGTTCCCAGCGTCGGCGGGGTCTCCCACAGCCTGCAGGAATTCACGAAGGACGAGGACCTCGTCTCCGGTCTGCATCACCTCACCGAGGTGGTCCGCCGACTCGCCGCCGGTGCGTTGGGATAGCTTCTGCAGTGCCGCAGAAGCTGCTGCGTCAGGGCGCGCATCAGCCGATTCAGAGTCTGAGATTGGCTCAGTCGATCGCGTCGACGTCCTGGTTATCGGCGACGAGCTGAGCCGCCAGGGTCTCCCATTTGTTGTACGCGTCCGGATAGGCCGAACGCTGAACGGCCTGAGCGGCTGCGCCCGGGTCCATCGTGTCCCAACCCGTGATCTGGAGGAGGCCTGGATTTGGGCACAGGGAGTTGACCCCGTAGAAGGCCTTTGATGCGTAGACCGGATCTGTCACCTGCGCCAGCGAACCCCATCCCATGGAGGGACGCTGCTGGAACAGGCCGGCGGAATCGCTGTCGCCGCCGTCGAGGTTGAGCAGGCTCGACTCCTGCAGTGCGGTCATGACGGCGATCTTCTGCGCTTTCTTCGACAGATCAGCACCCTTGCCGACGGCAATGATGGTGCGAGCATTGCCGATCTGCGTCTGGTTCAGCTGCGTGGTGTCCTGGGTGCTGGGGACCTTGCCGCCCTTGAGCGCCTTACTGGTAAATGGTGTGGCTTCTGCCGCTGGGGAGTTCGATTCGGCTGAGGCCGCAGTTGCCATCGAGACGCTTCCGACCATGACCGCAGCGGACAGCGCAGTCGCTGTAAGTGCTCGTTTGAGGTTCATCAATTCGGACTCTCCTGTTGTCGTAGACCATGGGCATGGTGAGGGCTTCTGCGTCTTCAATTCCACAGGTCAGCCTGTGCTCTCACTCACATCCCACTATCTCGAAGATGGGTGGTCGGAAAGCGGACGGGAAAAGCAGTCAGGAAGTGGCCCGAATCCGGATCTCAATCGATGTTGTGGACGTCCTGGTTGTCGTCGACGAGCTCCCCTGCCAGAGATTCCCACTTCGCGTATGCGTCGGGGTAGGCCGAAGCCTGCACTTTCTGTGCGGCCTGACCAGGGTCAATGCTCTCCCAGTTGTCGATCTGAGTGAGTCCCGGGTTGGGGCTGTCGGGATTGACTCCATAGAATGACTTCGCGGAGAAGACGGGATCCTCCACCTGCTTGAGCGATCCCCAGCTCATCGAGGGACGCTGCTGGAATGCGCCGGCTGAGTCCCGGTCCCCACCGTCGAGATTCTTCAGGCTCGACTCCTGCAGTGCGGTCATCACGGCGATCTTCTGGGCCTTCTTCGACAGGTCCGCGCCCTTGCCGACGCCGATGATGGTGCGAGCATTGTGGATCTGCTCGGAGCTGAGGTCGCCCGGACCGTTGATGCCCGTCGCCTGAGCGGCGTTCGAGCTGTGCTCGCTCGGATGGCCGGCGGACCCTGAGATCGGATCAGCCTGGGCCGAGGTCGCCGCGGCCAGGGAGAGACCCCCTGCGATGACGGCAGCGGACAGTGAGGTCACCGCAAAATTGCGCACGCTTTTCATGTGTTCTCACTTTCCTGTTGGATCTGGCGAGCAGCCCGGACGTTGTCCTGGCCAGATTCGGCACACACTTGTCTCCTGCTTTCGCCTTTCGGCACAGGGGTGTTCCGGCAATCGCCTCATTCAACTCTGTCGGAGACAGGCAGACGGTTCAATGCCGAGAACCGCATAGGTAGCTCTGTCTCGCCGTAACGAACCGGAAGGATTTCGTGAGTTTCTGCTGAGTATTCGATGAATGCTCTGCGGCACCATGCGCCGCCCGCGCCCGCCCGTGACCCGGGTCTCGGTCCGCCCATCACGTCACTCCCAGGAGCGGGCCAGTCGCCTTTCAGGCCGCCGATCTCGCGGGTTCCGTTCGATTCTGCGGTCGGGCTGTCTGTTCTGTGGTCGGGCAGTATGTTCTGCCCTACCTCACCACTTCGCGGGAGGTGTTGTCGATTCGGCGGGTCCACCCGCGACCGTCGAGGTATTCGAGAAGCGGAATGACGACGCGACGCGTGGTGCCCAGAGCCTGCCTGGCCGCACTCGTCGTGAACGGCTGCTCCAGTCCCGCAAGCAGTCGCATCGCCTGTGCGGGAGTACGTGGTGACACGACCACACCATCGCCGAGGCGCAGGAGCCGTCCAGCAGACTCGGCGACAGCAAGCTCCCGCACCCCCAAGCGGAGTTCTCGCAGGTCATCAGCCTCGGGTGCGGCGAAGGGGTTGGCCGCCAAGCGTCGCTCCACCTCGGCGACACCCGCCTCAGCAGGACCCAGATCCGCGGAATGCCCAGGCGGTCGGACCATGCCCTTGACCGTTTCGAGGCCGGCGCGAGTGATGATCTCAGAGACGAGCATCCGCACATCTGCCGACTCCGCTAGGCGTGTTTCGCCTCCGCGACTTCCGCCAGCCTTCGCCTGCGCGGCCGCCGGCAACGGCGGTTGGGAACGCTGCAGGTCTTCAGCCAGCGCCTTTTCCGACACTCCCGCGGCCATCGGCTCCGCTGACAGTTTCCTCTCGACGGTCTTCCGCGCCCGTTCGACCCACGTTTCGAGGGTCGGCCGGTGGACGAGCCATCCGCGGGTCACATCCGCAGCGCCGCCGGCCAACTCCTCGACTTCGAGCGCCAGCGAAGCGGGCAGGGCTTCGGGGACGGTGAGCCCGAACCGGAGCAGCTGTGCGCGTTCGACGGCTCCACGGCGGGCCACCTCGGCGAGGATGTCGCCCGTCTCCGGACGGCCAGCTAACTCACGACCGCGACGGGTGCCGGCACCTCGGCGGCTCAGTTCTGGCGGATCGACGTCGAGGACGACGACTCCGGCGAAGACGTTGCGGCTGCCGGGACTGCGCAGGACGATCCGGTCGGTGACCTGCAATGGCAGCGGGCGCTCGAGCGTGAGGCGTGCGTGATCAGCATCGAAGGGACGCATGTGGACGGGGACCGCCGCAGTGCCGATGTGAAGCATCAGTCCGTGAATACCCTCGTCGAGGCTCTCGCCCATCGTCCGGCGCACATCGACGGATCCGACAATGGGCCAGGCATCGGGCGTGATCAGGGCGTCGCCGCGGTGGATGTCATCGGCTGCGACATCGCGCAGATTCACGGCGACACGGGCGCTGGGGACGACCACCTCGGCGGCGGAGTTCCGGCTCTGCAGGCCGCGGACGGCAGTCGCCTCGTCCGTGGTCTCCCCGATGAGGCGCAGACGATCACCGGTGCGCAGAGTTCCGGCCGTGAGCGTGCCGGTGACGACGGTGCCGGCACCTTTGATCGTGAAGGCGCGGTCGACCCAGAGTCGCAGTCGGGCCTCGCCATCGGGAGTGGGAGCTTCGGCGGTGACCTGGTCCAACGTTGCGATGAGCGCGTCGATGCCGTCCCCGCTGGCTGCCGAGACTGTGAGCACCGGAGCATCGGCCAGGGGTGTGCCTTGCAGTTCGGCTCTGACCTGGGCTTCTGTCGCGGAAACCTGATCTGGGGCGATGTCCGCGCGAGTGATGACCACGAGACCGCGGGTGATGCCGAAGGCGGTGATCGCGTCACGGTGGTCACTCGACTGGGCCTGCCAGCCCTTGTCTGCAGCGACGACGAGGCACACGATAGGGGCCGGTCCGACGCCAGCGAGCATGTTCGCCAGGAATCTCTCATGCCCGGGGACGTCGACGAAGGCGAGTTCGCGCCCGGAGGGCAGGGTCGTCCAGGCGAAGCCCAGGTCGATCGTCAGACCCCGCTTCTTCTCCTCCGCCCAGCGGTCCGGCTCCATCCCTGTCAGCGCGTTGACCAGGGTGGACTTCCCGTGATCGACATGGCCGGCGGTGGCGACGACGTACATCTCAGGCATGGTTCGTGATGTCCGGATCATCGTCGACGCCCACTCGATTGCCACCCACTCGATTGCCACCAACTCGATTGTCGCCCACTCGATTGTCGCCGAGGTGGTTTTGCGAATTCTCGCGGGCCCGGTTCACCGCCTCGACGATTCGATCGTCATCGGCTTCGGGAACGCAGCGCAGGTCGATGAGGCATTGCCCCTGGTGAACGCGGCCGACGATGGCCGTCTCACCGAGGCGCAGGGGACGGGCGAGCCCCTCGGGCAGTTCGACGGCCCAGCCGGGAAGCGGAACTCCCGGGGCTCCTCCCCCGCCGACTCTTCCGTCGTGGGCGACAACGGTTCCGGAGACGAGATCGGCCAGACGTTCGGTGCGTTCCCTCAGTCGATCGAGGTCAATGTGCAGGGCGTCGTGGACCGGGTTTCCGGTGTGCGTCACGGTAGCTTCGATTGCGGCGAGCGTGAGCTTGTCGGTGCGCATCGCTCGTGCCAGCGGATGCTTGGCGATCGCCTCGACGGCCTCGCGGCGGCCGAAGATGAGACCTGCCTGTGGTCCGCCGAGCAGTTTGTCGCCGCTGACGATGACCACATCGGCTCCGGCGGCGAGCGCACCATCGATATCCGGTTCGTCGGGCAGGTAGGGATCCGGCTCGAAGAGTCCGCTGCCGAGGTCGGCGACGAGGGGAAGATCGTGCTGATCGGCGAGTTCACGCAGCTGCGAGATCTCGACGGCGGCAGTGAAGCCCTCAACACGGAAGTTGCTCGTATGCACCTTGAGCAGGCTCGCAGTCTGGTCGCTGATCGCCTGGGCGTAGTCAGCGAGGTGAGTGCGATTCGTCATCCCGACTTCACGTATCCGAGACCCGGTCGTGGCCATGAGGTCGGGCAGGCGGAATCCTGCACCGATCTCGATGAGTTCGCCGCGACTGACGATGATCTCGCCGGGGGCCGTTGAACTGCCGCCGCCGCTGCCGGTGGTTACACTCGTTTCACCGCTGTCAGCCGGACTGCCTCGCAGCGCGGTCACCGCAAGAAGAAGAGCGGCGGCGCCGTTGTTGACGACGAGGACATCCTCGGCGGCGGGGCAGGCACGCAGCAGTGCCTCTTTGGCGCCGGTCCCCCGCCTGCTGCGCTTGCCGGTATCCAGATCCATCTCGACGTCGACATAGCCTGCCGCGTCGACGATCGCCTGCCGAGCCGCGCCCGACAGCGGTGCGCGACCGAGGTTCGTGTGGACGATGATTCCCGTCGCGTTGATGACTGGGGTCAGGGAGGAGGCCGAATGGTTGGTCACGTTGCGGATGACGGTGGGGGCCACCTCGGCGGCGGGGATCGCACCCGAGCGCGCAGCCGTCTGAGCCTCCGAGATGATCGCGGTGATCGTCGATGAACTCAGCCGTTCACCTGCGGCGATGACCTCGGGAAGAGCGAGGAGACGATCGGTGCGGGGGATGTTCCGACGTGGGTCGACATCGGCCATGGCTGCCCTCTCCTTCACTGCCGCCGGACCCTGCTGCGGACGCGATCTCCGAATGCTCAGGCGCCGCGACGTCGACGATGCTGGTGGCGGAGGCGGACGGGAATCGAACCCGCCAGACCGAGATACTCGGTCTCACCGGTTTTGAAGACCGGGGAGCCCACCAGGACTCGGACGCCTCCACGAAGAATCCTACCGCGCCAGCTGAGGATCCTACCCTTCAGATCAGGAGTCGCACCACGCCCACTCATGGCCGATGCTGCGAAACACGGTCAGTGCTTCACGACGTGATCTGAAGTGCCGCGTCCAGATCTTCTAGGAGGTCGGACGAGTCTTCGATTCCCACGGACAGTCGGATGGTGCCGGGAAGAATTCCGAGTTGCTCACGTTGTCCTTCCGACACAGCGGAATGTGAGGTCCGACTTGGCAGGCATGCAAGCGATTCGACACTCCCCAAGCTCGAAGCTTCGTGAATGACGCTGAGGTTGGCAACCAGCTGTGCCGCACGCTCGTCGCCGCCCCTGACACGGAAGGTGACGATGGCTGCGCCCTTCAGTCCCAGCTCATCAGCGAGGCCCCTATCGGCATAAGTGCTGATCGTGGGGTGTGTAACAGCCTCCACTCCGGATTTGGATTCGAGATGATCGGCGATGATTCTGGCATTCAAGCATGCTCGCTCGGTTCTGATGACCAGGGTCTTCAAACCACGGTCAAGCAAAGCGGCGCCCTGTGGAAGAAGAGTGCTTCCCAAAACCACCGAAGTCTGACGAACAACGTCGATCGTTTCCTTTTCCCCGGAGGCCACACCCGCAGTAAGATCCGAGTGCCCGTTGAGGTATTTGGTCGCCGAATGCAGGACAACGTCGAAGCCATGCTCCAAGGGCTTGAGCATCGGCGGTGGAGTGAAGGTGGCGTCTACGACAGCCTTCACTCCCACATCGTGGGCGAGTGAGGCCAGCGCGGTGAAGTTGGCCAGGCGCAGCATCGGATTCGACAGGGATTCGACAAAGATGAGGGAAGGAGAGTCAGCGAGCTCGCGTTTCCATTCGGCCAAGTCATCCACGGCCACAAAGCGGACTGTGCGCCCGAAGTCGGAAAACTGCTGACGCAGGAATTCCGATGTCTCTCCATAGAGTTCTTTGGCAGCAACCAGGGTTCCCCCTGGCGGGACCAATGACAACAATGTCGTGGTGATTGCAGCCATGCCGGAGGAGAACAAGACCGCACTCTCAGCCCCTTCGAGGGCAGCGATCTTCTCTTCGACCGAGTCGACAGTCGGGTTTCGGTTTCGGCTGTAGTACCAAGACCTCTCTCCGCCGGTTTCTTGGATGTCACGATAGTCATCGTCGTCAAGATCGAAATTCACCGACGTATAGATCGCATCCACGATCGGCCTTGGACCGGAGCCAACAAAGCGTCGCCCCTGGGATACGGCAGTTGTCGATAATTTGAGTTGTCGTCGGAATTCTTTCATTTCTCTTCCCTACTGAAGTACGAAAATTCGCGAATGGCGATTCAGCGATTTCTACGGAGTTGACGGTTCGTCGGGATCTTCGGAATGCACCGTGATGACCGAGCAGCAGACAAGAAGCGTGTCAATGAGGGAGTTCACGGTCACCCCCATCTTCGGAAGTGATTGAACGACCACCCAGTGGAGACTCCAATCGTGTCCGATCCTACCTTCCGTTCATCTGCTGCAGCGATCGACTCCACCCGAGCTGACACGCATCGGCGAAGAGACCGACGATCCGTTCCTGCTCGCCGATGTCGAGGGTGCTGCGGGGTTCACACCTCATATGACGTGGCAGCATCGGCATCTCGCAGTGGTGACAGACGACAAGGTCGGTTGACAGAGAACTCGGCACTGTTTCCGCCTTCACTCTTATCGCCGAGTTCACTCAGGGTTCGCTCAGGATCTACTCAGGCGTTGTCACGGTCGCCCTAAGCTAGCCGGGTCTCCCACCCGTCTTTCCGGAAAGTCTCCATGCCTTCAAGCACTCTGCGTCCATCAAGTCGTACCGCGTTCACCAGGTCCTTCATTTTCGTTCTCGCCGTGGTCGCCGCTCTCGTCGCCCCGGGAACGATGGGTCCGGGAACGATGGGTGCGGGCGGACCTTTCGCCACCTCGGCGCCGGCGAATGCCGCACCGCCCAGCGATGAGGACCTGGGGAAGGACGGATCGGCCCTCCGGTCCTCACAGACGAAACGGGTCGCACCCGGGCTGGAGTTGACCAACTTCTCGCGTCTCGAAGACGGCGGCTGGAACAACGGGAATGTGCTCACCGCCGACCTCACCACCGACTCGCTCTCCCTCGACGTCCGCGACACCGGCACAGTCGCCGGACACGCCACGACGAGCGAGATCATGAAGGGCGGCCCGAATGGGTCGAAGGCCGTTGCCGCGGTCAACGGAACATTCTTCGACATCAACCACTCCTACGCTCCCATCTACACCTCGGTGAGCCGGGACGGAATGCGCATCGGCGCACAGGAAGCCAAGCCCGCGCTCACTCTCACCGATCAGAAGGCGGCCGTGAAGATGCTCTCGGCCGCGGGCACTCTGACCAGTGACGGCGAAGAGACGAAGCTCGTCGGACTGAACAACCCGAACCTGTCGAAGGATGCTATCGGCGTCTACAACGAAGCATGGGGCGACTACTCGCTCAACCGGCCCGTCGGTGGACCCGATGCCATGGCGAAGGAGATCGCCCGGGTCACCGTCGTCGACGGCACCGTCACCGAATCCTCCGGAATGATCGACGAGGCTGGGGATCCGGATGTGCCCGAGAACGGGCAGGTCCTCCTCGGACGCGACGCCGGTGCGAAGGCACTGGCCGAACTCGAGGTCGGCGACGAGGCGGAGATCGAAATCGGCCCCAACGAGGACATCGACCTGGGCATCGCGGGAAGCCACCAGTTCCTCAAGGACGGCGAAGTCCCCGACATGGGTAAGGACAGCCTGGCGACCACCGCTCATCCGCGCACAGCCGTGGGCATCAGCAAGGACGGTTCCGAACTGTTCGTGACCACCATCGACGGTCGCAGCGAATCATCGGGCGGAATGAGCCTGGAAGACATGGGCGAGTTCTTCTCCGATATCGGCGCCTACAACGCCGTCAACCTCGACGGCGGCGGATCGACTGCGATGCTGGCACGTGAGGCCGGGTCAGATGGGCCTGCACTGCAGAACGAGCCCTCCGACGGTGACGAGCGTTCGGTCGGCAATGCCCTTGTCTTCTACTCCGATGCGCCGGCACAGACCATCACCGACGCTCAGATCGAACCCGTCATCGAGGGTGAAGAGTCCGTGTTCAAGGGACTCCACCGCAGCGTCGAGGGCACGGCTCTGGGAGCGAACCTCGAACCGATCGCCGCCTCGGGCACCTTCTCCGCCGACGGAGGCGTCTCGGTCGCGGACTCGGATGAGGAGACCGCCCGCGTCACCGGCGACTCGACCGGGACCGGCAGAGTCTCCTACCAAGTCGACGGACACACGGCGCGACAGGATCTGCGCGTGCTGGGCGAGGCGATCGGCCTGCAGCCGAGCACCCGCGCGATCAACCTCGAGAAGACGGGCGCGAGCGAAAAGGTACGTGTCGAGGGCTTCGACTCCGAGGGCCGGCGCGCGCTCATCGAACCATCGGACATCGACGTCGAGGCCAGCGATGGACTCCAGGTCGAAGACGACGGAACGGGCGGTCTCGTCGTCAATGCGGCGGGCGAATCCCCCACAGGATCGGTCACACTCACCGTGGGCAAGGCGAAGACAACGATCCCGGTGACCGTCGGCACGGAATCGACTGAAGTGCTCGACTTCTCCGACCTCTCCGCGTTCACCGATGTCTCGGATCGCGCGACGGGCTCGTTCACACAGGGAGAGCCCACCGACGACGGCAAGCCGAGCATCGACCTCTCCTATGACTTCACCACCTCCTCGGCGACCAGAGGCTACTACCTCGTCCCGAAGGAACCGGTGCCGATCGAGGGCAACACCCTTGCCTTCGAGATGATGATCCGTGGCGACGGAACAGGGGCCTGGCCCCGACTCCAGGTCAAGTCGGCTGACGGGACGACAACGAACATCGACGGGGACCATCTCACCTTCGACGGCTGGCAGAAGGTGCGCTTCACCGTGCCCGCCGGTCTCTCACAGCCACTGACCCTCGAGCGGATCCGCATGATGGAGACCCGATCGGCGGAGAAGTACACGGGCGACATCTCGATCGCCGACCTGCGTGCGGTCTCCACGCCGCAGACCGATGACCCGAAGACTCAGGCCATCCACGATCCGGCCCTGCTGAGCACCGGCTCCGTCGCGGGCCGACCCCAGCAGGTGGCCGTGATGAGCGATGCCCAGTTCGTCGCCACGAATCCCGACTCAGAATCGGTCGAGGGCGCGCGGCGGACCCTGCGTGAGATCCGCAAGGCCGATCCGGATCTACTCGTCATCAACGGCGATTTCGTCGACGAGGCCTCGCCTGCCGACTTCGAACTCGCAGAGTCGATCATCAAGGAGGAGTGGACCGAGGACATTCCCTACGTCTACGTCCCCGGAAACCACGAGATCATGGGCGGCGAGATCGAGAACTTCGAATCCTTGTTCGGGTCACCGACGACGGCGAGAACCGTCGGACGCACGAAGGTGCTCACGTTGAATTCCTCGGCCGGGTCCCTGCACGGCAGCGACAGCGAGCAGCTTCGTGCACTTGAGGATGCCCTCGCCGAGGTGGATGAGAGTGATCATCTCACCGGCATCACCGTGTTCTTCCACCATCCCCCGCAGGATCCGCTGCCGTCGAAGTCGAGCCAGCTCGCTGACCGGCGCGAGGCCAAAGAGCTGGAGAAGAAGCTCGGCGAGTTCCGTGAGAGCAGCGGAAAATCTGCCGCTGTGATCAATGGGCATGTGGGTGCCTTCCACGGGTCCGCGGTCGAAGGAGTCTCGTACCTCATCAACGGCAACTCCGGGAAGAACCCGGCAGGTACGCCAGCCACCGGCGGATTCACCGGCTGGACGATGCTCGGCATCGATCCCGGCGTGGGCGAGGTCGGGAAGAACCCGAGCACCTCCGACCGTGTCGGTTGGATGGCCGCGGAGACGAAGCCGCACGTGGACTCCATCTCCGTTGACGCACCCTCATCGATGGTGGCAGGACAGTCGGCCGATATCGCTGCCGAGTTCACCCAGGGCGAGCGCACCGTTCCCGTGGGCTGGCCGGCCACGGCACAGTGGGGCGGTGACGGGGTCGTCGTCGATACCGGCGCCGAGGTGGATATGCAGAAGGCCACCGGCGTGAAGGTGCACGCCCAGACCGAAGGAACGTCCGCCCCCGAGGCGGCGTCCGATGTCGTCCGCATCAACCCGGCCACCGGCGAGATCACGGCCGAGAACCCCGGCACCGCGGTCGTCGAGGTGACCGTCAACGGTAAGACCGCGAAGACCACGGTCGAGGTCGCCGGAGACGAACCACCTCCGGCCCCGGGCGATGACGAGGGCGATGAGGACGCCAGCGCCGATGACGACGGAACCAATGCATCGTCTGACGGTTCGAACGACGACGGGGCTTCGGCAAGCTCAGATGATGGCACCTCGGCTGCATCGGACGACGGCAGTGACGATGCGAACGGTGCGGACACTGGAGCTTCTACCAGCGGTTCGGCCGACACCAAGTCATCCGACGCAGGCTCCGACGAGCCCGGCAACAAGGACCGCTCGCCGAATGGTGGATCGTCCACGAGCGGCGGCGCCAGTTCAGGGGCAGATTCGAGCGGTTCGTCCGACGGTGACGGAGATCTGCCGCGGACCGGCGGACCGGTGCTGCTGACGGCCGGCCTCGGCGCGCTGCTGGTCATCGGCGGACTCATCATCGCGAGGTTCGCCCGTGCCCGCAGTGCCGGCCGATCGGGGAACCAACCGTGACGTCGTCGAAGCTCCAGATCGGCGAGTTGAAGGCGCGCGGTTGAGGTCGAATGACCAGTTATGGCTCAGGTCTCACCTCGGTGTTAGTCTCACGGTATGACTGCCACTGAGGAACGTCTGACATCATTCGCCCACGGCGGAGGCTGTGCCTGCAAGATCCCGCCGGGCGAACTCGAGGAGGCCGTCAAGGGGCTGACCGGTCAGTCCGGCCCCGATGTCCTCGTCGGTCTCGACGACGGGGATGATGCCTCTGCCGTGCGGGTCCGCGATGATCTCGCGGTGCTCTCGACCGCTGACTTCTTCACTCCGGTCGTGGACGACGCTTATGACTGGGGGCGGATCGCGGCTGCGAACGCGCTCTCCGACATCTATGCGATGGGCGGGACCCCGATCACGGCGATCAACCTCGTCGGTTGGCCGCGGGAGAAACTGCCGATGGAGCTGCTGACCGAGGTGCTGCGCGGTGGCCTTGACGTCGCGGCCCAGGCCAACTGTCCCGTCGCTGGTGGGCATTCGATCGACGATCCCGAGCCTAAGTACGGCATGGCGGTGACCGGCATCGCCCATCCCGATGAGCTCATGCGCAATGACGCCGCCGAGGTGGGCCTGCCGTTGACGTTGACGAAGCCGATCGGTGTGGGAATCCTCAACAACCGACACAAGCAGACCGGTGAATACTTCGCCGAGGCGGTCGCGACGATGACCGAACTCAACCGTGATGCTGCACGTGCCGCGCTGGCCGCAGGCGTACGGGCGGCCACGGATGTCACCGGCTTCGGGCTGCTCGGGCACCTGTTCAAGATGTGCCGTGCTTCAGGCGTCGGAGCGGTCGTCGACGCGGCTGCGGTGCCTCGCCTCGGCGGCGTCGATGAGTCGATCGCTGCCGGTTACGTCTCAGGCGGAACTCGTCGCAATCTCGACTGGGTGCGCCCTAGCTTGACCGCCGACGATTCTGTGACCGAAGACGATCTGTTCCTCCTCGCGGACGCTCAGACGTCCGGCGGCCTGCTCATCGTCGGTGAGATCCCGGGACAGCCGATCATCGGCGAGATCGTCGTGGGTTCGGGCGTGCACGTGCGGTAAGAGCGTCACCGCGCCTGACCACGCACTGAGTCAGGTCACTCGCGGAACTTGGACGGCGTGACGTCCTCGTTGGCGAAGCGTCTGAATCCGCTCAAGAAATTCCAGTAGAAGAATCCCACGACGGGCGCCGCGAGCAATGTCTGCCACCACGAGAACATCTCGTTGCCCCATACCCGCCGAGCTGCCTCTTACACCCCGGTCGTGATCGAGTCGTCAACGATGCCGCGGGCGCGGCGCTCCGCGAGGCGCGCGTGCTGCGGTTCGACCACGTGACGTGGGTCCTTCGTCGATTCGATACCGGCTTCGAGGACTCCGAAGCGGGTATACGCCGAAGCGGCCGCAAGTGCCGCACCTGACACGACGGAAAGTGCACGCAGAGCTGTTCGAGTCTTCCAGCCGCCGCCAAGCTTCTTCGCGAAGACTCGCGCCCCCACCTCGGCGACAGCCGTGCCGATCGCACCAGCGATGAGCAGCTTCTCCGCGCGGTGGAGCTTGTGGCCGGGTTCGCCCTCTTCCATCGGATCCACCTCGGCCGGATGCATGCGCTTCTTCATCTGATCCATCGCGATCATCTCACCGGCAGCACCGCCGAGCGCGAACAGTCGCGCCGGTCCGGCCTCACGCACCGAGACCAGAGCCATCGCAGCTCCCCCAGCAGCCACTGCAGCCGAGGACACGAATACGTAGGAGAGGCCGTTGCGACCCGCGGCATTCCAGGTGGGAACCGCCGTATCGCCCAGGAGTGCTCCCGTATAGGCGGCCAACGGTGTCGCGAAGAGAGCTGATTCGAGCGCGGCAGGGGTCTCGAAAGCGTGCAGCACTGCCCGCAGCGGGCCCAGAGGCAGCAGCTTCTCGCCGGTCAGGCGGTCAACCTCGATCGCGGCCAGGATTCCCGAGCCGACCCCGAAGCCGGACAGAATCCAGGTGCCCATGCTCATCGGCGAACTGACTTTGAAGACACGCATCATGTTGAGGAAGCGCTCGGGTCGGCCGAGGTCGGCCACGAGTGCCGCTCCCCCAATGCCGGTCGCGGTGATCGCCGTGAATCGAGTGGCGATGCGCAGACCGGGACGATCACTGAACTGAGCGCCGAGTCCCAACAGACTCGAGCCTCCGGCCAGCCCGCCGAGAAACAGGTAGAGCGAGATCTCATCACCCCATGGCGGGGCCTTGACGATGGGCCGACCATAGTAGGAGGTGAACTCAACGTCTTCGACCATCGGCATCTCGCGGTTGCCGTCGGATCCACGGTTCTTCCACCCCTGACCACCCGGACCACCGCGGCCGGCGCCACGTCCGCCGGTACCGCCACGACCGCCTCGGCGACGTTTGCGGCGTCCGCTTTCCAGCTCCGGTGGACGGTAGGAATCGTATTCGGATGTGCTCAACGTCTGCTCCCGAGGAACGCGAGACCGGCAGCAGCGACCATTCCGAGTGCGGCCATGCCGGCTTTGGCATACATCTGCGGCAGGTCCTTCGTCGCAACGCGCGGATCTGGCGGCAGGCCGTAGACCTCGGGTTCATCGAGGATAAGGAAAACCGATCCTGTGCCGCCGACTCCGTCGTTCGGGTTGGCACCGTAGAGGCGAGCCTCGGTCAGTCCCTGCGAATGGAGCTGGGCGATGCGGGCGTGGGCCTTGTCGACCATGTCGTCGCGGTCGCCGAATTTGATCGATTCGGTCGGGCAGGTCTGCGCGCACGCCGGTTCCTGACCTTCGACGAGGCGGTCGTAGCAGAGCGTGCACTTGTTGGCCGTGTTCTTGTTCGGCACATCCATGTCCGCGGCCTTGCGGTCACGATCGGTCGGGGTGTTGATGGTGCCGTCGTCGCGGCGTTCGATGACCCCGAACGGGCAGCCGGCCACGCAGGTGCCGCAGCCGTTGCAGACATCGTTCTGGACGACGACCGTATCGAATTCGGTGCGGAACAGGGCGCCGGTGGGACAGACGTCGAGGCAGCCCGCATGGGTGCAGTGCTTGCACACGTCCGAGGACATGAGCCAGCGGAAGTCCGCAGTATCGGGCGGAGTCGTGTCGAGTTTGGCGATGTCCTCGGGGCTGCTCGGGTCCAAGGTGCCCGGAGCCAGGAGGTCGATTCCCATCGGAGGAGTCGAGGGCAGACCGTTCCCATCGGCGGCAATCCCCGTGGAACCGGATGCCGCCGCACCCAGAGCTCCGCCGAGCGGCTGTGCTCCGGCGCTCTCGTCCGGGCGCGGTCGGATCGCAGGCATTCCGAGGTTGACGAGCTTCCGTCCGGATTCGCGGGCGGCTTCAATCCGCTCGGTGTCCTGCTCGATGAAGGCAACGTGGCGCCAGGTGTTCGCGCCGAGGCTGCCCGTGTTGTCGTAGGAAGAGCCGAGGAGTTCGAAGGTCCCGTCCTGCGGGTTGTTGTTCCACTCCTTGCACGCGACCTCACAGGCTTTGCAGCCGATGCAGATGGACGTATCGGTGAAGAATCCCTTGCGATTGTGGCCTGAATCGTGCCAGTGCCCGTCCGCAACGGCGTCACTGTCGAGGGTCGATGCTGACATCAGTCCTCCTCCTCGTTTCCTCTATTGTCCACCGTATTCGTGTCAGCAGCCTCGTCATTCCGGCCACTGAAGTCACGTGCGCCCTCGCCGAGGTTGCCCTTCTGAGCACTGTCAGCATCCTTGCCGATGTAGCCGCGGTCCGGGTCCCCATTGGTCGGGTCCCCGTCGTCCGCACGATTCGCGCCCACGGTCTCGGTACTGTTCTCATCGATGGAATCGGTGGGTCGAAGATCGACACGACCCGAGCGATCGTCGGCACTGTCGGTCGCTTCGTCACCGAAGGTGCGCCCGGGGGTGACACCGACGGCCGAATCTCCGCCCCTATGCGGATGTCCACCCTTGCTGGCCTGCGACTCCGCGGCGTGGGACTCGGCGACCACCTCATCGGAGACCGTCACGAGCTGGTTGCCCGACTCTGGACTCAGTCCGGCTTCACGCTGGTACTTCTCGACGAAGTCGACAAGCTCAGGCCCGCGCGGACGCCTGCCCGGCATGATCGTTCCAGCCACGTACTTGCTGTTCTGGATGAATACGTTGGGATCCATCGTCACACCCAGCAGGTCGTTCGCGGAGTCACCCTCGACCGTGGCGTCGCCGCCGACGCCCCAGTGATAGGGCAGACCGATCTGGTGGATGGTCTTCCCGCCGATCGTCAGCGGCGTCATCCTCTTCGTCACGAGCACGCGGGCCTCGATGGCAGCGCGCGGGGAGACCAAGGTCGCCCAACCGTAGGGCTCAAGGCCCACCTCGGCGGCGAGCTCCGGCGAGATCTCGCAGAACATCTCCGGCTGCAGCTCCGAGAGGTACGGCAGCCAGCGCGACATGCCGCCCGCGGTGTGGTGTTCGGTCAGGCGGTAGGTCGTGAACACGTACGGGTAGACCTCGGAACCGGGGTTGCCGGCACCGGGCGCGGACAGGTTGTCCTCGCGTCGCATGACCAGGCGGGTCGGTGAGCTCTGCTGGTCGTAGAGCGGGTTCTTCACCGTCGATTCCTGCGGCTCGTAGTGCGTGGGCATCGGTCCGTCGACCATGCCGCTGGGGGCGAACAACCAGCCCTTGCCGTCGGCCTGCATGATGAAAGGATCATCGCCGTCGAGGTTCGCGGGACCACCGTGCGCCTGATTCGAGCGAGCCGAGGGTGCTCGGTCGATCGGGAAGTCGGGCACGTCTTTGCCCGTCCACTTGCCGGCTTCCTCGTCCCACCAGACGAATTTCTTGCGCTCCGACCAAGGTGTGCCGTCCGGTGCCGCCGAGGCTCGGTTGTATAGGATGCGACGGTTCGCCGGCCAGGCCCACGCCCATTCGGCAGCGGTCTCGTCCTGCTCGCTGCGCGGCTTGCGCCTCGCGGCCATGTTCTCGCCGCCGGCGTAGATGCCTGCGTAGATCCAGCAGCCGCCGGCGGTGGTGCCGTCGTCTGTCATCTGGTTGAAGTTGTCGAGAGGCTGGCCGTCCTTCTCGCCGCCGACGTAGTAGCCGTTGATCTCGGCGAGCACAGCCTCAGCGTCGACTTCGCCCTCATCATCGACCGGGTAGTCCCAGGTCATGTCGAGCAGCGGACGATCACGAGGGTCATCGGAGTCCTTCAGCTTCTCGCGCACACGCCGGCCGAGTTCGAAGAAGAAGTCGAGTTCGCTCTGCGCGTCGCCTGGAGCGTTGACGGCCTTGTGTCGCCACTGTACGAGGCGCTGCGTCTGAGTGAATGTGCCTGCCTTCTCCGTGTGGTTGGCGGCGGGCATGAAAAACATCTCGGTCTCGATGTCCTCGGTCTTAAGCTCTCCGGTGGCGATCTCCGGGCCATCCTTCCACCAGGTGGCGGATTCGATGAGGCGGAAGTCGCGGACGACCATCCACTTGAGGTGGCTCATCGCCATCCGCTGCATCCGGCCGTTCGCCGAACCCACGGCCGGGTTCTGGCCCAGCAGGAAGTAGCCGTCGACGCCGTCGTTGAGCATGCGCACCTGCGTCTGATAGGTGCCGTGGGCACCGTTGATCTTCGGCAGATAGTCGTAGGCGAAGTTGTTCTCCTTCGTCGCAGCGTCGCCCCACCAGGCCTTGAGCAGGTTGGTGGCATAACTGCGGCCGTTGGCCCAGAAGCCCTTGTGGGTCTCCGGCGTGCCGACGGCGGCAACGTAGTCTTCGAAGGTCTCGTGAACCCCGGCGCTGGGCATCGGCAGGTAGCCGGGCAGCAGGTTGAACAGGGTCGGAATGTCGGTCGAGCCCTGGATCGTGGCGTGCCCGCGCAGTGCCATGATGCCGCCGCCGGGGCGACCCATGTTGCCCAGCAGCAGTTGGAGGATCGAGGCGGTACGGATGAACTGGGCGCCCAGGGAGTGCTGGGTCCAGCCGACTGCGTAGGCGAAGCAGGTTGTGCGTTCGCGTCCGGAGTTCTGCGTCACCGATTCGACCAGATATTCGAAGTCGGCGGGCTTGATGCCGCAGTTCTCGGCCACCATCTCCGGGGTGTAGCGGGAGTAGTGGCGCTTGAGGATCTGGAACACCGACCGCGGGTCGCTCAGCGTCGGGTCGGTGAACGCAACCCCCGATTCGTCGGTCTGGTAGGACCAGGTCGAGTTGTCGTACGAGTTCGTCTCGGGATCGAATCCGGAGAACAGTCCGTCCAGGTCCTCCGTGTCCTCATAGTTCTCACTGATGAGGTTCGTCGCGTTCGTGTAGGCACGGACGTACTCGTCGAAGTGCAGGCCTTCGGAGAGGACACGGTTGATGAGCGCGCCCAGAAGCACGATGTCCGAGCCCGCCCTGATCGGGACGTGCTTATCGGCAATCGCGGTAGTGCGCGTGAAGCGAGGATCGACGTGGATGACGCGTGCACCCCGGGCCTTGGCCTCGGTCACCCACTGGAAGCCCACTGGATGGCACTCGGCCATGTTGGAGCCCTGGATGATGATGCAGTCGGCATTCGCCATATCCTGGACGGGTTGTGTGGCGCCGCCTCGCCCGAACGAGGTTCCCAAACTGGGAACCGTGGCGGAGTGTCAAATACGCGCCTGGTTCTCGATCTGTATCGCCCCGGCCGCGGTGTAGAGCTTCTTCGCGAGGTAGTTCTCCTCGTTGTCGATGGTCGCCCCGCCGAGGCTGGCGATCCCCATCGTGCGACGCAGGGGGTGCCCCTTGTCGTCGAAGTCCTCCCAGTGGTTGCGGCGGGCTTCGATGAAGCGATCGGCGACCATGTCGATCGCCGTATTCAGTTCGATCTTCTGCCAGTCCTTGGCCTTCGGCGCACGGTAGAGGACATCCGTGATGCGTCCGTTGGCGTTGACGAGCTGTTCGCTGGCCGCGCCCTTGGGGCACAGGCGTCCGCGTGAGATCGGCGAATCCGGGTCGCCTTCGATCTGAATGACCTTGTCGTCCTTGACGAAGATCTTCTGGCCGCAGCCCACGGCACAATATGGGCAGACCGACTGCACGACCTTGTCTGCTGTGGTGGTGCGCGCGGTGGTCTCTCGAGTTTTCTGAGACACCACTGACTCGCCGCGTCCGGAAGTATCGGACGAGCGGAACTGCCGGAGAACCGGCCACTCTAGAGGACTGAACCGCGCCATGGCTCAATCATAGCGAATTCCCAGGTCAGTGGACAGCTTCTGCGCCGAAATTTCAGCCGTCCGGGCGGACGGCCAAGAGTACGCTGTCGTCGAGTTCGGCGGGCAGACCGTCGGAGTCTTCGACCTGACGGGTGCGGTTCTCCCCGACTTCGATCGCCCAGTCCCCCAGATCTGCCTTCTGCAGCAGGGCGAAGTCGCTTTCCGGGCTGACCGGTTCGTGATGATGGGACAGGCCGTGGCCCAGCTCGTCATCGTGGCCGGCAGCCCACGGCGGCATGGCCGCGTGGGAGATGAGGAGGAGTCGTCCGCCGGGTCCGACCTGGGTCGCGACCCTGCTGACGAGTTCCGCGCGAGTATCGGGCAACCGGGTGTGGAGGAAGCATCCGACGACGAGGTCATAGCCGCCTCGGCGAGGATCGTCGGCTGACGGATTCCACGACGAGACATCTGCTGTCTCGAAGATCGCGGTGACGCCCCGCTCTGCTGCGACTGCGCGGGCACGGTCGATGGCGGTCTGCGACAGGTCGATTCCCGTCGCATCCCAGCCGTGCTGGGCCAGACAGACGACATCGGCGCCCTCACCGCAGCCGACGTCAAGGACGCGACCCGGGATGAGTCCTTCGACCGTGGCGACGAGCGCTGCGTTCGGGTTCCCCGACCAGATCGCGTCGCTGCCGGCGTAGCGCTCCTCCCAGGCCGCGACGGAGTCAGGGACTCCTGTCGCCGCGGCCTGGGCGTGAGACGCGGACTGGTCGCGAGAGGCAGCTTGGTCGTGAAACGAAGCGTGGTCCGGGGAGGCAACCTGGTCGTGAGACGGAACCTCACCCGAGGTGGTCACCGCGCGGAGTCGATCTCAGACTCGGCGGACGCCTCGGACTGAACGGACGCTTCTGCGTCGGCAGGTGCCTCTGCGTCGACGCCGGCTTCCTGCTTCGCCAGTTCAGCACGGACTTCGTCCATGTCGAGGCCCTTGACTGCGGTGATGACCTGCTCGAGCTGAGGTGCGGCGAGGGCACCGGGCTGGGCGAAGACGACGATCCCCTCGCGGAAGGCCACAAGAGTCGGGATCGAGGAGATCGCGAAGAGACCCGCGAGCTCCTGCTGAGCTTCGGTATCGACCTTGCCGAAGACCACGTCCGAGTACTGCTCGGAGGCCTCTTCATACACAGGGGCGAACTGCTTGCACGGCCCGCACCAGTCGGCCCAGAAGTCGAGCAGCAGGATGGAGCTGTCGTTGATGGTCGTTTCGAAGTTGTCTTTGGTGATTTCGATCGTAGACATCCGGGCAGTCTAGGCCCTGACCATGAACACTCTCTGGACAGGGGCACACAATTCATCTCCCGTGTCGGCTCTCGCGCCAGCTCGGGGGAAGCCTGTGTCGATACATCGCCGACGCAGAGGAGGAGCGCCGCGGCTATTCGGGGACCGGCAGTCTGGTGGCACCCGCGGCGATCTGCGTTCCCACCACGGCGGTGATGGCGCCCGCCAGAAGGAGTGCAGCGAGGACGACGATCTGGAACTGCGCAGCCTCGAGTGGGGACGCACCTCCGAACAGGGCGCCGACGAACGCACCGGGCAGAGTCACGAGGCCCGTGTTCTTCGTCTGGTCGAGATTGGGCAGGAGAGCTTCGCGGATCGAATCCTGCCGCAGGCGCGCCACGGCCTGTCGAGGTCGGGCGCCCAATGACAGCCATCCTTCGACCTCGCCCGTGCCGCTGCGCAGATTGGCGGCGAACTTCCGCATCGACAGAGTGGCGATCGTCATGCAGTTGCCGATGACGATGCCCGCCACAGCGATGACGCGTTCGAACTCCCGATCGACGAGGCCGAAGACCAGGACGATGGTGATCGTCACGATCGCCCCGATGATGACGGCCGCCACGGCTGCGATCGGGCCGCGCGAGAGTTCGCGGGCCCTGCGCAACGAGGTCACCGAAGCGGTGGTGAGCATGAGGGCCACGAATACGGCGACGCTCCACCAGGCACTCAGCGCACCCTGCAGCAGAAGGGCGACGAGCGCGAGTTGGATGAGCGCACGCACGATCGCGACGACCGGCAGCCACCCGAGCCCCACCTCGGCGAACCGGAGCACGAGCACGGCGATACCAACGATGACGGCGATGCCGAGGAGGAACGGCAGGAGCTCGGGAATCGACACGATGTCAGTGTAGGCCGCAGTCGGGCCGCTCAAGGGTCGAAATCGGGGTGGCATGCTGCGGAATCCCGGTTCGTCACGCGGATTCGACAACGCCCACGGGACAACAGATCCTGCCGTTCTGTGAGTGGAATCCAACCGGCATCCGGTCCGGTCAGGGAAAATATGCGAAACTCCTGGCACCGAAGCGTCGAAACCTCTGTTAGAGTTGAGTTGTTCCCGTACGAAACTGTGCGGAACGCATGGAGATGTAAGCGTAGGTAGATTCGCTGATCACCGTGTTGTTGACAAGTTGGCGCGTGTCTACCGTCCGTGCCTCTCATAAATTTTCAGTTCAGCCGTTCTTCGGCTTCCGTCCAGCACCATCGGGTGCGTTATCGAGACCGTACTTCCCAGCTTTCGCCTGAGATCAGGATTCCTCACTTCAGATCGATTTCCGGGACACCGGTCTCACCAAAATTTTTCGTCGGACCCGTGCACTCTGCATGGATCATCCGCCGAGAAGTCACACTGGCAAGTGACCGAGCAGTCGACATCGTCGATCGCCTCGAGTCTCCGAAGGTGTGAACAGCCGGACTCCACAATGGGGTTCGACCATCCAGATCGCTTCGCCGATCACCAGTTTAAAATAAGGATACAAAGATTATGGCTACAGGTACCGTGAAATGGTTCAACGCAGAAAAAGGTTTCGGATTCATCCAGCCTGACGATGGTTCAGCAGATGTCTTCACCCACTTCTCTGCCATCGAATCGACCGGCTACCGCGAACTCACCGAAGGTCAGAACGTAGAGTTCGACTCGGAAATGGGTTCCAAGGGCCTCCAGGCCACCAGCGTTCGCCCCCTCTGAGACTTCCGTAACTCTCCGGACTCGGCCGGATCGCGATTGATTCGTCAATAGCGAGCACCTGTCGGGAACGAAGTTGCATTTAGTTACACCAAAAGCGTGTGTTCACGCTTGGAGCTTGTGTTCTCACCTGCTCCGAGCGAGACCACACGCTTTTCGGCATTCACAGACGGTTTCTCGGGACTCGGCCAGCTTCTCGGACTTCTCGGTCTTCCCTGTCTTCCCGGACTTCTCGGCCTCTGACGGAGTCACACCACTCGTCGGGTCTGGTGCAGTCGAACAGTCTGTAGTGTGGGAAGCCAGGATCGATTCTTCTCTCCAGGCGGTGCCGCAATGACCCAGACCCACGACGATATGCCTCCCACCACGGTCGTCTTCGACCTGGGAAACGTCCTCATCGGCTGGGATCAGACAGGTCCACTCGCCGATCGGATGAGCCGGGAGGAATGGATTCAGTTCGCCGCCGAGGCGGATTTCGCTTCCCTGAACACCGAATCCGACCGTGGGGTGCCGGTCAAAGACATCATCGCTCGGGCCTCGCAGAACGATCCCCGTCACGGCGAGATCATCGCTGCCTACTACGACCGCTTCGACCTGTCGCTGACCGGTCCGATCGAGGGGATGGCCCAGCTCGTCGGTGAGCTCAAGGCTGCGGACATCAGACTTCTGGGGCTTTCGAACTGGTCGGCGGAGACCTTCCACCACGCACCAAAGGTTGCACCGGCGATCGATGAGCTCGAGGACGTCGTGGTGTCCGGGCGGGAAGGCCTCGTCAAACCCAACCCTGCGATATTCCGTGTCCTCAGCGAGCGCTTCGACCTCGATCCCCGGCAGACGGTCTTCGTCGACGACCTGCCGACGAACATCGACGCGGCGAAGAGACTCGGCTTCATCGGCGTGGTCTTCACTGATGCCACGGCACTGCGCAATGACCTGGTGTCGCTCGGGCTCCTCGCATCCTGACTGTCTCAGACACACTCCCCCCTCACGATAGAGCGGTCACGATAGCCTCAATCGCAGAGGACTGAGGTTCGTCTGAGTACGCAGGACGCATTGGCCGGGCCCTGCTACCGTGGCAAAAGGGACCGGACTGTTCCGATCCGCCGTCGACGATGAGGAGATGTGATGACTGACATCAAGTTCCTGAACGAGATCGATTCCCAGCTGGACTGGCAGCGCGATCTCTACAAGGACTTCCATCGCGAGCCCGAGCTCGGTCTCGCGGAGCATAAGACCGCGGACCGCATCGAATCGGAACTGAAGGAGATGGGCCTCAAGGCCACGCGCGTCTCGGAGACCGGTCTCGTGGCGGTCCTTGAGAACGGGGACGGTCCGACCGTTCTCGCCCGGGCGGATATCGACGCCCTCCCTGTCACTGAGGACACCGGTCTCGACTACTCCTCGACCGTCGACGGGGTCATGCACGCTTGCGGCCACGACATGCACATCGTCGCCCTGTTGGGCGC
Organism: Brevibacterium sp. ZH18; assembly: GCF_022748595.1. Lineage (GTDB taxonomy): Bacteria > Actinomycetota > Actinomycetes > Actinomycetales > Brevibacteriaceae > Brevibacterium. The sequence goes on along the minus strand of NZ_JALDSX010000018.1, from coordinate 10,506 downwards.
AGTCCGGCTCATGAATGACAACCGGGACTCCTGGTCGGGGACCTACATCGCGCTGTTCCAACCCTCAGAGGAGAACGCCGCCGGTGCCAAGGCGAGATCGACGATGGTCTGACGTCGAAGGTGCCCAAGCCCGAGATCGCGTTCGCTCAGCACGTCATGCCGCTGCCGACGGGAACGGTCAACACGAAAGCCGGACCGGTGCTCTCGGCGGGCGACTCTGTGAAGATCACGGTGCATGGGCGCGGAGCCCACGGTTCGATGCCGCACCTGTCCGTCGACCCCGTGGTGCTCGCCGCGTCGATCGTCCTGCGTCTGCAGACGATCGTCTCCCGTGAGACCGACCCCGGCGAGTTCGCCGTCGTCACGGTCGGTGCCTCGAACTCGGGGTCGAAGTCGAACATCATCCCGGATCGGGCCGAGCTCCTACTTAACCTGCGCACCTACAACATGGGTGTCCGTGACCGGATCATCGCCTCGATCGAACGGATCGTCAGAGGCGAGTGCGAGGCCGCGGGATCCCCGAAGGAGCCGACGTTCGAGTACTACGATCAGTTCCCGCTGACAGACAACGACGCGGAAGCGAATGAGGCGGTCACGACAGCGTTCGCTGACTATTTCGACGACGGAGTCGTCCAGCCGGCCAGCCCGGCCACTGCATCGGAGGACTTCAGTGAGATTCCCGATGCCTTCGGCGTCCCCTACGTGTACTGGATGGTGGGATGCGCTGATGCGGACAGATACCGGGAGGCAGAGAAGGCGGGAACCATCAACTCGGACATCCCTGCCAACCACGCACCGAACTTCGCTCCGGTCATCGACCCCACCCTCGAACTGGCCACCAAGGCGCAGGTCGTCGCGGCACTGTCGCGGCTGGGCAAAAAGTAGGCCTGGCTCCGCCTCGTCAGACCGCCTCGTCAGACCGCCGCGTCAGGACCTGCTGTCGCCCGCCTGCCGAAGTGCTTCCAGGTCGCGCAGACGATCCACCGCGCCATCGATCCGGGTTGCTGCCTGATGAACGACCGCCTCGGCGAGAGCCAGACAGCCGACCTGACTGTCGAAGAACGTGACATCGACGTCGGCCTGAAGAACGATGTCGGCAATGCCGGCAATCGGTGAGAGCCATTGATCGGTGATGAGCGCGACCGAGGCGGAACGCTTCTTAGCCACGCTCGCAGCTTCGAACAGCGGCTGCTGATAGCGACGCACGTCGAACACCAACAGGAGATCCCGTCTGCGCAGGTCAGCCACATACGGCAGATCCCGCCCCTGGGGATCTTCCAGGAAGACGACGCCCGATCTCACCTTGGCCAGTTGAAGCTGAGTCAGCCGGCCGACCAGGCCGCTGTAGTGGCCACCGGCAACGACGACCCTGTTCGAGGTTGTGGCAAGCAGATCGACGAGGTGGTCGACCTCTGATTGCGGGGCTCGTTGGAATGTCTGGGTGATCAGCCGAGCGCGATCTGCCCCTCCTGCCCTGAATCCACTCGGCTCCTCGTCCCGGGCCGTCTCCTCTACCGCTCGCGCCAACGGGCTCGCGTTGCGTTTAGTGAGTTCGGAACGCAGCTGACTCTGCATGTCGATGAAGCTGTCGAAGCCCAGATGGGCGCAGAAGCGCATCACCGTCGCCGAACTCGAATTGGCCACAGCCGCCAGGGAAGCCGTCGTCTCCAAACCCGCGCTCGGATAGTCGGCCAACAGGGCACGCGCGATCCGCCTCTCTGCGGGGCTGAGCATTTCGAGCCTGGACGTGATGCTCTCGGCAACCGTAGACAATTCCGACTCCTCGATTTAATGAAATATTCATTCCAAGTGTGACGTATATTGCAGAAATGGGACAGTTATGACAAGCTGACTTCGCTCAGAACTACCGAGGGAGACCCTGAATGCCTGAAACCATCGTAGAGTCGTTCGGCGAGGGAGCCGAGCCGCTTCTCATCGTCCACGGAGGAGCTGGCCATCGGTCCACTCCGTTGACTCAGGAAGATATCGACAGCGCGCACGCTGCTCTGCACACGGTGATCACAGCCGGACATTCGGTGTTGAAGAACGGTGGCACCGCCGTCGACGCCGTGGTCGCTGCCGTGCGTGAGCTTGAGGACGCGCCGAATTTCAACGCTGGCCACGGGGCGGCGCTGACTTCGGCGGGCACCGCGGAACTCGATGCTTCGATCATGGACGGGGCAGGAAACTCCGGCGCAGTCACCGGCGTGACCACAGTAAGAAATCCGGTCACCGGCGCCCGCGCAGTCATGGACCAGTCCGAGCATGTGCTGTTCGGGGCACCCACAGATAGTCAGTTGGCCACGTGGGGAGTCGAAACTGCTGAGCAGGACTACTTCATCACCGACAAACGCCGCGTAGAGCTCGAGAACTTCCAGAAGGCGCCGAATCCCGTATTCCAGCACGGCACCGTGGGCGCTGTTGCCCGTGATGCTTCAGGCCATGTGGCTGCGGCTACGTCCACCGGCGGAATCGTCAATCAGGAGCCAGGGCGCATCGGAGACACACCGCTGGTGGGCGGCGGCACCTTCGCCAACGATCAGACCGTCGCCGTCTCGTGCACCGGCACTGGAGAGGTGTTTATCACCGAGGTGGCAGCGCACAGTGTCCACGCACGCGTTGATCTCGCCGGTGAGGATCCCGCGACTGCCACCGGGCAGGTATTGGACCGGATTGCCGAACGAGGTGGAATGGGCGGAATCATCGTCGTCCCGGCTGTGGGTGCCGGCATAGCGGCATACAACAGCGGCGACATGTACTACGGCTCAGCCAGCAGCACGGGCCTGAGCACTCACGTCTGACACCCGCATCTGAGCAGCTACCGTCTTTGATTTCTCAACACCAAGACTCATACAGGAGAGCATCATGTCGACTGTCACGCCGACGAAACCGCAGAAGCAAGGCCGTTTTTCAGCCGGAGTGCTGAAGGTCCTTGAGGCCGTCGACCGGGCAGGGAACAAACTTCCGCATCCCTTCTGGATCTTCGTTGGTCTCGCGGTCGTCGTCGCACTGCTCAGTGCGGTGTTCTCCCGTATTGGGCTCTCATCGGTCAATCCCACCGACGGTAAGACTGTTGCGGTCAAGAGCCTCCTCTCCGTCGACGGCGTGCAGATGATGCTCAACGACGCGATCGAGAACTTCGTGAACTTCCCGCCGCTGGGTCTCATCGTCGTCGTGGCTTTGGGCGTGTCCATCGCCGACGCCACCGGCCTGCTGCCCTCGCTGATGCGTGGAATGCTGTCCCAGGTCAATCCACGCTATGTCACGTTCACGATCGCGATCACAGCCATGGCCGCTCAAGTCGCCGGTGATGCGGCGTTCGCCGTGATGATCCCGCTGGCCATGATCGCCTACCGTGCTGTGGGACGCAGCCCGATCATCGGCGCAGTCGTCGCCTACGTGTCTGTGGGCGGAGCGAGCAGTATCGGTCTGATCCCCACCGGGTCCGATGCGGTCTTCGCCGGACTGTCGACTGCCGCTGCGCACACGATCGACCCCAGCTACTCAGTCAATCCGTTGTCGAACTACTACTTCTCCGCCTCCTCGTCCATTGTGCTGGCACTGTCGATCACCATGGTCGTCGAACTGGTCGTCGCAAAGCGAGTGGCGGCGCTCGAAGCAGCCGAACCGTCGATCGACGCCGAACCGCTGCCGGACATGAAGCTTCAGCAGTCGGAGCGACGCGGAATGGTCGGCGCCGGCATCGCAACCCTCGTCTTCTTCGCCCTGCTCGTGCTGGCTGTCCTTCCTGCCGGTTCGCCCCTGCGTGGAGAGAACGGCAGCGTCCTCGATTCGCCGCTAATGAATAACATCGCCGTCATCATGATGCTGTTCTTCGCCATCGTCGGAATCGTCTACGGCGTCATCCACGGGTCGATCAAGAAGTTCAGCGACATCCCAGATCTGATGGCACCAGGAGTCGCAGCATTGGTACCGGTGATCGTCCTGTTCTTCGCCGCGTCCCAGTTCCTCGCCTATTTCAAGTGGACGAACATCGGTCAGGTCATCGCCATCGAAGGAGCCGGAGCCCTCGATCGCTTGGGTGCGTCACCGATCGTCGTCTTCGTCGCCGCGGTTCTCTTCATCAGCTGTCTCAATCTGGTTCTGACCTCAGGATCGGCCATGTATGCGTTCGTGGCACCGGTCCTGGTTCCCATGCTCATGCTGCTCGACATCCAGCCCGAGACGACTCAGGCCATGTTCCGCATCGCGGACGCGCCCACCAACAGCCTCACACCGATGAGCCCCTACTTCGTGCTCGCCCTGGGCTTCATCCGACAGCATCGACCGAACGCCGGCGTCGGCACGCTCATGTCGCTTGTGCTGCCGATTGCACTGGTGAATCTGATCGTCTGGCTCGTTCTGTTCATCGCGTGGTACCTGATCGGGCTTCCGCTGGGTCCAGGAGTCGCGGCCAGGTAATCCACCAGCATCGCGACAGAAACACCACCGGGCTCAGCCCCTCTTGGAGCCGGCACCATACGCCGCGAGCCTGCAGAGTCAGTGATCAGCGGTCAGCGGTCAGCGGTCAGTGGTCAGTGGTCAGTGGTCAGTGGTCAGTGGTCAGTGGTCAGTGACCGACCGCACCACGCGCGCTGGCGAGCCGACGACGATCGATCCTGCCGGGACGTCTTTGGTCACGACTGAAGCGGCCGCGACCACGGAGTCATCACCGATCGTTACCCCGGCGAGGACGGTCACGTTCGAACCGATCCAGACGTTGCGGCCGATGGTGATGGGCGCAGGGTGCATATCGGCCCGACGATCAGGTGCGATGTCGTGATTGAGCGTCGCCATGACGGTGTTGTGACCGATGAGGCTGTCGTCGCCGATCGTGATCCCGCCCTGGTCTTGGAAGCTGCATCCGGAATTGATGAAGACCCTCTCACCCAGTCTGGTGTTCTTCCCGAAGTCAGTGTGGAAGGGTGGGAACATCGTCACCGTCTCGGCCACTTGTCGGCCCGTCAGCTGAGTCAGGAGCTCCCTGACCTCGGCGGGCTCGTGGTAGCGACCGTTGAGTTCTGCGGTGATGCGCAGCGCTTCCTGGCTGCTGCGGTGCATCACCTCGTGCAGCGGCGAACCGCCGTCGATCGTCTCGCCGGCGTTGAGCGCTTCGAGCAGGTCGTTGAGTTCCATAGTGTCCATCCTTTCGTGTTTCTCGCAATTCTGTACTCTCGGGTGGAATCGTGCTCACCGATTGAGCACGACTTTGATTGCCTCACGCCTCTCCATTGCGGCTTCCCAGAGTCCTATTCAGCTCGTCAGTTCGAACTCGTCCTTCATCGTGGTCAGAGTCCAGTGGATGTTGCGTCGCTGGAAATCTGCGAAGCTGCTGCCGCCGGTGAGCACACGGTCGATGATTGCCGCGACCCAGTCGGGCCAAGCTGAGCGGTCGTCGTTCCAGGTTTCGGTGATGCGAGTGCGCCCGCCAACGTCCTCGAAATCGTAGACCCAGGTGGCGATGTCTGCGCTGATCACAGGCGATCCCGCTCCGATCCTGCGCACCTGGAAGGCAAATCGCCGGCCCGGCTCGGAGGCGGTGACGACACACTCGGTGACCCACTGTGCCCGGCTACGATGGTTGCTGCCCTCGAAGACTTCGCCCACCTGCAGAGGGCGGGACTCCGCAGGAGTGTGAGCGCCAATGTTCTCAGGACTCCAACGAGGCATCTGTGTCGGATCGGCCACCTGCGCCCACAGAGTGTCCGCATCGACATTGATGATCATGCTGTCGCTGACCTGCGCAGTGCGTTTCATCGAGTTCCCTTCGTCGGTTGAGTCCAGCCTAGTGGTGCAGTTGAAGCGTAGTCTGACTCCCATGCTTCCCAACGCGACACCCCGCCTGAGATTTCGTGAGATGTCACCGGATGATCTCGACGATATGGCGAACCTCCTCGGCGATCCCCAAGTCATGGAGTACTACCCGCGTCCCAAGGACCGGCCTGAGGCCGCTGGTTGGATCGACTGGAATCTGCGCAGCTACGCCGACCACGGTCATGGACTCTGGATCATCACGACTCACGATGGTGACTTCCTCGGCGACTGCGGCCTGACCTGGCAGACGGTCGATGACACGCCTACCCTGGAGCTCGGATACCACGTGAAGTCCTCGGCTCAGAAGTTCGGCTATGCCACCGAGGCGGCCGTTGCCTGTCGCGAATACGCCAGTTCGCATTCACTGGCATCCCATTTGGTCTCGATCATCCACCGGGACAACAGAGCCTCCCAGCGCGTGGCTGAGAAGGTCGGCATGAAACTCGATCGAACACTGCGCCACGCATCGCCGGTCCACGTCGTCTTTGCCATGGACCTGTGAAGATACGAGCTCCACAGCATCTGGGGTTGACCCGAGAGATCACGCTGATCGTACGTGCGCTCCGAGGTCGGATCGTCAGTGAGCGATACGTTCGTCCTGTCTATGAACGCGACGACACTGGTTGAGTACCACGCTGACCCAACAGAGCCTTTTTATGAGCGACCGTCTGGTCACGCAGGGCCTGGACGACAGCAGCGACGGCGGGGCGGCGCATCGAATCGGGCCGCAGCACCATCCAGTAGGGCAGCCTCTCGGACAGGGACTCCGGGAGCAGCCGAACCAGGTCGGAATGCAGGTCACCCATGAAACAGGGCAGGAAGCCGATTCCCGCACCAGCACGGGTGGCTTCCACGTGAATGAACACATTGGTCGACGACAGTCCGTCCTTCATCGTCGGGACCAATCGGCGCGGAGCGTCGAGGTCGTCGACTTGAAGCATGGAATCCACGAAGTACACCAGACGATGTTCGACGATCTCCTCGACCGTGGTCGGAGTTCCGTGCTCGGCCAGATAGTCCTCTGAGGCGTACATTCCCAGTTCGTAGTCACCGAGCTTGAATGCCTCCGCGCGATGGACTTGAGGTTCACCCACAACGACTTCGATATCCAAGCCCGAACGCTGCTGCAGAGCCTGACGCGTGACGGTCACGATCTCCACGCTCAACCCGGGGTGCTGACGCCGCAGTTTGGTCACGGCGGGCGCGGCCACATAGGCACTGAAACCGTCGGTGGCCGTCATCCGGACCACTCCGGTGATCGGGTCCGGGGCACGGCCAGAGTCGCCGAGGCGGTGCACCGCATCTTCGACCTGTTCGGCCACCCGCACGGCCTCCGCACCCAATTCGGTGAGCTCCCAGCCGCCGGCCGCCCGCGACAGAACGCGTCCGCCGAGAGCCTTCTCCAAGGCCGCGATTCGGCGCGAGATAGTCGTGTGGTTGAGTCCGAGGGTCGCCGCTGCCGTCGTGAACTTGGCCGACCGGGAGACGGTGAGCAGCACCAGAAGGTCGTTGGGCGTCGTGTCCATATCTGCGATATTACGCACCACTACTGCGTTTTGTGCCACTTATTCACAGATCGTGTGCACAGGCGCTCATGTGGACTGCATCGACGCGATAAGGGCACAGTAGGCACATGGCCACACTCGCGCTGCCCTTCACCCGTGCCCAATCCGAGCGGATACTCCTGCGAAAAGCGATGCCCGAGGATCTCGACGCCTATGTCGAGATGTCTGCAGACGCCGAAGTTCGCCGCTACCTCGGTGGCCCGGTATCGGCTGAACAGCTGCGCGCGCACATCGAGACCCGCGGAATCACATCTGTCACCGAGGACCCTGGAGCTTTCGTCATCGTTGAGCAGTCGACAGGGGCACTGCTCGGCACACTCATGCTCGAACGGCGTCCTGCCCATCGCCCCGGTCATGTCGAACCGAACGCCGAGGAGTTGGAGCTGTCCTACCTGCTGCGACGCCAGTCATGGGGACAGGGACTGGCGAGTGAAGCAGCATCTCTGCTCCTGCGAACCGCGGCCACGCAGCTTCGGGATCAGACAGTTCTCGTCGTCACGCAGACCGCGAATGCGGCGTCCATCGCTCTCGCACGGCGACTCGGCTTCGAGTACGTGTCCACGTTCACCGAGTTCAACGCGAAGCAATGGCTCGGGGCTGGTCGACTCCACAGACTCGGCGCGGCTGAGAACTGAAGGCGAGGTACTGCCTCCTCCAAAATGGACTATCGGTCTAGGCAGGCGGCGACGTCAGCACCACATTCGGCGCTGTGGACGAGCAAATCACATCTCTACAACAGGTGCACCCCTATTGCGGCATGTTGACGAACCGGGACTTCGCGCCCTGGAATGCCACGGAGATGTCAGCGGTCGGACCGGCACGGTGCTTGGCGACGATGATGTCGGCCTCTCCGGCGCGCTCGTGCTCTTTGTCGTACATATCGTCACGGTGGATGAGCAGAACCATGTCGGCATCCTGCTCAATCGAACCGGACTCACGCAGGTCGGAGATCATCGGCCGCTTGTCCGTTCTCTGCTCACTGCCACGGTTGAGCTGCGAGAGCGCGATGACCGGGACTTCGAGCTCTTTGGCCAACAGCTTGAGCGAACGGGAGAACTCCGAGACCTCCTGCTGGCGTGATTCGACGCGTTTGCCTGAGCTCATCAGCTGCAGGTAGTCGACGCACACCATCTTCAGATCGTGCTGCTGCTTGAGACGGCGGCACTTCGCACGGATCTCGGTCAGAGCCATGTTCGGCGAATCGTCGACGTAGAGCGGCGCATCGTTGATGCGGGCCTCCGTGGCGGCCAGAGTCGTCCAGTCGTGGGGACTCAGCTCGCCGCGGCGAAGGTTCTGCAGAGGAATCTCGGATTCCGCCGACAGCAGACGCATGACGAGTTCGTTCTTTCCCATCTCCAAGGAGAAGAACACAGCGGCCTGACCGTGGTGGATCGCCGCTGAGCGCATGAAGTCCAACGCCAAGGTGGACTTGCCGACACCGGGACGAGCCGCGATGACGATCATCGTGCCCGGATGGAGACCGTTGGTGAGCTGGTCGAATTCGGTGAATCCGGTCGGCACACCGGCAGTCATGCCATCGGTGTCGCCGTTGCGCTCGATCTCCTGGGCGACCTCGCCGAGGATGTCGGAGAGGATCACATAATCCTCAGTGGTGTGGCGCTCGGTGACCTGATAGATCTCCGCCTGCGCCGAGTTGACGACCTCGTCGGTGTCACCCTCCGCGTCATAGCCCATCTGCACGATGCGGGTGCCGGCCTCGACGAGGCGACGCAGGACCGCCTGCTCGCGCACGATCGCAGCATAGTAGCCGGCATTCGCGGCCGTCGGAACAGAGGAGATCAGTGTGTGCAGATAGGCCGCGCCGCCGACCCGCGACAGGTCACCGGTCTTCGTGAGGTAGTTGGCTACGGTCACGGAGTCCGCTGGTTCACCCCGCGAGTACAGATCGAGGACAGCCTCGTAGATGGTCTCGTGAGCAGGTTTGTAGAAGTCGTCACCGGCCATGGACTCGACGCAGTCGGCGATCGCATCCTTGGACAGAAGCATCGCACCAAGGACGCTCTGCTCCGCCTCGACGTCCTGCGGCGGGGTCCTCAGCCCGTCAAACCCCTGATTGTTGCTCACTTGTCTTCCTCTTCCTCGCACCCTGACTGACTCGCCGAGCCCGGTCGGGCCCGCTCCGTCAAGCGTCAGGACCAGCCTTGAACGCCCTCCAACTGTACCCGGATCGAAACGACGCAGATGCCGTCGAACCCGGACCCGCCTCGGCGAGGGAATCCGACTGTGAGCAGACGCTCACGTCGGACCCCGCACGAAGGGCGCCCGTTGCAGTCCCGCCAGCGGCGGTCCCGATCTGATGACGACGATACCCAGGACCACTGACGTGAGAATGGTGAGGAATGCCATCGGGCCCAGCACGTGGGCGTCCCACGCGCTGGGCCCGAGAACCCGATTTCACACCGAGGCGGTCACCACGGTGACGCGACGCACCAGCGGGCGGGTGAACTGGAGCCCCACCCACACCATGGCGATGCCGCCCACCAGCACCGATGCGACGACGGCGATGGTCATCGGATCACCGAGGTCGCCGGCCGAGGCCATCAGCGCGGCGAGCATTCCGCCCAGCACCAGGGAGACGAGTGTGACAAGGATGATGGGTGACATGACAGCGTTGACGGTGACCCGGTGCATCATCGACTGCGTCATGCCCGCCGAATGCAGCTCCCGGTAGGTCGAGGTGCGGTCGAGGATGTCCGCAGCCTGGTTGATCGTCGCGGAGATGATGATGAAGACGAACGCGATCGCCAGCGTCAGGATCAGTCCCGTGAAGATGTCATCGGCCGTGTACTGGAACGGGCCCATGACGGCCTTCTCCTCAGCACTCATCTCGCCCTGATCTCCCTGCATCATCGCCGTGCCAGCGCCGCCGACGACTGCAATGAAGGTGATCATGGCGAGCCCAGCGACCCGGCGCCAGTACTGTGCAGGTGCGTCAGCGATCATTCCCGCCGCCATCACCGAGGTGGGTCTGCGGGCGATGCGCGAACTGATCCACGCGTGGATGCGCATTACGGGCTCTTCATAAATAGGGCTGTAGGAGCCTACTCATTCCGCCAGCGTGGAGCAGTGATCGGATGAGGTAGTTGCTCCGGTTACGGAATCCCAA
>NZ_JALDSX010000017.1 GCF_022748595.1 Brevibacterium sp. ZH18 | reverse complement strand
GCGGCCCTGCCAGGTTCGGATCGGGCTGATCCTCAGCGCGTCTTCTTCTCGGGCTGGGCGAAGACCGACGCGGGGAAGGCCCCCGACTGGGCGAGCACTTTGATCAGTGGGCGGCTCGTTGCGGCCAGAGTCGCGATCTCCTCGTCGCTCAGCGTTGACCATGCCGCTGTGACCGTGCCGTCGGTGAGCAGTTCGACCTGCTCCTTGAGATCCCGGCCCGCCTCGGTGATAGCCGGCAGATCGAAACCGCGATCGTCCTTGCCGATGGTGATCAGACCGGCCTCGGCCAGGCGCGCCTGGGCACCCTGCCATTCCTCGTCGGTGAAGCCGCGGGTCTTCTGAGCTGCACGCGGATAGAAGGAGGCTCCCGTGGCGACGTCGAGCATGAGTGCGTCGATGCCAGGAACTCCGGCAGTCACAAGAGAGGCTACGTGGCCGTCTCCTCTGAATTCGCGGGCCACGGTCGCGACGTCCCACAGCTGTTCGAAGGCTGTCTTCGGCTCGTGCCCGGCGATGGCGTCGGCTGTGGCAGCGGCGAGCGCGCGGCCGGAGAAGTCCATCTGCGCAAGCACCGGCTGCAGCGCGGATGACAGGCTCATGGCCGCCTCGGTGAGCAGGGCGATGTCCTCACGATCGCCGAACAGCTCGTCCATGAAGACGGCGACCGCGTCGAAGCGGGCCTGCACCATCTCTTCGGGTGACACGGTCTCCCACAGCTGCGGAATCAGTGTCGCGATGAATGAGTGCGAATAGTTGTAGTAGGCGGCGCTGACGACCCCCGGATTCACTTTGCCCAGCGGCGCCGAGCGTGCGGCCAGGTTCCCGACGACTCCGGCTTCGAGCCCGTGTTCGGCATACACGCGGCCCACGGTATCCGAGAAGTACATGGCCGAGTGGAACGAGTTGAGACGACCGGAGAGAGTCCTGATGTGCTTTGTGCGCTGAGAGTCCATAGCGTTCATCCTATGGTCAGGAGCCTGGCGGGTCGATAGCTGTGGTGGCGACGATAATTTCGTCAGTCCCATTCATCGTAATTGCCCTCCCCTGCCGCCCCGCTCGGAGCAGATCCGCCAGTTCACGGCAGTCACGTCCGCCCCCGACCACGATCAGTTTGTCCGGCTTCCCCTGCGTGTTAAGGTCTGACCACAGTTGTGACAAGAACCACTTCCGTCGCATTCGACCGGTCGTACACCGGCGCCCATGCTCGGGGTCCGATTCTTGGCACTGCAGGCAGTTCGGCTTGGAGGTCAGATGAAGATTGCACTGTTCGCCACATGCATCGTGGATGGCATGTATCCCGAAGTCGCGCAGGCGACCGTGACCATTCTGAGACGGCTCGGCCACGAGGTCACCTTCCCCAGCGGTCAGGCCTGCTGCGGGCAGATGCACATCAATTCCGGGAAATTCGAACAGGCCGAACCAGTCATCAACAATCACGTCCGCGCCTTCACCAGCACCGAATGGGATGTCGCCGTCGCCCCGTCTGCCTCCTGCGTGGCCTCGTTGGGTCACCAGCAGCCGATGGTGGCCCGCCGAATGGGCAATGAGGCCCTGGCCACAGCGGCTGCTGACGTCGCCGGACGCACCTATGAACTCTCCCAGCTGCTCACAGACGTCCTCGGTGTCACCGATGCGGCCGCAGATCTGGGTTCCTACTTTCCTCACAGTGTGACCTACCATCCGTCCTGCCACGGCATGCGGCTGCTGCGCCTCGGCGATCGTCAGTCAGACCTGATCCGTTCGGTCGAGGACATCGAATTCATCGAACTGCCGCTCGCGGATGCCTGCTGCGGGTTCGGCGGGACGTTCTCCGTGAAGAACCCCGAGGTGTCCTCGGCGATGCTCGCCGACAAGGCCCGCACCATCCAGGCCACCGGCGCCGAGGTGTGCACCGGCGGTGACGCCTCATGCCTGCTCCACATCGGCGGGGGCCTCTCCCGCTTCCAGCGCACAGGACGCTTCGAGGGCACTCCGGATGTGACTGCCGTGCATGTCAAGGAGACTAGCGCAACCGACATCGGAGGCGATCACACCGAGCACCTCACGGCCGTCGTCGGAGCCGACGACGATGATCACCTCACAGCGGGCGAGCACGGAACGAGTCCCGCCGAACCGAGTCAGATGCAGTCCGGTCTGCGCGTCGGGGCGTCGACGGTCCACCTCGCGCGGATCCTCGCCTCGACGAAGGAGGACCCGCTGCGGGTCCAGAGCGAAGGAGCAACAGTGAGCGGAGGAAGCCTGCGATGACCTTTCTGGGAATGCCGCTGCTGCGGTCCAAGCACACCGACGTCAACGACCTGCCGGGCGGGCAGGGCAACATCGTCGAAGACGAGTCCTTCGCCACGGTCTCGCACAAGCACCTGTCGAACCAGCAGCTGCGCAACAACATCGGCCATGCCACCTCCACGATCCGCGACAAGCGCTCCGGCGTCGTCGCCGAGCTCGACGACTGGGAAGAGCTGCGCGAGGCCGGCTCGCGGGCGAAGAATCAGGTGATGGCGAATCTGCCCGAATATCTCGAGGAGTTCGAAGCGAACTTCACGGCCGCCGGCGGAATCATCCACTGGGCCCGAGATGCCGATGAGGCCAATGCCATCGTCACCGAGCTCGTCGAGGCCAACGCCCCGGTACTTGAGACCGGTCGCCGCGAGGTCATCAAGGTCAAATCGATGGCTACGCAGGAGATCGGGCTCAACGAACATCTGGAGACCCAGGGCATCGACGCCTTCGAAACGGATCTGGCCGAACTCATCGTCCAGCTCGGTGACGACAAGCCCAGCCACATCCTCGTGCCCGCCATCCACCGCAACCGCGATGAGATCCGTCAGATCTTCATGGACAAGATGCCCGACGCCGGTGAGCTGACTAACGACCCGGCCGTCCTCGCCGAGGCGGCCCGGCGGCATCTGCGCGAGAAGTTCCTGACCACGAAGGTCGCCGTCTCGGGTGCGAACTTCGGCATCGCGGACACCGGAACGCTCGGCGTCGTCGAATCGGAGGGCAACGGCCGCATGTGCCTGACCCTGCCGGAGACGCTCATCACCGTCATGGGCATCGAGAAGCTCCTGCCGAGCTTCTCAGATCTCGAGGTCTTCCTGCAGCTTCTGCCACGATCGTCCACCGGTGAGCGGATGAACCCGTACACCTCGTTCTGGACCGGAAAGACTCCCGGAGACGGCCCGCAGAACGTCCACCTCGTCATCCTCGACAACGGACGCACGCGCGCACTGGCCGATGAACACGGCCGGACGGCTCTGAACTGCATCCGCTGCTCGGCGTGCATGAATGTCTGCCCCGTCTATGAACGCACCGGCGGCCACGCCTACGGGTCGACCTACCCGGGTCCGATCGGGGCGATCCTCTCGCCGCTGCTGACTGGAGTCGAGACCGAAGAGAATGGTTCACTGCCCTACGCGTCGAGCCTGTGCGGTGCCTGCTATGATGTGTGCCCGGTCAAGATCAACATTCCGGAGATCCTCGTCCACCTGCGCAATGAGGATGTCGAGGCCAATCACTCCCCCGTCTCCTCCCAGCTCGACACGGCGCTCACGGGCGCATCGTGGATGATGGGCGACGGAAAGAGGATGGCAGCGGCGGAGAAGGGTCTGCCCCTTGCCCATGCGGTCAGCGGCGGGAAGTCGATGAACTCGCTGCCCGGCATCGCCGGGGCTTGGACGTCGAGTCGTGACATTCCGGGACTGCCGGAGAAGAGCTTCAGGCAATTGTGGGCCGAGGACGAAGACCGAGACGAAGACCGGGACGAGAACGGGGAAGACGAAACATGACGGACACCGCACGCGAAGAGATCCTCGGCCGCATCAATGAGGCACTCGGTCGCCGAGGCGGGGGCGAGTACGTCTCATCGACCTCCGGCAGCGCTCCCTCCGGCTCCCCTGCCGCATCCCGCGCTGACGGCTCACACAGTTCCTCGGCCGCGGAGTCCGCGCACCCTCGTCAAGGCGCTCCCGCCGCAGGGGGCGGTGTCGTGGGTCAGAGCGCAGACTACCTGCGCACCGGCACGCATTCGGGTGAGGACCTCATCGAACTGCTCGTCGACCGCCTCGTCGACTACAAGGCCAACGTCCACCGCGTCACCGGTGATCCTGCCGAGACCATCGTCGGACTCCTCGAACCCGGATCGGCTGTCGTCGTCCCGAAAGGGCTCGACGACACGTGGCTGAACGGGTTCACCGGCAAGGTCTCCGTCGATGCTCCGGGATCCCAACTGAGCGTCCCCGAACTCGACTCGCAGGCGGCGGTGGTGACCGCCTCGGCGGTGTCGATCGCACAGACGGGAACCATCGTCCTCGACGGATCCGACGATTGCGGCAGACGGGCGATCACCCTGGTCCCCGACCACCACGTGTGCGTGGTCCGCGTCGAGGACATCGTCGACATCGTGCCCGAGGGAATCTCCCGTCTGGAGCCGAGCGCACCCCTGACGTTCATCTCCGGGCCCTCGGCCACGAGCGACATCGAACTCAAACGCGTCGAAGGTGTGCACGGACCGCGCACGCTCGACGTGGTCATCGTCGATACGTGAACGAACCACCTCGGCGGAGTTCTCGCCGGACGGCTCTCATCGTCACGGCAGTCATCGTCGTGGCCACCCTCCTCGTTGCCATCATCGCCGTTGACCGCGTGGTCGACTTCACCACCGAGCAGAAGATCGCCGAGAGCCTCAAGCCCTACGGCGATGCCGATGTCAACGTCGAAGGCTTCCCTGTTCTCACCCAGATCGCCGGCGGAGAGCTCAACACGGTGCATATCACCGCCGCTCGGGCACGCTACGAGGACGTCGACTTCACCGATGTCGACGCGAAGCTCTTCGACGCCCCCGTCGACACCACTCGACCGATCGGCACTGTCGAGGCGAGCGCGGTGATTCCGCTATGGACGATCGATTCGCTGGCCTTCGAACACGCCTCTCTGCCGTCGGACATGTCCTTCACCACGATCGACGATCAGCTCTACCTCAAAGGGTCGCTGCTGGGCCAGGACCTGCTCATCGGCATCGAGCCGAAGGCACAGTCACGCAAAGTCGTCGTCAACGCCACGACGATCAAGCTCGGATCCGCTGAGGTCCCCGTCGATTCGCTTCCCTCGTTCCTGACCTCGTCCATCTCCGACATCGTCATCGACCTCGATTTTCTGCCGCCCGGCCTCGAGCTCACGAACATCGAAGCCACGGAAGCCGGGCTCAAGATCAGCCTCCACGGAACGGGCGTGTCATTGAGGTGACGACACCACCGACCATCAACTCGATCGACGACCCCCGCCGGTATCGCCCCGAACCGTGCGTGCTCACTGCACTGCGATCGCCGAGGCTGCTCACCCGCGAGGTCCTCGCCGGGCTCGTCGTCGGGCTGGCTCTCATTCCTGAAGCGATCGCGTTCTCGATCATCGCCGGCGTCGACCCGAAGGTCGGGCTGTTCTCCGCATTCATCATGGCTATCTCGATCGCGTTCCTCGGCGGCCGGCCCGCGATGATCTCGGCTGCGACGGGTGCTGTCGCACTGGTCATCGCCCCGGTCGCGCGCACCTACGGTATGGACTTCTTCATCGCCACCGTCATGCTGGCCGGAGTCTTCCAGATCCTGCTGGCGGTCTCGGGCGTCGCAAAGCTCATGCGCTTCATTCCCCGCAGCGTCATGGTCGGGTTCGTCAACGCCCTGTCGATCCTCGTCTTCTCCGCACAGCTGCCCCACGTCATCGGCGTGCCGTGGCTGGTCTATCCGCTTGTGGCACTCGGCATCGTCGTCATGGTGCTGCTGCCGAAGATCACGAAAGTCGTCCCCGCTCCCCTGGTCGCCATCGTCCTCATCACCGCGATCACAGTGCTCTTCGCCATCGACGTGCCCACCGTCCGCGATCAGGGTGAGCTGCCGCGCAGCCTGCCACAGCTGTTCATTCCCGATGTGCCGCTGACCTGGGACACCTTCGCCACGATCGCCCCGTACTCGCTGGCGATGGCGCTGGTCGGGTTGATGGAGTCGCTGATGACGGCCAAACTCGTCGATGAGATCACCGACACCCACTCGAACAAGACCCGTGAGAGCTGGGGCCAGGGTGTGGCGAACATGATCTCCGGCCTCTTCGGCGGCATGGGCGGGTGCGCCATGATCGGGCAGACCATGATCAATGTGAAGGCCTCCGGGGCGCGGACCCGCATCTCGACGTTCATGGCCGGTGCGTTCCTCCTCATCCTTGTGGTCGTCCTCGGCGATGTCGTCGGCATCATCCCCATGGCGGCGCTCGTGGCGATCATGATGATCGTGTCCATCGACACCTTCGACTGGCATTCGATCCGCCCCTCGACCTTGATGGTGCTGCCCAAGTCCGAGACCTTCGTCATGATCGCCACCGTGGTCGTCGTGGTCCTGACCGGAAACCTCGCCATCGGCGTCGTCGTCGGCGTCTTCATCGCCAGTGTTCTCTTCGTGCGCCGCGTCGCGCACTTCGTCACCGTTGACCGTGTGGTCACCGAGGTCGGCGCCCACTATAGCGTCACCGGCGAGCTGTTCTTCGCCTCGTCGAACGATCTGACGACGCAGTTCCTCTACTCCCACGACCCCGATCGCATCGTCATCGACATGAGCGGCTCCCACATCTGGGATGCCTCGTCGGTGGCGGCCCTCGATGCGATCGTGACGAAGTACGAACACCTGGGCAAGAGAGTCGAGCTCTTCGGCATGAACCAGTACACAGAAGCCATCCATGCCCGCCTCTCCGGCGGCTTGGGCGGCTGACGAGAAGCACACGGGCCGAAAGACAGACAGCGAAACAGACTGAGAAGAGGACTCGACGATGAGCACGATCACCCCAGTAGGCGAACGGTTCCATGCCGAACTCACCGAACTCTCGACCCTGACCGATTCTGATCGGCCCGGGTGGACGAGGCGAGCACTGAGCGAATTCGACATCGCCGGCCGCGACTTCGCCCGCACGCTCATGAAGCGGGCGGGGTTGGAGACTCGGATCGACGGGGCAGGAAACGTGATCGGGGTTCTGCGCGGTCGCCTCGGCGGGCGTGAGATCATGCTCGGATCGCACACGGACACCGTCGACGGCGGGGGCCGCTTCGACGGGGTCACCGGAGTCCTCGGTGCCATCGAAGTGGTTCGACTGCTGCAGGAGAGCGACGTCCGGCTCGACCACGACCTTGTCGTCGTCGTGTTCTTCAACGAGGAGCCCAATGACTTCGGATTCTTCTGCGTCGGCTCCCGGGCGATGACCAGGCTTGTCGACCGCACGACCTTGGCCGCTGTGGACACCACCGGCCGCAGCCTTGCCCAGGCTCTGCCCGACTCCGGGATCGACCCCGAGTCGTTCCTCGACGCAGCCTATGACTTCTCGAAAGTCACGGCCTTCCTCGAACTCCACATCGAGCAGGGGCCTGAACTTGAGCGGATCGGCAAGCAGATCGGCGTCGTCGAGACCATCACCGGCATCAACCACTTCAAAGCTCTGTTCACCGGACGACAGGATCATGCGGGCACGACTCCGATGGACGTTCGTGCCGATGCCGGGTGCGCGGCGGCTGGAACAGTCCTGGCCGTCGAGGCGATCGCCGAGTCCGGGACGAACACTCGCGGCACGAGCGGGCAGATCCAGTTCACCCCGGAGGCCGTCAACGTCGTCTCCGCCACCGCCAGCCTCGAGGGCGAGTTCCGCGGCCCCGACGGTTCATGGCTCAATGAAGCTCAGCGTCGGCTCACCTCGGCGGCCGCTGAGCAGTCAGAGAAGCGCGGGGTCCACGTGGAGATGGAGTGGACGACCGACGATGCTCCCGTGCCTCTGCACGAACCGATCACCTCGACCATCGCCGAGGTGGCAGATGATCTCGGTCTGTCCCGTGCCACCATGTTCTCCGGGGCCGGTCACGATGCGGGGATCATCGCCGCGAAGACCCAGGTCGGGATGATCTTCGTCCCCTCGGTCGACGGTCGCAGCCACTGCCCCGAAGAGTTCACCGACCTCGGTGACATCGTTCCTGGGATCTCCGTGCTGCTCGAGGCTGTGCTGCGCGTCGATGGGCGCTTCGGCTCATGAGTCAGTGTCGATCTGTGCCTCGGCAAGGTCTGCAGCATCGGCGTCGAGGGTGATCTTCACGGCCGCGCCGCCGGTGAGCTCCTCGACCCCGATCGTCCAGCCCTCGCCTGACTTCTTCCCACAGGGGTCGCTGGTCAGGGGAAGATCCTCGCATTCGACTGCTTCGATGTCGGCCGCCGATTTCACGGTCACGTCGCCGGGCAGCAGCGGTCGCAGATAGACGACGATGCCATCAGCGTCAGCATGGTTCTCGGCGTCTTGGCCATCAGCGTGAGCATGGTTCTCGGCAGCCCCACGATTTCCGGCCGGCACAGCGGCTCCGGTGACTCGGTAGTCGACGGTACCGGCATGCTTGCCTTCGTCGAAGTCGTCGTGGGCAGAGATGTCGACAGCGTGGAACGTGTGCTCGACCTTCGTCTCGATGCCTTCACCATCGATGGTGATGGCCGGATCGGAGTACTGAGCACGCAGATAGGGCGGGAGCACAGCCTCGGTGTCGGGCAGCCGGAACCCGTCATGGACGGTGCCTCCGAAAGAGAAGTCAGCCTCGAGGGCCTGCTCGATCGTCTCGTCGATGTGCACACGGTAGCTGCCGTCGTCGGCGATCGTGACGGTGTGCGTCGCTTCTACGTTCATGAGGGGGTTGGGTGCGGCGTCGGCCTGCCCTGCACTCAGCGTTCCGACTGTCACGGTCCCAGCGGTGACACACGCAACGACAATGGAACCGATGACCAGGGCCTTGAAACCGGTGCCTTTGCCAGTGCGGGCACTGGTGGAGCCTGTTCTTCTGGTCATGACCTCACCTCTTGTTCTCATAGACATCGATCGGATCGACCGACATGCCCTTGGGCGCATCGAACCCGACGGCGCCGATGCTCGTTACAGGATTGAGCTGGCGCCAGGCCAGGGTTCCGCCCTCGACGACGGGATCCGCACCACCCTGAGTCAGACCGGTGCAGTCAGGGTCGGGTTTGAACGCCCGGTTCGTCGGCAGACACAGAAGAGGCCCACCGGTCTCAAGCGAAATGGTCCGCAGGCTCGGAGCCTCACCCGTACCCTCGAGGAAGCTCAGCGGCAAGACGAACAGGTCTCGCCCCTCCACCTTGAGGTACACGTCGTCGAGGACATAGGCAAAGTCGACGACGTGCCGCCCCGGGCCCCAATCGGTGACCTCGCCTGATGACTGACCGCGAGACTTCTCATTCGTGATCGTGTACCTGACGTCGTCGTAGAACGGATCGTCGACGTCGGAATCGTCACGGGCGACGGTGAGGTCAGCAGCCTCGGCGGGGTCCGTCTGCGTCGATCCCTCGTCCGTGCTCAACTCGATCGCGGTGACATCCTTGACTGTGGGCATCACGGCATACTGGCCGCCCTCGCCGACTCCGCCGTTCCAGCCGATCGATTCGCCGCCGATGCTCCAGAAGAGCGGCCTGTCCTCGGTGGCAGAGGCGTCGAAGATCAGCCTTTCGGCGACGTGGATCGTGCCATCACGATGCGGGGTGACCGTGACGGTCATCTCCTCGGGCGTCAGCGCCTGCTGCGGGAGGCGACGCTTCACGGACGAATCATCGTAGATCGGCATGAGTGCCTCAGCCACGATCATGACGATGACGCCGATCGCGGCGACCCCGATGAGGCTCGCGAGGATGATGGCGGCTATCTTGTGCATGGCATCAGCGTAAATCGGCGGAGCGTGCGCGCCGATGGCGTGGAGGTGCCAGACCTGCAACATCAGCATCGACCCCGACTCATCCGCGAGTCTGTGTGAGAATGGCAGTCGGGCTTTCCGGCCCTTCCATGTGCGACTGGACTTCACGACAATGCAGGAGGTGCAATGCGATCCCCTATTCCCGATTTCCTGGACGAAACGCTCGACCGTCACCGGTCGGACCGATCAGGTGAGAACGCGGACTACATTCCCGATCTGGCCGCAGCCGATCCAGAGAAGCTCGGGATCTGCATCTCCACGCTCGACGGCGTCAAGTACACCTCGGGCGATGCCGAGTACGAATTCTCAATCCAGTCGATGTCGAAGCCCTTCATCTACGGCCTCGCCCTCGAACAGGTCGGCCTGCCGCGCGTCCTCGAAATGGTCGGCGTCGAACCCAGCGGTGAGAAGTTCAACGAGCTCTCCCTCGACAAGAAGTCGGGCAAGCCGCTCAACCCCATGATCAACGCCGGGGCCATGGCCGTCCACTCCCTCCTCGGCGAACCCGGGGCCAGTCTGGCCGAACGCACGGAGATCGCCCGCGCGGGACTGTCC
Source organism: Brevibacterium sp. ZH18 (assembly GCF_022748595.1). Taxonomy (GTDB): domain Bacteria; phylum Actinomycetota; class Actinomycetes; order Actinomycetales; family Brevibacteriaceae; genus Brevibacterium. The sequence continues at coordinate 54,794 of NZ_JALDSX010000017.1, read as the reverse complement.
AAGTTCGCCGGCCGCGAGCTCACGATCGACGAGCATGTGGCTGAAGGCGAATGGGGCGCCGCCTATCGCAATGTCGCCATCTCGAACATGCTGCGCTCCTACGACGTCTTCCTCGACGACCCCGACGAGGTCGTGCGCGGATACATCTCGCAGTGCTCGGTGCTCGTCACAGCCAAGGACCTCGCGATCATGGCTTCGACTCTGGCCGGTGGCGGCGTCAATCCCCTCAGCGGAGAACAGGTGCTGTCCCCGCGGGTCAACCGGCAGGTGCTCGCGGTGATGATGACCTGCGGCATGTACGACGCAGCAGGTGACTGGATGACTGAGATCGGGATCCCCGCGAAGAGCGGTGTCTCCGGCGGAGTCTTCGGCGTCATGCCTGGTCAGGTTGGTATCGCCACGTTCTCGCCGCGTCTGGACAAGCATGGGACGAGTGTGCGCGGGGCCAAGATCTTCCGCGACCTCTCGAACCGGCTGAGCCTGCACATCATGGATGCCCCTGAGCCTGCCCGTTCGATCATCCGTCGTGACCGCCGCTTCGTCGACTCCAAGGGCGACATGGTCCGCATCTGCAGTCTGCAGGGACTCATCCAGTGGAGCGGCTCCGAAAACGTCATCCGTGCCATGGACGACCCATCGGGCAGCACGAACGTCTTCGTCCTCGACCTGCGCCGGGTCAACGAGATCAACGGCATCGCGCGCAGAATGCTCACCGAGACACTGTCTCGGCTCGAGGACGACGGAATCCGCGTCGTACTTATGGACCCGGACAACCTGATGAAGTGCAAGGGGCCAGACTCGGACCTGCCTGGTGTGGAGATCATCGACTCACTCAAAACCGTCAAGGGACTCAAGCGAGTTCGCGACGACCGTCGCAAGGAGATGGCCGAGCGTACGCCCTGATAAGGTGAGGCTAACAAACCCTCCGGCGCCGAGGTGGTCCACGACCGCCTCGGCGCTGACCTTTCCAAGGAAGGCACCCATGACGACCCCTCCCAATTCCGATGCGCGCCCGACCCAATCACCAGGATCTGCCGGCTCAAACGACCCTGCGCGTCCAGCCAGCTCTTCCCGCCCGGCGCGTCCGCAGGCGATCATGTCAGTCCAGTCGGTCACAGAGATCACTCCGAACCTCATCCGAGTCCGGGTCGGCGGCGACGGCTTCGACGAGCTGGCCAGCAACGACTCGACAGACAAATATGTCAAGATCCTCTTCGCCGATCCGCAGCACGGACTGACACCGCCCTACGATCTGGCCGATCTGCGGGAGAACTCCCCGGAGAAGCTGCCCCGAAAACGGACGTACACAGTGCGTGAGCTCAATGAGGACGAGAAGTGGCTCTCAATCGACTTCGTCGTCCACGGCGATGTCGGCGTCGCCGGACCTTGGGCGAAGAATGCCCAACCGGGCGACCCGATCGTCATGGTGGGCCCCGGGGGCAAATACCGCCCGGAGACCGATTCCCCGTGGCACCTGCTCATCGCCGATCACACGGCCATCCCCGCTGTCAGCACAGCGCTCGAAGCGATGGACACCGAAGTGAAGGGCCATGTCATCGCCTGCGTCTCGGAGGAAGCTGATCGGGTGCTGCCCGCGACTCCAGCCGGAGTCACCGTCACCTGGGTCAGCAGCGACGATGCCCTCATCGCTGCCGTCCGCGACCTCGACTGGCCCGAGGGCACCCCGCAGGTCTTCGCCCACGGCGAGCGCGAGACGATCAAGGCGATCCGCACAGTCCTCAAGGACCGTGACGTGCCCCGCGAGGCACTCTCGATCACGGCCTACTGGGCCCGCGGTCGCGCCGAAGACCAGTTCCAAGCCGAGAAGCGCGAACCCATCGGCAAGATCGACTGACCACTTCTCGCATCCTCAGCTGAGTTCGAGGCGGTCGACCACCTCGGCGACCTTTCGCTTCTGATCGTCATCGAGGCCGAGGATCGGCAGGGGCAGGGACTGCGGACGGACGAGGCCGAGATGCTCGGCGACCGCGGCGGAGACGCGCAGACTGCCGCCGAATTCGGTGAACAGGTCCCACAGCGGCTGGAGATCGGCCGACAGCGCCGCCGCCTTCTCGGACTCCCCCGCGAGAGCAGCCCGGGTGATCTCGACCATTGGGGCCGGCAAGGTTCCACCGACGGCCGTGTACCAGGCATCGCATCCGGCGTTGAGGCCTGCGGCGCCGAACGCGTCGCCGGAGACTCCGATGGTCACCCCATCACCGACAGCATCACGGATTTCGGCCACACGCTGAGACCAGGCATCGGGTGCGGCATCGAAGCCGGGGATCTTGATCGATGTGATGCCGTCGAGGGCCGCGAGGCGACCGTAGAGCTCAGTGGTGAACGTGAAGTGCGTGGTGCCCGGGTTGTCGTAGACGACGACCGGAAGATCGGTGGCGGCGGTGACGGTGCGGAAGAGTTCGAACACGTCCGCCTCGGTCAGGGCCTGGTAGCTGACCGGCGCGAGGAGGAGCCCCTGAGCCCCGGCTGTTTGGGCAGACTCGACGTTGGCGAGCACGTCACGCGTACGCAGGGCACCGATGCCGACGAGCACAGGAGTGTCACCGGAGTTGGCGACGGTCAGTTGGGCAACCCGTGCCCGTTCGTCGGTGCTGAGGTAGGCGTAGGAGCCGGTCGATCCCAGTGCAGTGATCGAATCGACGTCGGCCGTGACGAGACGCTCCAACAGGCCCACATATTCTGCTTCGTCAATCTCGTCATTGTGGATCGGTGTGAGCGGGAAGGCGCTCAGACCGGTGAAGAGGGAGCGCTGAGTGCGAGGAGTCTGGTCGGTCATGGTGTGTTCTCCGTCGTGGTCGAGGTGTCGGCGGCTGCGATGTAGTGGTCGAGTCTGCGGAATTCGGGCTGCGCGGCGGAATCCATCACGGCCTCGGCGCCGACGGCATTCGCGACGCCCAGCGCGGTCTGCGGATCGAGCCCTGACCCCAAGGCGATCGTCAGGGCTGCACAGAATGCGTCACCTGCACCCACTGTGCTCACCGGCTGTCGCGGAAGCGCCTCGGCGAAGGCGACCTGACGCCCGTTCTCGAGCAGAGCAGAGCCCTTCGCACCATAGGTGACCGCCACCGCTTTGGCCGTCTTCAGCTGCGGGAGCAGCGCATATTCGGTCTCGTTGACGATGATGAGATCGGCCCGATCAACCACCTCGGCGGGCAGAGGAAGGGCGGGAGCCGCGTTGACGACGAATTGTCCTTTCACGCGTCTGGCGAGCTCCGTGATGAGGTCGAGTGAGATCTCGAGCTGGGTCAGCACTGTCTCATGCGCGCGAAATTCGATGTCGTCGATGCGCACGCGGGCGTTGGCACCCTCGCAGACCGCGATCTGATTTTCACCGTTTCCATCAATCATGATCAGAGCGGTACCGGTCTCGGCCTCGACGACGGCAACGTCATCGACCCCGACACCCGCTCGTGTCAGGGCTTCGCGCATCGCTGCCCCGGAGGCGTCTGATCCGACGGCGCCGATCATCGTCGTCCGCGCCCCGAGTCGAGCCGCCGCGGCGGCCTGGTTGGCGCCCTTTCCACCCGGGCTGCGAGCGAGACGGCCACCGCCGACGGTCTCGCCGGCCGCGGGCAGACGCCGCGTGGTGGCGGTGATGTCGGCGTTGATGCTGCCGACGACGGTGAGGTCGAAGTCGATGGTCACAGCTACAGCATTTCCCGGGAGACGGAACGGCGCAAATCACGCCGGAACCCGAAACGAATCTCGGATGCCGGCGTGATGGGCGCTGATGCACAGTATTCGGATGTCAGTCCGGTGTCGGGCCAGTGATCAGTCCGGCAGACAGCCCTGTGTCAGGAGCCGATGGCGACGAGCTCGACCGGAATGTTTCCGCGAGTGGCCTTCGAGTACGGGCACAGTTCGTGGGTGCGCTCGACGACCTTCTGAGCGGTGTCCTGGTCGACGCCCGGAACGGTGACGGTGAGCTTGACGCTGATGCCGAAGCTCTCACCTTCCTTGCCTATGCCGACTTCGGAGTTGACGACGGACTTCGAGGTGTCGATGCCGAGTTCCTTGCCTGCGAGGCCGAGTGCACCCTGGAAGCAGGCGCCGTAGCCGACGGCGAAGAGCTGTTCTGGGTTGGTGCCGCCGCCGGGTCCGCCCATCTCCTTGGGGCTGCGGAGGTCGACGTCGAGGACCTTGTCATCGGATGTTCCGTGCCCGTCGCGGCCGCCTGTGATCTCGGCCTTTGCCGTGTAGGCGATGCTCTCTGGTGTGTTCATTGCCGGTCTCCTGTTCGTCGAATCTTCAATTCTGGGATCGGGTCCTTCATACGAAGGGCACCTGCGACCGAGTATCGTCACTTCGCCGATGGAAGTCCAGAGCGGTGGTTCTCAGCGGGAATGAGAGAAGCCCCGAGATCCTTGACTTTCCAAGGCCCTCGGGGCTTCTCGTTCGGGGTGAGTAACGGGACTTGAACCCGCGACATCCGCGACCACAACGCGGCGCTCTACCAGCTGAGCTATACCCACCACATGCGCTGCACCCAGGTGCAGACAGCAAGATACATCCTAACGCGACGGTGACGACCGGGCAAACCAGAACCGCGTATGGTGCACAATGAGACATAGATCTCCTGACGTGCAACGATTGTGTAGAGATGTATAACGGTTTCGGTAAAACGGTAGGACCGCGCGCTCGTATTCAATAGTATTGGCACGGTCCCATCGTCGATAGCACTCAAGGAACCCCGTAAATGGCTCGTGCGCTGATCTCCGTCTCTCAGGACGGGTTCACCTACCTCTCCCTCGAAGGGGCGACGAGTCGGTACTCGGATACCGGACAGGCGATGACCTACCTCGGCGACTACGCCCGCGAGACCGCGACACCGGTGTCCGTGACCATCGACGACGGCAAGCAGTCCGTCGAGGTGACCGTCGACGACACGGGAAGCGTGGGCCCGGCAGCCGACCCACCAGCATCTGCCTCCCCACAGTCGCCCCCACCCACATTCTCGGCTTCATCAGCCACTGCTGCGTCCGAGCCGACAGCCGCACCGGCATCGACGATTTCGTCAGCACCTACAGGTTCGTCAGCGACCTCGCCTGCGGGCTCCGGAACGAACGCACCCGAGGCGAGGACCACCTCGGCGTCCAATGGAACCACCCCCACCGAGGCGGCCCAACCGACCAAATCCGACGCCGAGTCGGGAGCCGGTGAGGCGTATCCGCTCGGCACGCCGTTTTCCGGACCTGCAGGTCCTGCCTCGCCGAAGGTCAAGAAGACCCGGGTGCGCAAGCGCGCCCCGCAGAGTCACCCTCAGCGCTTGAAGAAGATCACGGTGCCCGGCCTTGTGCTCATCGGCATCGTCATCCTCATGATCGGCGCGTTCGTCATCCCGAACCTCGTTCCCGCTGGTTCCTCCGAGACCCCGCAGACCATCAATTCGGAACAGCAGATCAACCCGGCCTCCGAACTCTCAGTCGACAAGACCGACGACGTCGTCCCCGGCTACGACAATTCACCGAAGTGGAAGACGAAGATTCCCAAAGATGCCTCGGTGACGGCTTCGGACCGCGGCGTCCTCGTCGTCGACAAGGGCAACCTCGAAGTCCTCGACTCCGCCACAGGCAAAACTCGGTACAAGGGGAAGTCGAACGAGGCACCGACCTTCGCCGTCGACACGATCATCGACGGGAAGGCGGCACTGCTGTGGCAGACCGGCGACACCGCCGAAGCACTGCTCGACGGCGAGAGCGAACCTAAGAAGTACCAGCTGCCGCAAAAGGCCCGAATCACCTCGGCGGGCGAAAGCGTGCTCATCAAATCGGGCAACAAACTCTCCACGTTCGGCGCTGACGGTCTGGTCAATGTTCCGACACCGGAGTCGGGTTCGACGCCGATGGCCATCGAGAACTACGAACTCTTCAGCTCCGACTGGAACGGTCCGGTCAACGCGACGAACATCGAGTCCGGGAAGAAGCGGAGCATCGACCTCGAGGCTCCGGCCGATGGGCTCCAGATCATCAAGTGGGTCTCTGCAGGGCACGGCAAAGCCATCACCCTGTGGGGCGAGCAGGGCGCATCGACGAACTCCGGGCACCGCATTCAGCTCGTCGTCCACTCCCTGAAGGACGGTTCGATCCTCTCGACCGTGACGACGACAACCGACATCGTCGGCGAGATGTCCTGGGTGCGCGGGCAGGGAGGACAGCGCGCCTACATCGGTCCGTACCTGTTCGATCTCCAATCCGGCCTGCTGCTCATGGACACGTCGAGCAAGGACATCCACCTGTCCGAGCCTCGGGGCACGATCACCCCATGCACCATCGACAACGACTCCTCGTGCCTGTTGGCTGGCAAGCACGCCTACCGCACGGACACCAACCTGCTGGCTCTGACCGACCACGGAAACACCGCCATCGTCGACGGCGCGGCCTCCACGATCGAGGCGTACGACACGAAGTCTGACAGGAACGACCAATGATGCGGAACTTTATCGTGCGCAGCAATGCCATTATGATGGTCAACGACGTGACTGAACGTCATGCCCCCTTGAACAATTGATGTCCGGAGCCCCCATCCGAAGGAACGCAGTGCCAGTCACCCACGAGCTCAGCCGCCGCGCGGCTGCCGTCGGCACTGCTCTTGCCCTGGTGATGCTCCCGTTCCTCGGTACGATATCGGCTGCTGACGCAGCACCTGTTCCGGTTCCCACTGCCACCGCCACCGCGACCGCTGATCCGAGTTCGAACGCCGAGGCAGGGGCGGACTCGGCAGGTTCGACAGCGACAAGTTCCTCGACGGCCGATGCAGACTCCGGCGGAAACGACGATGGCAAGGACCACGCCTGCAAAACGCCGACAGAGTTCACCGAGGGCGATCCCCCGTGTGAAACATCAGCGCCGTTGAAGGCGAAGTGGGACGACACCGACAACACCTTCCACCTCAAAGCTCCCGATAAGAAGTCGGGAAGCATGCCGGAGAGCTGGGTGGGAAAGACTTTCACCCTTCCCACCAAAAAAGCTGCCAAACGGTGGCCGACGCAGAATGAGTCCGGTCCCGGTTCTTCCGGTGACACTCCTGCGGCCGGCACCGAATCAGACAGCGGTACCGATGACAGCGGAAACCCAGTCCCCTCGGCAGCTCAGGCGGCAACGCCCAGCGAATTTCAGTTGCACGCCGATGGATACGTCGTCGATGCTGCGAAACCGGGCGAACACATGAAGTTCGACAACTTCGAGGGCACGACCCCCGACTGGAACTTCGAGGTGAAGGACGAGAAGATCTCGGTCACCGACACCGAATATCCGGACGACCCCGGCACCGGAAGTGATGCGAAGGCTTCTGCTGGCGCCAAGGCGGCGAGTTCGACCGACGGCTCGAATACGGCTGGGGCTGCGGGCTCGGACAGCACCAGCAATGCCACCACCGATCTGAATGCCACGACGAGTTCCGATGGCTCAGACACCGCGAAATCGAACAGCTCGTCAGCCTCTGATGGCAGCTCCTCCGCGTCATCGACCTCCGACTCCAAGAGCTCCGCAGACACTTCCTCGAAGAGTACGAGCTCCGCCGACGCTGATTCAGCCAAGCAGTCGTCGACTTCCGACTCCTCCTCGAGCTCTGACTCCTCCGCGAGCTCCGGCTCCTCGTCGAAGTCTGACAGCTCGTTGGCGAAGTCTGACGGTTCGAATTCGGCCGATGCCGACGGTTCGAGCTCCAGCGGTGCGGACTCGAAGAACTCCGATTCGAACAGCTCTGCTGACGGCAAGAAGTCTGACACCGACAAGAACGGCACCGGTTCATCATCTGGCGATGACGGACCGGACGGCAATGACACCACCCCAGATCCGGCTACCGGCAATGGCTCATCCGATACGCGTGATCAGATCCCCGGAGATGCCGGTGACGGCTGGCTGCCTGGAGGCGAAGGCACCGCCCCGCCTCCTGACTATTCGGACCCAGTGCCGCGGAACCCTGACACACCAGTTCCAGACAACGACACAGACCTCATCACCGGCGGCGACCAGCCCCAGCCGCGTGCTGACAAACCACCATCGACCTCCTTCGGGGAATCGATCGTCTCGACGATCGTGAGCACGTGGCCGGTCTTCGTCCTCGCTGCGTTCGGCATGGGCGCAGTCGGATTCATCATCTACCTCGTCGGACGACGCAACAAGCAGAACTGACACGCCTCTGCCACCGACCACCCCTGCCTGACTCACCGGCGACCTCCGGTTCTCGCACTGCTGGCTGGTTCTCACACTGCTGGCCTAAGATCGCAGCATGGACCTCTTCGACTCAGAACTGCGCGTCATCGATGCTGCGCAGGCACTGGCGGCGAAACTGGGCGACGACCCGAACCACACAGTGGCCGCGGCAGTCATGGACACGCTGGGTCGCATCCACACCGGAGTCAACGTCCATCACTTCACCGGCGGCCCCTGCGCTGAGCTCGTCGCCATCGGTGCGGCCGCAGCTGCCCACGCCGGCCCCCTGGTCACGATCGCAGCTGCAGGCTGTGACGACCGCGGGCTGCTCGCCCCATGCGGACGCTGCCGCCAGGTCATCCTCGACCTGCACCCCGACGCACTCATCGCGCTGCCGGAGCAACCGGGCAGAACCACCTCGGCGATGGCTGAGACAGCAGGGACAGCCGGTGCGGCAGGAACGGCAAGCGGATCAACGTACGACATCGCGCCGATCGCCGCGCTCCTCCCCCGCTCCTATCGCCATCCGGATGCGGAACCAACCCGACTCCTGAGGTTCAACGCCCGATATTTCGATGCGATCGCCTCGGCGAGGAAGACATTGACCGTACGCTGGAACGAATCCCACACGGCCGGGCCAGCCCTCGCCTACTTCGAGAACACGGACTCTGGCACGGTCCCGGTGGAGATCACCTCGGTCGAGGCTCATCGCCTCAGCGAACTGACACCGCAGATCCTGCAGCTGAGCAAGAGCCCGACCTCCGAGGGGTATGTCGCCAATCTGCGTGAGCACTATCCTGCGATGCCTGAGGACGCGAACGTCGAGGTCGTGACTTTTCGGCTCTCCGCACCCAATATCTGACACTGAGAGATTCCAGCGGTTAAGCTTGACACGAGGCACCGTGGCACCCCCGCCACGTGCATGTAAGTATTCGCGACCCGGAGGACACGACCCGATGACTGACAACGTCTACACCTCAGATGTGACCGTCGATTCCGCAACACCCTCACAGCTTGCGGAGTCCATCCGTCTGCGCGAAGAGCGCATCGCCGACAACATCGATGAACTTGTGGGCCGCATCCATCCGAAGGTCATCGCGACCCGCGCCGTCAACAAGGCGAAGGCCAATGTCGTGCAGGACAACGGTTCCCCCAAGCCGGAGATCGTTGCGCTCGGAGTCGGCACCGTCCTCGGTGTCGCAGCCCTCGTCGTCGGTCTGTCCGGCAGGAACAAGCGTGGCTGATACCGCTCTGCCCATCCGCATGCTCCACGACCGGATCCTTCTCGATCCGGGCGAGGAGGCCGGGGAACGCAAATCCTCGGCCGGTATCGTGATTCCGGCGACCGCAAGCATGGGCAAGCGGCTCGTGTGGGGCAAGGTCGTTGCGGCCGGCCCGCACGTGCGGCAGGCCAACCTCGGCGACACCGTCCTCTACGACCCTGAGGAACTCGCCGAGGTGGAGCTCGAGGGGACCGCATATGTGCTCCTGCGTGAGCGCGACGTCCACGCGATCTCCGAGCCGGCAGAGCAGTCGAGTTCAGGCATGTACCTCTGAGTCAGGTCAGCGACGATTCGTGGTTGGCCAAGACCCTCAACCAGTGGGTTCCAGGTTCAAGTCCCGCGTCTGACGTGCAGGTTTGCGACGTTGATCACAAAATCTGAAATGCTTCGATCTCGGTTTGCATGATGACCGTGAACCTGAGTAATATTAAATCTCGTTGCGCAACATGTGCAGCTCGCACCTCTAGCTCAATTGGTAGAGCAACTGACTCTTAATCAGTGGGTTCCGGGTTCAAGTCCCGGGGGGTGCACCGCAGAGAAGAAACCGCCGTTCGGATGATCCGAACGGCGGTTTCTTCGTTTCTGCAAACAGTGTGTCAGCCGAGCTGTTTCGCAGACCAACGATCTCAGCTGGGGCGGCGCGCGCCCACTCGTGTCGCCGGACGACGGCGGCCATTCATTCGGGTCCTGTAGGGTTTGAGCGCTCGGTCGGAGACTCCGCACCCTTCTTCGCATTCAAGCAGAGGGGCTGTGATGACTGCACCTGCGCCGGAATCGGCTTCGGTGGCAGTGTCGATGAGTCGGGCGTAGCAATCGGGACAGAGATACGGTGCATACTTCATGCTGATGCTCCTCGTGAGCCAGGACTCTGCCCGCCTCACCTGTAGGCATGAAAGCCTCTGGCCAACATGGGCCTATGCAATCTGCACAAACACGTACGTCCCAGTCTAGCAGTCAGACCTGTACGCTGACCGGGCCTTCCTCTACGCGAGAACCCCTGTGAATTCGCGCGAGGCGGGCCCTATGCACTCGTGCGCCCAGTATCTGCCTGCGTAATCTCAGTCCTTGCCGGCGCGGGCATAGGCGCCGAGGACCTGGCGCTCTGAATCGCCGAGGTAGGTCCCGAGCATCTCCGCCGCCGCCCGCGAACTCCCACTCAGGTAGGCGTCGAGCACCTCCTGATTGCGTACAACGAATGGCGCATGGAGGAAATCGAGGAACTCGACCTTGAGGAAGGCCAGTCGCAGCTCAGCGAGGACGTTCTCGAATGTTCGCATCAGTCGCGCACTGTCAGAGAGCGAGACCAGCGCATTGTGGAAAGTCATGTTCGCCGTGCCCACCAGCAGCCAGTCCTCGGCGGCCGCAGCCGTCTCAGCCACCTCGACGGCTTCGCGCATGCGATCGGCATGAGGATGATTCTTCGGGGCGTTCTCGAGCACCGAGCATTCGACATGGCGTCTGACCCGATAGATGTCGATGACGTCGGCCGTGCTCGGCGACGCCACGGAGACACCGCGATGCGGGATGTGATTGACCAGCCCCTGCTCCCCCAGCACCCTGAATGCTTCGCGCAGAGTATTGCGGGAGACGTCGAATTCCTTCGCCAGCGCCGTCTCCGACAAGCGGGCGCCAGGACGCAGCTCACCGGCAATGAGGCGATCGGTGAGCTGATTGACCAGGGATGATTCGTAAGCCACGCCTCCATCGTAGTGACTCAGACGACAAAAATGGTGAGTTGATGTCGACAATTCTTCGATCAAAGTGTGACGCACGTCTATTCTTGTTGAACAATCCATGCTAAATTGTCTACCACTTCACATTTGCGATTCGATCCGGACACAGGAGTCGGCTCCGAATCGCCACGGGAAGCACACCAGAGTCCAGGCATCTTGGAGACCCCATGTCACAGCCACAAGAACAGGCACCGCACGACCAGGCACCCGACGACCAGACGAAGAAATCCTCGGTCAAGGTCAGCCGCAGCGCTATCCTCGGGGCCATCTTCCTCATGGCCACCTCGGCGATCGGCCCCGGCTTCATCACCCAGACCGCAACGTTCACCGCGCAGCTGGGTGCGGCCTTCGCCTTCGCGATCTTCGTCTCGATCCTCATCGACATCGCCATCCAGCTCAATATCTGGCGCATGGTCACCTCCTCGGGCAAACGTGCCGCGGAGCTCGCGTCCTCGGCCGTCCCCGGCTCAGGCATCCTCCTCTCGATCCTCATCGTCATCGGCGGACTGGCCTTCAACATCGGCAACATCGCCGGCGGCGGGCTCGGCCTCAACGCGCTGCTCGGGATCGACCCGAAGCTCGGCGGACTCCTCACCGGCGTCCTCGCGATCGGCATCTTCCTCTTCAAACGCGCAGGCAAGGTCGTCGACATCGTCGTCATGGTCCTCGGCGTCGGAATGATCATCCTCACCTGCATCGTCGCCATCGTCTCCCACCCGCCCGTGGGCGAGGCGATCCGACAGAGCTTCCTGCCCGACACGATCAACTTCGCGACCATCACCACCATCGTCGGCGGATCCGTCGGCGGCTACATCACGTATTCCGGCGCTCACCGCTACCTCGACTCGGGCAAGACCGGACCGGAGAACGCACCATCCGTGATGCGCTCGGCGCTCTCGGGCATCCTCGTCACCGGCGTCATGCGCTACGTCCTGTTCCTGGCCATCCTCGGGGTCGTCGCCTCAGGGGTCGCCCTCGACCTCGACGGCCAGGCGGCCAACCCCGCTGGTCAAGCATTCGCAGCCGTCCTCGGCGATGCCGGAATGCGCATCTTCGGTGCCATCTTCTGGGCAGCGGCTCTGAGCTCGGTGATCGGGGCAGCCTATACCTCGGCGACATTCCTGTCGGCCTTCTCCACCCGACTCAAGAAGGGCTGGCCGCTCCAGATCGCAACCGTGATCTTCATCGTCGTGTCCCTGATCGTCTACCTGAGCCTGGGCACCGCGCCCGCAACTCTTCTCGTGTTCGTCGGCGGCTTCAACGGTCTGATCCTGCCGATCGGTCTCACAATCTTCATGTACATCGGCTGGTTCAGGCCCCGCCTGCTGCGCACGGACTCCTACCCCAAGTGGTTGCTCATCATCGGCACCGCAGCAACACTGGTCACCTGGTACACCGCAACCCAATCGATCGGCCCGATCTTCGCCATGATCGGAATCGGAGGATGACAATGACACACACCACCATCGACCTCAACTCGGATCTCGGGGAGAACGTACCCGACCGCATCGTCAGCGACGACGCGGCAATGCTGGGCCTGGTGTCCAGCGCGAACGTCTCGTGCGGCTTCCACGCAGGCAACCCCGAAGGCATACGAACCACCGCCGAGGCGGCCACGAAGAACAACGTCATCATCGGCGCTCATCCCGGTTACGACGACTACGAGGGCTTCGGCCGGCGTGCCCTCGACGTGCCCGCAGCCACCCTGCAGGCGCAGGTGGAGTACCAGATCGGCGCACTGCTGGGGCTGACCACGGCCGTCGGCGGATCTGTCGCCTACGTCAAACCCCACGGCGGCCTCTACAACGCGATCGTCCATGACGAAGCGCAGGCCAAGGTCGTCGTAGCCGCAGTCAAGGCCATCGATCCCAGCCTCGTCTTCCTCGGCCTGGCCGGCAGTGTGGCGAACCGCGTCGCCGCCGAGGCAGGGCTGAGCGTCGCAGCAGAGGCCTTCGCCGATCGTTCGTACAACCCCGACGGCTCGCTGGTCTCGCGCACCGAACCCAATGCGGTCCTCCACGATCCGCAGGCCGTCGCCGGGCGCGTTCTGCGCCTGGTCCAGACCGGTCAGGTCGAGGCCATCGACGGCAGCCTCGTCGATGTCGACGCCCAGTCGATCTGCTTCCACGGCGACAGCCAGGGCTCGATCGACATGGCCCGCGCCGCGCGCGAACTCCTGGAATCCGAAGGTGTCACGATCGCACCGTTCGCCGGCGCTGGGAAATGAGGCCCGACCGTTCGGCCGCCGGCGCGGAAGCCCGTGCGCGCATTCGAGCGGGATTCGCCGGGCCCACCTCGGGGATGGCACCGGGTTTGGTCCAGGCCAACCTCATCTCAGTGCCCGCCGACTGGGCCTTCGACGTCCTCCTCTTCACCCAGCGCAATCCGAAGCCGTGCCCGGTCATCGACGTGCTCGAAGCAGGGCAGGTCGAATCCGCGCTGGCACCCGGCAGCGACATCCGCACCGACATCCCCGGCTACCGGGTCTGGGAGAACGGAGCGCTGAGCACCGAGATCACCGACGCCACAGAGGCCTGGGAACGCCACCCCGATCTCGTGTCCTTCCTCATCGGGTGCAGCTTCACCTTCGAATCAGGCCTCGTTGAGGCAGGCATCCCGATCCGCCACCAGGAGGCCGGGCGCAACGTGCCGATGTATCGCACCTCGACCGCCTGCACTCGCGCCGGTCGGATCAGCGGAGACGTGGTCGTATCCATGCGCCCGATCCCAGCAACCCAGGTCGCCGAGGCGGTACGCATCACCGACCGCTTCCCCGCCGTCCACGGCGCCCCGGTCCACATCGGAGCCCCCGAACAGATCGGCATCTTCGACCTCGACTCCCCCGAATTCGGGGATCCGCCGCACATCACCGAGGGTGATCTCCCCGTGTTCTGGGCCTGTGGGGTGACCCCGCAGGCGGCGATCCAGGCCTCGGGCGTGCCGTTTGCGATCACGCACTCCCCCGGACGCATGTTCATCACCGACGAACCGGAAGACACCTACCGCCGATGACCGATCTCTCCCCGACCCCGACCGACCTGAGCTTCCACACCGCCTCCCGCCGGCACCTGCTCGTCGAATGCGCTGACCTGGCCGCGACGATGCACCTGCACCACGCCCTGGAGACCGCCGCCCTGTCCGGCGTCGTCGAGCTCATTCCGGCCGCGCGGACTGTGCTGCTCAACTTCGACCCGAGCCGCACCACGGCGACGGCGCTCGAAGGGGCCATTCGCGGGCTCTCGCTCACCGAATCCGATGCCGGCACGGCCCGCGAGGTCACGATCGACGTCGTCTACGACGGTGAGGACCTCGCCGAGGTGGCCGAACTGCTCTCGATCTCCCCCGCCGAGGTGGTCGCTCGCCACCAGCAGGCGACGTGGCAGGTCGCGTTCGCCGGGTTCGCCCCCGGCTTCGGCTACCTGGCCGGTGACGATCCGCTCTTCGACGTTCCCCGCAGATCGTCCCCGCGCACACGGGTGCCGGTGGGATCGGTGGCCCTGGCCGGCGAATTCACCGGTGTCTACCCGCGTTCCTCCCCCGGCGGCTGGCAGCTCATCGGCCGCACCGATGCCACCCTGTGGGATCTCGACCGGGAGCCGCCTGCCCTGTTCGTTCCCGGCACGCTCGTGAAGTTCCAGGAAGCTCAACGCGAGCTCGTCGACGTCGACCGCGGTACGGCCGGTGACGCGTCGTCGGCTGCGGCCGAGAGCTCAGCCACCACCTCGGCGAGTGCACATTCCTTCGAAGTTCTCCGGCCCGGGCTGCAGCTGCTCGTCCAGGATCTCGGCCGGCCCGGATTCGCCTCGATGGGCGTCTCCAGCGCCGGCGCCGCCGACCGAAGGGCATTGACCACGGCGAACAGGGTCGTCGGCAACGCCGAATTCGCGGCCGGCCTCGAGAGCTTCGGCGGCGGAGCGCTCCTAGCCATCACCGGGACCGGAGTCGCCGCTGTGACGGGAGCGGCGGGACCGATCACCGTGACCGCCGCCGATGGCACCGTCCACCATCCCCACCTCGGCGAGGCCTTCGCCCTGGAGGACGGAGACGAACTCGACCTCGGGCAGGCAGAAGAGGGAGTCCGCCGGTACCTGGCCTTCCGCGGCGGCGTCGACGCCGAGCCTGCACTGGGCAGCTCTTCCGCGGACACGCTCGCCGGTCTGGGACCCGCCGCCCTGGACACGGGCACCGTCGTGACCCTCCACGGTCCGAATTCGGCGCCCCACCTCGTGGATCCCTCGCCGACCTCTGCCCGTCGGGACCTGCCCCGACCTGGGAAGACACTGACGATGACGGTGACTCTGGGGCCACGGCAGGACTGGTTCACCGACGCCGGCATCGACACGCTGCTGGGACAGGAATGGACCGTCACCCACGAATCAGACCGGGTCGGTCTGCGTCTTGAAGGCGATGTTCCACTCGAGAGGGCCCGCACGGGGGAACTGCCCAGCGAGGGTGCGGTCACCGGGGCCCTGCAGGTGCCACCGAACGGACAGCCCGTCCTGTTCGGGCCCGACCATCCGCTGACCGGCGGGTATCCGATCATCGCCAGCGTCGACGACGTCGACCTTGCCGCGCAGCTGGCGCCCGGAGTGAAGGTCCGGTTCACGACCAGGTCGGCACAGCCAGCCACGGACGGCGAGACCACAACCGCGGACGGCGAGCCGAGCACAGACCACACTCCCCATTCCACTGAGAACGGAAGCTGAACCATGCCGACAATCCTCATCGCCAACCGCGGCGAAATCGCGGTCCGCATCATCCGCGCCTGCGCCCAGTACGGTCACACCTCGGTGGCCGTCTACGCTGATCAGGACGCCGACGCCCTGCATACGCAGCTCGCCGACGAAGCGTATTCGCTCCCGGGCACCACTGCCGCGGACACGTACCTCAACATCGAGGCGATCATCTCGGCAGCCAAGAAGTCCGGTGCCGACGCCGTTCACCCCGGCTACGGTTTCCTGTCGGAGAACGCTGACTTCGCTGCCGCCGTCGAGGACGCCGGTCTGATCTGGATCGGCCCCACCGCGGACACGATCACGGCCCTCGGCGACAAGGTCACCGCACGCCAGCTGGCCCAGAAGGTCGGTGCCCCGCTGGCGCCGGGCATCGACCGTCCGCTTGCCGACGCGAACGAGGTCGAGGACTTCGCCGGCGAGCACGGACTGCCGATCATCATCAAGGCCGCCCACGGTGGCGGCGGGCGCGGCATGAAGATCGTCCGCGACCTCGCCGAGGTGGCCGGTGCCTTCGATTCGGCGACCCGTGAGGCTGCCGAGGCGTTCGGCCGGTCCGAATGCTTCGTCGAGAAGTTCCTCGAGCGTCCCCGCCACGTCGAGGTCCAGATCGTCGGCGACGGCCGGGGCCGCGTTGTGGCTGTCGGCGACCGGGACTGCTCGGCGCAGCGGCGGAACCAGAAGCTCATCGAGGAGGCTCCGGCTCCGGGGCTCTCGGATGACCAGCGTGCACGTCTCCACCGTTCTGCCGAGGCCATCTGCGCCGAGGTGACCTACCGGGGTGCCGGCACCGTGGAGTTCCTGCTCGCCGCCGATGGCACGATGACGTTCCTCGAGGTCAACACCCGGCTTCAGGTCGAACATCCCGTCACCGAGGCGACCTCAGGTGTCGACCTCGTGGCCGAACAGTTCCGCATCGCCTTCGGTCAGGGGCTCTCCCTCGAGGCGACGCCGGAACCGGTCGGACATGCGATCGAGCTGCGCATCAACGCCGAAGATCCCGGCCGCGGGTTCCTGCCCACGCCCGGCCGCATCGACATCCTCGATGTGCCCGGCGGGCCCGGGGTGCGCTGGGATGCCGGAGTCCGCGCCGGTGACACCGTGCAGCCGGCCTTCGACTCACTCTTCGCCAAACTCATCGTCCACGGCCCTGACCGTGCGTCGGCGATCGCGCGAACGGTGAGCGCGGCCAAGGAGCTGCGTGTCGAGGGCCCGGCGACGGTTCTGCCGTGTTCGCTGGCGATCCTGACCGACGAGGCGTTCACCGGTCTCGGGTCGACCGGAGTCGAGGGCATCCACACGCAGTGGATCGAGGCTGAACTCCTCCCCCGATTCGAAGCCCAGGGCCGTCCGGCTCCGCTGACCGAAACTCAGCTTGAGCGGATGAGCATCGAGATCGACGGGAAGCTGAGCACCATCGGCCTGCCCGCACAGCTGCTGTCCGCCCTGGGGTCGGTGTCCGGTCAGTCCGGTGCTGGAAATTCGAGCGCCGGCGATTCAGGAACCGGCTCAGTCGGGGGCTCTTCGCCAGCGGCAGGCGCCGTGACCGCGCCCGTGCCCGGCAGCCTCGTCGATTATCTTGTCGAAGACGGCGCCGAGGTGGCCGAAGGTGACGATGTCGCTGTTCTGTCCGCGATGAAGATGGAGACCCGGGTGCCGGCGTCTGCCTCGGGGACGGTGAAGCACGTGGCAGCCGTCGGGGACACGGTAGCTGTCGGAGAGGTCATTGCTCGCATCGAGTGAGTCCAATTCCATGTCCTGGTCTCGGACTAGAGTGGGCTGTGAACTGAGAACTTCTGAGAAGTTCCGCACGAGAAGAAGGAGACACAATGCCACGTCTGTCAGTCGGCGACACCGCACCCGATTTCACCCTGGTCAACCAGGATGGGAAGTCCGTCACGCTCAGCGAATTCAAGGGCCAGAGGGTCGTCGTCTACTTCTACCCCGCCGCTATGACTCCAGGTTGCACGACCGAGGCCTGCGACTTCCGGGACTCGCTCTCGGCGCTGAAGGCTGAAGGCCTCGTGGTGCTGGGCATCTCTCCCGACAAGCCGGAGAAGCTCAAGAAGTTCGCAGACAAAGAGGGCCTGAACTTCGACCTGCTCTCCGATGAAGACAAGACCATGATGACCGAGTGGGGGGCCTTCGGCGAGAAGAAGAACTACGGCAAGGTCGTCCAGGGCGTCATCCGCTCGACGCTCGTCATCGATGCTGAGGGCAAGGTCGAACTTGCCCAGTACAACGTCAAGGCCACCGGTCATGTGGCTCGCGTGCGCAAGGCATTGGGCATCGACGCCGCCTGAGTCTTCCGCTTTCCGCTTCCGGCGCGCACCCTGCTAATCTTGAGGGCGTCGCGCGCGAGTGGCGGAATTGGTAGACGCGCTGGATTTAGGTTCCAGTGTCTTCGGACGTAGGGGTTCAAGTCCCCTCTCGCGTACACATTGATAAAGCCCCCGACAGGATCGAGAATCCTGACGGGGGCTTTTCACATGGTGCTAGCGTGAGAGTCAGTTGACCACGCTTCGAAGAAGGACCTTGTGCGATGACTTCAGCTCCTCCCCCGACCGTCCGACCAGTTGCTGATGCTGACGAAGCGCGTTGGCGTGAACTCTTCCGCGACTATCGGGAGTTCTATCATCTGGAGGAATCGGAGCAGATCGTCTCCCGAGTCTGGAGCTGGATCGTCGATCCGGGCGACGAAGTCGAGAGCATGGTCGCCGAGGCCGACGGACGCATCATCGCCATCGCCGACTTCCGACGCTTCTCCCGTCCGTCCACCGGCACCACGGGCATCTGGCTCGATGACCTCTTCACCGATCCCGAGGCACGTGGCTCCGGTGCCGGCCGAGCACTCATCGCCCGACTGCAGGAGATCGCCGGCGCAGAAGGTCGCTCGGTCGTCCGCTGGATCACCGCAGACGACAACGCCCAAGCTCAGGTTCTCTACGACAAAGTCGCGACAAAGACTCACTGGCTCACCTACGACGCGGGGCCGACCGACTCCTGAGTCACTCTTGCTGACAGAGGCGCTCACGGGAGGCGACGATGCTTCGAATCCACGCCCAACCGGCGATTATCCGCCTCGACTCTCCAAGCCCATGAACATCTCTCGGCGAAGTGCATCGACGTGGACCCGGGTGACCTCGGCTGCAGCAAGGGAGTCCCGAGCGCGAAACGCAGCAACGAGACGGGCATGGTGGTCGCGCCCCTCTTCGAGCTGATCCTGTGGATAGGGAACGAAGTACTTGGTCAGAGCCTCATAGCTGGCCAGATACGTCGGCACTTCGGGCAACTCGCTGATCTCGGCGCACAGATGGTGGAAACGCGTGTCGGGGATGTGGTGCTCGTGCCAGTCAGCAGCATCTCGCGACTGCCTGATGAGGTCATCGAGCTCATCGCACTGCGCAACCGTCGCCTTCTGGGCAGCTGCGACGACGATTGCACTCTCCATGAGACTGCGCTGATCGATGAGTCGCAGGATCGCCTGCTCATCGGCTCGGTAGGCCGTCACCGAGGAGTCGTTGAGCGTCGGCGGATCGTCGGCAACGAAGGTCCCGCCGCCGCGACCACGACGACGCACGAGCACTCCGTCGTCAACCAGACTCTCCAAAGCGCGCCGAGCCGTGATGTGACTGACTTCCAGGCCCCCGGCGATGAGTTCCGTACGAGGCAGCTTGCTGCCCGGCGCCAACAGCGCGTGCTCGACGGATAGGAGAACTCGAGCCCGGACAGTGTCGACGGCCGAGAGTCGAGTGACCGCGGCAGACCCCGGAGCCGTGAACAGGGCCTGGTGGACCTCATGGGCCTCCGAATGCGAGGCACGCGAATTTTTTTCCGCCATGTATTGAGTCTATCGGCTCACAAGTTTATAGTGTTCAAAATGAACACTTATGCTGAGCGAAGGAGCTGCCAGTGCCACAGAGAGAACTGAGTGTCGGACTTGCGCAGCGCGCTCCGCTCCACGGCCCGAATGCGCTGTCCGATCTGCGCACAGACGTCGAACGCACGCTCGCTCACCATCCCGAGCTCGACATGCTCGTCTATCCGGAACTCCATCTCCAGGGAGTCGACCACCTGCCGGCCGACGAGCAGGCGACCGCGCTCGCACAGTTGGCAGTGCCCCTCGATGACCCCTTCGTGGCGAGGATCGGCGAGGTGGCAGCAGAGTTCGGCATCTGGCTGTGCCCGGGAAGCATCGGCGAGACGACCGGCACTCACGCGCAGTACAACACCCAGCTCCTCTTCTCCCCCGACGGAACGCTGAGCGCCAGCTATCGCAAGATGTTCCCGTGGCGGCCCTTCGAACCCCATCGCCCCGGCACGGAATTCGTCGTTTCCCCGATCGCCGGCCACGGCGTCCTCGGTCTGTCCAACTGCTATGACGCTTGGTTCCCCGAACATTCTCGCCATCTCGCATGGATGGGCGCCGACGCGATCATCAACATCGTGAAGACGACCAGCCAGGACCGTGACCAGGAACTCGTCCTCGCCCGCGCCAATGCGATCGTCAACCAGGTCTACATGCTCAGCGTCAACTGCGCCGAGCCCGTCGGGCGCGGTCTCAGCATCGCCGTGGACCCGGAGGGCCATGTCCTCGCCGAGGCAGGGCCCGGTGAGGACACCCTCGTCGTTCGCGTGGACCCCGGCCACATCACGCGCGTGCGTGCCCGGGGCACAGCCGGGACCAACCGCGTCTGGTCGCAGTTCACTGCCGACGACGATCCGATCCCACTGCCGCTCTACGACGGACAGATCGACCCCGCACGGTGGTCACCTCACCACCGCGGGCACGACTGAACCCAACGAGAGCCTTAACTTTCCGCCGAACTGCCGCACCACCTCGGCGACCCTATGACATCACTGAGAACAATGGAGTAATCATGTCAGACACGCTCACGCTCAAACGGACGCTCAAGCTGCCTTCGCTCGTCATCTTCGGCCTCGCCTATCTCACACCGCTGATCGTCCTGGGCATCTTCGGCGTCATCGCCTCCGAGACCGGCGGAGCCAGCGCGAGCGCCTACCTGCTGGCGCTCATCGCGATGCTCTTCACCGCCAACAGCTACGGGCGCATGGCGGCCACCTACCCTGTCGCCGGGTCCGCCTACACCTATGTCAGGAAGACCATCGACGGGCGGGTCGGGTTCCTAGTCGGCTGGGCGACCATGCTCGACTACCTGTTCCTGCCGATGGTCATCTGGCTCATCGGCGGTTCGTACCTGCAGGCTCAGTTCCCCGGGGTTCCGATGGCCGTGTGGATCATCGGGTTCATCATCCTCACCACCGTGCTCAACATCGTGGGCATCAAGGTCGCCGACCGCGTCAACCTCATCCTCATGTCGTTCCAGGTCCTCATCATCGCCTTCTTCGTCATCCTGTCCCTGGCCGACGTCTTCGGCACCCACGGTGCGACCGGCCTCTTCAGCGCCACCCCATTCACCGGAGTCAATTCGAGCCTCGCTGCGATCGGCGGCGGTGCCGCGATCGCCGCGTATTCGTTCCTCGGCTTCGACGCGGTGACCACGTTCACCGAGGAGACCATCGACCCGCGGCGCACTGTCCCGAAGGCGATCATGCTCATCGCCATCATCGGCGGCGGCATCTTCGTCATCGTCGCCTACGCGGTGCAGCTGGTCCATCCGGGTGGAGTCTTCGAGAACTCCGACGCCGCGGCGTTCGAGATCGCACGGAGGATCGGCGGTCACCTCTTCGGCGCCATCTTCCTCGCAGCCCTCGTCATCGCCCAGTTCACCTCGGGCATCGCGGCACAGGCGGCAGGAAGTCGTCTGCTCTATGCGATGGGTCGCGACGGGGTGCTGCCGCGACGCTTCTTCGGCAAGCTCAGCCCCAAGTTCCACACCCCGGTGCTCTCCCTGCTGGCGATCGCGGTCATCGGACTCATCGCCATCTTCATGAACGTCGCGACCTCGACCTCGTTCATCAACTTCGGTGCGTTCCTCGCGTTTATCATGGTCAACGTCTCGGTCATCGTCCACTGGGCCAAGGAACGTCGTGCCGGCCGCCGCCACGGAGTCCTGCTCAATCTGATCTGCCCGATCATCGGGGTCGTCGTCATCGCCTACCTGCTCACCCAGCTCGACGTCCATGCAGTCACCCTCGGCGCCGTCTGGCTTGCCATCGGAGCCGTCATCCTCGCCTTCACCACGAAGGGCTTCCGGAGGCAGCCTTCAGAACTCGCCGTCGACGAGGTGGACGCAGCCTGACCTCGGAAGACGATGCCGGTGGCGGGCAGCTACGCGGGAAACACCATTTGAAACCGTTCGCACACAACGGGCATATCGCGCGCGAAGCCACGAGAACTCTGCCCGTGATCTCGCCAGAAGCGCTCGTGGATCTCTCGCCAGCACTCCAGCGAGCGGTCCCCCTCCCCCTCGGCATGGGCATGCTGGGCGCTCACCTCGGCGAAGGGGACGATCTCAACCGCGGTGGTGATGATGACTGCTCGCGGCCGGTTGCTCCCGTCGAGGACCACGCTGGCTTCTCCGGCCTCCGGCACCGACTCCCCTTCCGCCTCGTAATCCCACAGGGCCGAGGCGGTCGCCGTCTTGGTCCCCTCGATCACCAAGGACAGGAGTTCCTCGGCATGGGCCGGCGTGGCACCGAACGCCCAGGCATCGGGCACCTGCTCAGGAAGTGATGGCACAGCGGCCCGCGCCTCTGACCAGAATCGTCTGACACTCATGTCGCCGAGGCTACTGCCGCCGTCCGCGTCGGTCACGGCTCACCTACTTCCAACTGCTGCCGCAGCCACGCAATCTCAGCATTCCGGGTTGCTCCGGCAACGGTGAGGACGCCTCGCCGGTAGGGATCCGTCTCATCCTTCTTGCGGACAGGACGCCCGTCCTCGAACTGAAATGCCACCGGCTGATCAAGGAAGTCGAGTCGGCGACGAAGAACCTGCTCCCGATCCGATTCACTCGGCAGCTTCGACAGAAACGTCAGGACAACGAGGAATCGTTGACCATCGGTGATGTCGAACCCTGACGCGTCACGCAGACGCTCCTCCAACCTGTCGTGGCCAGCCTGCGTCAGAGAGAGCATCCGCCGTTTGGGCCCCGCCTCACCATCGACTTCATTGACAGCGATGTATCCCCGATCCGATTGCCTGGAGACTGCTGGATACAAAGCCCCCTCACTGACTGTCCGAGCATAGCCGTGAAGCGCGTTCATGCGCTGCCTCAAGTCATAGCCGTGATGCGGCCGTTCTGCCAGAAATCCGAGCATCATGAGCTCAATCATGGTCGCCTCCCTCATGTCGATGGTGCTGAAATTGACTTTACTACATCGAAACGATGTAGCCTATGAATGAAGCTGAAGGGAATAACCATGATTGAGTTCGACAGAGCGGCCTCGGCGAGAGATATCGCATCCGCATGGCTGAATTACAAGGGGCTTTCATGATTGCTCCGAACGCAAATGAGAGTGCGAAACTCATGCTCGCCGCCGTGCTCGATGCACCAGGGCCGGCTTCAGCATTCGACCTCCGAGAGCTACCCGTACCAGAGCCGAGCCGTGGTTGGGTGCGAATCCGAGTGCGAGCATTCGGACTCAATCGGTCCGAACTCATGACGAGGAACGGACTGTCCGGAAACGCCGTCGCATTCCCCCGGATCCTCGGCATCGAAGCGGTCGGCGAGATCGACGCGGATCCCAGCGGCCGACTCGCCCCGGGCCAGAAAGTGGCCACACTCATGGGCGGCATGGGCAGAGACTTCGATGGCAGCTATGCCGAATACACCTGCGTTCCCTATTCTCAAGTGCTCCCATTCGAGTCCGATCTCCCATGGTCGACTATCGGGGCACTACCTGAGATGTTGCAGACTGCACACGGGTCGTTGACCATCGGGACAGAAGTCCGCGCCGGCCAAACACTGCTCATCCGCGGAGGCACCTCCTCAGTGGGGCTCGCACTGGCTGCGCTCGCTCAACGTGACGGCATTCAGGTGATCGCCTCCACTCGCCGACGCGAACCTGTGCCCGAGATGGTTCAAGCAGGAGTGGATCATCAGATTCTCGATGATGGCCACGTCGCCGACAGGGTGCGTGAAATCGCGCCCACGGGCGTCGACGGCGCTGTCGAGCTTGTCGGCACGGACGCTCTCGCCGACACGATCCGGGCGGTCAGGCCCGGCGGCACGGTATGCTTCACCGGCATGCTCTCTGAAAGCTGGACCATCGGAGAGTTCGAACCGATGGACTTCATCCCCCAGGGTGTGCGATTGACAGCATATTCCGGTGAAAGCTCGAATCTGCCGGCAGCTGTACTTCAAGGGTTTCTTGCTGACATCGCCACGGGAAGACTCACCGTCCCAATGGGCAACACCTATCGACTGACCGAGATCACAACCGCTCATCGAGAACTCGAAAGCCACCGCCGAGGGGGCAAACTGGTGGTCATACCCTGATGTCCGCATTGGCCTGAGCCTGATCGTTGACCGCAAGGCTTTGACTTCGTGTCGAACAAACTCGACGAGGCGTGTTCGGCCGAAGATGAAAGTCAGGCAGCTCGTGTCCTCTGGATCCCACATCAAGGTCAGACGAGCAGTCCGTGTGTCCTCGTCGCCCACCTGAAGTCGAATAAGTCGCTCCTTGGCGAACGCGATGAACGCGTCCACTGCCAGTTCACACATCCGTGGCTCATACCGAAGCCCTCAGATAGATCTCACTGATTCACAAGCATTCTGTCCTGGCTCGTGCCGGCACCCACGTGCGGCACCTTCGAAATCAGGTTCGGATAACCAGCCTCGACCTCTTCTGCCAGGATCTCCTTCATCGCTGACAGGCCACCCAGATAGAACAGCACGCTGGGCTTCTTTCCAGGAATGTTGGCACCGAAGACCCATGAGTCCACCTTTCCGAAGACGGAGTCCTTGGCCAGGTCACGGCAGACCTCGCTCCAGCGCTCTTCTGCATCGGTCGAAGGTTCGATGGTGGCGATATCGGCCTGTCTGGCATGTGCGATGAGATCGGAAATGAACTCCACCTGAGTCTCAATCGCCGATGGCAGATTGCAGAACGGTCCCTTCGGTCCGAGCACCATGAACCAGTTGGGAAAGCCCGCCGTGGTCACGCCGAGGTAGCTCTGCGGATCGGTGCTCCACGTCTCGTTGATCTGCACGCCGTTTCGACCGGTCAAGTCCATCCGTCGATAGTTTCCGTCGACGGCGTCGAAACCGGTTGCGAAAACGATGACATCGTATTCACGATGCTTGCCATCAGATGTGCGGATGCCACTCTTGGTGATCTCGTCGATGGGAGTCTCAGAGATGTTCACAGCTTCGACATGGGGAAGGTTGAAGATCTCATAGAAGCCGTTGTCACACAATGGCCGACGAGCGTGAAGTCCTTCTGGCATGATCTTCCGAGCAGTTTCGGGATCTTTGACGATCTCCCTGATTCGGTCCTTGATGAACTCGCCGGCAACCAAGTTGGCGTCTTCGTCGGACGCCAGGTTGCCAAACGTCGAGAACATGAACCGGAAACCTCCGCCCTGCTCCCATGCCTTCGCGAAGATCTCCTGCCGCTCTTCATCGGTGAAGTCCCACAGCGAACGCTCCACCTCGTCGATTCCAAAGCCGAGAGCCGATGAGAATACCGTGTCTCTCGTCTTCTCGAAATCCGCGTGGTATTTCTCAACCTCACCGTCTCGCATTGCTCGCAGGCCGACCGGCACTGAGTACTGGGGCGTGCGAACATGCACTCCCAATTCGGCAGCCTGCGCCGCGGCCGCAGTAGCAAACTGCTGGCCTGTCGACCCGGTCCCGATCACCGCGACCCGCTTGCCAGCCAAGTCCAGATCTTCCGGCCACCGCGCAGTGTGGACCAACCGCCCTTCGAAGGAATCGCGTCCTGGAATATCAGGGAGATTGACAGCCGCGAGCAGTCCCACCGCATTGACGACATAAGTGGAGCGAATGGTGTCCCCGCTGTCCGTCGTCAGTTCCCACTCATTGTCGGCATCGATGTAGTGCGACGAGACGATTCCAGTGCCGAACCGAAAGTGCTTGCGCAGGTCGAAACGGTCAACGACACCTTCGAGATACGAGAGGATCTCGGGCTGCGTCAGGTACGTATTCTTCCACGTGGTGTCTTGGTAGAGGTCCTTGTCGAAGAAATACTGGTACACATAGCTCTCCGAATCAGACAGGGCTCCCGGATACCGATTCCAATACCACGTGCCCCCAGGCCCATCCGCGAGGTCGAAGCCGACGACGTCGAGGCCCTGTTCGTTCGCCAGCTTCTGCATGGCGTAGATGCCACCGAATCCTGCACCGATGACAACTGCGTCGACTGTTCTCTGATTACTCATCGAAATCTCCTTTGAAATCGTGACCACGATATGATCGCGTGACGTGGACCACTTGCTTAGAAAACGTTAGGCGGTCGGTCACGTCGACCGGTGTTCCAAAATGGCACACTCGCCACGAGCACCCCGACAGGGATGGTCCCTCGGGCGTTTTTTGGTGCAGACTGAATACACCACCCGACATCGGACTCATTGGTGAGACCGGTGCAGGCCAGGCTCGGACAGATCGTCGAAAGGCAATTCGAATGGAAGGCGCGCGGTTCAATTCCGATGACCCAGTGCGCTCAGCTCTGCATCGTCTGATCGATCGCGGCCTGACATCGGACATCGAACTCAAGAGCCTCGTTCCCGAGGACATCGAAAACAGCTGGCGACGGTCGATATCGTCACGCGTCGATCCGGAAGGCCAGCCGCGAATCGAAGACATCGGCGCCAAGGAGGAACTGATTCGCGCAGCCAGCCGTGTGATGGATCGCTGGCTCGCCTCCTTGTCCGATACCAAGACGACTCTGCTGCTGGGAGACGAACAGGGCCGTATTGTCTGGCGTCGAACCAACGATGCTCGAGTCAGACGCACACTCGATGTCGTGGGTGCGGTCGAGGGCGGAGACTTCTCCGAGACATCGAGTGGAACGAACGGACTGGGCACCTCGATCGAAGCCCGGAAACCGATTCTGGTTCGCGGCAGCCAGCATTTCTTGGAAACGCTGAGAGACGTGGCCTGCTCTGCCGCCCCTGTCGTTCATCCGCTCACTGGTCGAATCGTGGGTTCAGTATCACTGACGGCCGCCTCGGACGAAGCGAACAATTACATGATCTCCGTTGCGCGGCAAGCCAGTCAGGAGATCGCCGACTCACTGATGGAGGGAGCCGACAGCCGGGATATCGCGCTTGCCCGGGCATTCAAACGGGCACGAACCGGCCACCGAGGAGTCCTTGTCATGAACCGGGACTCTGTCATGACTGATCTGCCTGCCCTCTCGCAATTGGATGGCGAGACTCAAGCGCTGATCTGGGACCAGATCGCAACTCGCCTAGGTGTCGGTGAGGAAGGAATCTACAAACTGGCAGGAACTGGGATCTCCGCAATCGTCGCCAACGTCGGACACGCATCCGAGCCAGTGATGGAGCTGCGGATACTGCCGACCGACGACTCAGCCGAAACCAGAGACACGAATACAGTCAATCGCACCTCAAACGCACGAAGTCCGGGGCCGGGGCCGAGTGCCATTGCCCCTCCGCGCAATGCCGACGACGCTGTGATCGCATGGTGGACGGAGATGGGGCGATACGCGAAGGAGAACCCTTCACAGACGGTGATCATTCCAGCCCCAATCGGATCAGACGCTGGCTACTGGGTGAATACGTGGTCTGAGGCGACCGGCAGAGATGCCAGGACGGAAATGCAATCCCGCACGAGAGGTGAGGATCGATCGAAGGGCGGAGATTCAGGTCCCGAGGTGATTGCCGGCTCATCTGCGCCTGCTTTTCCGAGTCTGCTTCAACGCCGATCCGCCATTGCCGAGCTGGCTCGAAGAGTCTATTCGGGTCCTGGTACCGGCCCACAGTTCACTGCCGATGCACTGTCAGCCCTACTGTCATGGAACTGGCCCGGAGACCTCAAGGAGTTGGCCGACCTGGTGGCGAAGCTGCCACCAGCGGTCGGTGATCCCTGGGTGATCGATGTGATGGACCTTCCGCCACATCTCGCATCTGCCCCGCGAAGAGTTCTGTCTCGATGGGAACAGGCTGAACGAGACTCGCTGCTGCAGGCACTCGTCGATGCTCAAGGAAATAAGGTCCAAGCAGCCGAACTTCTCGGCATCGGTCGAAGCACCCTCTACCGCAAACTTCGCAGCTTGTCCATCGATCAGCTTCAGATCGATGCACTGAGGTCAGACTTCTCCGGCGAATTCAGCGGACCTCATGCTCAGAGGGGTGCCCGATCGGCATCCGGTCCCGCGCATAGGTGATTGACGAGTACCCATGGGGCTCAGGCTGCCCCGACTCCCCCACACTGACGAACACGATCTTCTCGATGCTCAAGATGGACTTTCTGGTGATCATGTTGCGCACCTGCGCCCGCATGGTGATGGAGGTGCGACCGAAATGGGTCGCAACGAGCCCCATCTCAATGAGGTCACCCTGGCGAGCCGAGGCCTCGAAGTTGATCTCCGAAATGAGTTTCGTGACCACAGTGTGGCTGCCGAGCTGGATGATCGCGTAGATTGCGGCTTCCTCATCGATCCACTTCAACAGGCTTCCGCCGAAGAGTGAGCCGTTCGCATTGAGATCTTCCGGGCGCACCCACTTGCGCGTGTAGAAGTTCATTCCGTCCACCCGGTGTTTGCCCGGCGCCGCAGTCATCGTAGTCTCACTCATCACCGTCTCCTTCACTGCGCTCTCACTGATTCGCTCAGGCTAGCCGAGACGTATTTCGCCTGCGTTTCGGATCCTGCACGGGACGTTTCCTCCAGGTTTCGCTGCGAAAGATTCCCTCACCTCTGCTGCAGGTCTAGTGTGGTTCCGTACGGCCCACCCCCGGACCCGGATGAGAGGAAGAGACTCCCGATGACACCTGCTTCCACGTCGAGCGTTCCCGTTTCGACCGAAGAGATCGGCATCATCGGCGCTCGTGAGCACAACCTCTCAGGCTTCTCCGTGACTCTGCCGCACCGGCAGCTCATCGGCATCTGCGGGGTCTCCGGCTCGGGCAAGTCCTCCCTTGCCTTCGACACCATCTACGCAGAGGCGCAGCGACGCTACCTGGAGTCCGTCTCACCGTTCACCCGACATCTGCTCGGTGCGGTTTCTGCCCCTCAGGTCGATCGGATCACGGGTCTCCCAGCTGCCATCGCGGTCAAGCAGCTCGTGACGACCCCGCCGGAGAATTCGAACGTGGGCACACTCTCACAGGTCTCTGATCTCCTGCGAGTGCTGTTCTCCCGCTTCGGTGACTACCCCACCGGCCAGGGACGCCTGCTCGCCTCCGCCTTCTCCCCCAACACCGTCGAAGGCGCCTGTCCCACCTGCGCGGCGAAAGGCAGCATCCACGAGATCAACCTCGACGCCGCAGTCCCCGACGAGACGCTGACCATCCGGGAAGGGGCGATTGCCGCGTGGCCTGGCGGATGGCTGGGCCGGAACTTCAGACACCTCGTCGAGGCCATGGGCATCGACGTCGACATTCCGTGGAACCAGCTTCCCAGCGACACCCGCACCTGGCTGCTGACCACCGAAGACACCCCTTCACTGACGGTCAACCCCGCCGACATCCGCGACCACGTCGCCCGCGAATACACGGGCAAGTTCCGCAGCGCCCGCCGCTACCTCCTCGACACGATGGTCACCACCGGCAGCACCTCGGTCCGCGAGCGCACCGAGGAGTTCCTCAGCAATGACCTCTGCCCCGATTGCCACGGCAGCCGCATCAATCCCGCAGCACTGTCGGTGACGATCGGCGGTGCCACCATCGCCGAGGTGGCCGAACGCAGCCTCACGGAACTGGCCGTGACGATCAACGCAGCCATCGCCGCCGATCTCGAAGTCGGCCCCAGCGAATCGAAGCGATTCTCCGCAGCCACCGATGATGCCGCCCACGTCCTCCTCGACGAACTCGACAAGCGCACGGACGTGATCGAGCGCCTCGGCGTCGGCTACCTTCCACCCAACCGTTCAGCGGCAACCCTGTCCCCCGGCGAACTGCAGCGACTGCGTCTGGCCGCCCATCTGCACAGCGGCCTGCACGGAATGGTCTACGTCTTCGACGAGCTCTCCACCGGCCTGCACCCGCAGGACACCGACCATCTCTTCACCCACATCGAAGCGCTGCGCGACGCAGGCAACACGGTCATCCTCGTCGAGCACGACATGGAGATCGTGCGCCGCTGCGACTGGGTAGTCGAGCTCGGCCCCGGCGGCGGTGCCCGCGGCGGACAGCTGATGTTCTCCGGTCCCATCGCCGAGGCGCTCGCCGGGGAGAGCTCGACAGCCGTTCGACTCCGCAACGAAGCACCGACCCAACCGTGGCGAGACCCGCAGGACTTCACAAGCTGGGCTCAGTGCACCGGGCTGTCGGCGAACAACCTCGACGGACTGACCATCGCTTTCCCGCTCGGCGGACTCACGACCATGACGGGCGTCTCCGGAGCGGGCAAGAGCTCCGTGCTGCGCTCTGTCGCGTCCCTGGCCAGGAGTGCAGGGGCGAGGTCATTCGACGGCGATGAGGAGCCGCAGGCCATGGCCCGCGGCGGCGAACGACGTGAGCTGGCAGGGGCGAGCGCGACCGGACTCGAGATCTTCGACCGCATCGTCAGCTTCGACCAGTCGACCATCGGACGCTCACCGCGCTCGGTCATCGGCACCTACCTGGGCATCTTCGACAAGATCCGTGCCCTCTTCGCCAAGACCGAGCTGGCGCGCAGCCGCGGGTTCACGGCTTCCCAATTCTCCTTCAACACTGCACGTGGGCGCTGTCCACGCTGTGAGGGACTGGGCATCATCACCATCGATCTCGTGCATCTGCCGGCCTCGAGCGGCACCTGCCCGGAGTGCGAAGGACGCCGGTTCACCGAGGAGACGCTCGACGTCACGGTCGAGGATCTGTCCATCGCCGACGTGCTCGACCTGTCCATCGATGCCGCTGCGACCGTGTTCGCCGAACGTCTGGGACTGAGCGCGCATTTCGAAGTTCTGCAGAGAGTCGGCTTGGGCGGTCTGCTGCTCGGACAGTCCTCGGCGACGCTGTCCGGCGGTGAAGCGCAACGACTTCGTCTGGCATCGGTGATGCGAGCCAGAAAACGACGCGAACGCTCATTGTTCATCCTCGACGAACCCGCCAACGGTCTGCACCCCAGCGACGCCAGAGTGCTCGGCCAGCTCTTCCGCCAGATCGTTGACGAGGGCGATACGATCCTCATCGCCGATCACAACATGGAGCTGGCGGCAGGCTCCGACTGGCTCATCGACCTGGGCCCCGGGCCTGGCCCCGAGGGAGGACGGATTGTCGCCGAAGGGCCTCCCCGAGACGTGGCAGACGCCGGTGTCGGTGCCACGGCCGCGATCCTGGCCGAGCGGTTCGGTTCTACTGCCGGCTAGGCCTTGCGGCTGCGGACAACGGTGAATTTGCTGGTGCGAGCCACCTGCTCGCTGAGTCCGATGTGAGTCTGCAAGGACTCCCGGTAGCGCAGATGCGAGTTGAACACTGTGAGCACCTGTCCCCCCGGGGCCAACAATGCGGCAGCCGTTTCCATGAGTGCTGCCGCGGTGTCGGTCTCGATCGTCGTGCCCTGGTGGAAGGGCGGGTTGAGCAGGATGAGGTCGAAACCTCCCGAGCCTGCCGGCCCGTCGATATCTGCCGGCCCATCGATATCTGCCGACGCCAGTGTGTCGACCAGCGCCTCGGTGTCTGTGGCATCGGCGAGTACGACATCAACTTCGATGTCGTTCGCCGCTGCGGTCTCCGCCGCCGAGGCGACCGCCGCCTTCGACACATCCACGCCGACCCCGTGCGCCGCCTTCGTCACCGACATCGCCGCCGTAAGCAGCCACCCGTTGCCGCACCCGAGGTCGAGGATCGACTCGGGAACCGCGGTCGACTGGTCGTCGTCCCGGGCAGCCCCGGCCACCGTTTCGGTGCCGGCAGCGGTCTCAGTGCTGACAGCGGTCTCGGTGCCGGCAGCGGTCTCAGTGCTGACAACGGTCTCAGTGCTGACTGCTGTCAGCAGCAGAGCGGAGCCCTCGTCGTTCTTCGTCCCGGAGAAGCACGCACCGTGGGCTCTGACTTCCAGCTGGCCGGCAACCGGATGATCGATGGTGTTGTGCTTCGGGAAACTCGGCAGGCTGGGTGAACTCAGACGGCGGCTGCCGATGATCATGCGGTGCTTGCCGACTCCGGGAGAGACGTCGACCCGGGCGAAGCCGCGAGCGAGCTCCTTGTTCACGGCTCGACTCATCGAGTCGCTGCGGCCGATGACGATGACCGTCGTGACATGGGCGTGGAGTGCGGCGATGGTCTCGGCGAGCGCCTGCGTGGCCTTGGGCGCGTTGACGATCGCCCACGTCTCGTGGTCGGGATCTTCCGAACTTCGCAGACTCGCCCAGTCGGCGCTGGGTACGGCGCTCGGGGCCGCCTCGGCGACGATCCGGGCTTCGTCGATCCGGTCGTTGTAAGTGGTCACGGGGGCGAGCTCGCCAAGCAGCTTGGCCTGCAGACCCTGGGCGTCATCGACGACGATGAGGTCGTACGGAAGTGCTGCGACCGCCTCGGCGGCGATGAAGGTGCCATCCGTGGGCCGACCCGAGACGTCGAGCTCACCGCTGCGGCGCCCGAGGATGTACTCGTTGACGATCCGAGCCTGCGGCAGCCCCGGGACATCCGTCAGTTCGGGGAAGCGGTCCAGGAGCTCCCGGCCGCGATCGGAGGCAGGGGAATCTGGGGACAGCAAGGAGGCAGGCATTCGAACAGTCTAGTGGGACTGTGCGAGTGCCTGCCTCCTGGGTGCGGCATCTGCCTGTGGGGCGATGTCACGCACCGACGTGACGTCGGTGCTTCAGGTTCAGCTGTCGATGCGCTGGTACGCCGAGGACCCGGCGTTGTCGATGGTCGAGTGCTTGCGGTTGTCGTGCATGAACAGGACTGCGACGAGTCCGACGACGGCGATGATGACGACGTATACGCCGAACCATGCACCGATGCCTGCGTTGCCGAACCACAGTGCCACGTACTCGGCGGACCCGCCGAAGATGGCGTTGCCGATGGCGTAGGTGAAGCCGACTCCGATGCCGCGGATGTGGGCGGGGAACATCTCGGCCTTCACGATGCCCGAGATCGAGGTGTACATGGAGATGAACGCCATCGTGATGACGACGAGGATTCCGGCGACGAGCAGGGACTTCGCGCTGCCGATGAGGCTGAGCATCGGAATCGGCAGGATGATCATGCCGATGACGAAGATGAGCATGTTCGTCTTGCGACCGATCTTGTCGGAGATCTTGCCGGCGATCGGCTGCATGACGACGAAGATGAGCAGGCACACGGTCATCAGGTCGGCGATGGTGCCCTTGTTGAAGGTCGTCTCGCCCGGAGTGCCTTCGTTGGTCAGCAGCAGGTACTTCTGCATGTAGGTCGTGAACACGTAGAAGACCAAGGATCCGACGCTGGTGATGCCGAGGACGACGAAGAACGCGCGCGGGTGGCGCAGGACCTCGCGGAAGCTGCCCGAATTCTTGTTGTTGCGAGTCTCTTCGTTGGTCGTCTCAGTGAGTCCGCGACGCAGCCACAGTGAGACCAGAGCGGCAACGGCGCCGATGACGAACGGCAGCCTCCACCAGCCGGCCTCGATCTGTTCGGTGCCCAGGGTGTGGGTCATGATGACTGCGAGGAAGCTGGCCAGCAGCTGTCCGCCGATGAGGGTGACGTACTGGAACGAGGAGTAGAAGCCGCGCTTGCCCTCGGTGGCGACCTCGGACATGTAGGTGGCTGTGGCGCCGTACTCGCCGCCGACGGCCAGGCCCTGGATCATGCGGACGATGAGCAGCAGGATCGGAGCCAGCGCACCGACGCTGTCGGCTGTGGGCAGGATCGCCAGGCACAGGGATCCGGCGCACATGAGCAGAATCGAGACGAGCATCGAGTTCTTCCGCCCGATCCTGTCTGCCGCCCGGCCGAAGATGTAGCCGCCGATGGGTCGCATGAGGAAGCCGATGAAGAAGACTCCAGCCGCCTGCATGAGCGAGATGGCCTGACTGCCTTCGACGAAGAACTGATCAGCGAAGTAGACGCTGAAGAACGAATAGATGTAGAAGTCGAACCATTCGACCAGGTTTCCCGATGATGCGGCCAAGATCGATTTGATCGTCTGCCACTCGGACTTCTTCTCGCCCTGCGTCCCCACTTCTGGGGCCTGAGCACTATTCGTTTCTGCCACGGCGATTCTCTTTCCTACTGCATCCCTGCAGCTGTTTCTCTACAACAAGTTCTATTACTGCCGCGAGTAACCATACTCCAGCCAGATCAGAGCCTGCGAATCTCCTGGTAGGAGCCTGGCCGAACAGACTTGAGCAGTCGGCAAGTATGCTATTGATTGAGCAAACT
Source organism: Brevibacterium sp. ZH18 (assembly GCF_022748595.1). Taxonomy (GTDB): domain Bacteria; phylum Actinomycetota; class Actinomycetes; order Actinomycetales; family Brevibacteriaceae; genus Brevibacterium. Next base: position 20,449 of record NZ_JALDSX010000017.1, on the reverse strand, counting down.
TCGTCCACTGTCGTACCAGGAGAGATCATGACAATTCTCGTCGGCTATTCCCCCTCGCCCGAAGGCAAAGCAGCCGTCACATTCGGCATCGACCAGGCCAAGGCCTTCGATGACACCGTGATCGTGCTCAATGCCGGAATCGGCGAGACTCCCGACGAACGAGGCGTGGCCACCAATCAGGACATGGAGGAGCTCAAAGAGGCCCTCCGCTCCTCCGGAGTCTCCCACGAGATCCTGCAGTTCCTGCGCGGCAATGATCCCGTCGAAGAGCTCCTGGCCCTCGCCGAGGCGACCGACGACACACGCATGGTCGTGATCGGATCGCGTCGCCGCTCCCCCGTCGGCAAGCTCATCATGGGATCGACGGCTCAGCGCATCATCTTGGAATCCGAAGTGCCCGTCGTCTCGGTCAAGGCGGCCAAGAAGAAGTAGGCACCGCGGGGAGTGCTTCTGCGCGCACACCCCGCGCGCACAGCACAACGGTCGGCAGTCCACGACCACGGCCGCGTCAGCCGTCGCTGATGGCCGCCTCAGCCGTCGATGATGGCCCTGTCAGCCGTCGCTGATTGCCGCGTCAGCCGTCGATGATGGCACTGACCAGGGCATCGACATCGTCGGCTGTGGTGTCGAAGGCGCACATCAGGCGGACGATGTCGTCCTCGAGCGGCCAGTTCGCGAAGGCGAACTTCTGCCTGGCCCGTGCCGCGGTCTCCGGTGGCATGCGGACGAAGACCACATTGGATTCGACCTTCTGAACCAGGGACAGCCCGGGTGCACAGCCGGCGGAGACCGCCTCGGCGAGGCCGGCCTCCAGGCGCTGAGCCATCGTGTTCGCGTGATTCGCCGAGGTTCGCCACAGATCGCCTTCATAGAGGGCACCCAGCTGGGCGGAGAGGAAGCGCATCTTCGAGGCCAGCTGCAGATTCATCTTGCGCAGGAACGGCATTCCCTGCCCGATGTTCTCGTCCAGGACGATGATCGCCTCGGCGCCGAGGAGCCCGTTCTTCGTCCCGCCCAGGCTGATGATGTCGACACCGGCCGCGGTGGTGATCGAACCCAGATCCGTGTCGAGGAATGCGGCGGCGTTGCCCAGCCTGGAGCCATCGACGTGGAGGATCATGTCGAGCCGATGCGCGGTATCCGCGATCGCGAGGATCTCTTCCGGCCGGTAGGTCGTGCCCCACTCGGTGGACTGGGAGATGCTCACGGCCAGGGGCTGGGCGTTGTGCTCATTGCCGCGGCCGAGGTCTGAGCGTTCGATGATCTCCGGCGTCAGCTTCCCGTCAGGCGTGGCAGCACCGATGATCTTGAGCCCGCCGACCTTCTCCGGGGCGCCGGTCTCGTCGTAGTTGATGTGAGCGCTCTGCGCGGTGATGACCGCAGCCCAGCGCGGCAGGGCCGACTGCAGTGCGAGCACGTTGGCGCCGGTGCCGTTGAATACCGGATACGCCGAGGCGGTCGGGCCGAAATGCTGCTTCGCGATCTCTTTGAATCGATCCGTCCAAGGATCGCCGCCATAGCCGGGAGCATGGCCGACGTTGGCCTCGACGATCGCTGCGATGACCTCCGGATGAGCCCCAGCCCAGTTGTCAGATCCGAAATTGCGCGGAAGGACCTCGGGAGAGGTGTCGACCGGCGGCACGGTGGCACTGCGGTCAGCGGGCGGGTTCTGGGACAGCGAAGTCTGCTCATTCACACACTCAGGCTATCGCCACTTGACCATCCCGCACAGCCGGTTCCACCAACGACCTCTGCCCAGGCATGATCTGGTGCCGACGGCATGGAGGGCGAAGCCACCGGTGCGCGATGACAGCGGTGGTCAGCGCGGGTCAGCGGTGGGTCAGCGGTTGGTCAGTGCTGGTCAGCGCGGGTCAGCGGTGGTCAGCGCGGGTCAGCGCGGGTCAGCGGTTGATCAGCGGTGGTCAGCGCGGGTCGCTTAACTGTCGCTCGATCTGAGCGATGACCTCAGCACGGTCGAAACCGTGTCGTGCATTGTCGACATGAATGACCTCGGCTCCCGTCCATCTGCAGTCGACCGCCGATGCCTGAGACCAGAACTCATCCCAGTTCGCAAGCTTCCATCGATCGCGTGAGAGCCCACGAGCCGCGACCCTGCTTCGAATCGCCTCGCCATCAACGGCCACGCGAACGACGACCCAGTCAGCTTCAGGCCAGGCATGGTCTGCGGCATTCTGTTCAAGGAAGGCAGGTTCCGGCAGATACCTGCCGAACGGGCCGTCGAGGACCACACTTCGCCCCAGACGCAGGTTGGTACCCGCCACCGCCATCAGCGTCTGGTACTCGAGATCCATCACCTGCCCCTGATAGACCGGATTGTCGTCGCGGCTGGCCGGGTCCGTTCCGGCGATCTCAAGCAGCGCTTCAGTGAGCCTGCCGCAGACCTCGTCCTTGTCGAGATACGCCGCCGCGTATTCCTCAGCAAGGGCCGTGCTCACACTGGATTTGCCGCTGCCAGCAGGTCCGATGACGATGAAGATCGTCGGTCGATCGATGCTCATCGCTGTTCCTGCGAGCGGTCCTTGACGAAGAATCCGTAGGAGATCGCACCGACGACAAGCAGGACTGCGCCCACCATGAAGACCGAGTTGAAGTTACCGGTAGTGTCAACCAGCCAACCGGTGACGATCGGGGCAAGGGCCGCTCCGATGAATCCTCCGAAGTTCTGAATGGAGCCCAAGGACGCCACCTGTTCGCTCGGCGCCACGTCGGAGGCCAGAGTCCACAGACACCCGATGGGAACCTGGGAGAAGAAATAGCCGAGGCTCAGCAACGCGATGATCGTCGAGACGTTGTCGACATACGCCGTCGGGAAGACCGAGGCGGCCGCCAGGACGGCACCACCGACGATGGGAACCTTGCGGGCGAAGATTGCCGGCCGACCCTGTCGGATGAGGTAACCGGAGAACCAGCCGCCGGTCAGAACCCCGAGGACTCCCATCAGGAATGGCAGGGCCGCCAACCAGCCGGTCTCCTGCAGGCTGAAGCCGAGATCGGTCTCAATGTAGCTGGGCAGCCAAGTGAGATAGACCCAGACTGTGTAGAAGATGCCGAATGCACCGATGATCATGAAGTAGGTGTTGGGCTGAGCGAAGAGCGTGCCCCACCCCACCTTCTTCGCACCTTCAACGATGACGTCGGCATCGGACGTCGCACTTGCGGACGTCGCACCTGCGGACGCTTCGTGCCCTGGGGTGTGGGGTGATGCGGCCCCCGCGGAACCGTTCGAATCGGCCTGTTCATCCGGATCGGTGAAACCGTCTTCGCTCTTGAGGATGTACTCCTCACGCAGAGTCGGGTCCCGGTAGATGCGCAGCCACACAACCATGACCAGGAGGCCGAGGACGCCGACGACGATGAACATCCCGCGCCAGGACATCGTCATCAGAAGGAAGGTGAGCAAGGGAGGAGCCAGCGCATTCGCGATCTGAGAACCGGTGTTGACCAGCGCAATCGGGAACGCTCGTTCCTTGGAGGAGAACCAGCGCTCGTTGACTTTGAGGCCAGCGGTGAAGAACGGAGACTCCGCAACGCCGAGCGCCACGCGGAGAGCATAGAGCACCCCGAAGGAATTCGCGGCGGCGGTCACGATTCCTACGAGCGACCAGGCACCGGAGGCGAAGGCAAACATCTTCTTGGCACCCAGCTTGTCGACGAGGTAGCCCGCGGGCAGGTTCGCAATCGCATAGGGCCAGGAGAATGCCGAGAGAAGCAGACCCATCTGAGTCGCACTGAGATCGAATTCTGCGGCGATGGTCGTATTGCCGATGCTGAGCGTGGAGCGGTCGAGGTAGTTGACGATTCCACCGACGACGAGAAGTACGACGAAGACCCAGCGCAGCCGCCGCGGATTCTCTGTCCGCTTCTTCCTGCTCTGAGCCGTGACCGCGCTCATCCCTGGACTCCGAGTCCGCGCGCCGCGGAGATTGCTTCGAGCATGGCACGAGCAGCGATGGTGACATCGTTGTAGTCGCCGCTGGCCTTGGCGGCCTTGGTGACATAGCTGCCGATTCCGATGGCTGCGGCACCCGCGGCGATCCATTCCCCAACGTTGTCGGGATTCGCACTTCCGGCCGGCAGAATCGGAGCCTGTGCCAGCGGGGCGCGAACAGTCTTGAGATAACCGGGACCTGAAATCTCTGTGGGAAAGAGCTTGACAATGTCGGCACCGGCACTCAAGGTATCAACGACCTCGGTGGGCGTGAAGGCACCGCTGATGCTCACAGCCTGATATCGGTTCGCGACGTTGAGCATTCCGGGATCAAGGTTGGGGCTGACGAGCATCTGCGCGCCTGCATCGACGCAGGCGAAAGCCGACTGAGCATCCAGCACGGTTCCGGCGCCGATGACGATGCCCTGCGAAGCGTATTCCTCACTGAGCTTCGTGATGATCCGTTTGGCACCGGGGACCGAGAGTGTGATCTCCAAGGCGCGGATCCCACCGGCGATCGCCGCGTGGGAGACAGCCAGCGCCTCCTCCTCGGAATCAAGTCGAATGATGAGTACGGCGCCGGTGTCGTGAATAGCCCGCAGGGCCTCGAACTTCGTTAACATATTCACGCACATTATCACAATAATTCACAGACTCTGGGAATCTATGTGAATGAGTGTGCACTGTTGATACTCTCGAATCTGTGCCCACACAATCCAAGCATTCCACGCCACTGACGCCTCCCTCGCCGCGGAGTTCTTCCGCTCCGATGATCCCCGATCAGCGGCAGCATGAGATCGTCGAACTCCTGCGCACCTCAGTGGTCCTCAGCGTCCGTGAACTCACAGCCAGGATGAATGTTTCCCATATGACTGTGCGGAGAGACATCGCCGCACTGGAAGACGCAGGACTGGTCGAGTCGGTGCACGGCGGCGTCCGCCTGCTCGACCAGAGAAGCCAGGAGACTCCCGTCGAACGCGCTCCCCGGGCAGCGCTCGAGACAACCGCCAAACAGTCAATCGCCCGAGCCGCCGCGACGCATGTCCGCCCCGGCTCCACAGTGTTCCTCGACGCGGGCACCACGTGCGAGGCACTGGTCGGGCAGCTGACAGACATCGCCGGCCTGACAGTCGTCACCAATGACTTCCTCTCAGCCATGCGGCTCATGGATGAGAACATCACAGCGGTTCACACCGGCGGTTTCGTCGACATCAACAGCGGTTCATCCAGTGGCCCTCTGGCCGCGGCGACGCTGTCCAGCCTGTCGATCGACATCGCGTTCCTCAGCGCCGGGGCCTGGGATATCGACCACGGCCTGACCACGTCGGAGACCGACAAGCTCATCCTCAAACGTGCCGCCAGAGAAGCTGCAGGGCGAACGATCCTCCTTGCCGACTCCGGGAAGTTCGGCACCCACGCCCGACTCCGTGCCGTCGCACTCGAAGACCTTGATCTGATCATCACCGATGACAGAGTGGCGTCAAGCGATCGACATCGACTCGATGACCTTGGCATCGCTGTCGAATTCGCGGCCCTCTGAGACTGCAGCACCTGAGACTGCAGCACCGGCACCACCGCATGCACGAAGCCCGCCTCCGAGACCGGAGACGGGCTTCGATGCTGTTCTGCGATTCAGCCGAAGCTGATCATCAGACGGCTCAGGCGAGGATTTCGCGCATGAGTTCAGCAGTTTCGGTCGGGGTCTTGCCGACCTTCACTCCTGCAGCCTCAAGTGCTTCCTTCTTGGCTGCCGCGGTGCCTGAGGAACCGGAGACGATGGCGCCGGCGTGGCCCATGGTCTTGCCCTCAGGAGCGGTGAAGCCCGCGACGTAGCCGACGACCGGCTTGGTCACGTTGTCCTTGATGTAGGCCGCGGCGCGCTCTTCGGCGTCTCCGCCGATCTCGCCGATCATGACGATGGCGTCGGTCTCAGGATCGTTCTGGAACGCCTCAAGCGCATCGATGTGAGTGGTGCCGATGACCGGGTCACCACCGATCCCGATAGCCGTCGAGAAACCGAGATCCCGCAGTTCGTACATCATCTGGTAGGTCAGCGTGCCGGACTTGGAGACCAGTCCGAGGCGGCCCTTCTTGGTGATGTTGGCCGGGATGATGCCGGCCAGCGATGCCTCGGGCGAGATGATGCCCGGGCAGTTGGGTCCGATGATGCGGGTCGCGTTGTCTGCGGCCTGAGCGCGAGCCCAAACCTCAGCAGCGTCCTGAACCGGGATGCCCTCTGTGATGATGACGAGCAGGCCGATCTTGGCGTCGATGGCCTCGATGGCCGCATCCTTGGAGAATGCCGGCGGCACAAAGGCCACTGACACGTCGGCGCCGGTGGCTTCCATCGCTTCAGCGACCGAACCGAAGACGGGCAACTCAACCTCGTTGCCGTCTTTGTCGTTGTGCTTGACGGTGGTTCCGGCCTTGCGGGCGTTGACACCGCCGACGACGTTCGATCCGGCTGCGAGCATGCGCGCAGTGTGCTTGGTTCCTTCGCCGCCAGTGATGCCCTGGACGATGATCTTCGAATCGGAATTCAGGAAGATAGACATGGGTGTAAAGACCTTTCCTTACTTGGCAGCAAGTTCGGCGGCCTTGTCGGCTCCACCGTCCATGGTGTCGGTCAGAGTGACGAGTGGGTTCGCGGCTTCCTTGAGGATCGCGCGCCCTTCTTCGACGTTGTTTCCGTCGAGGCGGACGACGAGAGGCTTGGTCGCCTGGTCGCCGAGGATCTCAAGCGCCTTGACGATACCGGTAGCGACAGCGTCGCACGCGGTGATTCCGCCGAAGACGTTGACGAAGACCGACTTGACCTGGTCATCACCGAGGATGACGTCGAGTCCGTTGGCCATCACCTCTGCGGAGGCGCCGCCTCCGATGTCGAGGAAGTTCGCAGGCTTCACGTTGCTGTGCTTCTCACCCGCGTAGGCGACGACGTCGAGGGTCGACATGACCAGGCCGGCACCGTTACCGATGATTCCGACTTCGCCGTCGAGCTTGACGTAGTTGAGGCCCAGCTTCTTGGCCTTGAGCTCGAGAGGGTTCTCCGCGCTGACATCAACCAGTTCTTCGTGCTCCGGGTGACGGAAGTCAGCGTTCTCGTCGAGGGACACCTTGCCGTCGAGGGCGATGATGTCACCGGCACCGGTCTTGACCAGCGGGTTGACCTCTACGAGAGTGGCGTCTTCCTTCTCGAAGACGGTCCACAGGCTCGTGAGCACAGGGGCGATCTTCGCAGCGGTCTCGGCATCGAAACCGGCAGCCTGTGCGATCTCTTCGGCCTTCGCCGCATCGATTCCGTCGATGGCCGACACGGGGATCTTGGCGAGAGCTTCCGGACGTTCCACCGCGAGCTGCTCGATCTCCATGCCGCCTTCCTTGGAGCACATGGCCAAGTAGGTGCGGTTGGACCGGTCGAGCAGGACCGAGAAGTAGTATTCCTCAGCGATGTCTGCGCCTTCGGCGATCATCACCTTTTCGGTGATGTGACCCTTGATATCGAGACCCAGGATCTCCTTGGCGCGGGCTTCGGCCTCGTCAGGGTTCTTAGCGACCTTGACGCCGCCGGCCTTGCCGCGGCCGCCGATCTTGACCTGAGACTTGACGACAACGACGCCGCCGCCCAGATCCTCGGCTGCCTTCTTCGCTGCTTCTGGTGTCGTCGCGACCTGAGCCTTGAGCACGGGCACTCCGTGCTTCTCGAACAGGTCACGTGCTTGATACTCGAAAAGATCCACGTGTATTCCTTCGTTTCTGCTGCGGCGTCTTTTGGCTCCGCAGGTGCGTTGACGGATGCAACAACCACCAACCACTTTATTCCTATACACGCACTTCCATCCAAACGTGCAGGCCAAATCAGCCAATGAGTAAGAAATGTCTCGTCAAAAAGTATCTTTGGCACAAAGATTCTTGATATGGACGTAAAATCGGACCATGGACGAGGTTGATCGGATTGTCGCAGCGTGGCGCCATGAGCGCCCGGACCTCGACGTGTCCCCGATGGAGATCCTCTCCCGTGTCTCGCGTCTGGCCCGCCAATTGGATCTGGCCCGGAAGACGAGCTTCACCGACTACGGCATCGAAGGCTGGGCCTTCGACGTGCTCTCAGCTCTGCGTCGATCCGGTGAGCCCTACCAGCTCTCCCCCTCCGCTCTCCTGCAGGAGACCCTGGTGACCAGCGGCACCATGACCAACCGGATCGACCGCCTGGTCACCGCCGGTTGGGTCGAACGCCTGCCCGATCCGGACGATCGCCGCGGAGTCCTCGTCCGCCTCACCGAAGGCGGCCGCGCGACCGTGGACTCGGCCCTGGCCGATCTCCTGGTCAAGGAGCACGACCTCCTCAGCCGTCTGACCCCAGCGGGACGACGTAAGCTGGCCTCACTTCTCCGTGAACTCTCCACAGGTTTCGACAGTGACGAGGAGTGACGACATGGACCAGCAGGACCTGACGCACTGGACCGGGGTGGAACCGCCTCGGCGCGAGACGATCCACGGTCGATACATCGACCTCGAACCCCTCGACCCGGCCCGTCACACCGATGCGCTCTTCGCAGCGACTTCAGCCGAAGGCATCGAGGATCGATTCCGCTATCTGCCCCAGCGCCCACAGACGTCGCGGGAGGACTTCGACGAGTGGATCGGCACCGCAGCCCAGTCACCAGACCCATTGTTCTTCGCAGTTGTCGACCGTTCGACCGGACGTGCCGAGGGCAGGCAGGCGCTCATGCGCATCGATGCGGCCAACGGCGTCATCGAGATCGGCAACATCATGTGGGGCCCTGCGCTGTCTCGCACCCGCGCCGCCACCGAGGCGCTCTTCCTCTGCGCGGATCTCGCCTTCGCCGCCGGGTACCGACGCTTCGAGTGGAAGTGCGATGACGACAATGAGCCGTCCAAGCGAGCAGCAACGCGCTTCGGATTCACGTTCGAAGGCACATTCCGTCAGCATCTCGTGGTCAAAGGCCTCAACCGCAACACCGCGTGGTTCTCGATCATCGACTCCGAATGGCCGACGCTGCGCGCGGCCTATGTGCAGTGGCTCGACGAGGACAATTTCGACGACGACGGCCGGCAGAAGGTCGGACTGCGCGAGCTCATCGCCGCCCGCTAGTCCGTTCGTCCGGTACCCGCTCGCCGACAGCCGCGGGTCGTTCGCCTACCTGCCCCGATCGCTGGCCGCGCCTGGACGACTATTGACTCTGCGCCAGGACGAGGGGACTGGCACCAGGACGATTGGGCCGGTACCGGGACGATTGGGCCGGCGCCAGCGCGTCCGCCCGGGCCGAATCGTCCCCTCGGATTAGGCTGGAGACCAGATCTAAGATTCAGTTCACGTGCCACGACGACTTTCTCACGAGGAACCATGCGACTTCGCTCCCTTGCCCTGCTCTCCGCCGCCGCTCTGCTGGCCACGACGACAGCCTGCGTGTCGACACCTGAGGAGACCCGTCCTCAGCCGCGCCCCTCCGTGAGCGAAGAGGAGGTCACCCCGATTGAGACGCCGGACGATGCGCCGAAGGTCTCGATCGTCGACACCTCCCCTGGCGGCGCGAAGGACGGAGATCCCCTATGGCAGGGCCTCGCCGAGGCGGCTGCGAACAAATCCGACGCCTATCTGAAGGTCTATGTCCACGCCGGCAACCCCGACGTCCCCGATTCCGGGGACGCGACGGTGACCGCGGACAGTCCCGACAGTGTGAGCGTGACCGTCGACTCGAAGAACGTGGATACCGAGAAGTCACCGTTCCTGCTCATCCACGGCACCTTCACCGTTGAGGAGATCGGTGGATCGGCCTACACGCTGAAGGCCAAGAACTCCGACGACATCCCCGAACTCGACCCCAAGGGCCCCGACGACGAAGCTCGATGCACGGCCGATGATGCCCAGGACCGGATCTCACTGGCCGCTGACGACCTTGCCGCAGATCCTAAGAAGCGTGAAGAGTTCCGTCAGCAGTGGGGCGCATCCCCTCAGGTCTGGTGGGGCATTCAGATGACAGCAGCCAGCCTCAACGAAGAGGGCGGCGTCGCCGGCGACTTCCTCACCGAAGCCTGCGGCGAGTACCTCGGCCAGTAGTCTCCACCACGGACGGCACCGGGAGGCCACGATGAGGATCGCAGTAGTCGGCGCCGGGATCGGCGGGTTGGCCGCGGCTGCGGGTCTCCAGCGCGCGGGCGCCCAAGTCGCGGTGTTCGAGCGAGCCGCCGAGGTGCGGGCCGCGGGATCGGGCCTGTCGATCTTCGCCAACGGACTCCGGGCTTTGGAGTTCCTGGGCCTGGGAGAGCAGTTCGCCGCCGTCACGGACAAGCGCGTCGAATCATTCACTGCCGGACAGAGGCGCCCGGATGGGCGATGGATTGCCGAAGTGCCCAGCGATTCGGTCGGCGAACTCCGGATAGTCGACCGGGCAGACCTCCATAGAATTCTCCTCAACGCACTCGACGAGGGCACGGTTCGCACTTCGGCCGAGGTCACCTCGGCGGGGGACGATGGGACATTGGCACTCAGATCGGCCTCCGATCCGAGCATGCACCCTGACGCTGAACTCACTGAATACTTCGACCTCATCGTCGGTGCAGATGGACTGCACAGCCGAGTGCGTGACAGCGTGCAGTTGGGCATCGGATCTCGCTATTCCGGATACTCGTGCTGGCGCGGAATCACAGATCGTCCGGTGGACCTGGCCGGTGCTGCAGGGGAAACGGTGGGCCGAGGACTGCGATTCGGGATCGCTCCTCTCAAGGACGGCCGCGTGTACTGGTTCGCTGTGGCCAATATGGCGCAGAATGCGACCTTTGCCGATGAGAAGTCAGCGGTGCGCGATCTCTTCGCCCGATGGCATGCGCCGATCGCTGAACTCATCGCGTCCACGCGGGCTGATCGGATCCAGCGAACTCCGATCGCCGACCTCTCCACTCCCCTGTCGAGCTATGTCAGCGGACGCGTCGTGCTCCTCGGCGACGCTGCCCACGCGATGACGCCGAACCTGGGGCAGGGCGGCGGACAGGCGCTCGAGGATGCCGCCACTCTGACGGCGCTGCTGGCGCCCTCGGTCGACCGTACGCAGGTCGACCATTCACAGGTCGACCGAGCTCTCGAGTGTGCGCACATCGACCGAGCTCTCGAGCGCTATGACGGGCTGCGCCGGAAACGCAGCCAAGCGATTGCGAAGCGATCTCGGACCCTGGGCGCGTTGTTCCAGCTCGAATCACCGACGTTGGCGGGAATTCGCAACGCGATTCTCAGCGCGGTGCCATCGAGGCTCATTGCGTTCCAAGCGGCCAGTGTCCAGAAATGGGCGCCGCCGAAGCTCTGACGGCGACGCAGTGGGTGTCAGTCAGTGAGCGCCCGGTTGTAGGCATCGACGACCGGCGGCAGGAAATAGCCGATGATGACCGCCAACGCTGTCACGAGACAGCCGAGACCCAACCACAGCGAACCACCGATGACGCTGAAGGCGAAGACGATGACGAGCAGTTCGAACGCGATCGCCGCCGGGCGAGCCCAACGGTGGAGTTTCCAGGAACCGCGCGCCGCAGCTGCCACGCCGGCCGCGAAGATGAGGAACATCACGGCCAGGCCCAGGAGCGATCCGGCCAGATCACCAGCGCTGAATGCGGTGAGGATGAACGACAGAGCAGATCCGAGCAGGGCCAGGACCTGGATACCGAGCACTACGACGACAAGGAGCATCGCCCGCGGGGTGGGAACACCGTGCCCGGCAGGCTCAGCCGAACCACCCGACGGCTGAGCACCGTCGGGTGTGTTCGAGCGTTTGTCCTTCGAACTCAAATATTCACCCGGGCGAACCCTGGGATGAGGATCTCGTCAAGCATGCGCTCGCGCACATCGAGGGGCAGGAAGGCGGCGGTGACCGCATTGACCGTGGCCCACTCGAGGTCGGTCTGAGTCCATCCGGCCTCATCGACGAGCAGACGCATCTCACGCGTGACCGAAGTGCCCGACATCAGTCGGTTGTCCGGGTTGATGGTGACGGCGAAGCCCAAGTCTTTGAGTCCCGTGATCGGGTGGGAGGCGATGGTTCCGCCGATGTCCGTCTGCAGGTTCGAACTCGGGCAGAGCTCGAGCGGGATCTGCTGATCGAGGACCCACGCGGCGAGGCTGCCCAGCTGGCCCTCACCATCGACGATGTCCATATCTTCAACGATGCGAGCACCGTGACCGATGCGCTGCGCGTGGCAGATCGTGACCGCCTCGTGGATGGATTCCTTGCCTGCGGCCTCACCGGCGTGGATCGTCACAGGAACGTAGGCCTGGTGCAGTGCATTGAACGCTGAGAGGTGCGCCGACGGCGGGAATCCCTTCTCCGGTCCGGCGATGTCGAAGCCGACTACACCGGACTCCGAGCCCTTCTCCCGATGGCGAATCGCGAGTTCGGCAATGGCCAGCGCATTGTCGGCCTGACGCATAGCTGTGATGATCTGACCGACCCGGATGAACTTGCCGTCCGCCGAGGCTTCGACGACTCCGGCCTCGAGGCCTTCCTGGACGGCTTCGACGACATCGTCGAGTTCGAGTCCGCGCTCGAGGTGCTGCTCGGGTGCCCACCGGGCCTCTGCATAGAACACTCCGTCGGCCACCTGGTCGAGAACCCATTCCTTGGCCACTCGTGCCAGACCTTCACGGGTCTGCATGAGCGCCACCGTGTGGGAGAACGTTTCGAGGTAACGGACCAAGTCGCCGGAGTTCGCGGAATCGCTGAACCATTTGCCGAGCGCTTCCGGCTCGGAAGCCGGCAGCTCGTGGCCGATCTCGGCTGCGAGCTCAATCATCGTCTCGGGGCGCAGTCCGCCGTCGAGGTGATCGTGGAGGGAGACTTTGGGCAACTGCAGGATGGGATCGTCTGATGCGACTCCGGCGGGATTATTCAACACCCGCACAGCTTATCGGATGCTGGTGCGAGAACGGTGACAGAAATGCCCGTCATGAACCATGTCGCAAAGATGAGGAGTCAACCCTGTGATCAGAAGCCAATCGACCCCGAACTCTGAAGCCAGCAGCGTCCATGTTCAGGACTTCTCGGGATCGATGTCTCCGCTCTTGATCCGCTCGCGCAGATCCGCAATGCTGCGCCCGGCGTCCGAGACCCTGCTGAGGAACCCGTCCTCGGCGGCGATGCCGACGCCGCCGTTGTCGAGGGTGCCCTCATAGTGACGTTTGGAGACGAGGAACCCGCCCATGTCGACAGGTTTGGCCTTCGACGGTTCAACCAGCTCGTCGGGATTCTTGCTCTGCGGCCATTCGGGGAACATCGTGCGCAGGCCTCTGCGGATGTTCGGTTCGATCGTCGCGATGATCGTCTTGCTGAATGCCCCCGCGGCCCCGTACCAGACGATCTTCGGCAGGATCGCGTCCGCCTCGCCGTCGGGTTTCGGCTCCGCGCTCCGACGCTCCATCCGAGCGTCCGTCGCGGCTGTGACCACACCCATCGCTGCCGCCGATCCGAAGGGCACCATGACGTCGACGTCCGCGTCGTCGGCGGTGTCGAAGAAGGATCGCCCGGCAGCCTCGGTGTCGGCCACAGTCCTCGCACTGACCGACGAGTCGCGGTAGGACTTCACCCGCTCGACGTCTGCGTCCGATTCTTTGTTGTACAGATCGACTCCGCCGTCGAAGGCCCTCAGGATCTTCTTCGCCTGCGGAAAGCCCTGCGAGACGACGGCCGAGACCTTGCCCGTCTCGCTGGCCGTCGCGGCGATGTAGCCTGCGATGAAGGCCGGCGGAACGAGGTCGAAGTCAATGCTGAGAACATTCTTCGGGAAGTCCTCATGACCACTTGCGACTCCGAGGAACAGATCATCCGAATTCTGCCTGGCGTGGTCCCCGAGTTCAGTGGCACCGCCTGGTCCGATGACCGTAGTCAGGGAGCAGTGCTGGGCGCTCATCCTCTTCAGAGCCGCCGAGGTGGCAGATGAGTCCGAGACGCGCTGGCTCGAGGTTGCGGAGAAGATTCCGGCAGATCGAGCCAGCTCCGTCTCGTCAAGCGTGAGCGCCCCGGCCGAGTGGTCCTCGAATCCTGCGGGAGCCGAGACCAAGCACCCCGTGGTCGCGTCTTCGGGAGGTTCAGGTGCGGTCACCGAACAGCCGCTCATGGCCACGAGGCACAGCGCACTGAAGCCGGCGCCGAGCACCGTGGTCATGGCCTTCGTTCTCATATCTCCAAGATTATCGGTTCAGCCTGAGTCCCCGGTCCGGTCGGGCTGTACTACTTCCGCCCCAGGACCTTCAGCGCGGTGGCGGTGAAGATCCGAGCGGCGATCTCAACGCTTCGCTCGTCGATGAGCAGGTCACCCTGATGGATGTCGTAGGTGGTGCCGCCGGGGGTGCGGGTGCCCATGCGCACCAGGGCGCCGGGGCAGTGCGTGAGGTACCAGGCGAAGTCCTCCCCGCCCATGGACTGCGGGGTGAGCTGCACTGAGTTCTCGCCGAGTTCGTCGCGAACGGCAGCCTCGATGAGGGCGACCTGGTCCTCTGTGTTGACCACAGGCGGCACACCGCGGCGATGTTCGAGGTCGACTTCGACCCCGTACGGGCCGGCGATTCGTTCGACCAGCTCAGGGATCACCTCGGCGACCTGATTCCAACCGTCGACGTCGAGGCAGCGCAGCGTGCCGCGCAGAAGCCCTTCGCTGGGAACAACGTTCGCGGCGTGACCCGCGCTGATTTCGCCCCAGACGAGGGAGATCGCGTGCCGGGGATCGATGAGGCGGCCGAGCGTCGACGGCAGATCGGTGGCCAGCTTGCCGAGTGCGTAGACGAGGTCCTCGGTCAGGTGCGGTCGGGACGTGTGCCCGCCATGACCGGACAGGCGGATGATGACGGTGTCACCGGCGGCGGTGATGGCGCCGATGCGGGAGCCGATCCGTCCGACGTCGACGTTGGGGTCGCAGTGGACGGCGTAGACCTCGGGCACGTCGTCGAGGACTCCCTGCGAAATTACCCGCAGGGCACCGCCAGGGGTGACCTCCTCGCCGGGTTGGAAGATGAGTCGCACACGCCCGCCGAGACCGCCGGGTGTGGACTCGTGGAGTCTCTGCAGCGCAATTGCAGCGCCGACGAGTCCCGTCAGGTGCACATCGTGGCCGCAGGCATGGGCGACTCCGGGGACCGTGGACTTGAACTCCTCATCGATGAGGTCATCGATGGGCAGGGCGTCGATGTCGGCGCGCAGAGCCAGCGCGATCGGCCCCTCACCGACTTCGCAGACGACGCCGGTGCCATCGAGGCGGACCGGCTTGAGACCGGCCTGCTCGAGTCGCCGGACGATCTTGTCCGTGGTCTCGAACTCCTGGAAGGACAGTTCCGGATGAGCATGGATGTCGCGGCGGAAATCGATGAGTTCTGCACCGATCTCGGCAATGGTCGAGCTGATCACGTCTGATCCTTCGGGGAGCGCAACGCCGTCGGGGCGCGGGTCGGTTTTCTGAAACATTGTCTGCAATGTTAGGCACCGATTGTCTTATTTGACCGCAATGCGACCAATTTCGACATACTCCGCGCGGCGGGGTGGCGATGCTCAGCGCCGCGGGGCGGACAAGCACATTACAGAAGGTCGTCGAGACCGCGCTCCCCCGCGGCCGAGACCGCCTTCTTCACATCTTGGGCGTGCGAACGGGACGTAATGAGCAGAACGTCCTCGGTGTCGACGACGACGAGGTCGTCGAGGCCGACGATGGCGACCGTGCGCGGCTGCTTGGATTCTGAGAAGACGACCCCTGAGGCGTCGATCTCGAGGAGGTCGCAGTTGCCGCCGATGGAGATGACTCCGGCAGGCTCCCCCGGCACCGGCTGCCGCAGTCGGGCGACCGAGTCGAAGTCACCGACGTCGTCCCAGCCGAAGTCACCGGGGATGACGATCACCCGTCCGGCCTCGGCGGCGGGCTCGGCCACGACGTAGTCGATGGCTCTCTTCTCCAACCCGGGCCACACCTCGGCGAGCACTTCCGCTTGGGTATCGGTCCCCCAGGCCTCGGCAATCCTGCTCAGCCCCGCGTGCAGGGCAGGGTCCTCGGTCTCGAGGACCTCGAGCAGCGCTGAGGCCTTGGCGATGAACATACCGGCGTTCCAGCGGTATCGGCCGGAATTCACGTAGCGGCGGGCCGTGCTGGCGGCGGGCTTCTCGGCGAACGCCTTCGCCCGTCGCGCCGTGGGCGCCCCCTCGAGGCCGAGCAGATCCCCGGTCTCGATGTAGCCATAGGCGGTGGCCGGGTTGCGCGGCATGATGCCGACGGTGACGATGTCCCCGGTCTCGGCAGCGATGCAGGCCTGATCGATGACGAGACGGAACTCGTCGACGTTCGTGATCGAGTGGTCAGCGGAGAACGACCCGACGATCGCGTCAGGATCCCCCTTCGCGATGAGCATTGTTGCGAGCCCGATGGCAGCGGCCGAGTCCTTCGGCGAAGGTTCTGCAACGATCTTGGTTCGGGACAGTTCGGGAAGCTGGTCAGCAACCTGGTCGAGGTGACTCTCTCCGGTCACGACCCAGACGTTCTCCGGCTTGACGAGCGGAGCCACGCGATCCCAGGTGGATTGGAGCAGGCTCCTCCCTGTGCCCAACACGTCGTGGAGGAATTTCGGTGATGCCTTGCGCGAGAGCGGCCAGAGACGAGTTCCGGATCCGCCGGCGGGGATGATGGCGTGGAAGTGAGTGTTCACGCCTCCAGTGTCTCAAAGTTCGGGCACCGTCTCAGCGATGTTGTCCGCCGTGTCGGAGTGAGGCAAACCCGAACTCACCGCCAGACCACGGCACGGCCCGACGCCACCCGAGCCCCACCTCGGCGAGGATTTCTCCTCCCAGGTCAGCACACGAAACGGATTCATTAGGGCACATGGACGTGCCGTAATTGAATTTCAACGTTTCGCGCCGACGCCATTCTGAGGGAACTGCCAGGAACTTAATGTGATCCACCACCCTCGACGGCGCTCCGACTGGCAACCGGACGGCGTTGGGCGTAGTTTCTTGATGTAACCAGTCGAATTATCCAAGATGGAGGATGCTCCGTGGCCAAAGCGTCTACGGGCACTCTGTACCGAGGAAATGAAGGAATGTGGTCCTGGGTCGCGCATCGCGTCACAGGCGTCGGAATCTTCTTCTTCCTGTTGGTCCACGTGCTCGATACTGCACTCGTCCGCGTCTCGCCAGAGGCTTACAACGCCGTGATCGGAACCTATAAGACTCCGGTCATGGCCTTCGGCGAGATCGCACTCGTTGCCGCAATCGCATTCCATGCGTTCAACGGTCTTCGCGTCATTCTCGTCGACTTCTCGAAGAGCGGACCGAAAAATCAGAAGAAGCTGTTCTGGGGAGTCATCATCGTATGGCTCATCATCATGATCGCCTTCGTGCCCCGCCAGCTGATGCACACGTTCGGAGGCTGACATGAGCACAACATCGATCCCGGCACCGCGCACCGGCTACTCGCGGCACAAGTCAACACGTTCGAAGTTCGAGATGTTCGCATGGCTGTTCATGCGAGTCTCCGGCATCGTCCTCGTGATCCTCATCTTCGGCCACCTCTTCGTCAACCTGTGGGCCGGCGAAGGCGTTCAGGCCATCGACTTCGGATTCGTCGCAGGCAAATGGGCCAGCCCGTTCTGGCAGATCTGGGACCTCCTGATGCTCTGGCTGGCCATGCTGCACGGCACCAACGGCCTGCGCACCATCATCATGGACTATGCCGAGAAGCCAGGTACCCGCATGAGCCTTCAGGTGATCCTCTACATCGCCTCGGCCATCGTCATCGTGCTCGGCACGCTCGTCATCTTCACCTTCGATCCCTGCCCGGCCGGAGCCGACCCAGCACTGCTGGCGTCGTTCTGCTCGGCCGCATAAAAGGAGAAACATGCAGGTACATCATTACGACGTGGTCATCGTCGGTGCCGGTGGCGCAGGCATGCGCGCGGCGATCGAGTCCGGCCAGCGTGCACGCACAGCGGTCCTGACCAAGCTCTACCCCACCCGGTCACACACCGGTGCCGCCCAGGGCGGCATGTGCGCCGCACTGGCGAACGTGGAAGAGGACAACTGGGAATGGCACACCTTCGACACCGTCAAGGGTGGTGACTACCTGGTCGACCAGGACGCCGCCGAGGTGATGGCCAAAGAAGCCATCGACGCCGTCCTCGATCTCGAGAAGATGGGGCTGCCCTTCAACAGGACCCCTGAAGGCAAGATCGACCAGCGTCGCTTCGGTGGTCACACCCGTGACCACGGCAAGTCCCCGGTTCGTCGCTCCTGCTACGCAGCCGACCGCACCGGCCACATGATCCTCCAGACTCTGTACCAGAACTGCGTCAAGCACGGCGTCGAGTTCTACAACGAGTTCTACGTCCTCGACCTGATCATGACCGAGGTCGACGGAGTCCGCCGCCCGGCCGGCGTCGTGTCCTACGAACTGGCCACCGGTGAGATCCACGTCTTCCAGGCCAAGTCGGTCGTCTTTGCGACCGGCGGCGTGGGCAAGGTCTTCAAGACCACCTCGAACGCGCACACCCTGACCGGTGACGGCATGGCCGTGACCTACAACCGGGGCATCCCGCTTGAGGACATGGAGTTCTTCCAGTTCCATCCCACAGGCCTCGCCGGTCTGGGCATCCTGCTCTCCGAGGCGGCCCGTGGTGAGGGCGCGATCCTGCGCAACTCGGAGGGTGAGCGCTTCATGGAGCGCTACGCTCCGACGATCAAGGACCTCGCTCCACGTGACATCGTGGCCCGTTCGATGGCCAACGAGGTGCGCGAAGGCCGCGGTTGCGGTCCGAACAAGGACTACGTCCTGCTCGACCTCACCCACCTCGAGCCTGCGCACATCGATGCGAAGCTGCCCGACATCACCGAATTCGCTCGCACCTACCTCGGTGTCGAGCCGTACACGGAGCCAGTCCCGGTCTTCCCGACTGCGCACTACGCCATGGGCGGCGTGCCGACGAACATCAAGGCAGAGGTGCTGGCCGACAACGACACCGTCATCCCCGGCCTCTACGCCGCGGGTGAGGTCGCCTGCGTGTCCGTGCACGGTTCGAACCGACTGGGCACGAACTCACTGCTCGACATCAACGTCTTCGGTAAGCGCGCCGGCATCGCCGCCGCGGAATATGCGAAGACCGCCGATGACGTCGTGGTCCCGGAAGGTTCCGAAGGAGACGTCGTCGCGCTGCTCGAAAAGATGCGGACGTCGGACGGAACCGAGCGCATCGGTGCTATCCGCAAGGATCTGCAGGAAGTCATGGACGCCAACGTCCAGGTCTTCCGCACCGACGAGACTCTTCGTGCCGCACTGGACGAGATCGCGAAACTGCGCGAGCGCTACGACAACGTCGGCATCCAGGACCGTGGCAAGCGGTACAACCTCGACCTGCTCGAGGCAGTGGAGCTGGGCTTCCTGCTTCAGCTCGCAGAGGTCATCACCACTGCCGCCATCCACCGCAAGGAATCACGCGGTGGCCACTTCCGGGAAGACTTCCCGAAGCGTGACGACGAGGGATTCATGCATCACACGATGACCTACCTCGATCCCGATTCCGAGACCGAAGGCATCCCCGGCATGCGCCTGGAGACGAAGCCCGTCATCGTCACCCGTTACCAGCCGATGGAGCGTAAGTACTGATGAGCACCGATAGCACAACTGCGGAACCAGCATCGAAGATCGACCTGCCCGACCACATCGCCGGCGACAGCGGTTCGATCCCCTCTTTCGACTGCACCTTCCAGATCGCTCGTTTCGATCCTGAGAACGACGAGGAAGCGCACTGGGAAGAGTACAAGGTCACGATGTACGGCACCGACCGTGTCCTGGACGCCCTGCACAAGATCAAGTGGGAGATCGACGGTTCGCTGTCCTTCCGCCGGTCCTGCGCTCACGGCGTGTGCGGATCCGATGCCATGCGCATCAACGGTCGCAACCGTCTGGCCTGCAAGACCCTGCTCAAGGATCTTGACACGTCCAAGACGATCACCGTCGAGGCCATCAAGGGTCTGCCCCTGGAGAAGGACCTCATCGTCGACATGGAGCCCTTCTTCCAGTCGTACCGCGAGATCATGCCCTTCCTCATCACGTCAGGCCACGAGCCGACACGTGAGCGCCTGCAGTCCGCTGAGCAGCGCGAGGCTTTCGACGACACCACCAAGTGCATCCTCTGCGCTTCGTGCACCTCGTCGTGCCCCGTGTTCTGGACCGACGGCCAGTACTTCGGACCGGCTGCCATCGTCAACGCGCACCGTTTCATCTTCGATTCGCGTGACGAGGGCGGAGACATGCGTCTCGAGATCCTCAACGACAAGGAAGGCGTGTGGCGTTGCCGCACCACCTTCAACTGCACCGAGGCCTGCCCCCGCGGCATCGAGATCACCAAGGCGATCGCCGAGGTCAAGCAGGCAGTCCTGCAGCGCGCATTCTGATGTAGGCCCGCGCGTCCTGACTTCTTGAAGTCCTGGCGTCCGCGCAGCCTGATTCGAATCGCCGAGGCGGCCGTGC